>JAFWAC010000001.1 GCA_017507805.1 Clostridia bacterium
AGAGAAAGAAAATCCTATCAAACTACCCCTCAGTCAAAACCTTTGGTTTTGACAGCTCCTAACGGGAGCCCGTCCCCTTTGTCGCCAAGCGACATTTCCCCACACTGTGGGGAATCACCCCTGACAAGTGGAGCCTACCGCCGCGGCGGGATTACTCATCGGCAAAAGCCTCTTTGGAACCACTTGCTTAGTGCAATAGTGGTTTTCTTAATACAAAAAAACCGCTTCACTTTACAGTGAAACGGTTATCAGTGTTGGCATCTACCTATTTTCCCGGGCAGCTTCCCGCCAAGTATCTTCGGCGCAAGCGAGCTTAACTTCCGTGTTCGGTATGGGAACGGGTGGACCCTCGCCGCAATCAACACCAACTGTCTGTCGCCCTCAGGCGACTTTGCTATATTACCACAATGAAAAACATTTGTCAAGCATTTTTTTAAATTTTTTTATTTTTTTGTTTTTATTTAAAAAAGAGCAAATCAAATAACAAAATCCTCAGGGTTGTAGTTATCCGAAATTCTTGTGCCCTTGGGCTCCCGTTTAAGCGGGTCGTATTTATAACTGCGGCAGGCGTCCTGTCGGTCGGTAACACCGCGCTTTCTGCAAATTATTTCATCCGAAAACCCCGAACGGTTGCCGTGAATACAATACTCACAGCGATGCTCAAGCTTTTTGTTAAAAACCTTTTCTGCCATAAAAATCCTCACTTTTAAAAATCCTTACGGTGTATTATATCACATCCTCCAGCATTTTACCAGCAAATTTTCTTTTGCTCAGCGAAATCAGGAAAATCAGGCACATCATAACGATAGAAACGCTGAGCGCCGGTGTGGAATACATTAGCCTGAGCGAAAAGCTCCTGTTGTTTGAAAGTGCTTCAAGCGAAAGCCCGAAAAGCTTTATTAAGATAAAGGTCAGCCCCACGCTCAACACTCCGTGGAGCAGACGGAAAAGGACAAAGGGTAAAAGCTTTATTTTAAATGCGGTTGCAACCGATAAAATCTGGCACCAGACGCTAAGACCTGCAAAGCCTAATAAAAAGGATATGAAATAAATATTACCCGTCCCTGTCACACCGACCGTCACCTCTGCAAGGGCAGCAACCGTTTTAAAAAAAGGAAACGCCTGCGAAAGGTGCAAAAGATAGGCGCCTGTTGCCGAAAAAAGTATCACAAAGGTGCAGATATTCATTACCGAAGCCGCCGCTTCGCTTGCCGAAAGCACAAAGCTGTCCGCCGCGCCCGTTACAGAGGCAGCCGCCCCTTTCATTTCCTCTTTTTCATTCTGAAAAAAGCGCAGGGCAATACAAATAACAAGTGATGCCGTTATATGACTGCCGAGCAAAATATAGCCGGCTTTTCTCGAATGCAAAATTCCGCTTCCCACCGCCGCCACAATAAAGGCAGGCCCTGCATTGACACAGCAGTTTAAAAGCTGTCCTGCCCTTTTGGGTGACAGCCTCTCCTGCCGCACAGCCTCATTCAAAAGCTTGGCGCCCACAGGATAACCGCCGACAAGGGAAAAGAGCAGTATCCCAAAGCCTTGCGGTGAAAGCCCGAACAGCCTCTCTGTAACGGGTGCAAGCGGCGAAAGCCCCTCCAAAATGCCCGACCGCATTATAAAAAGCAGACAGAAGGTGAAGGGGAAAAGGGAGGGAATTATCACTCTGCCGCAAAGGAGAATACCCGAAATCACTCCGTTTTTACAGACCTGCGGATTTGCAAGGATGAGAAAAATAAAGACGGTGCAAAGAATAATCCCGAAATAAAGGGATACTTTTTTATCGGACACCCAAATCCCTCCCTCTCTTTCTTTTATATGAATTATTGAAAGACTTAATTCATAAAATTAATGTGAAGTCTTTGAAACGGAGTTGTGACAGGTGGCAAGAAAGCTGAAAATAGAAAAGGGTAAGTCAAGGCCTAAATGGAACATATCGGGAAAGGAAGCCCCCGCCTTTGAGGGGGAGATGATAACGGGTCCCCACACCGAGATATTCGGAAACAGCCGCATAAATATAGAGGGCTGTCTGGGGGTATTTGAATATAAGGACACCTACCTCAAGCTTCGGCTGTCGAAGGGCTCTCTCATACTCTGCGGAAGCGGCTTTGACATCGTGTATTACGAAAACCGCCTTATTACGGTGAGGGGTAAAATCTCCTCTGTGGAATTTTGTGTGTAGGTGAATGGCATGCTTTGGTTTTACAGATTTATAAGGGGCTATGTTGCCGTCCTTTTTCGCGGTGACGGCATCGAAAGGATTTTAAATATTGCGGCGGCAAACCGCATTTCCCTTTGGAATACGCGTCTTTGCAAGGAGGGGATAACCGCCTGCGTTTCGGTAAAGGATTTTAAAAAATTACCCTTTGTTATAAGGAAAAGCGGTATAAGAGTACATATTTTAAGCCGAAAGGGGCTTCCCTTTAAGACCGCAAAAAACCGAAAACGGACGGGGCTTGTATGCGGCGCGGTTATTTTTTTCCTTTTCCTCGAGGTTATGTCGGGCTTTGTGTGGCAGATAGAAATTCGCGGAAACAGCGCCGTTGCCGAGGCAGAGATTCTTGCCGCCTGTCAAAGCATAGGTATTCACAGGGGACTGCCCGCCTCGAAAATCAACCCAAAGGTCTGGCGCGAAAGACTTTTGCTTGAATGTGACAGCCTTGCCTGGGCTTCGATAAATGTTGAGGGCTGCTGCGTGACTGTGAATGTCACCGAAATACAAAAGCCTGCAGAGGACACCTCCGCCCCCTGTAATTTAAAGGCAAAAGCAGACGGCATAATTAAGAAGCTTGATGTGACCTCGGGCAACTGTGTTGTCAAAACAGGGGATACGGTCAAAACGGGAGATTTGCTGGTTTCGGGTATACTCGAAAGGGCGGACGGCACCGAGTTTGTTCACTCAAGCGGCACCGTTACCGCTGTAACAAAACGCAATATCGTGCTTGAGGGGAAATATAAAAGACAGCGCCGCGATGAAACGGGCAAGGTAAAGAAAAAATACCTGATTGACCTTTTCGGGCTTAAAATCCCCCTTTTTGTGGGGGGCGAAAGTGAGAAATATAACTCTGATTTGAAGGTAAGCACCTTAAGTCTTTTCGGAAAGAACCTCCCCATCAGCCTTTACAGAAAGGAATTCAGGTTTGTTCGGGAATATGAATACACCCTTTCCCACAGCGAGCTTTGCGAATTTCTGATGGGTGAGCTTGCGCGAAGGCTTAAGGCAGAGGGCATCGGTGAATATGAAGTTTTATCCTCCGATTTTACCGAAAACCGAGACGGGGTAACACTCAGCGCCCTTGTTAGCGCGGAGGAAAACATCGCCGTTAAGGAAACGGTGCTTGTGGCAGAATAACCGCCTTTAAAATTGGTTGCAAATTCGTATAAATTAGTGTATCATATAAACAAAACAAGGATTGATAGGATAAAAAGAGATGAAAAAACAGTATCTTGAAACAGGAAAAATTGTCGGTACACACGGAGTTAAGGGAATGGTAAGGGTTCAGCCCTGGTGCGATTCGCCCGAATTCCTTGCAGGCTTTAAGCGGTTTTACACGAATGAAAAGGGCGGTGAGCCGCTTTGCGCAACCGCCGTTCGCCCCCACGGGAATGTTGTGCTTATCGCATTTAAGGGCATCACCTCCATCGAACAGGCGGAAGCCCTGCGAAACAGGATTTTATATATTAACCGCAAGGATGCCTCTCTGCCCGAGGGCAGATATTTTATAGATGACCTTGTCGGCTGTGCCGTGTTTGATGCCGATTCGAGCGAGGAGCTGGGACTTTTAACCGAGGTTTCGGCAACCGGAGCCAACGATGTCTGGCACATCACAAGAAATGAAAGGGAATACCTTGTTCCTGCCATTAATGAGGTTATCGTTTCGGTTGATACCGAGCAGGAAAAAATTGTGATAAGACCTTTAAAGGGGATTTTCGATAATGAGGATTGATATTTTAACCCTTTTTCCCGAAATGTGCGAGCAGGTGATGGGGGAAAGTATAATCGGCAGGGCAAGAAACGCCGGCAAGGTGGAAATTGTCTGCACCAATATAAGGGATTTTGCCGGAAACAAGCATAACAAGGTGGACGATATGCCCTACGGCGGCGGAATGGGTATGATTATGGCGGCTTCTCCGATTTATAACTGCTACAAAAGCCTTTACAGCGAGGATGAACCCAAGCCCCACTTAATTTATATGTCACCCAAAGGTAAAACCTTTAATCAGCAACGGGCGGTCGAGCTTTCCAAATTAGACCGCGTGGTGCTTCTGTGCGGTCATTATGAGGGTGTTGACCAGCGCGTGATAGACGAAATTGTGGACGAGGAGCTTTCCATCGGAGATTTCGTGCTCACAGGCGGCGAGCTTCCTGCCCTTACGGTTGCCGATGCGGTCTGCCGAATGCTGCCGGGGGTACTGTCGGACGATATTTGCTTTGAGGAGGAAAGCCATTTTTCGGGGGTGCTGGAGTATCCGCAGTATACACGCCCTGCCGAATGGATGGGAAAGACCGTTCCTGAGGTTTTGCTTTCGGGCAACCACGCTAAAATTGACGAGTGGCGCAGGGTGCAGTCTCTCCTTATAACGATGGAACGCCGTCCCGATATGCTGAGTGAGGACAGGCTCTCGGAAAAGGATAAAAAAATTCTGAAAAAGTATTCGGAAAATTTTTAATCCAATTTAAAAGTAGAAAAAATGCACAAACATTAATATTAAAAATTTGCGGTTGTTGGATAAATATTAGAACTTATTCACAAATAATTGACTAAATCATTAAATGTGGTATAATACCAATATAAGCATAGTCGCAAAGGGCGGCTAAATTAATAAAAAAAGACAAACATTAACCGTAAGGAGAAATTACAATGTGCGTTAAAGATGTTGTTATTCACAATCAGGCAGGCTTACATGCGCGTCCCGCAACCTTTTTCATTCAAAAGGCAAACGAATTCAAAAGTGCCATCTGGGTTGAGAAAGACGAAAGAAAGGTAAATGCAAAAAGTCTTTTGGGCGTTCTGTCTTTGGGAATTGTGGGCGGAACAACCATTAAGATTATTGTTGACGGCTCTGATGAAAAGGAAGCCCTTGACGGTCTCGTTGCTTTGGTTGAGTCCGGCTTTGCCGATTAATTCGCTTCGGTTTTGTTGATTTGAAAGCCAAAAGCAATTTTTTGCTTTTGGCTGTATATCTTTTGATTTCGACAATTTTTTTGTTGACAAATTGAAAATACATGATATAATATATTTTGCTTGTTAAAGCGGTTTTATTTTATATCTGGGTGTGGCGCAGATTGGTAGCTTTGAGTTTGAGCGCCGCCGGTGGCGGATACAGCGAAAACGAAAAGGCGCCGCGGTCGAAATTTTGTGCCGCGCCAAGGCACATAAAAATTTCGGGCACCGCAAGAGTAAGCGAAGCGCGCGGTTAAAAAGACTTTTTCAGCTTGACGAGTTTGTAATTTTTTATTTTATATCTGGGTGTGGCGCAGATTGGTAGCGCGCTACCTTGGGGTGGTAGAGGCCGTGGGTTCAAGTCCCGCCACTCAGACCAAAAATCGACAGGTTTCGACCTGTCGATTTTTTATCCATTGCGAAAGCAATGGTATATCATCAACGAAGCAACGCTATCGTTGTATCTCATCAGTCCGTCAGGACTGTATATCTTCACGCGTTAGCGTGTATAAAGAAAAGCTTTCGCAATGATGATATACACGGCTTTGCCGTGATTTATGCGAGAGTTTGAATTCATACGCAAAGATGGCAAAAATATCTTTTTTATAGCCACTTCACAAAATCCAAATTCAGCCTTTTGGTTGGGTTTGGATTTTTTATGAAAATACGCGGAACTTGCATCCTAAAAAAAAGCAGAAATAAAAACCACGCAATGTAAAAACTTAATTATAGTTTAGCGCACTAATTAAATTGACATTTTGTAGGGGACGATGCCCACATCGTCCCGCCAGAATTTGCAGAAACCAAACGGGACGATGTGGGCATCGTCCCCTACAATTAACCCCAATAAACTATAATTTACACCAATAACTCCGTATAAAAATTAAAAAATGTGGCGGAGGCTTCTGTTTTTAGTTTTTGTCTGTTTGATAAAATTCACGCGTCTCACATATATTTTTAAAGGTGGTTATAATTCAAAAAGGCTTAAAAATTGTGCCTAATGCCGAAAAAACAACGAAAAGCAAGTTGAAAAAGAAAAGTTTAAGTTAAAATGCATAAAAAACTTGACATTTATAGTCATAGATAACACTTGAAAAATATAAAAGAATATTGTATTATAAGGATGTAAATACTAACCATATATTATATATTGGAGATGCTACAATGACGAAATATACAGCTACAACTCTGGCTTCAATGATTGAAAAAAAGCTTTCCCACAATTTCGGTGTTACTCCGCAGCAGGCATCGGATGAGCTTTTTTATAAGGCTTGCGTGCTCACTCTGCTTGAAATTATGAACGAGCGCCGCGCCGCATTCAAGAAATCGGTGGATGAACAGGAAGCCAAAACAGTTTATTATATGAGTATGGAATTTCTTATGGGCAGATCCCTTAAGAATAACCTTTTCAACCTTGAGCTTACTGAGGTTATGCAAAAAGCGCTTGCAAAGTTCAAGGTTAAGCTCGACAAGCTTTATGATTTTGAGCCTGATGCAGGCTTGGGTAACGGCGGTCTCGGCAGACTTGCCGCCTGCTTCCTTGATTCCCTTTCAAGCGGAAGCTATCCTGCAATGGGCTACTGCATCCGTTACGAGCTGGGTATTTTCCGCCAAAAGCTGGTAGATGGCTGGCAGACCGAAATGCCCGATTTCTGGCTTCCCGGCGGCGGTGTCTGGCTTGAAGCAAAGCCTGCCTTGGCGGTCGATGTTAATTTCGGCGGCAAAATCAACGAATGGTGGGACGGAAGCTACCATCACATTGAGCATACAGGCTACCAAACCGTCCGCGCCGTACCCTATGACCTGATGGTTGCAGGTTATGACGGTAAAACCGTCAACGCGTTAAGGCTTTGGAGTGCCGAATGTCAGGATTTTGATATGTCGGCATTTAATCAGGGTGACTATGTGCGTGCCATTGAACAGCGCGCCATGACCGAAACCATTTCAAAGGTGCTTTATCCGGAGGATAACCACATTGAGGGTAAATCACTGAGACTGCGCCAGCAGTATTTCTTGGTTTCTGCCTCTGTTCAGGATATTTTAAAGAGACATCTTAACAAATATAACACCCTTGACAATCTGCCCGAAAAGGTGGCAATTCATATAAACGACACACACCCCACACTTTCAATCCCCGAGCTTATGCGCTTCCTTTTGGACGAGTGCGGCTATTCCTGGGAAAAGGCATGGGATATTGTGACACGCACCGCCGCCTACACCAACCACACAATTATGGCAGAGGCGCTTGAGTGCTGGCCCGTTTCGCTTATTAAGGAAAGAATACCGCGTATTTACCAGATAATAAAGGAAATTGACCGCCGTTACCGCGAGCAGGTTGTTTCCGAAACAGGGGATTTTGCTTTGGCAGAGCGCACCTGCATTATAAGCAACGGTGTTATAAGAATGGCAAATCTTTGTGTTGCCGCATGTCATACAGTCAACGGTGTTTCAAAGCTTCACAGCAAAATTCTTGTTGACGAGCTTTTCAAGGATTATGCTTCAATGACACCCGGAAAGTTCACCAATGTAACAAACGGTATCGCCCACAGAAGATGGCTTTGTCAGGCAAACCCTGCGCTTGCAGGCTATCTGACCGAGCTTATCGGTGACGGCTTTAAAAAGGATGCCTCACAGCTTGAAAAGCTGATGGATTTCAAGGACGATAAGGCAGTTTTGAGCCGCCTTTCAGAGATTAAGCGCGAAAACAAGGTGCGCTTTGCAAATTATGTCAAGGATAATTGCGGTATAGCTTTAAATCCCGATTCTATTTTTGATATGCAGGTCAAGAGGCTCCACGAATATAAAAGACAGCATCTTAACGCACTTAACATTATAAGCGACTATCTCTATCTCAAGAACAATCCCAATGCAGAGTTTACTCCCAAAACCTATATTTTCGGCGCAAAGGCGGCGGCAGGCTACCTCTTTGCCAAAGAGATAATTCAGATGATTTACAAGCTTTCCACCGTTATCGATAACGACCGTCTTGTAAACGATAAGCTCAAGGTTTTGTTCCTTGAGGATTACCGCGTGAGCCTTGCTGAGCTTATGATACCCTCTGCCGATATAAGCGAGCAGATTTCTTTAGCTTCGACCGAGGCAAGCGGTACGGGCAATATGAAGCTGATGATGAACGGCGCTGTAACACTTGGCACAGAGGACGGCGCAAATGTGGAAATTCACAAGGCAGTAGGGGACGATAACATCATAATTTTCGGCTTGCAAACCCCCGAGGTGCTTTCGATGCAGAAGCACGGTTATTCACCGATTGGCTATTATAACAACAATCCCGAGCTCAGACACGCGCTTGATTTCATCGGCAAAGGAATGGGCGGTCAGTCCTTTGACAGCATTTATAACGCACTTAAAAACAACGACCGTTATATGGCGCTTGCCGATTATGCCGATTATTGCGAGGCTCAGAAAAAGGCAACCGCGCTTTATAACACACCTGAGGTTTGGAACAGAATGTCGCTTGTAAACATCGCCAAGTCAGGTATCTTTGCGGCAGACCGTTCAATTGACGATTATGCCAAGAACATCTGGCACATCAAGCCTGTTGAATAATTATTATGCAGTATTATCCGTTTGATTCGAGAAATCCTTTATACCGTGAAAAAATAGGTGCCTTAGCCGAGGGGGAAACCCTTCGGTTAAGGCTTTTGCTGCATAGAGACGCCAATGTTTACAAGGCTTTTCTTGTTTTGAGAAACGATGAGTGGGACACTCCTCGGGAAATTTGTATGACCGAGGGTGAATGGCTTGCGGATTACCGTTTTTACAGCTGTGAAATAACCCTTACAGAGGGGCTTTATTGGTACAGCTTCCGTTACACAAGCGCCCACGGCGAGTTTAAGGTGACGAAAACCGAAACCTCGCTCGGAATTGTTTCCTCAGAGGGTGAGGCTTGGCAGCAAACGGTGTATGCAAGGGATTTTTCCACACCCGATTGGCTGGCAGGCGGTATAATCTACCAGATTTTTCCTGACAGATTTTATTCCTCAGGTGAGAAAAAGCAAGGCATACCTGAGGACAGGTTTATCTGTAACGATTGGTATAAACAGCCTGAATTTCGCCAGCCCAAGGAAAAATGCCGCCTCGGTAATGATTATTACGGAGGCGACCTTAAGGGTATAACCCTGAAGCTTGATTATTTAAAGGAATTGGGTGTAAGCTGTATATACCTCAACCCCATTTTTGAGGCGCACTCAAACCATCGCTACAATACTGCCGATTATATGAAAATAGATCCCCACTTAGGCACCGAGGCTGATCTTGAGGAGCTTATCTGCGAGGCAAAAAAAAGAGGAATCAACCTCATTCTTGACGGTGTTTTCTCCCACACAGGGGATGACAGCATCTACTTTAACCGTTACGGCAGATACCTATCGGCAGGGGCGGCGCAAACACCCGACTCCCCCTATTACAGTTGGTACAGCTTCAAGGAATACCCACATAAGTATAACGCTTGGTGGGACATTGCCTCCCTGCCCGAAACCAACGAAAACGACCTTTCCTTTTCAAGCTTCATAACAGGCGAAAGCGGTGTTTTGAGGTATTGGCTCAAAAAGGGCATAAAGGGCTGGCGGCTTGATGTTGCAGACGAGCTTCCCGATGATTTTCTTGATAAAATCCGCCTTGCTGTGAAATCAGAGGACAGTGAAAGCTATCTTTTGGGCGAGGTTTGGGAGGATGCAACCAACAAGATAAGCTACGGCTCGCGCCGCAGATTTTTGCGCGGCAGACAGCTTGATTCGGTTATGAATTACCCCTTTGCCAACGCAATAGTTGAGCTTTTAAAGGGCGGCAGCGGTGAAAAATTTATCAACACGGTTCTCTCAATAACCGAAAACTATCCTCCGCAGGCAATAAAACTGCTGATGAACCACATCGGCACCCACGATACAGCCCGTATTCTGACAAGACTTGGAACAGACGGCGAGCTTCCCTCCGACCGCGAAGCTCAATCGCAAGCAAGGCTTACTCCCGAGCAGTACACAAGGGGTACCGCGCTTTTGAAGCTGGCGGCACTTTTGCAGTTCACGCTTCCCGGTGTGCCCTCGGTTTACTACGGTGACGAAGCGGGACTGACAGGCTTTGGCGATCCCTTTTGCAGAGCCGCCTATCCTTGGGGCAGAGAAAATACCGAGCTGCTGGAGTTTTATCGCACACTCGGTAAAATCAGGCGCAACAGCCCTGCCTTTAAGGAAACTGAGTTTGTTCCTTTAAACTGCAGCGAAAGCCTTGTTTCATATCTGCGAAAAGGCTCGGGTAACACGGTGCTTGTTGCTGTGAATTGCGGCGGTACCGAGCGAGAAATGCTTTTACATTACGAGCTGAGGAGCCTTAATCCGTTGCTCGGTAATAAGACCGAAAACGGCAAGCTCAGGCTTGAAGGTTGGGGATTTGCCCTTCTGTCGGATTGAATTTATTATATGTAGGGGAGGCGTTTCGCCTCCCGTTTGATTTTATGATATTTTGTGGGAGGGGAAACCCCTCCCCTACGATAATTTTTTACAACCCTTATTAAAAAAATCAAGAAAAATGCAAAAATCACTTGACATAATGAAAAAAAGGGGTATAATATTCTTGTTGCAAAAAAATATTGGGGAATTGTGTAACGGTAGCACGACAGACTCTGACTCTGTTTGTTGGGGTTCGAATCCCTATTCCCCAGCCAAAACGAAAATCCTGTCGACTTTTGTCGATGGGATTTTTGTTTTGTATTATTCATTTTTCATTATTCAATATTCATCATTCATTAAAACGGATTTTCGTAATGAATAATGAATGATGAAATCGCTTCGCTGATGAATAATGAATAATTGATTTAATTTCTCGTTTCTGCTATAATATAGGAAAAGGCGTTATTATGAATGAAAGAAAATTTACTTATAGATAAATCTATTGCTTTTGCGGCAAGAATAGTGAAACTTCATCAACATTTAGTAAAAATAAAAAATAAACCGCCGAAACCGAATATTGAATTAATTTGCTTTATATGTCCTAATTTATAGATGATAAAATGAGTGGTTCTTTACTTGATGATTTTCTGGAAATTAAACGAATTTTAATTGCATCTATTAATACCGCAAAGGAGAATAACAAATGAAATCCGTTACTTTTAACACCTCAACATCTAAAAAAGAAGTATATTTAACAATAAGAGAAATGATAAATTCAAAATCAGAAAATAATTTGCTTGTTGGAGAAATAAACGAAGATGGTTTTTCTATTATGAAAAATAATATCTTTTCAAACAATGTTCTCAATCCTCAAATTAATGCAACTGTTATAGAAAATAAAAATGGCACAGAGATAAATATGAAAACATCGTTAAACAAATATGATAAAATTGTGTTTTCATTTATGGGAATTATACTTGGTGGTATTTTTATCTTTTTAGTTATTTATGCTATGACATCTGGAACATTAGCAAGTTTTTTCCCTGCATTAGTTGCATTATTGCTTTTTATTATATTAGTTTTAATTTTTTCAAGTTTTGTTTTTGCACTAAAAACAAAAAGAATCGTTAAAACGTTAAAAGATAAGTTAATTTAATATGTAGTGGTTCAAACACATAACCAAAAATTTCAAAAGCAGAGCTTTCGCTCTGCTTTTTTGCTTATCCCTCATCCGCAAAAGCGGGAAAAAATCCGCTTGCGGCAGTTTGTGGGGGAATAATCCCACTCGGAAATATTGTCTCCCGAATAGAAATATTTTATTTCAGGGGCATAACCGGTGTCAAAGCTGTCAATAATAATCAGCTTGATTTTCATTTTCTCCTGTATGATACTTTTTATATAAACACTCGCCTGCTGTCCCACATAAACTCCGGGCTTGGGCTCGGCAAGACCTGCAAGGTTGGGGGTTATTTCCACGAAAATACCGTAATCCTCAACACTGCGCACCACGCCCGACACCGTCTGTCCCGGGGCAAACATCTCGGCATTTTCCTCCCATGTCCCCAAAAGCTCCTTGTGAGAAAGTGTTATTTTGCCGTCCGGCGCAATATCCTTTATAACCGCGCGGATGTTTTCACCGATGAAAAATCTGTCGCGGGGGTGGGATATTCTTGAAACCGAAATCGCGTCTATCGGTAACAGCGCTATGTTTCCGCACCCAATGTCGCAAAAGGCGCCAAAGCTTTCAAGATGTGTTATTTTCGCTTCGGTTATGTCTCCCTTTTTGCAGTTTTCCAAAATGTGGTTTCTGCACAGCTCCTGTGCGCGGCGGCGCGAAAGCAGGGCATAGGGCTTACCGCAAGCATCGGCAGTAATCGCGGTCACAACAAAGCAGACCGGTTTGCCCACCCTTGAAATAAGGGCAATATCTCTGGTTGAGCCGTCTGCAATGCCGAGCGCACCCTCCTCGCGGGGGATAATTCCCTTCATACAGCCTAAATTAACCATAAGATTATGGGCGGCATCGCACATTATCACCGGCGCTTCAAGCACCGTTTCCTGAATTTTTGCTTCTGCCAAATCGGCAGAGGTGTATTTTTGGGTCCTGATTTTTTCAGAAAGCTTACCCTCGGGATAAAAACATTCCATTTTTTTCTCACCTTTCTTTTTCTTTTAAAACTTTTGTTATGTTTTAATTATATTCGACTAAAGATGAAAAAATGAGGGAATTATGTCTGAAAATAAAATTTATTTTTTAGCCGTAAACCGTTTCCAGGCAGGCACGCATACAAGGCAGGAAGCTGTGCCGACCGCCGCCACAATAAACCAAATTCCGACAGTGAGCTTCCAGCCGATGCTTTCGGTTAAAACGGCTATTCCGTAGGTAGAAGCCGCGCTTCCTATGTAAACAAAGGCATTGAGTATACCCGAAATCAGGGAAACACAGCCGGTATATTTAAAGAAGGCAGGAACAATGCATATAAGCATAAAGTTGACACCGTGCATACAGGCAGAAAGCAGGGCGATGAATAAAACCGAAAGAATTGCACTTTTGCCTGTAAACAAAAATAACATCAAAGCGAAGGTGGCACCTGCGCCGAAAATCACACCCGAGCAGGTGAGAGCATTTGTAAAGACCTTGGCATAAATTTTTGAGGACACCCTTATGGACAAAACTGTGAATATCGGCAGTAAAACACCCGTGAGTATCGACACGCTGCTACCCAGATTAAAGGTCTCCGAAACAAAGGTGGGCATCCAGGTGGTAACACCGTCCCTGAGCATTCCCTGCAGAACAATTGCCAGCAGAATTGCCACCATCATTGGAGAAAGCATCACCTTTGCCACCGGCACATTTTTTTCCTGTCTGACTTTGGCTGTGAGCGCAATCTCGGGGCAAAGATTTATCCAGATTACCGCCATAACCGCGCCGCATACGGCAGAAAACCAAAAGACAGCCTTCCAGCTCAAAAGCTCGATTATAAGGGGCGATAAAAGATAAATAAGTATTGTTCCGCCGGCGCTTCCAAAGGATACCGTTGCCGAAGCGCGATTGTAATCCTCGGTTGACAAAAGGCTTGCCATCAGCTTAACAACGGGCGGCCACATAAATGCCTGCGCCATACCGTTGACACACCAAAGGGCGGTCATTATGGCAGGATTTGGGCAAAACGGCACCAAAAAATTCATCAGCACAGTAACGCAAAGCCCGATAAACACAAGCCTTCTGGGCTGTATCTTATCCCCGAAAAAGCCGCTTATTACCTGCCCCGCGCCGTAGGTTATAAAGCTACCCGTAACCACCGCCGAAAGCTGGGTTTTGGTAAATCCCGTGGCGGAAACCATTTCTATAATAACCGCACCGAAATTAATTCTCGTGAGATAGCTTACCATATAGGCAAACATCAGAAAAATGCCTAATCTGTTATCAGATATTCTGTGTTTCATTCTTTCCTTGCACCCCTTATCTAAAGCACCTTTAAATATACCACTTTTTTGCAAAAAGTCAATCCCTGCAAAGCACAATATTAAAATCTCCACTTGACAAACAGAAATGTAGGTGCTATAATGCACTCGCAATAGGGAGCTCGATGAAACTCGGGCTGAGAGGAAATCCGTTTTTAACTATGATTTCGACCTTTAACCTGATGCGGATAATGCCGCCGTAGGGAAATTACGGAAAAGGTGTTGCCGCAGGTTTGTTGCCTGCGGTTTTTCTGTTTTCTGCGACACATTCTGCCGTTTTAGGAATTGCAATGGTTTAGGCTCTGCCGGCGAGCATAGACCGAAACTGATGCAAACCAAAAAAGGAGAAAGAAAAAATGAAAGAAAATTCAAAAAACAAGGTTTATATGCTGACTTTAAGCGCAATTATGGTAGCGCTCGGCACAGTATTAAGTCTTATAAAAATCATCAAAATGCCCTTGGGCGGCTCGGTCACACTGCTTAGTATGCTCCCGATTGTTATGATTTCGGTGATGCTTGGCGTTAAATGGGGCTTGGGCAGTGCCTTTGTCTACTCACTTTTACAGCTTTTCCTCGGAATTGCGCTTGACGGGCTTCTCGGCTGGGGACTTACACCCGTTATGCTTATAGGCACAATCTGCCTTGATTACATTGTTCCGTTCACCTGTCTTGGGCTGGCAGGCATTTTTCAAAAAAGGGGCTACCTTGGGATATGCTCCGGTATAACACTCGCCCTGCTTTTAAGATTTGCAAGCCATTTTGTTTCAGGCTTTATTATTTTCAAGGAGCTTGAACAGTTTGAGCTGTTCGGCAGGCTGTTTGCAAACCGCCCTGTGCTTTATTCTCTCGGCTACAACGGCTTTTATATGCTTCCCGAGCTCGCCTTAACCTTAATTGCCGCAACACTTCTTTTCAGAATACCACGGATTAAGAAAATGATTTCAGACCAAATAAAAGGATTGTTTACCGAATAGTATGCATTATAATTCTCTGAACGAAAAGCTAAAAAGACAATTTGGCTGTAAGGTGTATAAGCTGTCCCTTTCGGGTGGTATGACCTGCCCTAACAGGGACGGCACTATTGGCACAAGAGGCTGTATTTTCTGCAGTGAAAAAGGCTCGGGCGATTTTGCCGAGCCTCTGTGCGAGGATATTTTTCTGCAGATAGAACGCGCAAGAGGGCAGGTTGCAAAAAAGGTAAAAAACGCCAAATACATTGCCTATTTCCAAAGCTTCACCAACACCTATGCCCCTGTGGAGCATTTAAGAAAAACATTTAAAAGGGCGATTTCTCACCCCGATATAGTTGCGCTTTCCATCGCCACAAGACCTGATTGTCTCGGAAAAGAGGTTTTAGAGCTTTTAGCCGAGCTTGCAAAGGAAAAACCCCTTTGGGTGGAGCTTGGACTTCAGACCGCAAACGAAAAAACGGCGGAATACATCCGCCGCGGCTACAAAAACGGGGTATACCTTGAGGCTGTGAAAAATCTGCATAAAATCGGCGCCGAGGTTATCACCCACATAATTCTGGGGTTGCCGGGCGAGGATATTACCGATATGCTGAAAACGGTACGGCTTGCGGCAGCGGCAGAAACAGACGGTGTGAAGCTTCAGCTTTTGCACATTTTAAAGGGGACGGATTTAGCCGCCGATTATGCACAGGGTAAATTCAAAGCCCTCTCTTTAGAGGAATATGCTGACATTTTGTGCCGTTGCATAGAAGCCTTGCCCGAAAATACGGTAATTCACCGCCTCACAGGTGACGGTGACAAAAGGCTTCTTATCGCCCCCGAATGGAGCGCCGATAAAAAGACGGTGCTTAACGCAATAAACAAAAGGCTTGGCGAAAAAAATATAGCTCAGGGAAGCAAAGCAGAACAAATTACAGTTTAGCGCACTAATTAAATTGACATTTTGTAGGGGGCAACCTATGTGTTGCCCCGTTAAAATCCATCAATCTTTAACGGAACGACACATAGGTCGTTCCCTACAAATAACCACAATAAACTATAATTTGGAGCTCTCTGCTATATTAATTTTTGCACCTGTAAATTGGGAAGTAAAATTACATACCACCTTTCTAATGTGCTATTTCGGAACAAATTTGTCAATGCGCAAATGTACCAAAACGGTAAATTTTCAGTTGTTTAATGTGCTATAATAGTACAAAAGGTGGTGTTTGGCTTGTTTGGTGAAAATTTAAAAAATGCAAGAAAACTTAAAAATTTAACCTTAATAAATGTGGGAATGAAAATTAACACTACACACGCAACCATTTCGCGTTATGAGAATAATAAATTGGAGCCCAATTTAGACACCTTAAAAAAATTATGCGAACTGTACGGTGTTTCCGCCGATTATATTTTAGGGCTTCCCGAGGGGCTGAAATTTCCTAAAGGGTAAAATTGCAGGGGATACGATTTTTGCCTAAAGAAAAACCGCAATCCTTTTCACACGGTGCTTCATTGCTTCATACAATGTAGTGTGAGGTGAAAAAAATGTCTGATATGAATTGCTGCCGCAGGGCAGACTGCATTTTTCTTTCTGTTGCGGCTTCTGTGATAATCGGTATTGTGGGGGCTATTTTGACCTATATCGCAACCATAAGCCTTTCCACCGTTTTTCTGTGGGTTGCCTTTGGAATTGCAGTAGGCTTTTTGGCAATCGCCTACCTGACAAGTGCCGCTTTCCGCGAGATATGCTCGCGCGGCTGTGTCTGCAGAACCCTGCCCGTTTTGATTGTGGGTATTTTGGGTACTGTTTTAACCGCGCTTGTGCTTTTGGCGGTTGATTTTGCCGCTACAAGTATAATCGGTGCCATTGTAAGCGGTGCGCTTTTGGGCTTTTTCGCCCTTGTAATTACTGCCGCCGCCTGCTTTGCTAAATGCGCTTCGGGCTGTGGTGAATAAAAGCTTGAAATAAACAAGGACTGCTCCGTTATGATTTCCTCAGCGGAGCAGTCCTGTTCTTTTGTTAATCATTTGCCTAAAAGCTTGTAAATTATAGTTTAGCGGGGTGCCCCCGCGGTCATTCCGCCTTTTTATTCTGCGAAATCGCAACCCAATACCCCGATGGTGTAAACACATCTAAATTATAGTTTAGCGGGGTGCCCCCGCGGTCATTCCGCCTTTTTATTCTGCGAAATCGCAACCTAATACCCCGATGGTGTAAACACATCTAAATTATAGTTTAGATGTATTTATCCGGGCATTTGTTACAGAACCCGAAAATTTAAAGCATTACCTCTTTAAATGAATGTATATATGTATTACAGCAGGCGGCGACCTCTTTTTCAGGGATATTATAATGCTCGTCATAAACCCCCACCGTATCAAGACCTGCCTTGTCTGCATTTGCAAGGGCTATTATATTGTCCTCGAAATACTTGATTTCCTCAGGCGCACAGCCAATTCTTTCTGCCGCGCGCAAAAAGATTTCGGGACTTGATTTTGATAGGGAAAAATCATCGGTAGACCAGACCTCATTAAACCAATCAAAAATCCCGTTTGCCTTAAGGCAGGCATCGACCGTGATATGGGGACTTGCTGTCAGCAGATAAAGCGGCTTACCTGCCTCCCTTAATTTGCTTAAATATTCCTTAACATAGGGCTTGAGGGTGATAACCTCGCTGTAAAGCCTGATGAATTTTTCTGCCATTCGGGCAATGATTTCCTCCTTAGTGCCCCTAACACCCATTGCGATATAATATTCAGCGGTTTTTTCAAGCCCCAAGGGTGTGATAACATTCATAATATCCTCGGGGTAGTCAATCCCTTCCTCATCGAGGATTGACAGCATACCCTCGGCAAAATATCCCATTGAATCTATAATCGTTCCGTCCATATCGAACATATAAGCCTTTGTCATTTTTTATTCTCCGTTCTGCAAATATTCCTCGGTAAGCTTTGAAAAGGTCAGCCGTTGTCCTGCGTAAAGCCCTGTATAGCCCGAAAGCAGGAAGCTTATCATTCCCGAAAGCGCCAGATAAACCATTGCCCTGCCGCCGAAAAGCTCAGCAAATAAAATTACGGTTGCCAGCGGACAGTTGGTGACACCGCAAAAGAGCGCCGCCATTCCCACCGCCGCGCCAAATGTTGCCTGAAGCCCCAAAAGGGGCGCTACGGCACAGCCCAGAGCCGCACCGATAAAGAGTGTGGGGATAATCTCGCCGCCCTTGAAGCCTGCCGCAACGGTTATGGCGGTGAACAAAATTTTAAGGGCAAAAGCCTCAAATCCGACCGTTTCGCCGCGGAAAATCGCCTGTATCGTTTCCATACCGCTTCCGTTATACATTGCGGTTGAAAGGGCAAGGGTGAGCAAAACCAAGGCGGCACCGCCCACAGCAGCCCTCAAAAACGGATTTTTTAAATATTTTTCAAATAAATGCTCCGAAAGGTGCATCACACGGCAGAACAGCATACTCACCACCGCGCCTGCCGCCGCAATAAGCGCCACCCGCCAAAGTATGTTAAAGGAAAGCTGCGGAACGGACGAAAGCTCAAAATGCTCCGCCTCAACACCCAATTTTCCTGCAATTATGCTTGCCGTAACCGCCGAAACAATGCCCGGAAAAATTGCCGCCGAGCAAAAAACACCTACATTCACAACCTCAATCGCAAAAACACAGGCGCCTATCGGGGTGCCGAAAATTGCCGAAAAAAGCGCCCCCATTCCGCACATTGTGAGAATGTGCCGTTGCTTGCCGTCTAATTTTAAAAATCTGCCCAAGAGGGAGGAAATACTGCCGCCAAGCTGTAAAGCCGCGCCCTCTCTGCCTGCAGAGCCGCCCAGCAAATGGGTGATAACCGAGCCTGCAAAAACCGCAGGAGCAAGCTTAAAGGGCACCTGATTTTCAGAGCGCACACCCTCAAAAACCTGATTTGTGCCAATTCCCGTAACACGGCAAATACGGTAAATCAAAACCGAGAGCAGACCGCCCACAGGAAGCAAAAACAAAAGCCAGCCGTTGTCTGAGCGAAGCTCGGTTACAAATGACACCGAATGTGCAAAGACAGTGCCAATTACACCGCAAACCGCACCCACTACAAGTCCGAGCCCCAGCCAAAGCAAAAAGGCATAAAAATAAGCCTTGAATTTTTGGAGGTTAGATTTCAAATACTCCGCAATTTTCAAACTACCGCCCCATTAAACATCATTTTTTATAGTATAACACAATTTTTCCCCTTTAGCAAGGAATAGGAAAAGATTGACTTAGAGAAAAAATGCCTTTATTACATATTCAGAAAGTGCAGATATTCTAAACATCGCCTCCCTCTGACGAGGGAGGTGGCTTTTTGCCTTTATGCAAAAAGCCGGAGGGAGAGAAACAAATTTTTTAACTACCCCTCAGTCAAAACCTACAGTTTTGACAGCTCCTAACGGGAGCCCGTCCCCTTTGTCGCCAAGCGACATTTCCCCACACTGTGGGGAATCACCCCTGACAAGGGGAGCCTACCGATTCGTTGTGATTTGGTATAGTTAAACCCCATTATTTCCCGACTGCGCCGTTGGTTGTTATTTTACAAAACAAAAAACAATGCCTTATTTAGCATTGTTTCTATACTCATTAATTATTTCAATATTTTTCAATAATAATTCTTTTTCCTTAGGTGAAAAGGTTTCTGTTAATTCCGCAACCTTTTTAACAAAATAATCGTTCCCGGATTTATTATTCAAATCCCCAAAAAGCAAACTATCTATTGATATTTCAAGAACATTTGCAATCTTTACTAATGTTTCAAGTGAGGGTATTCCTTTGGCTCTTTCTATTTGTCCTATGAAGGTGGTTGAAACATCAAGTTTTTCCGCCAACTGTTCCAATGTGTATTTTTTCTCTTTCCTCTTGTTTCTTATATGCTTTCCCAATAATTCATAGTTCAAAACATTAACACCTACCTTTACTTGATTTTAACACCATATACTTATCTTTAACAGAATACAAAAGTTTAAAACATTAACTAAAATCTGTAATTTATATTGACAGTTATGTAATTCTTTGTTATAATATGTCACAAGGAGGCGATAAATTTGAAAAACAGGTCATTTTCACAAATTATATTGTTAGTTATTTTATCTGTAATTTGTGTTATTTTGACAGTTGGTCTTGCTCTTTTTGCAGGTTCTTACAATGCTAATTTGTTTGACTTTGAAAACCTTAACTTTGCCAATATGATACCGGTTTTAATCTTTGGCGGATTTATAAGTTGTGTTGTTGTGGGAATAACTGTTCTATTTGTATCAAGATCAATATTTTTAAAGGTAAAGAATTATTTGTCTGATGATAACGGAGGAGATAAAAAATGAAATGTACTAATCACCCTGAAATTGATGCACAAGGTATGTGCGCATACTGCGGAAAGCCATTTTGTAAAGACTGCCTTGTAGAAGTAAAAGGCAGAATGTATTGCAAGGATGACCTTGGCAATGTTCTTGACGAAGCAAAACAAGCTTCAAACGGACAACCAACAATTAATATTACTAACAGCAATGAAAGTATTAACACAAATGTTAATGGCGGTTTTTACGGTCCAAGAAAGAGCAAAAAGGTTGCTTTGATTTTATGTATTATTGGTTTCTTTGGTATTGCCGGTATTCACAGAATGTATGTGGGTAAGGTTGGTAGCGGCGTTCTGCATTTACTCACATACGGAATTTGCGGCATTGGAACAATAATTGATTTAATTTCAATTTTATCCGGCGGTTTTAGAGATAGCTATGGACAGCCATTGGTATAAAACCGAAAAGCAAAACAACAGAAAAAGACATACCTTACATTCCTTGAGTGTAGGGTTTGTCTTTTTTGTTATTCTGTTTATATTAACAAAAATTTTTTCTATCTCTTTATGCCCTATAAAAGCCATTTTTGGCATTTCTTGTTTTGGTTGTGGTATGACGAGGGGGTTTATCTCAATCTTATACCTTGATTTTAAAGCCGCATTTGAATACAATGTTTTATCTATACCTTTGTTTGTCGGCATTGCTTTATTCTCTATATTTTCTTTGTTGGATTTTTTCTTTGACAAAAACTTTATCTATATTATTGAAAAGCAGCTTGCTAAAAAATATATGTACTTGATATATTTTTTGATTTTGGTAATTGCAACTGTTTTTAATAATATATATTAATTAACAAAATATCCTTTTCAAAGAAAATCGGTGTTAGATGCATAATAAGTCGTTGACTTAGAGAAAAAATGTATTTATAATATATTTAATAATTTATGTAATAATACTAACATACAAGGCGGTGCGGAAATGAGCTCTCCCTTAGCAGACAGATTAAGACCTAAAAATATTGATGAAGTGGCAGGGCAGCGCCATCTCTTGGCAGAGGGCAAGGTACTGCGCAAAATTATCGATTCGCGCAATCTGCCAAATCTTATTTTTTACGGGCCGTCAGGTGTGGGCAAGACCACCGTTGCCAATATTATTGCCGATAATTGCGGCAAAAAGCTTTATTACCTTAATGCTACCACCGCCTCAACTGCCGACATAAAGGAAATTATAAACGGTATCGGCGGCATTGATGCGGCAGGGGGTATTCTGCTTTATCTTGACGAAATTCAGTATTTTAATAAAAAACAACAGCAAATTCTGCTTTCCTACATAGAAAACGGGGATATTACTCTTATCGCCTCAACCACAGAAAATCCTTTTTTCTATGTCTACAATGCAATTTTAAGCCGTTCCACCGTTTTTGAGTTCAAAGCTCTCTCGGCGGAGGATATTTGCGCCGTTATTAAGCGCGGAGCAAAAATTTTGGGTGGGGAAAAGGGAAAACCTATTGAAATTTCCGAAACAGCAGTAAAAAAGCTTGCCCAAGCCGCGGCAGGGGATGTGCGGCGCTCGCTTAATATGCTTGAGCTTTGCGTTGTCACCTGTGAAACCGAGCAGGAAATCAGCATTAGTGATGCTTCTGTCGAGGAAATTCTTGCCCACAATGCGATACGCTACGACCGAGACGGCGACCAGCATTACGACCTGCTCTCTGCCTACCAGAAATCCATGCGCGGCTCCGACCCCGATGCCGCTGTTTACTATCTCGGCAGACTTTTGGCGGCAGGCGACCTGCCGAGTGCCTGCCGCAGACTGCTTGTCTGTGCAAACGAGGATGTGGGGCTTGCCTATCCGCAGATAATCCCCATTGTCAAGGCGGCGGTTGATACCGCGCTGATGGTCGGTATGCCCGAAGCCCGTATTCCCTTGGCTAATGCCGTTATATTGGTTGCCCTTTCGCCCAAATCAAACTCTGCCTATTCGGCTTTGGGCGCGGCAATGCAGGACATCGAAGCAGGTGTGGGGGGAGATATACCCCGTCAGCTCCAGAACAAGCATTTTGACGGTGAAGATGCCGCGGTTAAGGGACAGCATTACAAGTATCCCCACGATTACCCCAACCACTATGTGCCTCAGCAATACCTGCCTGACCCGATAAAGAATAAGAAATATTATATAAACGGTGAAAACAAAACCGAAAAAGGCTTTTTTGACTATTGGTCTAAAATAAAAGGGTGACAAAATTTTATGGTATATACCCCTCCCGTTAAGGCTTTAAGACTATGGCAGATACGCGCAGCCCTCCTTTGGGTTGCGCTTTTATTAGCGTGTTTTGCCCTGTTTTCACCCTCAAGGTTGCTTTTTCCCATCCTTACAGCCCTCACAGCCGTTTTTTTAACCGTTATTCTTTGGTATTTGCCCCGTTTTTTGCGCTCCTGCCGCATTTCCTGCCAAAAAAATGCCATAATAATAGAGCAGGGTGTTTTTGTTAAAAAATGTCAAATTCTGTCATTTAATCGTTTGCTGTTTGCCCAAAGCCTTTCCACACCGCTTTCGCGGCTTTTGGGGCTGAGGGTAATTATCCTCAAGGGGACGAGGGGCAGAGCTTTAATACCCGAGCTTTCAAAAAAGGCAAGCGCCGAAATTTTATCCGAATGTGAGAAGCGATGAACAAGGAATGCAAAGCCCACCCTCTTATGCTGTTTTTTTATCTTAAGCCCTTACTTTTTCTGCTGATACTGCCCGTTTCAAGGAAAATCACAGAATATTTTACAGGCGGCAGTCCAAAAAAGGGCTTCCGCCTTGAAATTTTGATTTTAGCGTCAACCCTTTTGCTTTCTGCCGCAAGATATTCGGCTTTCAGGATAATTTATAATCAATCCTTTATAATTATTAAATCGGGTGCTATTTTTAAAGGCTGTGCAAAAATCCCCGTTTCAAGTCTTTCCTCACTGCAAACCGAGCAAAGCTTTATTGACGCACTTTTCGGTGCCGTTACCTGCAAAATCAATACCGAGGCAGGTGTTCGCGGTAAAGCCGATTTCCGTTTCAAGCTGAACATTACCTCAAGCCGCGAGCTTACAAAGCTTCTTTTCGGCGGCTCGGTGCTTTCGGTAAAACGGTTTTCACCCCTTAAAGCTGCTGTTATGGCGGCGGTCACTTCCTCTGCAATTACAGGTGCGGTTGTGGGCGTGCCGATTTTAAACCGCGCCGGCAAGCTTTTAAGTGTTGCTGTAAGCCAAAAGCTGTTAGAGCGTATTCAAAGCCTTTCAAACAGCCCGAATACCTTTGCACCGCCGATTGTAAATACAATAAGCTTGATTTTTTTAGCTTTCTACGGCTTTTCCTTTTTCTATCTGTTTTTAAGGTATCTTAATTTCCGTCTTGTTCTGCACCGCGATGAAATTGAGGTCTGCTCAGGCTTTTTTGTGAGAAAAAAGTGTTATTTCAAAAAAAGTGCAGTAACGGCGGTGAAAATTGAGCAGGCTCCGCTTATGAGGCTGTTCAAAAGATATTCAGTCGGTGCAGATATCGGCGGCTTCGGTGAAGCCAAGCATAAAAATCAGATTATCCTGCCTGCCGGCAGAGCAACCGAGCTTAAATCAGTTTTAAAGACCTGCTTTCCCTTTATAGCGGCGGGAGGGAAAAGCATCAGGGTAAAAAGGAGCAGACTTTTAAGAAACCGTTTTTTGTTTTTACCAAGCGTCTATTTGTTGTGTATGATTATTGGCTCTGCGGTTTTAGCCCGTAAATTCAAGGATTTCACCCACTTTATATTTTTTTCCTGCCTGACAGCCCTCTTCCTGATTTTCTGTTATTCCTTCGTTTGTTTATATGAATACCGCCACAGCGCGGTTTGCTTTGGCAAGATTGTACACGCCAGAAGCATTAAAGGCTTTCGCGCCTTTTCGCTTTATATTCCGCAAAAAAACTTAGGAGAAATCAAAATCACCCGTTTTGGAATGGATTTTCCCCTAAAAACCTGCCGCGTCAGGCTTACGGTCTGCTCCGAGCAGGCGGAAAGCATACGAATAAAGCATTTAGATTACAAAACCGTTATGGCACAAATTAAGAAAGATTTTCTTTCGGACGAATAATTCCCCAAAAAGTGTGAAAAATATCAATGTTTCACATGAAACATTGATTGGAGGAAACATAGCGTGGAAATTTTTACTGATTGCCTTTATGCCTTTTTGGTCGGCGGTTTGATTTGTATGATTGGTCAGATTTTTATTGATTTCACCAGACTGACACCTGCAAGAATACTCGTTTCTTATGTTGTAAGCGGTGTAATACTTACCGCCCTCGGTATTTATGAGCCGATCGTGGAGTTTGCAGGAGCAGGCGCCACCGTTCCGCTTACCGGCTTTGGTTACAGTCTGGCGACCGGAGTTAAAGAGGCTGTTATGCAGTACGGCTTGCTCGGCGCATTTTGCGGCGGTCTCACCGCAACGGCGGCAGGAATTACCGCCTCGATAGTTTTCGGTTATATAATGGCGCTGATATTCCGACCGGGGGACAAAACCTGATTTTTTTGCTGTCTGATTAGCTGCGGTGCAAAATAGCCATAATTTAACGGTTATTTTGTACCGCGTATTTTTATATTTGTCTTTACTTTTTACTGTATGGTTGGTATAATGTAAAACATAAAGTTATCAAACACATAGTTTCACGTGAAACTTTTTTGGGA
The DNA here is from genome assembly GCA_017507805.1 of Clostridia bacterium. GTDB lineage: Bacteria > Bacillota > Clostridia > Oscillospirales > Acutalibacteraceae > UBA737. Next base: position 24,999 of record JAFWAC010000001.1, read on the forward strand.
GTACATATATGGGTAAAATAATTTCAATCGTAAATCAAAAGGGCGGTGTCGGAAAAACCACAACCGCCGTGAATTTAGCCTCGGCAATAGGAATTGAAGGCAAAAAAGTGCTTCTTGTTGATGCTGACCCGCAGGGTAACAGCACCAGCGGCTACGGAATAAGCAAAAAAGAAACCAAGCTCACCTCATACGAGCTGTTGATTGGCAAGGGCACTGCCGATACTGCCGCAGTAAAAACCGAATATAAAAATGTTGATGTTGTGCCGTCCTCAATCAATCTTGCCGCCGCAGAGGTGGACTTGATTGAGATGGAAAACCGCCACGCACAGCTTAAAATGGCGCTCGCTTCTGTGAGAGAAAAATATGACTATATTTTTATCGACTGTCCGCCCTCGTTAGGCTTAATTACCATAAACGCGTTAAATGCAAGCGACACAGTTCTCGTGCCGATTCAGTGCGAATACTTTGCTCTTGAGGGACTTTCCCAGCTTACTGCCACGGTGCGTCAGGTAAAAAGGCTTTACAATCCCACCCTTGAAATTGAGGGCATCGTACTCACTATGTATGATGGCAGATTGAACCTTACACAACAGGTTGTGGGTGAGATTAAAAAATACTTTGCAACCAAGCTCTATAAAACCGCCATTCCGCGCGCTGTAAGGCTCTCGGAAGCACCGAGCTACGGTATGCCCATACAGTATTACGATAAGCGTTCAAAGGGAAGCTCGGCATACAACGATTTGGCAAAAGAATTTTTGAAAAAGAACAGGAGAGGTTAAGAATGGCAGTAAAAAAAGGCGGTCTCGGAAAGGGACTTACATCACTCTTTGATGAAAACGCAACCGACAATGACGGTGTTGTAACGGTTGATATAAACGACATTGAGCCCAATAAAAATCAGCCCCGCCGCGACTTTGACGAAAAAGCCCTTTCAGAGCTTGCTGACAGTATATCCAGACACGGTCTTATACAACCTATTGTGGTTCGTCCCACGATAGACGGCAGATATACGATTATTGCAGGTGAGCGCCGTTGGCGCGCCTGCCGCATTGCAGGGGTAAATCAGGTGCCTGTTATGGTTAAAAACACCGATGACCGCACCCTTATGGAATTAGCCCTGATTGAAAACCTGCAGCGCGAGGATTTAAACCCTGTTGAGGAGGCTTTGGGCTACCGCGCTCTCATTGAGGATTTTTCCCTCACTCAGGAGGAGGTTGCAACGAGAATGGGCAAATCGCGCAGTGCGGTCACAAACACTCTGCGTCTTTTGAGCCTTAACGAAACCGAGCTGGAAGCCCTCAGAAAGGGAATTATCTCGGCAGGTCACGCAAGAGCCCTTTTGAGCTGTGAGGACGAGGAGCTTCGCCGCAAAATGCTGATTTTGGCGGCAGACGGAGCCTCTGTGCGAGAGCTTGAGAGAATGGCGGCAGGTTCTAAGAAAAAGGCACAAAAGCCGACTGCTTCTCCAAAGCCCAATTTTTACAGTGAGGTTGAGCTTTCCCTTAAAAACGAAATGCGCCGCAAGGTATCGGTAAAACCCACGGGCAAGGGAAAGGGAACGATAACCATTGAATTTTTCAGCGATGCCGAGCTTTCGGAGTTTGCAAAAAAATTAGCAGGAGAGTAATGATTGACTTATTCTGTCTGATGTGATATAATATAAAAAAATTCTAATTCTTAACGGAGGATGACAAATATGAAGCGTATTCAGACTTTGGATACTAAAAATCTTTGTGAAAGCGCTAAAAACGGCGGTTGCGGCGAGTGCCAGACTTCCTGCCAATCTGCTTGCAAAACCAGCTGCGGTATTGCAAACCAGGAGTGCGAAAACGCTGATAAATAATTAAAGCTTTTCGAGTGCCGCCGTTTGGCGGCATTTTTAGTGTATAGGATTTTTTAAGGAAGGTAAAAAAATGATACATTGCTATAAGCTTGGCGGACTTAATATCGTGTTGGATGTCTATTCCGGCTCTGTGCATCTTGTGGACGAGGTGGCATACGATATTATCAGTATGTATGAAACTGAAACACTTGAACAGATAACCGAAAAAATTCTCGCAAAATACGGAGCTTTACCCGATGTCACAGCAGAGGAAATAAAGGCTTGCTTCGAGGAAATCGGAGAATTAAAGCAGGCAGGCAAGCTTTTTAAGGAGGACACCTTTAAACCGATGGCAGGTGACCTCAAGCAAAAAAGTGCAGGAATAGTAAAGGCTCTCTGCCTTCATGTGGCACACACCTGCAACCTCAACTGCTCCTATTGCTTTGCAAGTCAGGGCAAATACCACGGTGACAGGGCAATTATGAGCCTTGAGGTGGGTAAAAGAGCCTTGGATTTCCTTATTGAAAATTCGGGCAGCCGCAGAAATTTAGAGGTTGATTTCTTTGGCGGCGAGCCGCTTATGAATTTTGATATGATTAAAGAGCTTGTTGCCTATGCCCGAAAGAGGGAAAAAGAAGCCAACAAAAATTTTCGCTTCACCCTGACAACTAACGGAATTTTGGTTGATGATGAGGTAATCGACTTTGCAAACCGCGAAATGAGCAATGTTGTGCTCAGTCTTGACGGCAGAAAGGAAGTTCACGACCGCTTCAGGGTTGATTACAACGGAGTGGGAAGCTGGGAGAGAATTGTTCCCAAATTTCAGCGCTTTGTTGAGAAGCGCGGCAACAAAAACTACTATATGCGCGGCACCTTTACCCACGCAAACCCCGATTTTGTCAAGGATATTGAAGAAATGCTGTCCTTGGGCTTCACCGAGCTTAGTATGGAGCCGGTGGTCTGCGCTCCCGATGATCCCTCGGCACTGACCGAGCAGGATTTGCCCATCGTTTTAGAGCAGTACGAAAAGCTGGCATTTTTAATGCTTGACTGCATAAAACAGGGCAAGCCCTTCACCTTTTATCACTATATGCTTGACCTTAAAAGCGGCCCTTGCATTTACAAGAGGATTTCGGGCTGTGGCTCTGGTACCGAATATATGGCGGTTACTCCTTGGGGCGACCTTTATCCCTGCCATCAGTTTGTGGGTGAGGAAAGGTTCAGGCTCGGCAATGTATGGACAGGGGTTGAAAACACCGCTGTTCAGGACGAGTTTGCCGCCTGTAATGTTTACACCCGTCCCGAATGTGAAAACTGCTGGGCAAAGCTTTATTGCTCGGGCGGCTGTGCGGCTAATGCCTATCACGCGACCGGCTCTGTAAACGGAATTTACAGCTACGGCTGTGAGCTTTTCAGAAAAAGAATGGAATGTGCAATTATGCTTGAAGCGGCAAAGACAGTGGGTAAGTGATATGGATACCCCGATTGTAGATTTTGTGAAAAGCTATGCAAACCAAAATAATATGAGGCTTCATATGCCGGGACACAAGGGCAAAGCCTTTTTGGGTCCCGAACGGTGGGATATAACCGAAATCGAGGGTGCAGATGTGCTTTACAGCGCAAACGGTATTATAAAAAAAAGTCAGCAGAACGCCGCCTCACTTTTCGGCACAGAAAAAACCCTTTATTCAACCGAGGGCTCCTCACTTTGTATCAGGGCTATGGTCTCACTTATTAAAATGTATGCCGGTATACAAAAGCAAAAGCCGACTGTATTAGCCGGCAGAAACGCGCACAAAAGCTTTGTTACAGCCTGCGCTGTGCTTGATGTTGAAGCCGATTGGCTTTTTCCGCCCGAAAGTGAAGCTCTGCTTTCCTGCAATATCACGGCGGAGTATCTCGAAAGTGTTTTAAGCAGTTGCTCGGTTAAACCGACCGCGGTTTATGTCACAAGTCCCGATTATCTCGGGAATATGCTTGATATAAAGGCTTTGTCTCAGGTTTGCCGCAAGCATAAAGTTTTATTGGCAGTTGACAATGCCCACGGCGCATACCTCAAATTTTTGCCCGTTTCTCTCCATCCAATGGATTTGGGGGCTGATATTTGCTGTGATTCGGCGCACAAAACACTTCCCGTTTTAACGGGCGGCGCTTATTTGCATATAAGTAAGCTTGCACCCGAATTTTTAAAGCTTTGCTCGGAAACGGCAATGTCACTTTTTGCTTCAACAAGCCCGTCTTACCTGATTTTGCAATCGCTTGATATGGCAAATGAATATTTATCTCTTAATTATAAAGCAAGCCTTTCGGAATTTATTTCAGAGGTTCGAGGGCTTAAAAATGAGCTGGTAACACAAGGTTATCGGCTTTTAGGAAACGAGCCGTTAAAGCTTACCCTTGCCACTAAGGAATACGGCTACACGGGCCTTGAGCTTGCGGAAGCATTGGCAGAAAAGGGGATTATCTGCGAATTTTCCGATCCTGATTTTATATGCTTTATGCTAACCCCCGAAAACGGCGCCGAAAATCTTGAAAAGCTTAAAACTGCCCTGCTTGAGATACCAAAAAACGAGCCTTTGACCGCTTTGCCGCCCAAGCCAACCCTTAAAAAACGGGTGCTGAGCCTGAATGAGGCTGTTTTTTCGCCGGGCAGGCAAATTCCTGTGAGCCAATCCCTTGGAAAAATTCTGGCTTCCCCGACAGTGAGCTGTCCTCCGGCAGTACCCCTTGTGATGTGCGGTGAGGAAATCGACCAAGCCGCAATCGAAGGCTTTTCTTATTACGGAATTAAAGAATGTACCGTTGTTTTTTGAATTTTGGTTTTCTGTTTCATTAAAAAATCTCCTGTCTTTAGGGCAGGAGATTTTTGTTACTTATATTCAATTTTAATTTCGCCATTTTGCGCCTCAAAATCTCTTATACATTGGCGGATTAGGTATAATATCTGTCCGTTTGCCGAACGCCCCTCATATTTTGCAATATAGTGAAGCTTTCCGTGTATTTCAGGCTCTATCTCAATTCCTAAATGCTTGTTATTCTTATTTCTCATTAATATCACCAACAAATCTTAATTTAAGTATATTTTAAGATTAATTTATGATATAATGGGGTTAGTATACTTAAATTAAGTATACTAAATATATAGGAAAGAGTGTTTTTATGGTTTGTACTTTTTTTGGGCACCGAACGATAGATAAAGGAATAGAGCCGACCTTGCGGTCAATCCTTGTGGATTTAATAGAAAATAAAAATGTAGAAAAGTTTTATGTTGGAAATCATGGTTCCTTTGATTCTTTAGTAATAAGAAATCTTGAAGCATTAGAAACCATTTATCCGCATATTAAATATTCAATCGTACTTGCGTATTTAACGGGAAAAAAGAGTGAATATCATTGCTTTGATTTTTCTCGTACGCTTTATCCTGACGGGCTTGAAAAAACCCCTCCAAAATTTGCGATAGATAAGCGCAACCGTTGGATGATTGAAAAATCAGATTTTGTTGTAACCTATGTAAAAAGGTTTGGCGGTGCGTATAATTACAAAGAAATTGCTGAAAAAAAGGGAAAAATTATAATTAATATAGCAGACTTAATTTAATAAAGCTTTTGTAGGGGCAGGCGTCCTCGACTGCCCGTCAAACGCATCTAAACCTTTTCAGACAGCCCGTCCCTACAAAAAATCTCTCCCTGATAAACACAGGGAGAGATTTTTGTTATTTACATTTGCCTATAAATTATAGTTTAGCGGTTCGAATGTTTTTCACAACCATTAGCTCCCTCTGATGAGGGAGCTGTCACCGCAAGGTGACTGAGGGAGAGAAAAAACAAGGATTTATCTGTGTTTTAGCCTTTTCTCTCCCTCCGAGTTTGCTCCGCAAACCCACCTCCCTCGTCAGAGGGAGGCAAGGTTTCAGCTTTCTATTTAGCGCGGCAAACTATAATTTATATGTGTTTACACCATCGGGGTATTAGGTTGCGATTTTGCAGAATAAAAAGGCGGATAGACCGCGGGGGCACCCCGCTATTCCACAGTTACCGATTTTGCAAGGTTGCGGGGTTTATCAATATCACAGCCGTTATAAAGGGCAGCATAATAGGCATAAAGCTGAAAGGGGATAACCTCCAACGAAGCCGAAAGCAGTGGGTGGGTTTTTGGGATATATATAACCTCCTGTGCCTCTGCTTCAATGACGGTGTTACCCTCGGTCGCACAGGCTAAAACATCGGCGCCTCTTGCGCGCACCTCCTTAACATTGCTTAAAAGCTTATCGAAAAGTCTTTCGCAGGCACAAAGGGCTATCACGGTGCGCCCCTCCTCGATAAGAGAGATTGTTCCGTGCTTAAGCTCGCCTGCGGCATAGGCTTCGGAATGAATGTAAGAAATTTCCTTTAATTTTAGGGAGGCTTCAAGGGCTACGGCATAGTCTGTATTTCTGCCGATAAAGAAAAGGGAATGTGGATTTCCGCATTTCTTTGCCGCCTGCTTTATAATCGGCTCTGCTTCAATAACCCTTTTGATTTTTTTAGGTAAAAGTCTCAATTCATCAAAAAGCGCCTCAATTTTTTCACTTTCCATTGTGCCAAGCATTCTTGCCGCCCAGACAGCAAAAAGATAAAGCACAGAAAGCTGTGTGGAATAGCCCTTGGTTGTGGCAACCGCAATTTCGGGGCCTGCCCAGGTGTAGATTACATCGTCTGAAGCCTTTGCGATAGAGCTTCCCACCACATTAACGATTGAAAGCACATGCGAGCCGCGTTTTTTAGCCTCCTTTAAGGCGGCAAGGGTGTCAGCCGTTTCGCCCGACTGACTTATAACTATGGTAAGTGTTTTTTCATCAACAATCGGGTTGCGGTAGCGAAATTCGCTTGCCAAATCAACCTCGGTGGGTATTCTTAAGGTTTCCTCCAAAACATATTTTCCCACCATACCCGCATGATAAGCCGAGCCGCAGGCTATAATTGATATGCGGTTGATATTTTTCAGGCTTTCACCGTTTAATTTTATATCCTCAAAAACAATTTCTCTGCCTCTGATGCGGCTTTCAACCGTTTGAGAAACGGCATCGGGCTGTTCGTGAATTTCCTTCATCATAAAATGCTCATACCCGCCCTTTTCAGCCGCCGCAACATCCCAGCCCACAACCGATGGCGTGCGCTCCAAGGCAGTGCCGTCCGCGGAATAAACCGTGACGGAATTCGGTGTTATAAGGGCGGTTTCACCGTCCTCAATATATAAAACCTTTTTTGTATGTGATACTATCGCCGTCACATCCGAGGCTATTATGTTTGCGTCCTCGCCCAAGCCGATAATAAGCGGGCTGAAATGCTTTGCCGCAACGAGGGTGTCGGGAAAATCGGTGCAAATAATGCCTAATGCATAAGAGCCCTCAAGCCTTGCAGTCACTTCTCTTACCGCCTCGATTAAATTTCCCTCGTAATATTTCTGCAAAAGCTGTGGTATTACCTCGGTGTCGGTCTGACTTTTAAAGCTTATGCCCTCGGCTTCAAGCTCCGCCTTAAGAGAAGCATAATTTTCGATTATCCCGTTATGAACAACAGCAAATTTCATATTTTCACTTGTGTGTGGGTGGGCATTTTCAACCGATGGCGCACCGTGGGTTGCCCATCTTGTGTGACCGATACCCAAAGCACCGCCGTCATTATCGAAGCCCTTAATTGCTTTAAGCGCCTGCACGCGCTCGACCGTTTTATAAATATTGAATTTATCTTGATTTAAGAGGGCAATACCTGCAGAGTCATAGCCGCGGTACTCAAGCCTGTGAAGTCCCTCAAACAAAAAATCCTTTGCCGCGCTTTTGCCGGCAAAGCCTACTATTCCGCACATAAAAAATACACCTTTCCGCTTGTATGGACGGAAGGGCGCAAAAAATAAACGCACAAAACTGCCGCAAGGGTATAATAACCCCTTGTGTTCCGTACATACAAAAAAATATTTTTTTACAGCATAGCGAACACCTTTGTTCCGAAATTACTTTCGGGTTTTGTGCATCCGTTTACGACATGTCTGCCGTGGGGCATCCGCCGAATCTTTCGATGAACCCCAACCTCGTCAACCGCTATGCCATATGTACGGTCCCGGCGCTTGAAATTAATTAAACGGTTTTTTATCCTTTCATTTTATTTTATGGCATATAATCCGCAAACCGAGCATTTTTTATTTTTTACTCGATTATACTATATTATACGCGATTATACATAAGATGTCAATTAAAAAATTTCTATTTTTAGGTGTTGACATTATTCGACAATATATTATAATTATAATGTGGAAATCTGCTGTCATTGTCGAACTTGCATCTTCATAGACAGTTGATGGTTAAAAAGGACGGTTGCCTGTGATCCCGCTTGGGCGGAATTGAGGTTAAAGTTATAGCCCTTGCGGGAAATTTTTCTCGAAGGGAGCTGATACTTATTACTTTTTCTGTTATACTTGGTATTTGTACCGTCATCGGTACGGCTGTAGGAATAATATCGCTTGCGATTTATTTATATGACCGAAAGAAAAAGTGAGCCGTCTGCGGCAACAGACGACTCACGGGTTTGAGATAACATCTCACATCTCAAGTTGTTTTAAGTGCTGTGGCAACCGTCTTGGGTTTCCACACCCTTATATTAACACACTATGATTTTTTTGTCAACATTTCTATTGAATTTTTTCCGCACCTTTTTGAGGGGCGGTTTTTTAATCTTTATAAATTAGATAAATAGCGTTCGCCTGTATCGGGCAGGAGGACAACAATCCTTTTATTTTTGTTTTCCTCTCTTTTTGCAAGCTCAAGCGCCGCAAAAAGCGCCGCGCCCGATGAAATTCCAACCAAAACACCCTCCGTTTTGGCGATTAGTCTTGCGGTGTCAAAGGCTTGCTCATCCGAAACGGTGATAATTTCATCTAAAATATCGGTGTTGAGGGTATCAGGAACAAAGCCTGCGCCAATTCCCTGAATTTTGTGTGCGCCCGCCTTTCCGCCTGACAAAACAGGGGAGCTTAGCGGTTCTGCGCCGACAATCTTAATATCAGAATTTTTTTCCTTTAAAAAGCTTCCGACACCTGTAATCGTGCCGCCTGTGCCTATGCCTGCAACAAAAATATCAATATTTCCTGCTGTGTCGGCATAAATTTCGTAAGCTGTGGTATTAAAATGAGCCTTTGGATTATCGGGGTTTCCGAATTGGTCGGGGATGAAGCTGTTTTCATACTCCTTTGAAAGCTCATTTGCCCTTTCAATTGCGCCCGACATTCCCTTTGCACCCTCGGTTAAAACAAGCTCGGCACCGTAGGCTGAAATCAGCTTTTTTCTTTCCTCAGACATAGTTTCGGGCATAACAATTATAACCCTGTAGCCCTTAACTGCCGCAACAAGGGCAAGACCTATTCCCGTATTTCCCGAGGTTGGCTCGATTATAACGGTATCGCTTTTTATAAGCCCCTTTTTTTCTGCTTCAGCCAGCATATTAAGGGCAACCCTGTCCTTTGCCGAGCCGCCGGGATTGAAAAGTTCAAGCTTCGCAACAAGCTCTGCCTGCAGATTAAAGCGCTTTTCAATATTATAAAGTCTCAGCAACGGGGTTTTGCCAATCAGCTCCAAAGCGGAGGAATAAATTTTTTCCATAGCTATTCCTTTCTTAAACGGTTAAAAAAATCCCGTAAAATCTCAAGGCACTCATCCTCGCAGATGCCGCCATAGATTTCGGGCTTGTGATTATAGGGATAGTTGCAAAGGTTAATAACACTGTCAATGCTGCCTGCCTTCGGGTCGTAAGCCCCGAAAACAAGCTTTGTGATGCGTGAATTTATAATTGCCCCTGCACACATCGGGCAAGGCTCTAAGGTGACATAAAGCTCACAACCGTCAAGCCGCCAGCTTTTTAATTTTTTGCAGGCGGCATTAATTGCCTCAATTTCTGCGTGAGAAAGGGCATTTTGCTTTTCCTCACGCATATTTTTTCCCTCAGCGATTATCTCGCCGTCCTTAACAATTACGGCACCAACCGGCACCTCACCCATTTCGGCGGCTTCGCGCGCCAGCTCAATGGCTCTGAGCATAAATTTTTTTATTTTCATTATTCCACAGTAAAAAAGGGCTCTTGAATACTTTGCGGAGCATTTTTTCTGTGAATAAAGAGGAAAATCGGCGCTAAGAAGCCGAATAATACAGAAAGCACCGTAAAGGTTGTGGCATTATCCCTTGTAAAGATTGCAAAAATACGCCAAAGGGATACATAATAAACAACCTCGTAAACCACAGCCAACGCCAAAGCTACAAAGTAAACGGCGATTACAGGGATTAATGACGAAAACATCTCAAAGGTAACAGCAGAATCGGCAGAAACCGCGTTTTCCACATTTGCGATAATTTGTGAAACTGCAAAAATAGAAAGCAGGATGAAAACCGCAAGTAATATTCTTACCAAAATATAAAGAATTAAAAGCCAAGCTCCCAGCTTTGCGGATTTTGTGCCGTTTTTCTTTTGATATTTTTGTGCCACCCTGCCAAAGGTTAAAACATTTAAAACGGGGATGAAAGCCAGCACACTTCCCTTAACACCCAAGGTTTTGGACATATCATAAATTCCGAAAGCCCTTAAAATGTAAAGAATTAAGCCGACAATACCCGAAAAGGTAAGGGTAATACCGTAAATAGTTAAAATTGCCCCCGAAATAGCAGGAAAAGCTTCTTCAATTAAAGAAAAATTGAACATTTAAACATTCTCTCCTTTTAAATCACAAAAAATGCAAGCGATTCAATCAAGCAGTAAGCAATAAAAATTATAATAACTACTGAGCAGAAAAACCATTTATATTTCTTACCCTCTGTAGCCTTTGTTTCGGGAGGATTAAGCTTAAAAAGCTCAGCAGAGCTTCCGCTTTTCAGCAAAAGCGCCGCCAATCCGCCCAAAAGACAAAGGGTTAAAAATACAGTATAAAGAATATTTTGCTGAACTGTTGTAAGCCCTTCCAAAAGGGAATTGAAAACAACCGAAATAAAGTTATTAAAGGCGTGAACTGCCATCGCAATTAAAACTGAGCCGCTTTTCACGGTTATAAATCCAAGCACAAGCCCCACTAAAAAGGCAAAAGGCATCTGCTCAAAGTTTCCGTGCATAAGTCCGAAAAGGATTGCCGAGGTTATAATTGCAAAGCTGTCCCCGAATTTGCGCAAAAGCCCCAAAATCAAGCCGCGACAGGCAAATTCCTCAACCAAAGCAGGCACTATAACGGTTGAAATGAGCACCAGCAAAAATCCGAAAATTCCCTTTGGATTGTCCCCGAAATCAACATCGTATTCTATACCGAAGCGCTCAAAAATACTTCCGGCATAGGAAACTGCAATGTTTGCAAAGAAGCAAAAGGAAATACCAAAAAGGAAAAAGGGTAAAATTAATTCCTTTTCAGGCTTTGAAAAGCTTATCAAATCACTTATTCGCTCTCCGCCTATCTTAAAACAGATAATGAACGGAACTGTGAATGCAGAAAGTGACAGAATTATCTGCAGGGTATGCAACACTGCCGGCTCCTCAAGACTGATATTCATATTAAAAACCGGACTTAAAAAAGAAATTAAAAAAACCGAGACAAAATTAAGCACAAGGATAAATGCAGTCATCACTAAAAATGAAGCGCCTATTATGTTTGCCGCCCGTTTGATTTTTTTTCTTTCCTCATAGGTTTCAGGTGAAAACCCATAAGGAATATATGTCACATACTGTGGGATTGGTCGGTCTTGTTCAATTTCGGTTTTTTGTTCTAAAGGCTCAGCCCCGGAAGTCTCAGCTTCCGAGGCATCATTATTATATTGTTGATTGATATTATTTTCTTCAGGCATAATCTAACCGTTCACCTCTGTATTAAATTAGCCGCTTTTTTTATTCCTCACTGTCCTCTGTCTGTGCCTCAGCCTCAGCAATATTTGCTTCCGCTAATTCTGCCTCGGTTTCACCCTCTGCAGAATCGGCATCGGGCGCATCGGGGGTATCGGTGACCTCCTCCTCGTCATGCTCGGCAATACCGACAGACAAAATCTTACGCACGCTGTTACCCGAGGAATCGGTTGTGCGCATTATTCTTACACCCTTTGCAGGACGGGCAAATTCCGAAATATCCTCTGTGAATATTCGGATAATAATACCGTCATCCGCAATCATTATAATATCTGTGTTTTCCATTGCAGGAAGCACAGCCGCAACATCGCCGTATTTTTCAACGCGGTAATTCTTAATACCCTTACCGCCTCTTGACTGCAGACGGTAATCGGAAATTTTGCTCACTCTGCCGTAGCCCGTTTCGCTGATTGTAAGCACGCGGGTATTTTCGTCACAGATTGCCATATCAACAACGCTGTCACCCTCGCGCATGGTGATAGCCTTAACACCGCGGGCTGTTCTGCCCATCGTGCGGACATTTGTTTCCTTAAATCTTATCGAAACACCCTTCTTGGTGGCAAGCAGTAAATCATCCTCGCCTGTGGTCATTCTGACAAACTTAAGCTCATCATCCTCATCAATGGAAAGAGCAATAATACCGTTTTTACGGGTATTTTTAAACTCGGAAAGCTTTGTTCTCTTAATAATACCCTTCTTTGTAACCATACAGAGGTAGCGTTCCTCGTCATCCTCAACGGTGCAGGGCAGAATGGTGGTAATCTTTTCCTCACTCATAAGAGGCACAACATTAACAACATTTAGTCCCTTACTCTGTCGGCTGCCCTCGGGAATTTCGTAAGCCTTAATTCTGTAAACACGGCCTAAGTTAGTGAACATCATAATAGAATCGTGAGAGGAGCAGACAAACATATTCTGAACAATATCGTCCTCTCTTGTGCTCATTCCCTTAATACCCTTACCGCCGCGGTTCTGAACGCTGTACTCACTTGCGGGAACACGCTTGATATAACCGTTTTGGGTTTTGGTTATAACGCAGGACTCCTCGGGAATAAGGTCCTCAATATCAACCTCGCCCAAAACATCCGAAATTTCGGTGCGGCGGTCATCGCTGAATTTATCCCTTAAATTAAGAGCCTCTGTCTTAACAATATCGAGTATTCTCTCTCTGCTTGCAAGGATTGCTTCACATTCCTTAATAAAGTCAAGCTTTTCCTGCAATTCGTCAAGAATTTTTTGCTTTTCAAGACCGGCAATCTTACCTAACTGCATCTGAACAATAGCAGTTGTCTGAATATCATCAAGCCCAAATCTCTCGGAAAGTCTTTCCTTACTTTCGGGAATAGTCTTGCTGGAGCGAATGATTGAAATTACCTCGTCAATGAAATCAAGAGCAATTTTCAAGCCCTCTAAAATATGGGCGCGCTCCTCTGCCTTCCTTTTATCGTATGCTGTGCGGCGATAGATTATATCATATTGGAAATCAATGCAGCTTTGCAGCATTTCCTTTAAGGTTAAAATCTGCGGCTTTCCGTTTACTATTGCCAGCAAAATTGCGCCGAAGGTGGTCTGCAAGGCAGTATAACGGTAAATTTTATTAAGCACAACCTGCGGATTTGCATCCCTTTTAAGGTCAACAATAATTCTGATACCGCCGTCCCGCTTTGAGGAATAGTCCACAACATCGTCTATACCCTCAATTCGTTTTTCAGCGGCAAGGTCGTAAATATTCTTAACAAGCTCCTGCTTTTTAACCTTATAGGGAATTTCGGTTATAATAATGCGGAATTTTCCGTTTTTGGTTTCCTCAATCTCGGCTTTACCGCGGACAACAATCTTTCCTCTGCCTGTAGCATAAGCCGCGCGGATACCTGCCCTTCCCATTATAATACCGCCTGTCGGGAAATCGGGGCCCTTTATGTGCTGACAAATTTCCTGCAATTCAGCCTCAGGGTTATCAATAAGACAGCACATACCGTCAATAACCTCACCTAAATTGTGGGGCGGAATTTCGGTTGCCATACCAACCGCAATACCCGATGAGCCGTTTACAAGAAGCTGCGGAAATCTTACGGGTAAAACCTGCGGCTCCTCCAAACGGTTATCGTAGTTAGGGGCAAAATCAACCGTTTCCTTGTCAATATCGTCAAGCATACTCAAGGACAGTCTGTTCATTCTCGACTCGGTATAACGGTAAGCGGCGGCAGGATAACCGTCAATATTACCGAAATTTCCGTGACCGTCAATAAGAGGATACCTGAGAGAAAAATCCTGTGCCATACGCACCATTGAATCGTAAACACTTGCGTCACCGTGGGGATGGTAACGACCGAGCACCGAGCCTACCGTGTCTGCGCACTTACGGTAAGCCTTGTCAGGTGTGAGACCGTTTTCATACATTGTGTAAAGTATTCTGCGGTGAACAGGCTTCAAACCGTCACGCACATCGGGGATAGCACGGCCTACCAGCACCGACATTGAATACTGAAGCATACTTTGCTTTACTTCATCAACAATTTCAACCGGCTTAATATTTGTTTCTTCACTGCTCGGCCAATATACATTTTCTTGCTTTGCCATTTCTCACACCACCTTAAATATCCAAATCTGTCGCATAAATTGCGTTTTCTTCAATAAATTTTCTTCTTGGCTCAACTTCCTCACCCATTAAAATGGTAAAGGTCTGGTCTGCCAATTCAGCATCTGCCATTGTAACCTGAAGCATTGTTCTGTGCTCAGGGTCAAGGGTTGTCTCCCAAAGCTGTTCGGGGTTCATTTCACCAAGACCTTTATAGCGCTGAACATCAGCCGTTCCGCCCAACTGCTCTATATATCTGTCCTTTTCCTCGTCTGTAAAGGCATCAAAATATTTTTTGCCCTTTGCCACGCGGTAAAGCGGAGGCTGAGCTAAATAGATGTGTCCCGTCTCTATAAGCTGGGGCATATAACGGAAAAAGAAGGTAAGCAAAAGTGTTCTGATGTGGCTACCGTCAACATCGGCATCCGCCATAATTACAATTTTATCGTATCTCAGCTTACTTATATCAAAGTTTTCGGCAATACCTGTGCCAAGAGCCACGATAACGGGGGTTAGCTTGTCATTACCGTAAACCTTGTCCTCTCTTGCCTTTTCAACATTAAGCATTTTACCCCAAAGCGGTAATATTGCCTGATAGGTGCTGTTTCTGCCCTCAACCGCCGAGCCTCCTGCAGAGTCTCCCTCTACTATAAATATTTCGGTTTTGGTCGGGTCGTCCGAAATACAGTCCTTAAGCTTTTCGGGCATACGGGTTTTACCGCCTATACCCGACTTATTTCTCGAAGCATCGCGGGCTTTTTGTGCCGCTTCTCTTGCATTTGAAGCCGCAATAGCCTTTTCGATTATTATCTTTGAGTCATTTGGATGCTCCTCAAGGAATTGATAAAGCTGGTCGTTTACAAGGTCTCTCACAAGCTGACCGATTGAGGTATTACCAAGCTTTGCCTTGGTCTGGCTTTCAAACTGTGCATCTGCAAGCTTAACCGAAACAACTGCTACCAAGCCCTCTAAAATATCGTCACCCTTTAAATTATCCGAGCTTTCCTTGAGCTTTTTGAAATCGTGGGCATATTTATTAACAACCCTTGTCACTGTCTGGCGGAAAGCCTGCTCGTGTGTACCGCCGTCAATAGTGTGGAGTGTGTTTGCAAAGGATAAAATTTTACTGTCATAGGCAGTTGACCACAAAAGAGCAATCTCTGCGGTGCTGTCTCCCTTTTGGGCTGAAAGATAAATTACTTCACTTGTAAGGCTTTCCTTTTTTATGCCTGCAAGCAGATACTCAACATAGGATTTAATACCGCCCTCAAAGCACAAATCATCTGTCTTTTCGCTTGTAAAGGAATCGCTTCTTTTGTCGGTCAAAACAATTCTTATACCTGCGTTAAGGAATGCCTGCTCTCTTAAACGGGTAAGCAAAATATCGTAATCGTAGGTAGTGGTATCAGTAAAAATTGCGGGGTCAGGCTTAAAGGTAACGGTTGTTCCTGTTTCGGTTGTGTCACCTATAATTTCAAGCTCGGACACAATATTACCCTTTTCATATCTTTGCTTGTAGATATTTTTACCGTCCTTAACCTCAACCTCAAGCCAGCTCGACAGGGCATTAACAACCGAAGCGCCAACACCGTGAAGTCCGCCCGAAACCTTATAGCCGCTGCCGCCGAATTTACCGCCGGCATGCAAAATGGTGAAAACAACCGTAACGGTGGGTATTCCCTTTTGAGGGTTAATTCCCACAGGTATACCGCGTCCGTTATCGGTAACACGGATAATACCGTCATCAAGAATGTCAACAGTTATTTTATCACAATAACCTGCTAAGGCTTCATCGATTGAGTTGTCCACTATCTCATACACCAAGTGGTGGAGACCTCTTTCACCCGTTGAGCCGATATACATACCCGGTCTTTTTCTTACCGCCTCAAGACCTTCTAAAACCTGAATGGAATTTTCGTCATAGCTTTCGGTAACCGGGGTGATAATTTCGTTGTTCATAAAAATATTCCTTTCTACCGCTTTATTTTTTCAAACCTAAAATATCTGTTAAATCTCTGCGCCTTGACAGCACCGAGGAAGAAATCTGTGAAATATATACCCTATTTCTTTTTAATTTATCTGAGCAGACAATAAAGGATTTTGGCATTTCAAGGCTAACATTTGTAACAATACCGCTTTTTTCTGCCTTGTTTAAAAATATTCTGGTATTACTTACAACGGTTGAGCTTTCAATATCAAAAATACCGATTATATCCTTTTCATTTACAACCCTGCCTTGACCTAAATGCACAAACATTAAATCAAACTGCCTTTCGAAACCTTAAATATTTTACCTGCTTTAAGATTTTTGAAATTTGAGGGGTCACAGCAGGTTAAAAATGCCTGCATTCCCTCAATATGATTAAGCACAAAATTCTGCCTTTCGGGGTCAAGCTCACTCATAACATCGTCAAGCAGAAAAACCGGACTTTCTCCCGCGCTTTTTTTTATTACCTCTGCTTCCGAAAGCTTAAGGGAAAGTGCAACACTGCGTTTTTGTCCCTGTGAGCCAAAGCTTCTTGCAGAAACCCCGTTAATTTTAAAAACAAGGTCATCCCTGTGCGGCCCTACCGAGGTTTTTCCGCTGAACATATCCTCTTTTCTTGAAATAACAAGCCTTTCACTTAAATCCTTGCCCTCACAGACACAAAGGTAAGAGGTATCAAGTATTTCCTTGCCTGAGGAAAGTCCGGAATAAACAACCGGCAAAAATTCGTTAAGCCTTTCAACATACCGTTTTCTTAAATTAATTATTTTCTCGCCGTTAATTGCAATTTCATTTTCAAAAGCATCAAGCATAACACTAAGGCCCGAATCGTTTTTAAAATCCTTTATAATTCGGTTTCGCTGTGTTACTGCCCTTGTATAATTTCTTAAAAGCTCTATATAGGAGGGGTAAAGCGAGCCTATCGCAATGTCTAAAAATCTCCGTCTTAATGCCGGTCCCTCTTTAACAATACTTAAATCATTCGGAGAAAAAACAATCGCATTAAAGCTTCCTGCAAGCTGTGACGCCGTTTTTAATTTATTGTTGTTTAAAACAGCACTTCTTTTTTCGGTTATCTGAAGCCTTGCATCCTTTTTAATTCCCTCTGCAAAGAAATCAAGCTCCAAATCCGCCTGCTCCTTGCCGAAAAGTACAAGCTCCTTATCCTTGCTTCCTCTGAAGCTTTTAGCACCCGTGAAAAGCCAGATTGCCTCAACAATATTCGTTTTTCCCTGAGCATTTTCACCGCAGATAACATTCATTCGGTCACACGGCTCAAGAGAAAGCCCTCCGATATTGCGGAAATTTTTTATTTGAAGCCTTAAAACCCTCATAAAATAACAAATCCGCTGTCTTCAAATTCCACACTGTCTCCGCTTCTGAGCTTCTTTCCGCGCATAGTGCAAACCTCGCCGTTCACCTTAACTTCACCGTTTTGAATAACGATTTTTGCGTGACCGCCGGTAACAACCAAATCTGCCAATTTCATTGCGCTGTCAAGACGGATAAAATCCTCTTTTATCCTGATTTCCTTAAATTCCATTATTTCAACCTCATCGGCATTATCATATATTTAAATTCGTCACCGTCTGCCGGTACAATCAGCACACCTGCATTCGGGCCGTTAAAGAGAATTTGAACCGTTTCAGCCTCTGCCGCGCGCAAAGCCTCCAAAAGATAGCGGCTGTTAAGACCGATTTCAAAGCTTTCACCCTCTAATTTTGTGTTAAAGGTTTCGGTAGCCCTTCCCATCGCGGTAGCGCAGGTGAAAACCACATTAAGCTCGTTAAAATAACAGCGAAGCGGAGTGGAAAAGGATTCGCTTATAAGCAGAGATACGCGCTCTATAATATCGATAAGCTCCCTTGTGTTAATAACAACCCTTTGCTGATGCTCCTGCGGAATGGTTTTTTGATAATTAACAAACTCTCCCTCTAAAAGACGGGAAATAAAGCAATAGCCCTCAATTTCAAAGCTTATGAGACGGTCTCCCACACTAACGGTTATGTCCTCGCTTTGGTTTTCTATAAGCTTAACCGCCTCTAAAACAGCTCTGCTTGTAACCGTAAAGGAAAGCTCATTTTCAATATTAACCTTCTGTTTTCTGATTGCTAAACGGTAACCGTCAATCGCAACCAACTGCATAACGCCGCCGGTAAAGGAAAAATTAATTCCGGTTAAAATCGGTTTTGCACCCTCGGTCTGAGCCGCTGCAAAGCTTGTGCCCTTAACCATTTCCGAAAGAATTTCAGCGCCTAATTTTACCGAAACCCCATCCTCAACAGCAGGCATTTCGGGATAATCAATCGCCGCCATACCCATAATATCAAAGGTTGCCCCTCCGCATTTGATGTGACAGTTAAGACGGTCATCAGCACTTATCTCAACCTGTGTACCGTTTAAGCGGCGCAGAATGTCGGCAAGAAGGCGCGCGTTTATAACAATGTCACCCTCCTCGTCACATTTAGCGTATATTTCCTTTTTCATTCCTATTTCCAGATTGTAGGATATGAGTGTAAGGCAGCCTTGCCTTGCAGAAATGAATATACCTTCAAGCACAGGCATTGAGGTTTTTGCTCCCACTGCCCTCTGAAGCTTTGAAACGGTATCTAAAAGTGCTGAACGCTCAACTGAAAAAATCATAATTTTTGCTCCTTAAAACAATATAAAAAATAACAGTAGTAATAAGTGCGGTGGAAATTGTGGAAAACCTGATTTTGCCTTTTAAAAAAAGGAAAGGGCTGTCCAACGGGGGGTGTGTATAAAAAGTGAATAATTAGGACAACCAAAACGATCCACACCCCGTGTTTATAACTTTTCGGTGTATAACGGTTAATTTAGTGGAAAACCTAACTCCACAAATTACCCTCTTTACTGCTCTTTAAATTTTTAATAATATCCTCAACAAGCTCGCGTTGGTGAGGCTTGTCCTTTAAAAAGTTTTCAATTTTATTTACATTGTGAAGCACCGTTGTGTGGTCCTTACCGAAGCTTTCACCGATTGCTTTAAAGGAAAGGGCTGTGGTTTCCCTTGCAATATACATCGCAACCTGACGCGCCAGCACAAGGTTTGCGGTTTTTCTGTTTGAAAGAATGTCCGATTCCGAAACATTGTAGGTTCTGGCAACCTCGGAAATTATTTTGTCAATCGTTATCGGCTCAGGCTCAGTATCGGTGGTAACCTCCTTGATATACTCCTGAACAATGGCAATGGTAGGCACCTTGTTTTGAAGTGTGGCATAAGCCTTTAGCTTTTTAACAATTCCCTCAAGCTGTCTAGGGCTCATTTTCAATTGCTCCGCAATAAAGAAAACAATGTTTTCGTTGATTTCAAAACCGTGATGCTCCGCCTTTTTCTTTATAATTCCAACCCTTGTTTCAAAGTCGGGAATTGTGATGTCTGCAAAAAGACCGCTTTCAAGTCTTGAACGGATACGGTCGTCAAGGGTTTTAACGTCCTTCGGGGGGCGGTCAAGGGTGACAACAATCTGCTTGTTTTTTTGTTGCAGAGTATTAAAGGTATTGAAAAATTCCTCCTGTGTCTGCTCCTTGCCTGCGATAAAATGAATATCGTCTATAAGCAGGACATCCGCATTGCGGTATTTCTCGCGGAAATCGTCAATCGAGCCCATTCCAAGCTTACCGTCCTGCAAGGATTTTATAAGCTGATTGGTAAACTCCTCACTTCTTATATACTCAAGCTTTTTGTTCGGAAACTTTTGCCTTATTGCGTTTTTGATTGCAAGCATAAGATGGGTTTTTCCCACACCCGAGGGCCCGTAAATAACGAGGGGATTAAACTTTATTTCGGGGTAGCTTTCAACAATTCCCTTGGCGGCGGCGTGAGCAAAGCGGTTTGTTGAGCCGACAATGAAGTTCTGAAAGGTGAAAAAGTCCTCAAAAGAAAGCCCCTCACTGAATTGCTCGGCATTAAGTATCTCTTTTTCCTCATCCTCAAGAATAATCCTGATTTCCACGGGTATTCCCATCACAGCCTTAACACAGTCGTTTAAAAGCTCGGTGTAATTCTGCTCTATAAGACCGCGCATATAATCGCTGTTGATAGAAACCGTTAATTCGCCCGAATCAAGAGAAACAGGCTTTAGGTCCTTTAAAAAGCAGTCAAAGGCAATGTCTGAAATATGCTTTTTACATTCCTCACAAACTGCAAACCAAATATCATCCAAAGAATTAATTGGCATTGTATTTTTACCGTCCTTTTATATGTACTAAGTATATAAGATTATATATATACTTATCTTTATACTATATACTAAATTAGTATAACATACGAACAAATTTTTTTCAACTTTTTTCCACCAAAAAAGTGCATAAAAAAACACACTTTTGTTAATGCTTTTTAAAAAGAGAAGGAGAATATAAAAATGGGTGTCAGAACTGACCTTGCGATTGAGCTTTTAAACGGGCAGGAGCAAGAGGGTGTAAGGCTTGAAAATCGGGAAAAGGGAGGGGTCAAAATAACCGAAACCGAAATAATTACAGAGGAGGCGGAAAAAAGACTTTCAAAGCCAAGAGGAAAATATGTGACGCTTGAATTTGAGTCTGTTGAGAGGCTTAACAGCTTTGATAATATCATCGAAGCGCTGAAAGAGGAAGTAACAAAGCTTTTACCGCAGGATTTCCAAAGTATTCTGGTTGTGGGCTTGGGAAACAGCGAAATCACTGCCGATTCGATAGGGCCTGCCGTTTCTGCAAGACTGCTTGCAACCCGCCACATTGCCGGAAAATTTGCCGAAAGCATCGGGCTTAAGGGGCTTAAAAGCGTTTCGGTTGTAGCCCCGAATGTTTTAGGTAAAACAGGGATTGAAGCGGCAGAAATAATAAAGGGAATTGTGGAAAAAACAAAGCCGCAGGCGGTTGTTGTGACCGATGCATTGGCAAGCAGCAGTATAAACCGTCTTTTCAGAACGGTTCAGCTTTGCAACACCGGAATTTCCCCCGGCTCGGGAGTGAAAAATTCGCGCAAGGAATTAAGCCCCGAAGTCCTTGGAGTGCCGGTAATTGCAGTGGGAGTTCCCACCGTTGTAGATGCCCTCACCCTTGCGGCAGAGATAACCGATTCACAGCCGGTTTTTGATACCGATATGGTTGTCACTCCAAAGGATGCCGACCTGCTTTGCCACCGCATAAGTGAAATTATTTCCCATGCCTTAAACCTTGCCCTCCAGCCCGAAATCGACCCCGAGCTTTTAATGAGTCTGGTATAAAAAGGAAGCCACGGACATAAAATTATCTATGGAGATGAGATTATGTCAGGAAACGGTGTTTTAAGGCTTTTTTTGGTGTTTTTAAGCTGTTTTGCCATTATTTTTTGCAACGCGGCGGAAATAATAAAAAAGGACACATTTTTTAATTATTTTGAAAGCAAAGGCACTGCCGATTATTTTTTATCAGACGGCGGTGAGCTTGAATTAGTCCCCGAAGCCCCTCAAAAAACCGAAAGCGAACCGCAAAAGACCGAAAGCTCCTCAAAAGCTGAAAGCACCGCCGACACCTCCTCAAAGCAAACCTCTGCCGAAGCGGTTAAGGGGAAAATATTAAGTCAGTACATTTCACCCTATAACGCGCCCCTTTCCTATAACGGCGTATATATGAAAAACAGCACCGACCTTAAAATAGATATAAAAGCCCTGCTTGGTGCAAAGCTGGGCTTTAAAATAGAAAAAAACTCCCAGCCGCAGGTTTTGATACTTCACACCCACGCAACCGAAACCTTTATGCAGACAGATAACGATTATTACACCGCCGATTTTTCCTCCCGAACCAAGGATACCTCGAAAAATATGGTTAAAATCGGCTCCATCGTAGCCGAAAAGCTAAACTCAGCCGGTATTAAGACCTTGCACGATAAAACACTTCACGATTCGCCGCAGTATTCAGGGAGCTATTCCCGTGCGGCAGAGACAATCTGCTCCTACCTCAAAAAATACCCCTCAATAAAAATTGTTTTAGACCTCCACCGCGATGCCGTGACCTCCGGAAACGATAAGGTCAAGCTTGTCACCGAGATTGAGGGCAAAAAGGCGGCACAGGTGATGCTTGTGATGGGCTCGCAAAGCGGAAGCGTGACCAATTTCCCGAAATGGCAGGAAAATTTGAAATTGGCGCTCAGGCTTCAGCAAATTTTGGAGATTAAATTTCCAACCCTTGCCCGACCTTTAAGCCTTATGCCTAAAAATTATAACCAAAGCCTCACAACCGGCTCTCTGCTTTTGGAGTTCGGTACAGATGCCAACACCCTGACCGAAGCCTGCTTTTCGGCAGAGCTTGTGGGAGAAGCCCTTGTCAGCCTTCTTAACACACTTTAAAAAAACAAAAAGGAATGATAAAAATAAAAAAACAGACAAAAACCTTTTTAAGAAGCTTTTATATCTCCTCTGTAGTGGTTTTCTGCCTGCTTTTCGGGTTGCTTGCCGCCGCAAAGGCTTATGAAAGCATCCGCCTTATCGGCTTCGGCGAATACCGCCGCGCGGTTGAATACCGTGACGGCACCCTTTATTTGTTCGATATTTCGTTTTTTGAAAATTGATGAAAAAAATTTATTATGTAAATATAATAAAATCAAACGGGAGGCGAAACGCCTCCCCTACAATTTATCAAGAAAATATAATTAACATTTCGTAGGGAACGAGTTTTAAAATTTGGTTTATTCCGATTGACCTTTTTCCTCTTTTAAATTTGCCAAAGCAACCCTCACTGCTTCAATAACAAAAGCAGTGAAAGTGCAGTTAGTTCCTTTTATTTCATTTTCTACCTGTTCTATAATATCATTTGGAAAGCGAATACATTTATTAGTAGTAGGTGGTTGGGACGGAATTTTAAAGCTTTTCATAAAATCACCTCTGCAAATATTATTGTATATCAAAAAATATTTGCAGTATGCATTGCAAATGTATTGCAATCATAAAAATTTTATGTTACCATATTAAAAAAGAAAATTATAATAAAGGTAAAAAATATGATTAAAAAAATAGTGGTTGCAGGGTGCAGGGATTATCAGGATTATGAACAGGCAAAGGAATACATAGATTTCTGCATCAGTAATATAAAAAAGAAATATACCCTTGTTTTTGTGTCGGGTGGGTGTGCCGGCGCGGATATGCTCGGTGAGCGCTATGCCAGGGAAAACGGATATGAAATTGAGCGCTATCCTGCCGAATGGGAAAAATACGGCAGGTCTGCAGGACCGAAAAGAAACGAACAAATGGCAAAGGCTGCGGATTTTGTTATCTGCTTTTGGGACGGACAAAGCCGCGGCACAAAAACAATGATTGAATTTGCAAGACAAATGGGAAAACGCGTAAAAATCAAGAAAATAAAATTAACATTCCCTACAAATAATTTATGTTTAAAACATTGAAATCTGGTTTGTGTCGGGAAGGTCGTTCATTGCGCCCAAATCCGAAAGATTTTGAATTATGGTTTTGGAGACACCTGCTTCAAGCTGGAAATCCTCACGTGAGACAAAATTACCCTTTTGGGCGGCTTCGTATATAGAGTATGCCGCCTTTTCACCGACACCGCTGAGGGCGCCGAAGGGCAGACGCATTTTGCCGTTTTCGGGTACATATTTCATCGCGTGGGATTTATTCAAATCAATAGGTAAAACACCTATTCCTCTTGACATCATCTCATTGAAAATAAGCATATTCTCATAAACATCAAGCTCTTTTTTGGTGGCATCCTTGCCCTTTGCCTTAATATCACGGATAAACCGCTTGACAGCCTCGTGTCCCTGAATTATGGTTGGCACATCCACATCCTCGGGACGGGCGGTGAAATAGGCGCAGTAAAACTCCAGGGGCTTATGCACCTTGTACCACGCAACCCTTATTGCGGCGGTAACATAAGCCGCGGCGTGAGCCTTGGGGAACATATACTTAATTTTATAACAACTGTTGATATACCATTCGGGTACATTAACGGCGCGCATATCGTCCTCCATTGCGCCCCATTCCTCTTTGGAAACCTTGCCTTTGGCAACAAGTCCCTTACGCACCGTTTCGGTAATCTTAAAGGCTCTGCCCTCCTCCATACCCTGATGGATAAGGTAAACCATTATGTTGTCACGCGTACCGATAACCTCCGAAATGGTGCAGGTGCCGTTTTCGATAAGGTCTTTAGCATTGCCGAGGTAAACATCGGTACCGTGGGAAAGTCCCGAAATCTGCAAAAGGTCGGAGAAATTCTTAGGCTTACAGTCCACCAGCATTCCGCGGACAAAGCTTGTACCGAATTCGGGTATACAGTATGTACCTGTGGGGGAGTCGATTTCCTCGGGTGTAACACCCAAAGCCTCGGTAGAGGTGAAAAGACTGTAAACCGCGGGGTCGCTCATCGAAACATCACTTACGGATATTCCCGAATATTCCTCAAGATACTTGTAGGTAGTGGGGATTACATGCCCCAGCTCATCCAGCTTCAAAATGGTATCGTGGATAGAATGGAAGTCAAAATGGGTGGTAACAACATCGGAGTTGACATCGTCTGCAGGGTGCTGAACGGGGCAGAAATCGTAAATTTCCTTATCCCTCGGCACAACAATCATACCTGCAGGGTGCTGACCTGTTGTGGTCTTGACCTGTGCGCCCTCAACCAGCTTTGCCAAGCGGTTAAGCTCGGCATTGCTGAGTGTCACGCCCTTTTTCTCAGCATAAGCCTTGGCAAAGCCGAAAGCGGTTTTTTCGGCAACGGTTGAAATTGTACCTGCCTTGAAAACATTTTCGCTTCCGAACATAGTCTCGGTGTATTTTTGCACCTGTGTCTGGAATTCGTTGGAGAAGTTAAGGTCTATATCGGGCACCTTGTCGCCCTTAAAGCCCAAAAAGGTTTCAAAGGGAATGTCGTGACCGTCACGCTCCATCATTTCTCCGCATTCGGGACAAGCCTTTTCGGGCAGGTCAAAGCCCGAGCCTACAGAGCCGTCCGTGAAAAATTCGCTGTGACAGCATTTGGGGCAGACATAGTGCGGAGCTAAGGGATTAACCTCCGAAATACCTGCCATTGTGGCAACAAAAGAGGAGCCAACCGAGCCACGCGAGCCTACAAGGTAGCCGTTTTCCTCACTGTAAGCCACCAGCTTTTGCGCCGAAATATACATTATCGAGAAGCCGTTGTTGATAATTGAATTAAGCTCCTTTTCAAGCCGTTTTTCAACTATTTCGGGTACATTTTCCCCGTATTTTTTATGTGCGTTATCCCAGCAAATGCGCCTCAGCTCATCGTCCGACCCCTCGATTACGGGGGGATAGTTTCCGTCAGGCACAGGGATAACATCGCCGTCCACCATATCGGCAATTTTATTTGGGTTATCAATAACAAATTCCTTTGCGCGGTCACCGAAATAATCAAAATCAGCAAGCATTTCCTCTGTGGTTTTGAAGTAAAGCGGAGCCTGATTGTCGAAATCATCAAAGCCCTGCCCTGCCATAAGGATTTTGCGGATAATTTCATCGCTCTTTTTAAGAAAATGCACATCACCCGTTGCAACAACGGGAAGCCCAAGCTCGTCCGCCAATTCAACCACCTTGCGGTTAAAGTCCTTCAAAACCTCGTCACTTGTGACCTTGCGGAATTTATTGGGAATAACTGCCCCCGTCTTTTTGTCCTTTTTATCGGGCAATCCCGATTCCCTTACCATAAATTGGTTGTTGCCCAAGGGCTGAATTTCAAGATAATCGTAAAAGCTTGCAATCCTTATAAGCTCCTCGTGGGGCTTTTCCTCAATGATTGCCTGAAAAAGGTCGCCCTGCTCACAGGCACTGCCGATGATAAGCCCCTCGCGCAGAGCTTCAAGCTTGCTTCTCAGGGTTATGGGCTTGCCGTGAAAATCCTTCAGGTGGGCTTCGGAAATCAGCTTGTAAAGATTTTTAAGTCCTGCAAGATTTTTAACCAATATAATCTGGTGGTGGCGAAGCTTGCCTATCTGCTTGGCGTTAAGCTCGGAAATATCGTTGGCTATATCGTCCACGAAATAGGCTTCCACACCGTAGATAACCTTAAAATCTCCGCCACCCTTGCGGATGCCCTTAACCGCGCCTGCCGCTGTGGGGTATGCCTGAACAACACCGTGGTCGGTGATGGCAACTGCCTTGTGTCCCCAGCTAAAGGCTTGGTTTATAATATCCGCCGCAGAGGAAACGGCATCCTTTGCCGACATATTTGTGTGGCAGTGAAGCTCCACACGCTTTTCGCCCTCGTAGCTGTCGGTCTCGGTATATTTCTGCAAAAGCGCCATCGCCTTTGGCTTTACGCGGAAATCCTTTTTATAATCGTCAAATTCGTAAGCACCGCTGACAAGAACAAAAGCACCCTTTTTAACGGGGGCAACATCACCCGTCCGATTTTTATCAATAAACATCGAGGCGGTGAGAGAATTGGTATAATCACTAAAGGAAAAGGTGAAAATATTACTTTCGCCGCGCTTGGTGTTAATGGTGCGCATTTCGGTCTCGAAAACCTCACCCCAACAGCAAATATCCGTGTCATCGCCCGTGACATCTATCATCTGCTTGATATTGCCCTCTATCCGTCTGCCGTAGAAAAGCTTGGGGTTGTCAAGGTAAACCACACCGTTTTGGGGCTTTTCTGCCCTTTTTTCAAACTTAATTTCGGGCTTTGGCGGCGGTGGTGCGCCCTCGCTTCTTTGGGGCTTGGCAGGCGCACTGCTAACGGTGGGCTCGGGGTCGGGAAGCACGATTTCCATATCCTCAAGCTGACCTTCAAAGCTAACCTCCGCCTCTATACCGAAGCGGCCGATGATGCATTTTGTAAAGTTTTTGAGGAAATCGGTTTCACAGATTTTTTTATAGCCGCCGTGTTTGAGGGTAATTGTGATTTTTTCACCCTCAAGGCGATAGTCCGCGCCCCCGAAATAACCGTTGAGCGCGGCATTTTTCATTTTAAGCTCTGCCGCAATATCGGCACAGGCTTCGGCGCAAAAAGCGCCCTGCCCAAAGGTAAACTCAATAAAACATTTCTCTAATTTCAGCGCCGATTTTATGGTTTGGGTAACATTAAGCTGTGTCTGGCGGTTTATGTAGCTCTCGGAAAAAATCACAGCAATAATACTGCGGTTTTCCGTATCCAACGCGCATTTTTCAACCGCGGCATTTCCCAAATCCGTATTCTTTTCCTGTGGCACAAGCGCACCGAAAACATCTGAAAAGGTAGCCTTTGGCATCTGTTTTACAACTCCGTTTTTTTACATTTTTTCTATCTCGTCAAGTAAAGCGTCAAGAAGCTCCGCTTCGGGCAAACGGCGGATAATCTCACCCTTTTTGAAAATCACTCCGCAACCGTCACCGCCGGCAATGCCGATATCCGCGGCGGATGCTTCGCCCGGACCGTTTACAACACAGCCCATAATTGCAACCGTGATATCCTTGTTCACTCCTTCGAGCCTTTTTTCAGCTTCCTTTGCAATTTCTATGAGATTAATTTTGGTCCGTCCGCAGGTCGGGCAGGAAACAAGTGTCACGCCGCCCTTTCTCACTCCTATCGCTTTGAGCAGCTTTTTGCCTGCCTCGACCTCCTTCACGGGGTCATCTGTCAAAGAAATACGAATGGTTGCGCCGATATTTCGGAGCAAAAGACCGCCTATTCCTGCAGCCGATTTTATAACCCCCATACCCTCTGTGCCTGCCTCGGTAACACCCAAGTGAAGCGGATAGGGGCATTTTTCTGCCGCCAGCTCGTATGCCTTATACATTCTCGCCGTATCGGAGGATTTGAGCGACAGCACAATATCGTGAAAATCAAATTTTTCAAGCAGAGAAATATGATAAAGTCCGCTTTCCACCATAGCTTCGGGTGTGGCAGAGCCGTATTTTGCAAGGATATTTTTCTCAAGCGAGCCTGAATTTACCCCTATTCTTATCGGCACATTGCGGCTTCTGCAGGCATCTGCTACCAGCTTCACCTTATCGTCCGAGCCGATATTTCCCGGGTTAATTCTCACCTTATCCACACCTGCGGCAATGCTTTCAAGCGCCAAGCGGTAATCAAAGTGAATATCCGCAACAAGGGGAATAGAAATATTTTCTTTGAGGGCTTCCACCGTTTTAAGCGCCCTCTTGTCGGGCACAGTAACACGCACAATGTCACAGCCTGCCGCCTGCAAGCGGCGGGCCTGTTCAACATTGCCCTCTATATCGTGAACGGGCACACAAAGCATTGACTGCACCGTTATCGGCGCACCTCCGCCTATAAATGTGTTTCCCACCTTCACTTTCACGGTTTTATCGTTGGTATACATAAAAAATCAATCCTTAAAAAACAAGTGATAAAATATCCTTTGCGGCTATCAGCACCATTAGTCCCATCAAAATCGCAAAGCCAACCGCGTGAACTGCCGCCTCGTATTTCTGAGGGACAGGCTTTCTGAAAATCATTTCAATCAGTATGAAAAGCAGTCTGCCGCCGTCAAGGGCAGGAATGGGCAACAGATTAAAAAGTCCCAGATTAATGGTTATAAGCGCCATAATCGGCAACAGGTTCTGAAGGCTTTGCTTTGCCGCATTGCTGATTGCCACCGTCACCCCGACAGGGCCGGAAACCGCGCTGATACCGTATTTCCCGCTTAAAAGGTCTATGAGACTGCGCCAAACCACCGCGCAATAGGAAACCGCGGTTTTCACCGTCTGCTTTATATATGAGCCGACCGTTTTCTTTATCCCGTAAACCTTGAAATCCACCGTAAGGTAGGTTATGCCCTGCTCCTCGGCAGTATCAAAGGAAACTCCTCTGAGCAAAACCTCTTTCCCGTCACGAAGGACGGTTATATCAAGCTTTCCGTCCTTAACATTTGTAAAGGCATAGCTCAAATCGTAGGTGGTGAATATTTTTCTGCCGTTTACTTCGGCAATGCGGTCGTTTATTTCAAGCCCCGACTGCTGACTCACAGCATTTTCGTCAAACTCGGCTATAACAGTCGAGGTGAAAGCCTTTGACGGAGCCAATATTACTGCCACAATTATAAGTCCCAACAAAAGGTTGAAAAGCGCGCCCATTACCACAATAATAAATCTGCGCCACGGCGCTTTATTGCAAAATGCCCGTGTGTCGGAGCTTGTTTCGTCCTCTCCCTCCATTGCGCAATAGCCGCCCAAGGGAATGAGGTTAAGAGCATATTTTGTCTCCCCCCACTGTTTAGCAAAGAGCTTCGGACCGAAACCTATGGCAAATTCGTTGACACGGACGCCCATAAGCTTTGCGGCAATGAAATGCCCGAATTCGTGTATTGTTATAAGCAGAATAAAAAGAAGTATCGCCACAAGATATGGCCAGACATTGTTCCAAAGGTTTAAAATCGTAATCACCTACAAAAAGTTAATTAAAGGCTTATCGCCCCAGACTGTAGACAAAGCCTATTTTAGGTGGTTGTCTCACTAAGGTTAAGATACGCAATTACCGAAGCGGTTTCAACATTGGCTCCCTCTGATGAGGGAGCTGTCACCGGAAGGTGACTGAGGGAGAGAAAAACAAAAATTCATCGCGGTTTCACCCTTTCTCTCCCTCCGTCAAAACTTCGTTTTGCCACCTCCCTCGTCAGAGGGAGGCTGTGTTTGGCGTGTCTATACTTTTAGGCTTATCGCCCGTGCCGCTTTATCGGCTTCCAAAATATCCTCTAAAGTAAATTCTCTTTTATTATTCACATTAACAAGGGCTTTTTCCACCAAATCGGCAATTTGCAGGAATTTAATTTTGCCCTCTAAGAAAAGGCGCACCGCCTCTTCGTTAGCTCCGTTTACAGCGGTCGGCGCAAGACCGCCCCTGTTTATTGCCTCGATACAAAGTCCCAAGCAACGGAAGGTATCCAAGTCGGGCTTTTCAAAGGTAAGGGTGCCAATATCCGAAAGGCTTAAATGCTCAAAGGCAAAGTCGCTTCTTTCGGGGTAGGTCAGGGCATACTGAATGGGCAGGCGCATATCGGGTGTGCCAAGCTGTGCAATAACTGCACCGTCCGACAGCTCAACTCCCGAATGAACAATACTTTGTCTGTGCACCAGCACCTCAATCTGTGAAGCCGTAACACCGAAAAGATGCACCGCCTCAATAACCTCAAGTCCTTTGTTCATCAAGGTTGCCGAGTCAATGGTGATTTTAGCACCCATCGACCAATTCGGATGATTAAGCGCTTCTTTCACGGTCACATTTTCCAAATCGGCGCGTTTTTTGCCGTAAAAAGGGCCGCCCGAAGCGGTTAGTAATATTTTTTTCAGGGATTTTTCGGGTGTGCCCTGCAGGGATTGAAAAATTGCCGAATGTTCACTGTCCACCGGCAGAATTTTAACACCCTTTTCTCTTGCGGCTTTGTTTACAAGCTCGCCGCCTGTGACAAGGGTTTCCTTATTTGCAAGGGCGATTGTTTTGCCTGCCTCGATTGCGGCAAGTGTGGGGCGAAGCCCTGCGATACCCACAATGGAGTTAAGCACAATCTCGCCCTCGCCCTGTGCGGCGGCGCAAACGCCCTCCACACCCGACAGCACCTTTATATCGGTATCCTTAAGCTTTATTGCAAGCTCCCTTGCGGCATTTTCATTAAAAACCGCAACAACCGCGGGCTTGAATTCACGCGCCTGTTTTTCCAAAAGCTCTGTGTTTCTACCTGCCGCCAACGCGGTAACGCGGTAGCCGTCCCTGCGGCAAACCTCAAGCGCCTGAGTACCGATTGAGCCGGTAGAGCCTAAAATTATCAAGCTTTTCATTTATATTACCCCGTATACTATAAGCATAAAAAGCATTGGCACTATCATTATTATGCTGTCAACACGGTCTAAAATACCACCGTGACCGGGAATAAGGCTTCCGTAATCCTTAAGTCCCACAGCTCTTTTGATTGAGGAAGCAAACAAATCACCCAGCATACCTATAACGCAAAAGGGGATTGTGAGAACAATGGGCAGCAGCATTGCTTTTTTGAAGCAGAGGGTTAAAATCACGGTGACAATTACACTCGCGGCTATTCCGCCGATTGCGCCCTCCACCGTCTTTTTGGGGCTTACATTCGGGCAAAGCTTGTGCTTGCCCAAAAAGCTTCCTGTAAAGTAAGCCCCCATATCGCAGACACTTGAAAAATTAAGCAGCAGCAAAAGATAGTAAATACCGCCGAATTTTTTATTCAGCACAAACTCTAAGCAGAAAAAGGCAAAGCCCAATGCCAAGGGCAGACCGCAAAGAGATGCTATATGCGCGAGGGTAAGCTCCTTATTATTCTTAAGGACGATTACCACCGCAAAAAGGAAATAAATAATACTCACAAAAAAGAAGGAATGGTAGGTATACCGTGTTGCAAGCACCGCAAGTCCTGCATAAATACAAGCGCCTATTATCGCCGCCTTCGATTTTATCCCAACCGCGTTGTGTATAAGCTCATAAGCGGCGCCTGCCGCAATAAGCGCAACCGCAACCGTGATTATAAAGGAATTTAAAAGATACCCTGCCGCCAAAACCGCCGCAACAATAGCTCCCATTACAATTCCCGAAATTATCCTCGTCTTCATATTTTTAGTCCGCCTTTACTGTTTACTAATGCTAAGCTTTTACCCCGATGGGGAGTTTGTATGAAATTCACAGCTTTTTAATCCGCCTTTACATTGTAATGAATAGTGAATAATGAATAATGAATAATGAATAATTAATGTGTCGGCGGTGCCGACATTATATATCGTGCTGAAGGCACACCTTACCGATTCACTTTTCACTATTATCTTTTACCTGTTTGGTTTTTTCAAAACCAAACTATACTCCTCCGAAGCGGCGGTTGCGGTGATTATATTCATCAATCGCCCTTTCCAGATGCTTAGGTCTGAAATCGGGCCACAAAATGTCCGAAAACCAATATTCCGCATAAGCCGACTGCCAGATAAGATAATTTGAAAGCCTGTATTCACCGCTTGGTCTGATAATAAAATCAGGATCGGGCATACCGGCTGTGTAAAGATGTGCCGAAACCGTCTCCTCGGTGATTTCCCCGGCAGGGATACCCTCGGCAACGATTTTTCTCACCGCGCGGGTAATTTCATCCTTACCGCCATAGTTTATGGCAATGTTAAGGTTCAGTCCCGTAGCCTCCTTAGAGCCGTCCTCGTTCTTTTTTATGAGCGCCTTAATATCCTCGTCAAGCACCTCTAAATTACCGATAAACCGAACTCTTATATTTTCGTCCTTAAAATTCTCGGCATCCTTAAGGTAATCGCGCAAAAGCTTCATAATACCC
The DNA here is from genome assembly GCA_017507805.1 of Clostridia bacterium. Classification (GTDB taxonomy): domain Bacteria; phylum Bacillota; class Clostridia; order Oscillospirales; family Acutalibacteraceae; genus UBA737. The sequence continues at coordinate 57,525 of JAFWAC010000001.1, forward strand.
TCCACCTCGTCCTTGGGCCTTTTCCAATTTTCGGTGGAAAAGGCGTAAACCGTGAGGTATTTAAGCCCGATTTTGTTGCAATATCTTGCAATATCCTTAAAGGTTTTAGCTCCGGCAACATGCCCTGCCGAGCGCGGCAGGGAGCGCTTCTTTGCCCATCTGCCGTTCCCGTCCATTATTATTGCAATATGGGTTGGCAGTATGCGCTCAAGGTTTTTCTTTTTCATAAATGCCATAAAAGCACCACCAAACAGCAAAATGCAGGGGTCGCTGCCAACATCGGCCCAAAGCTCGGGCGGACGAAGGGCAACCGCCCCTGCAAAGTGAATTTTATTTATTAGATTTCAAGAATTTCCTTTTCCTTGATACCTGCAAGCTCGTCTATTTCCTTGCAGTATTTATCGGTGAGGTTTTGTATCTGCTTTTCGCCGTTTGCAACATCGTCCTCTGTAACGGTGTTTGCCTTTTTGAGGGCTTTAAGCTTTTCGATAGCATCTCTGCGTGTGTTTCTTATTGCAACCTTGCTGTCCTCTGCAAATTTCTTGACATCCTTAACGATTTCCTTTCTGCGCTCCTCGGTAAGAGGGGGGAAGGAAAGGCGGATAACTCTACCGTCATTCTGAGGGTTAATTCCAATGTCAGAGGTCTGGATTGCCTTTTCAATGGTCTTAAGTGTTGAAGCGTCCCAAGGCTGAATCATAAGCACGCGCGGCTCGGGAGTTGAAACAGCCGCCATCTGCTGAATGGGGGTGGGTGCGCCGTAATAATCAACGGTGATACGGTCTAAAACAGAGGCATTTGCTCTGCCTGCGCGTATAGATTTATAATCTCTCTCCAAAACGGCAACCGTTTTGTTCATCTTTTCCTCGGTATTTTTAATTAATTCTTTCATAAACCTTTCTCCTTACTTTACTATTGTGCCGATAGTTTCGCCTGTCATTGCGGCAACGATATTATCGGGATTTTCAAGATTAAACACAAGTATCTCAATACCGTTATCCATACAAAGGGAAGCGGCGGTGCTGTCCATAACATGAAGTCCCTGCTTGAGCACCTCAAGATGCGAAAGGGTGTCATACTTCTTTGCGTCGGGATTAAGCTTGGGGTCGCTGTCATAAACACCGTCAACATTGGTTGCCTTAAAGATAACATCTGCGCCGATTTCTGCCGCGCGCAATGCCGCCGCAGTGTCGGTCGAGAAAAAGGGATTTCCCGTTCCGCAGCCGAAAATCACAACTCTGCCCTTTTCGAGATGCCTTACTGCCTTATTGCGGATATAAAGCTCTGCAATCTGGCGCATTTCGATAGCAGTCTGCACCCTTGCGGTAACACCCAACTGCTCAAGCGCATCGGCTAAAGCCAGAGAGTTTATAGAGGTTGCCAGCATTCCCATGTGGTCAGCCCTTGTTCTGTCCATCTTGCCGCTTGAACGACCGCGCCAGAAATTGCCGCCGCCAACCACGATTGCAACCTGAACGCCCATTTCCACGCAGGTTTTAATCCTTTCACAGACGCTTAATACCTTATCAAAATCAATGCCTGAGCCTTTTTCGCCGGCAAGCACCTCGCCGCTGAGCTTAAGCAACACCCTTTTATAAACAGGTTTCACAAGCCACACCCCTCAAAATTTTATTCATATCTAATCATATTTTACCTTAAACTGTCTGCAAAGTCAATCAAATTATATATAAGTTTTTCATACTGCCGCTTTTAGCTTTTCCGTTCCAACCCATCACCGCATTTTACTCGATTTAGGGAGTGTTAAATTATAGTTTAGCGGGGTGCCCCCGCGGTCATTCCGCCTTTTTATTCTGCAAAATTACAACACGATACCCCGATGGCGTAAACACATATAAATTATAGTAGGGGACGATGGGTCTCGTTGCGGCTCGGTCACTTTTTGGCTCTGACAGTCCACCGGACTGTCATTCACTACCAAAAAGCCGCTTCGCTACCCACATCGTCCCGCTTGGTTTCTGCAAATTCTGGCGGGACGATGTGGGCATCGTCCCCTACAAAATGTCAATTTAATTAGTGCGCTAAACTATAATTTGTTTTTTGCTTCGCCGTCACATACTGTGTTTTTGCCGAAGGCTTAAATGCAAAACAGCAATATTTCTAAAGTTTTTGTCAATAAAACCTATTGATTTACGGGGGATATAGCATTAAAATTAAAATAAAATAATTTTAAAGGGAGTGCTTGTTATGCCGGTCAGAGAAAAATCCTTCAGAATTGGCTGTGGCAGATATCTGCAGGAGCCGGGTATTCTTAAAGCTTGCGGAGAGGAGATTTTAAGGCTGGGAAATTCTCCGCTTATTGTCGGGGGTAAAACCGCCCTTGAGCTGACACGCAGCTACATTGAGCAAAGTGTTGCCGCCGTCTGCAAAAAATATGAAATAACCGAGCATTGCGGCACCTGTAACGAGGAGCGCGCCTCGGAGCTTGCGACTTATGCAAGGAAAAACGGGTTTAATGTGATTGTAGGTGTCGGAGGCGGAGTTTTAATGGATTTTGCCAAGCTTACAGGCGATTTTGCAGAGCTTCCCGTTATCAACATTCCAACCTCCTCTGCCACCTGTGCGGCATACACTCCGCTTAGCGTGCGCTATACAACGGACGGCAGAACGGTGGGAAGCCGCCATTTCGGTTATGAGGTTTCAGGTGTTCTGGTTGATACGGAAATTTTGGTACATCAGCCGACAAGGCTGTTGCTTTCGGGTGTGTTTGATGCCCTTGCCAAGTTTGTTGAAATAAAGCAACGGTTTAACGAAAGCACCTGCGAATATCCCTTAGGGCTTGATTGGGCTTATGTTCTTGCAAAAAGGTCATTTGATGAGCTTGTAAGCAAAACCGAAAAATGCATAGAGGATATGGCGAAAGGTAAGTGCACAGACACGGTTGAGCAGATTACCTTCACCAACATTGCCGCAACGGGTGTTATAAGCGGAATTGCCAGAGGCTCCAATCAATGTGCTTTGGCGCACAAGTTTTATGAGGGTACACGCGCAATGTTTTTCGAGCAAAGCCGCAGTTATCTCCACGGTGAAATAGTGGGTATTGGACTGCTTTTGCAGAATTTCTTTAACGGCGAAACCCAAAACAATGAATTTCTTTTGTCGCTGATGAGAAAGTACGGTATGCCCTGCTGTCTTTCGGATATCGGCATTGAGCCGACAGCCGAGGCATTGGAGCTTTACTTTGAACGGCTTAAGGGCGGCAGTGCCATAGATGAAAACAACCCCGAGGAGACGGCTTTGCTCCGAAAGGGCTTGGAATATTTGTGGAGCATATAAGGAGCAGGGTTATGCAACAGACAATTGACAGTATTTTAAAGGAAAAGCTGATTGTTATTGTGAGGGGTGTTGCCCGCGAAAAGCTTATCCCCTTTGCGGAGGCGGTTTACAGGGGCGGCGTCCGTCTTTTGGAATGCACATACGATGCTTGCGGTAATACGCCTGATGAGGAAATTGCCTCAAACATACAAATGCTTTGCGAGCATTTTGATGGCAGAATGTTAATAGGTGCCGGCACGGTGCTTACCGAGCATCAGGTTGAGCTTACCAAAAAGGCAGGCGGCAGATTTATTATTTCGCCCGACACAAATCCTGCCGTTATCGCAAGGACAAAGAAGGAGGGCTTGGTTTCAATACCCGGCGCTCTCACCCCCACAGAAGTTTCTGCGGCACACAATGCCGGTGCGGATTTTGTGAAGCTTTTTCCCGTGGGGATTTTCGGCGCAAAATATATTAAGGACATCAAAGCACCGCTTTCACATATCCGTTTTCTGGCTGTGGGCGGTGTGGGCAGTGATAATATGAAGGAATATTTCGATTGCGGTGCCTGCGGTATCGGTGTGGGGTCAAGCATAGTAAATCACAGTCTTTTGGCGCAAAATGATTTTGCGGCGATTGAGGCTTGTGCGCGTAAATATACAGATTGTATAAGGGGACTTTGAAATGAAGGATTTTAATAAGCTTTGCGAGGTTATCGACAGCCTTGAGGAGGAGTTTATAAAGGTTTGGGTGGATGTGTGTAACATCGAAAGCCCGACAGAATGTAAAGCAGGGGTAGATGCGGTTGGCAGATATTTTGCCGAGAAATCCCAAAAAAACGGCTGGCAGGTTGAAATTTTTGAACAGCCGGTTTCGGGCAACTGCGTTTGCATTACAATGAACCCAAATTCCTGCAATCAGCCGATAACCCTTTCGGGGCATATTGACACGGTGCATCCTGTCGGTTCCTTCGGAACACCTGCCGTCCGTCTTGATGAAAAGTATATTTACGGGCCGGGAGTTACCGATTGCAAGGGCGGAACGGTTGCGGCACTGCTTGCTATGACCGCGCTCGGTAAAATCGGCTTTGATACCCGTCCTGTGAGGCTGATTTTGCAAAGTGACGAGGAAGCCGGCAGTATTTACAGCAATAAAAAAACAATAGAATACATCTGCCGCAAAGCAGAGGATTCCATTGCATTCTTAAACTGCGAAAGCACGCGCGGCAACACTGCGGTTTTGTGGCGCAAGGGTATTTGCAGATATAATTTTGACATTACCGGAAAAACAATTCACGCTTCCCGTTGTGCCGAGGGGGCAAGCGCAATAGCCGAAGCGGCACATAAAATATTGGCTCTTGAAGGCTTTAAGGACCCCGATGGCATCACCTGCAATTGCGGACTTATAAGCGGAGGAACTGCGGCAAACTCTGTGCCGGAGCATTGCTCCTTTACCGCCGAGATACGCTTTAATACCAACGAGGAGTGGGAACGGGCAGATAAATTTATAAAAGAGGTAGCCCAAAGGACTTACATACCCGGCACCGAGTGCAGTCTTACCAAAACAACCAGCCGTTCGATGATGGAAAAATGCGAACGGAATTTTGAATTACTTGAACGGCTCAACAAAATTTATGCCGAAAACGGTATGCCCACACTTACCGCAAGGCAAAGCCTCGGCGGCTCTGACGCGGCAGAGGTCACGGTACACGGTATTCCTTGTATAGATTCTATCGGTGTTGCAGGGGACAGAATTCATAGCCCCGAGGAATACGGGGTGTTAGCCTCCCTTACAGAGGCGGCAAAGCGAATTGCCGCCGCGTGTTATTTTATTTAGTGTGACAGGTTCGGCTCCTGTCACACCTTAAGCTCACTCAAAAATTCACCCATTCGTTTAAGGGCTTCGGTTATGTGCTCAACCGAGTAGCAGTATGACGCGCGGATAAAGCCCTCGCCGCTGTCACCGAAGGCGGTACCGGGAACAACCGCAACCTTTTTGGAATAAAGCAATCTTTCGCAAAATTCCTCACTGCTCATTCCGGTAGCCTTGATGGACGGAAAGGCATAAAAAGCGCCTTTCGGCTCACGGCAGGTAAGTCCGATTTTATTAAAGCCTGCAACCATCATTCTGCGGCGCATATTATATTCCTTAAGCATAACCGCAACCTCATCATCACAGTTTTTCAGCGCCTCTATTGCGGCATACTGCGAGGTTGTGGGTGCGCACATAATGGCATATTGGTGAATTTTAAGAAGCTGGCTCATTATTTCCTTTGGTCCGCACGCAAAGCCCAAGCGCCAACCGGTCATGGAAAATGCCTTTGAAAAGCCGTTGATTGTTACGGTTCTTTCGCGCATACCCTCGACCGAGGCGGTGGCTGCGTGCGGATTTTTTCCGAATGTGAGCTCGGCATATATCTCGTCCGACAAGATAAGGATATTTGTATCCTTTATCACCTCGTAAAGCGCGGCAATATCCTCTTTTTCCATTATAGCGCCTGTCGGGTTACAGGGGTAGGGCAGGATGAGAAGCTTTGTGCGGTCGGTTATAGCGGCTTCAAGCTCCTGCGGAGTGACCTTGAAATCGTTTTCTGCCTTTGTGTTTATAATCACCGGCGTGCCGCCTGCAAGACGGGTCATCGGCTCGTAGCAGACATAGCTCGGCTGGGGGATAATAACCTCGTCCCCCTGTGAAACTGTGGCGCGGATGCAGGCATCAATGGCTTCACTGCCGCCCACGGTAACCACAATTTCGTTATCAGGGCAGTAGTTAAGACCGAATTTGCGCTCCATATAGGTTGAAATTTCGCACAAAAGGGGATAAAGACCTGTGTTTGAGGTGTATTTCGTTTTGCCGTTTTGCAGGGAATTAATACCTGCCTTGCGAATCTGCCAGGGGGTTTGGAAATCGGGCTCACCCACACCGAGAGAAATTACCCCCTCCATTGTGGCGGCAATATCGAAAAATTTCCGTATACCCGAGGGCTTGATTTCGGTTACGGTTTTGTTCAAAACCTTGGAATAATCTATCATATCCAGAGCTGCCCCCTGTCATCCTCGTCCATTGACACAAGCTCAACATCCATTTCCTTGTATCTGCGCATAACGAAATGGGTTGTGGTGGAGGTCACAGAGTCAATGGTGGCAAGCTCCTTTGCAACAAACCACGCAATATCCTTAAGGGTTTTGCCCTTTACCACAACATTCAGGTCATAAACACCCGACATCAGGTAAACCGACTCAACCTCGGGGTATTTCATAATCTTTTTGGCAACCTCCTCAAAGCCCAAGCCTGCCTTGGGAACAACATTAAGCTCAATTATTGCCGAAACATAAGCACCGTCCAGCTTGTCCCAATCGACCAAAGCCTTGTAGCCGCGAAGCAGTCCGTCCTTTTCAAGCTCCTTTATGGAGGAGGTGACCTCCGCCTCGGTTATTGCAAGCATTGTTGCGATTTCTTCTGTGGTGTAGCGCGCATTGCGGGCTAAAAGCTTGAGTATTTCGTATTTCATAATTAAAACTCCTTTTTAAAAAAATAACGCCCTGAAAAAATTTCAGGACGAATAAAAATCCGTGGTACCACCCGATTTCGGGAAAATCCCGCACTCAAAACCCGTAACGAGGGTGACGGCAATCCCTTTCGGGCGCAGCTGAGGAAAGAGCTTCACAGGGCTTTAAAGGTGGATTTTCACCGGCCATCCACTCTCTTGACACTTAAAACCGAGCTACTTATTTTCCCTTATCGCTTTTACAAATTAATCATACTATTTTTTAAGGTATATGTCAAGCAAAAAAATAATCCGATAAACAGTATTAACCATTGACTTGCGGGCAATTTAGTATTAAAATAATGATATAAAAATTTTAGGAGTATAGTTATGAGCGAAGAAATCAAAAAGGATTATGACCCCGATTTAATTACACTTACAGATGATGAGGGCAAGGAGTACACCTTCGAGGTGCTTGATGCTATCGAAACCGACACCGGCAGATACCTTGCAATGCTTCCCACCTTTGACGATCCTCAAAAAATGCTTGAGGACAGCGGCGAGCTTGTAATCGTTAAGGTTGAGGAAGAGGACGGCGAGGAGTATTACTGCGAAATCGAGGATGACGATGAGTATGAAACCGTTGCTGATGCATTTATTAACCGCCTTCAGGATTTTTTTGAGATAGAAGACAAATAATATAAATAAATATCAAAATTTTTGTCCTGCGCTGTTCGCGGACCGTGACTTATATAACCCTACAACCTTTTTAAAAGGGACCACAGCTCGTACGGCGGGCTTGCAGACCTCCCGCGGCGGTGCCGAGTTCGGAAGAAGGGAGCGCGAAGCCGTACGGCCGGTACCCACCTGGCTTACGCTAGGTTATCTTAAGCACATTACGGCAGCGCGGGACACTCGTGTTTTTTGGGGAAAATGGAACAGCCCAAAAGAAAGAAAACCCGATTAGAAAAGGTAAAAATGAAAGACAGTATAACACTTAACATAATTGCAAAAATAAAAACCGATTTTCCCACCAAGTTCGGAATACCCCGTCAAAGCGGTATAATACCCGAGCTTAAAGGAAAAATCGTATTTGAACCGGAATACCGCAACCCTGAGGCCCTGCGCGGACTTGAGGGTTTTTCGCATTTATGGCTTTTGTGGAAATTTTCCGAGGCTGTGTCAGAAGCCTGGTCGCCCACAGTGCGCCCTCCAAGGCTTGGCGGCAACCGCCGTATGGGTGTGTTTGCCACCCGTTCGCCCTTCAGACCAAATCCGATTGGGCTTTCCTCGGTCAAAATTGAGGACATTATCCACGGCACACCCGAGGGTACGGTTATTGTGGTTTCGGGAGCCGACCTTCTGGACGGCACTCCGATATATGATATAAAGCCTTATATTGCTTATACCGACAGCCACCCTGACGCGGTTGGCGGTTTTTCGCAGGCTGTAATGGAAAATTCACTGCAGGTGGTCTTTGAAGGGGGAGCCGAGCAAGGCTTGCCGCAAGAAATTCTCCTGCCTCTCAGGAAAATACTTGAAAATGACCCCCGTCCCGGCTACCAACGGGACAGCGAGCGCATATATTCCTTTGAATTTTCGGGGTATAGAATCAAATTCAAGGCTGATGACCTGAACCTGACGGTCATTTCGGCAGAAAAAATGTAAAATTTTAAAAATGAAAAAATTACAGTAGGGACAGACGTCCCCGACTGTCCGTTGATTCAGATGTGTTTTACGGACAGTCGGGGATGCCTGTCCCTACATTTATTCTTTTAGATACCGAAATTCAAATTCAGGAAGCAAAGCTTTTGTAAAGGTCAATCTGACCGTAAAAAGCGGGCCAACGCGCTGAATTTGCCAAGGTCACAACAATATATTCGGTGCCGCTTGAGTTTGCCTTGCCAAAGGAAGCAATGCAATAGCCCGATTCATTCACAAAGCCGGTTTTACCGCCCAAAATGGTGGCGGTTTCGGGCTCTGTGCCGTACATATAACTGAAAAGTGTGCTTGAAAGCAGAATACCGTTCGGATTTTGGGGTGTTTGGGCGGTGGTGTGCTGATAGGATGAAAGCACCTGTCGGCAAAGGGGATTTTCCATCGCCGCCCTGAGAATTACCGCCATATCATAGGCGGAGGAATAGTTGTTTTCAGAATGAAGCCCCGTGACATTATCAAAACAGGTGTTTTCAAGCCCCAATTCCTCAACCCTTTTATTCATAAGCTTAACAAATGCCTTTTCACTGCCTGCAAGCTTTATTGCAATCCCCATTGCCGCATCTGCGCCCGAGGGCAGAATCGTTCCGTAAAGCAGGTCGTTAATGCTGACCTCCTCACCGTCCAGAAAGCCTGCAACCGAAGCCTCCGCAACATATAACGGATCGGTAATTTCGTAGGTCATGGTAAAGGTATCGTTAAGGTCGGTAAGGGTTTCAGCCGCTACAAGCAGTGTCATTATCTTGGTGGTTGATGCCGGATATGCCCTTTGGTGGGGATTTCTCGCCGCAACAACGGTATTGTTGTTGGAATTAACAATTATAGCGCATTTGGCATCGTTAGTGCTTAAAATATCGGGGGTTTCACCGCTTGGAAAGGTGAAATGGATTTCGGGAACCCTGTCCTCATTTTTGTCGGTAGTCTCTGCGCCACCTTTTTCGGAGCCATTTTCCTGCTTTTCTGCCTTGCCCTTAAAGCCTGAAGCCACAGCTGCCGAGGTTATTATAATAACCAGCCCCAGCATTATTGCAAGAACTGATTTTCGCAATCTTATAACCTTGTAAACACCGCGTTTTTGGGTGGTTTGAGCCTGCGGCTTTTGTTCGGCAGGGGAGGGATTTTCCCTCTTATCAAGCTGTTTTTCAAGGTTTTTGAAATATTCACCGTAATCCTTGTGATTAAACTCGTTAGACATTTATGCTCTCCGTTCGTGGAAATATCATAAAAAATATGCAGGGTGGGTATTGCTCTACCCTGCAATAAATATTAAAACTTTCTGCCGGCGCCGCCGCCTCCGAAGGAGCCGCCACCGCCCGAAAAACCGCCGAAGCTGCCTGACGAGCCACCAAAGCCGCCTGAGCCAAAGCCTCCCGGACCGCCGAAAAAGAAAAATCCGCCGCGTCCGTGTCTGTTTGTCAATAATGAAAATACAATCAAAATTATTAAAAGTATTACCCAGGAAAGAGCAACCCTGCCGCTGTACCCCTCGGAGACAGATTCAGCATCGGAAATATAATCAATCGAAACATAGCCGGTTTCAGGCTCTAAACCGTATTCAATATAAACCTCGTTTATGAGTGCGTTTGTGATGGCAGTAATTCCTGACGAAAAATCGTCCTGCTGTAAAAGGGAAAGCCCGTAATGGTCGATAATTCTGCCGGTTTTGCTGTCGGGCAGGGCGCCCTCTAAGCCGTAACCCACAGCGATATATATTTCACGGTCACTTTCGGACAACAAAATCACAATTCCGTTATCCTTTTCCTCGTCTCCCACACCCCATTCTCTGCCTAATTGCAGAGCATAGTCGGCAGGCTCCTGCCCGTCAAGGCTTTCGATTGTAACCACAACAACCTGCGCGGTGGTTTTTTGTTCCAAAGCGGCTGCTTTGGAAACGATTTCCGCTTCGTGTGTGTCGGTTAAAACCTCGGCAAAATCGTTGACAAAGAAATATTCGGTAGGCTCCGGAAAGGAACTGCTTTCCTCACAGCCGCAAAGCAATACAAGGAAAAGAGAAATTACCGCAATTAATATTTTTCTTTTCATAATCAGTTAAAGCTTACCTGCGGTACATCCTGGGCATCACTGTCTGCTTCAAAATATTCGTAAGCCTCAAAGCCGAAAATACCTGCAAGGAGATTGCGTGGGAATTTCTTTATCGAAACATTAAATTCCTTTGCTCTTTCGTTGTAATCCCTGCGTGCTTGTGCGATGCGGTTTTCGGTGCCTGTAAGCTCATCCTGCAAACCGATATACTGCTCGCTTGCCTTAAGCTCGGGATAAGCCTCGGTCACAGCGTTTACCCAAATGTCAATCGCACTGTCAAGCCTCTGGGAAGCCGCCGCCTGTTCACCCACAGAATCGGCATTGGCAACTGCGTTTCGTGCCTCGGTAACAGCGGTAAAGGTTTCCTGCTCGTAATCGGAATAGCCCTTAACGGTTGCGACAAAGTTGGGAATTAGGTCTGCCCTTCTTTGAAGCTGGGTAGAAATTTCTGCGCTTGCGGCGGTCACCCTTTCGCTTCTTTCAACGAAATTGTTATAAGAACCGATAAGTGAGCCGATAAGCACCACGATAACTGCAATAACTATACCTATTATAATCAGTTTTTTATTTTTCATAAAAACGCTTCCTTTCGGAAAAATTTTCTTTTATTTTTACATTGTACTATATTTTATTAAAAAAAGCTACTACAAATATATTATTATTTTTTATTGCCGCAATAAACTGTTGATTTTTGGAAGAAAAATGGGTATTATAGTATGTAAGATAAAAGATAATAGTGAAAAGTGAATAGGTAAGGTGTGCCTTCGGCACGATATATAATGTCGGCACCGCCGACACATTAATTATTCATTTTTCATCCTTCATTATTCATTACAATGTAAAGGCGGACTAAAGGGCTGTAATTACAGCTAAACTTCCCATCGGGGTAAAAACTTGGCATTAGTACAAAAGAAAAGGCGGATTAAAAATGTTGGAGTTGAAAAATATTTGCTTTAGTGCGGAAAATGATGACGGCACAAAGGAAATTTTGAAAAATATAAATCTCAAAATTGATACGGGCTTTGTGGTTATCACCGGCCCTAACGGCGGCGGAAAATCCACCCTGGCAAAAATAATTTCGGGTATCATAAAACCCACATCGGGACAAATTTTGCTTGACGGTGAGGATATAACCGAGCTTTCTGTGACCGACAGGGCAAAACGCGGCATAAGCTTTGCTTTTCAGCAACCGGTACGGTTTAAGGGTATCACCGTGCACGACCTCATAAGCCTTGCGGCAGGTAAAAAAATCGGTATAACCGAGGCTTGCGACTATCTTTCACAGGTGGGACTTTGCGCAAGGGATTATATAAACCGCGAGGTCAACGCATCCCTTTCGGGCGGCGAGCTTAAGAGGATTGAAATTGCGACAGTGCTTGCAAGGTCAACCAAGGTTTCGATTTTTGACGAGCCTGAAGCCGGAATTGATTTGTGGAGCTTTAACAGCCTTATCAAGGTGTTTGAAAAAATGCACAGCACTTTGGGCGGCTCGATTATAATTATTTCCCATCAGGAAAGAATACTTAACATTGCCGACAGGATTGTGGTTGTGTCGGCAGGGAATATTAAAAGCATCGGCACAAAAGAGGAAATTTTACCCGACCTTTTAGGAACTGCCGATAGGGGCTGCAAGGCGCTTGCGGCTTCGGCGGAGGTGTAGGTATGAACAGCACAGAGCTTGAACTGTTAAAAATTATTGCTGATATGGACGGTACACCCGAGGGTGCGTATAATATACGCGCCAACAGCGGTCTTACCGACCGCCGCGTTACCGAAAATATAGATATTAAAACTAAAACCGATAAAAGCGGAATAGATATTATTATAAAGCCCGGCACAAAGGGTGAAAAGGTGCATATCCCCGTTATAATAAGCGAGTCGGGACTTACAGAGAATGTTTATAACGATTTTATTATAGGCGAAAATGCCGATGTTGAGATTGTTGCAGGCTGTGGTATTCATAACTGCGGTGACGGCGAGTCCCGACACGATGGTATTCATAGCTTTTTCGTGGGCAAAAACGCAAGGGTGCGTTATGTTGAAAAGCATTTCGGCGGCGGTGACGGCAACGGAGAACGCAATATGAACCCCACCACCGTTGTAAACATTGCCGAGGGCGGCTATATGGAAATGGAAACCACACAGATTGAGGGTATTGATTCGACAAAAAGGGTGACCAAAGCCCGCCTTGCCGATAATGCCACCCTTGTTATCAAGGAAAAGCTTATGACACACGGCTCTCAGCGCGCCGAAACCGATTTCACGGTTGATTTGGACGGCGAAAACTCAAGCGCAAATGTTATTTCGCGCTCGGTTGCAAAAGAAAATTCGTATCAGCTATTTATTTCTAAAATTAATGGTAATAATATCTGTAATGGACACACCGAATGTGATGCGATTATTATGGATAATGCCCATGTGTCTGCAGTGCCGGAAATTACTGCAAATCACATAGACGCTTCCCTTATTCACGAAGCGGCAATCGGTAAAATTGCAGGTGAGCAGCTTATAAAGCTTATGACGCTGGGACTTACCGAGCAGGAAGCAGAGGAGCAGATTGTAAACGGATTTTTGAAATAACACAAATTTGTGTTAATTATATTTTATTTTGAGGTGATTTTTAATGGAATTAAAAGGAACAAAAACAGAAAAAAATCTTATGGCGGCATTTTCGGGCGAAAGTGAAGCCAGAAACAAGTACACCTACTTTGCATCGGTTGCAAAAAAGGAAGGCTTCGAGCAGATAGCCGCAATATTCCTTGATACCGCAAACAACGAAAAGGAACACGCAAAAATGTGGTTCAAGGCTTTGGGTGCTTTGGGCGATACCGCCGCTAATCTTGCTGCCGCCGCCGCAGGCGAAAACTATGAGTGGACCGATATGTACGCCGGCTTTGCCAAGGACGCTGAGGAGGAGGGCTTTACCGAGCTTGCCGCAAAATTCCGTATGGTTGCCGCTATTGAAAAAAGCCACGAGGAAAGATACCGCAAGCTTCTTAACAATGTTGAGATGCAGCAGGTTTTCGAAAAGGCAGAGCAGACGATGTGGGAATGCCGCAACTGCGGTCACCTTGTAATGGGTAAAAAGGCTCCGCAGATCTGCCCCGTTTGCGCACATCCCCAGAGCTTTTTCGAGGTTAGAAAAGAGAATTATTAATTGGAGATGTATTAAAGGCGACCGTTACGGCCGCCTTTTTTGTCGCTTTAATTTCAGCAAACGCATTATTCGAATTATAGTTTATGTGTCTGAACGGATAGTAGCATCTAATGCCTCCCTTGCCTAAAGGGTTTGTGCTGTCAATTAACACCCCGCTAAACTATAATTTGTAGAGGAGGCGTTTCGCCTCCCCTTTGATTTTACGATATTTTGCTACAAGGTATATATGTATCATTAGTCGGTGCTTTCAAATAATGCCTCCATCGGAAGCTTTAATATTTTAGAAATGACATATATTTCCTTGTCCGAAGCAAGCCGCACCTGCCCTTCAAGCTTTGAATAGCTTGTCGGATTAATATCACAGCCGTGAGACTGCATTTGGGCTATAAAATCCTTTTGTTTAATTCCTCTTTCCTTACGGAGGCGCTCGATATTTTTACCAACCATATTGCAGTTTCCGTAAATGTGTTTTCTTGTTTTCATAAGTATCACTCCGTTTATAATTCCACAATAGAAGTATAAACGAAAAAACACTTGACATAATTCCGTAACGGAATTATAATGTTTTTGTTGAGTTATATTAAATGTTTGAATAGGGAAAAGGAGATATAAGCGCAAAATTTTTTTGGTTGTCACTCAAGCCGACTTGGCAAGCAGTGGAGAAAAGGGCTGCCCCACTGAGGATTTTCCTCGGTGGGGCAGGTCTGTTTATTTGGGGCTTTTAGAGATTTTAGCTTAATCTTTTATGCCTTTGCCGCTTCAATGATTTTTTGAGCGATATTCTGGGGAACCTCCTCATATCTTGCAAGCTCTAAGCTGAAGACAGCAGTGCCCTGTGTTATGGAGCGCATTGCGGTCGAGAAATCTGACATCTCGCTCATTGGAACCTCGCCGATGATTTCCTGCAGCTTGTTTTCTGCCGGATTCATACCTATAATTCTGCCGCGGCGCTTGTTTATATCGCCTATCACATCGCCGAGCATTTCATCGGGAACAAGCACCTTAAGGGTGCCGATTGGCTCAAGCAGAACGGGTGAGGTCTGGGGAATACCCTCCTTGAATGCGATTGCGGCCGCCATTTTAAAGGACATTTCGGAGGAGTCAACCGGATGGTAGGAGCCGTCCACCAAGACAGCCTTGACACCTACCACGGGATAGCCTGCAAGCACACCCTTGGCGGTACATTCACGCAAGCCCTTTTCAACTGCGGGGAAGAAATTTTTAGGTACAGAGCCGCCGAAAATCTCATCCTCAAATACAAGCTCCTCACTCTCGCAGGGCTCAAATCTTATCCACACATCACCGAACTGACCGTGACCGCCCGACTGCTTCTTGTGTCTGCCTTGAACCTTAACCGATTTGCGGATGGTTTCGCGGTAGGCAATCTTGGGCTTTTTAAGCTCAACCTCGGCGCCGAACTTGGTTTTAAGGCGGGAGATTATAACATCAATATGCTGTTCACCCAAAGCCTCAAGTATCTGCTCGTGGGTTTCGTTGTTCATATAAACCGAGATGGTGCGGTCCTCCTCCATCATACGGTTAAATGCGGCGGTGATTTTTTCCTCATCGCCCTTTGCCTTGGGGTAAACCGCAACCGAAAGATTGGGTGCAGGGAAGGCAATTTCTGCCGCCTTGACATCGCCCTTTAATGAGAGTGTGTCACCTGTAAGCACATTGCCAAGCTTTGCAACGGCACCTATATCACCTGCGGCAATGCTGTCCGCATCCTCCTGCTTGCCGCCCTTGAGCCACATTACCTTTGAAATGCGCTCCTCATCACCCGTGCGGGCATTAATGAGCCTGCTGTCTGGGCTTATCTTGCCCGAAAGCACCTTGAAATAGGAAAGCTTTCCGACAAACGGGTCGGCAATGGTTTTGAATATTGTAATGGCAGTGTTACCCGAGGAATCAAAGCTGACCTCGTTGCCGTCCGCCGTTTTATATTTGCTGTCTGCCGCAGTGGGCATAATTTTCAAAAGATTGTCAAGCATCATACCAACGGCATCGCCTGTTTGCTGAACACCGCAATAAACAGGGCAGATGTCGCCGTTTTTCACGCCTGTGGCAAGACCTGAAATAATTTCCTCGGGGGTGAATTCCTCGCCGCCGAAATATTTTTCCATCAGCTCCTCATCGGTGGAAGCAACTGCCTCAAGCAGCATACTGCGCATATCGTCAAGCTCTGAGCTGACAGGCATTCTCAGCTCCTTGATTTCGGTGCCCGAGCAGGAATATGCCTTGTTTTCGATAAGATTTATGTAGCACTTAAGCTCGTCATTTTCAATGTAAGGTACCGTTACGGGACAGATTACCGCACCGTAATTTGCAACCAAAGCCGATAAAACCCTGTAAAAATGCGCGTGGGTGGAATCAAGCTTACCAACGAAAAATGCAACGCTCTTGTTAAGGGCGCGAGCCTTTTCATAAGCCTGCTTTGCGCCAACCGTGAGGCCCGATTTACCCGAAATGGCAATAAGTGCGCTGTCTGCCGCGGTGAGCGCCTCGTAAACACCGCCTGCAAAGTCAAACAAGCCGGGGGCATCAATAATGTTAAGCTTTTTATCGGAAACCTCAAGGGCATAAACCGCGGTGGAAACCGAAACCTTGCGCTTTTTCTCCTCGGGGTCAAAGTCGAGAACGGTTGTGCTGTCACCCGTTTTGCCGATTCTGTCAATAGCGCCTGCACAATAAAGTATAGCATCAGCCAGAGTGGTCTTTCCCGAGCCACCGTGACCTAATATTGCAATATTACGCACAAAATTTTCAAGATACTGTTTCAAAATAATACACTCCTTACGCGTTTAAGCTTTATGAAAAACATTATAACACATCTCGCTATCAAATACAACAAATTTTTTTATTTTTTACTTTTTAAACTGTTTAAAACGCATAAAAGGCACTTTAAAGTCGAAAAGTGTTGGTAAAGGTCACCAAAAAAATTACATTTTGTAATTTTTTCGTTCCTTCACAAACCGAAACGGTAACATTTCTGATACAATTTGTAACCGAATTGTATCTGCTATTTTTAAGAGCTTTATTGTATAATATTTTAGTAGAAATAACGAAAGGGGCAGTATGAATGAAAAGGACTGTTTTTGGTGTAACAGCAGTTATGCTTGCGGTTGTTGCCGTTTCTTTAGCATTTTTCCGTACAGCGCCCGCCACCCCTTCGGTTGACAGTGTGCCTGACAGTGCCGTTGTCACGGTTGCAAATTCCGCAAACGGCAGTTCACATTCGCAAAAGGTTTTGCAGGCTCGCTTTCTTAATATGCTTAATCACAATTTTGTCTACGGCAGTGATTTTGAAACGGTTGAGGGTGTGGTTAATTCCTCGGTTATAGCCTTGCTTGATATGCGCGAGGATGAAAACAGCTCCTTTATAAATCAGGCAATCGTTTCGGATTATATCTTTAATATGTACGGGATAGAGGATGCGGACTTTTCTGCAATAAATGCGGACGCTCCCCAAAAAGAGGGATATGTTTACATTATGCCCCGCGGATATTCGGTGTATAGCCACACGATTAATTCTGTGGCAGAAAATCCTGACGGCAGCTATACCGTAATAACCGATGTTTCGGTTTCCTCGCATGACGGTGTCGGTCTTACGGAAAGGTGCGAAACCCTTTTTGTTCCCAACAGCGCTTCTCAGTTCGGCTTTTGCATTATTTATTCAAATATGCAAAGCAGCTCTGCGGCAATATAATGTGATTTTAAAATATAAAAAAGGCTGTAAAAAACTCAACACTCTAAAAAACAATAAAATAAGGCAAGTTAAAATAATAAAGTGCGTAAGAAGTGAAAAATACAAACTTCTTACGCACTTTTGCCCTTTTATAATCTGATTTGAGATGTAAAATATAGTTTGATAAACAAATCAAAATGATATATCGTAGGGGCATGCGTCCCCGAACGCCCGTTAGTTACGATGAATTTTGCGGACAGTCGAGGACACCTGTCCCTACAAATAATCCCAATAAACTATAATTGAGTTTTTTACAGCCGCTTTAATTCTTTTATTAAATATCTGTTTCTCCTGCAAGCTTTATGCCCTTTTCCTCAAGTAAAGCGGCTGCCTTTGCCATATCGTCCGCCTTTAATACCATAAGGGCTTTACCCTCGGTTCTGCCAAGGAAAGCATAGGTATATTCGATGCCGATCTGTGCATCCGAAAGGTGGTCAAGCACAGCAACAAGTCCGCCTGCGCGGTCATCAATATAAACTGCGATAACCTCGGTTATTTTGGAAATAACACCCTCCGCCTTTAAAATCTCGCGTGCGGCATCGGCATCGCTCACGATAACGCGCAAAATACCGAAATCGGTGGTATCGGCAATGGAAAGGGCGCTTATATTAATGCCCTTGTCTGCCAAAGCATCCATAATAGAATGAAGTCTGCCTGCCTTGTTTTCAACAAATATAGAAAGCTGTTTAATAAACATAAGGTTTCCTCCTTAGTGTAATTTACGCTTGTCAATAACGCGTTTTGCCTTGCCCTCGCTGCGTTCAATGGATTTGGGGTTGACAAGGTTTACCTTGGGCGCAATACCTAACATACTTCTCAGCTTTTCGGTGATAAGCTTTTCGATTTTTTCGATACCCTTTACACCGTCCGAGAAAAGGTTTTCGCTCATTTCAACATTAACCTCAAAGGTGTCGGTGTTATTCATACGGTCAACAACTATCTGGTAGTTAGGTGTAATGCTTCCGCCAACGCTGAGCAAAACCTCCTCAATCTGGGAGGGGAATACATTTACGCCGCGAATAATGAGCATATCGTCTGTTCTGCCCTGCGGCTTGTTCATTCTCACATGGGTTCTGCCGCATTTGCACTGCTCATAATTAAGGGAGCAGATGTCTCTTGTGCGGTATCTTATGAGGGGGAAGCCCTCCTTGGTAATGGTGGTGAAAACAAGCTCACCCTGCGCGCCCTCGGGCAAAACCTCGCCTGTGTCGGGGTCGATGATTTCGGGGATGAAATGGTCCTCACAGACATGCATACCGCACTGATATTCACATTCGTAGGAAACACCGGGGCCCATAATTTCGGAAAGACCGTAAATATCATAAGCCTTAAGCCCTAATTTTTCCTCAATCTGCTTGCGCATTTCCTCGGTCCAGGGCTCTGCTCCGAAAATACCTGCCTTGAGCTTGAGCTTATCCTTAAGCCCCATTTCCTCGATGGTCTCGCCAAGGTAAAGGGCATAAGACGGGGTACAGCAAAGCACCGTTGCGCCGAAATCAATCATAGTCTGGATTTGGCGCTGGGTGTTACCTGCCGAAATCGGGATTGCGGTAGCGCCTATTCTCACGGCGCCGTCATGCGCGCCGAAGCCGCCTGTGAAAAGACCTAAGCCGTAGGAAACCTGAACAAAGGAATTTTCGTCATTACCTGTGGCAATCAACATTCTTGCAAAGCAATCTGCCCAAAATGAAAGGTCATTATCGGTGTAGCCCACAACTATCTGCTTGCCTGTTGTGCCCGATGACGCATGCACGCGGCGGATATCGCTCATCGGAACGGCAAAAAGACCGTAGGGGTAGTAATCTCTTAAATCCTGCTTGTAGGAAAAGGGAAGCCTGTGAAGGTCCTCAACACCCTTGATGTCATCGGGCTTCAGGCCCTTTTCGTCCATTCGCTTTCTGAAAAGCTCCACATTTTCGTACATTCTTTTAACCTGAGCTACAAGTCTTTCGCTTTGAAGCTTTTTAAGCTGTTCTCTCGGCATGGCTTCGTATTCGGGTTGCCACATTTTGCTCATGAGGGGTCACTCCTTATTTTAATAATTATATCCTAAGTCAAAGGCTTTAAGATTGATTTCAAGAAATTTCGGCGGAACGGTTTGCTTAATGGTATCCACCCATTTTTCGTAAGGAATATCGCTTTTACTTGCCATAACACCGATAAGCACGATATTGACAGCCTTTATATTTCCTGCCTCTTTAGCTAAGGAAAGGGCGTCAAGCTCGGAGACATCTGCCACAGCGCTCAGCTTTTCGATGATATTTTCGGGGTAGCTTGCCGCACCTGTGATTACAGGCATTGGGTTTATCTGCTGAGAGTTGACGATTATTTTACCGCCCTTTTTAAGAAAAGGCAACGCGCGGTAGGCTTCAAGCAGCTCGAATGCCAAAATCACATCCGCCTCGCCCTCGTCAACGATGGGGGAATAAACCTTTTCACCGTATTTAACATAGGTGATAACGCTTCCTCCGCGCTGGCTCATACCGTGAACCTCTGAAATTTTAACATCGTAGCCCTCGTTTATAACGGTGTTACCGAGAACACGGCTTGCAAGGAGGGTGCCCTGACCGCCAACGCCGACAATCATAATATTTTTGCTCATATCAGTTATCCTCCTTTACAATCGCCTTAAAGGGACAAACATTTATGCAAAGACCGCAGCCGTTGCACTGTGTACTGTCAATAACCACAGTATCATCCTTAACCGAGATTGCAGGACAGCCCAGCTTCATACACATTTTGCAGTTCTTGCAGTTTTCGGTAACGGTGCAGTGACCGGTGTACTTAACACTCTTAAGCAATGCGCAGGGACGCTGTGCAATGATAACCGAAGGCTCCTCGCGGTTGGTTTCTTCCTTTACAACACGCTCAAATTCCTTAACATCAAAGGGGTCGGCAACAATCACATGCTCCACACCAACCGCCTTGCAAAGGGCAATAAGATTAACCTGCTTGGTTTCCTCGCCCTTTATGGTGTAGCCCGTGGTGGGATTATTCTGATGACCTGTCATACCCGTAATTGAGTTATCAAGAATTATAACGGTGTTGTTGCCCTTGTTGTAGACAATATCAACAAGACCTGTAATTCCTGAGTGCATAAAGGTAGAGTCGCCTATAACAGAAACTAACTTTTTGTTAAATTCTGCTCCCTGTGCCTTTGCCATACCGAGCGCTGCGCTTACCGAAGCGCCCATACAAATTGTGGTGTCAACCGAAGCCAAGGGTGCGGCGGCGCCGAGGGTATAACAGCCGATATCGCCCGAAACCACAAGCCCCAGCTTTTTAAGCACATAGAAGGTACCTCTGTGGGGACAGCCTGCGCACATAACGGGCGGTCTTACGGGGATAGCCTCTGTCGGGCGGTTAATCTCAGGCGAAGCCTCGCCCAAAACCGCCTTTTTAATCATATTTGGGGTGTACTCGCCCAAAAGGGTGAATACCTCCTTACCGATAATATTGGTAATGCCTAAAGCCTTGCAGTAGTCCTCGATTACAGGGTCAAGCTCCTCAATAACGAAAACCTTGTCATAAGCGGCGGCAAATTTCTTAAGCTTATTATCGGGCAGAGGATAAACCGTGCCGAGCTTTAGAAAATCAACCTTGTCGCCCAAGGCTTCCTTAGCATAGGCATAGGCAATGCCTGCGGTGATAACACCGATACGGCTGCCGTTGTTTTCGGTTGTGTTGAGTGGGCTTGTTTCGGCATAAGCCTTTAAAGCCTCAATTCTTTCCTCAACCGTTACATGACGCTTAACTGCGTTTGCAGGCATCATAACATATTTGCCGATATTTTTTTCGTAGGGCTTAACGGGTACATCCTCCCTGTCGCACAGCTCAACAAGGCTCTGTGAGTGTGAAACGCGGGTGGAAAGACGGATGAAAACGGGTGTGTCATATTCCTCCGAAAGAGAGAAGGCGAGCTTTGTGAATTCCTTGCACTCGGCAGAATCGGCAGGCTCCAGCATCATAATTTTAGAAGCCCTTGCGTAATGCCTTGAATCCTGCTCGTTTTGGGAGGAGTGCATACCCGGATCATCTGCAACGCAGAAAACCAAGCCGCCGTTTACACCTGTGTAGCTTACGGTGAAAACGGGGTCCGCCATAACATTAAGACCTACATGCTTCATACAGCTCATAGCCCTGCCGCCTGCTATTGAAGCGCCAATCGCTACCTCTGCCGCAACCTTTTCGTTGGGAGACCATTCGGAATAAACCTCGTTAAATTTTGCAATTTCCTCTGTGATTTCGGTGCTGGGTGTACCGGGATAGGAAGCAACAACATTAACGCCTGCTTCAAAAGCACCTCTGGCAACAGCGGCATTGCCGAGTAATAACTTTTTCATTTTATGTATCCTCGCTTTTTATTTTATCTCGTTTTGTTGGGCGACCACGCTGTCACCGCAGTAGATACGGCGAAGCTTGGGCTTTTCAATTTTTCCTGTGGGGTTGCGCGGTACCTCGGCAAAAATAATTTTGCGCGGCCGCTTATATCTTGGCAATTCAAGGCAAAATTCCTCTATCTCAGCTTCGGTGAGGGTAAGCCCCTCCTTTGCCTGAATAATAGCCGTTGCAATTTCTCCTAAGCGCGCATCGGGCAGACCGATTACCGCAACATCGCTTATTTTTTCGTGCTTTCTTAAGAAATCCTCAATCTGAACGGGGTAAAGATTTTCGCCGCCTGAAATGATAACATCCTTTTTGCGGTCAACAAGGAAAATAAAGCCGTCCTCATCCTCGGATGCCATATCGCCTGTAAAGAGCCAACCGTCACGCAAAACCTCGTTTGTTGCCTTTTCGTCCTTGTAATAGGCGGTCATAACACCGGGACCTCTAACGGCAAGCTCGCCCACCTCGCCGCGGGCAACGGTATTGCCGTTTTCGTCAACGATTTTTGTCTCCCAGCCGAAGCCTGCCTTACCGATTGCGCCAACCTTGTGCTCGTTTTCCACTCCAAGGTGAACACAGCCGGGACCGATAGACTCCGAAAGACCGTAGTTTGTATCGTAGGAATGGGTGGGGAAATACTGCTTCCACCTTTTTATAAGGCTGGGCGGCACAGGCTGTGCGCCGATGTGCATAAGTCTCCACTGAGAAAGGTCGTAATCCTGAAGCTTTATATCGCCGCGCTCAATTGCGTCAAGAATATCCTGTGCCCACGGCACCAACAGCCAGACGATAGAGCATTTTTCCTCCGAAACGGCGCGCAAAATCCATTCGGGGTTAATACCCTTAAGGATTACCGCCTTACCGCCCACAAGGAAGCTGCCGAACCAATGCATTTTAGCGCCTGTGTGGTAAAGGGGCGGTATGCAGAGGAAAACATCCTCCTTGGTTTGTGAATGGTGGTTCTGCTCGGTCATTGCCGAGTGAACAAGGCTTCTGTGTTTATGTATAATAGCCTTGGGGAAGCCTGTTGTTCCCGAGGAAAAGTAAATCGCGGCATCGTCCTCATCAGTAAGCTTGATTTGGGGGCTTTTTGATGAGCAGTAGGACACTAAGCTGTCATAGCTTTCGGCAAAGGTGGGGCAATCCTCACCTAAATAAAGCCACATTTTTATTCTCGGCACCCTGCCCACAATCTGTTCGACACGGCCTGTAAATTCCGGTCCGAAAATTATTACATCGGCATCGGCAAGCTCAAGACAGTATTTAATCTCATCCGAAGCGTAACGGTAGTTAAGAGGTACTGCCAACGCGCCTGTTTTAAGCACACCGAAATATATGGGCAGCCACTCAATGCAGTTCATTAAAAGAATGGCAACCTTGTCCCCCTTTTTAATTCCGCGGGAGAGCAAAAGGTTTGCAAAGCGGTTAGCCTTCTTGTTAAACTCGCCCCAGGTAATTTCCTTGCGGTAGGCATCGTTGGGGTTGGCCTCTATAAGGGAATATTCCTGCCAGGTAAGACGGCGGTTATTTTCGTTTTTTGGATTTATTTCCACAAGGCTTATGTCCTCGGGGTAAAAATCCGCATTTTTTTGCAAAATTTCGGTAATAGGCATTTTAAAATTCCTTCCTGATAATTATACAAATATATTTTAACACTTTAAAGCGAATTTTGCAAGGGTTTATTATTCAAAATTGCAACATGATACCACGATGGTGTGAACATATATAAATTATAGTTTAGCGCACTAATTAAATTGACATTTTGTAGGGGACGATGCCCACATCGTCCCGCCAGAATTTGCAGAAACCAAACGGGACGATGTGGGCATCGTCCCCTACGAACAACCCCAATAAACTATAATTTATTGCAAGAAAGATTTTTGGTTGTAAAAATCACAAAGGTTTGGTATAATGCTTCTGCCAAGCAATTTTAACAAGTAAGCCAAAGGTAATTTCTTGCAGGAATTATACCTTTTTTCTTTGCACACAATATGAATGATGAATTTGGTAAAAATGCAAATTCCTTCATTTGTATTGTGTAGGATTTATTATATCCTTGAGCTTACTTTTGAATTGTTTGGCGACAATTGGGGTTTGCGTTTTTCAGTGCGTGACTTCGGTTGCGCGCTTTTTTATTTAGGGGGAAACGGAAATGACGGTTACCTTTTTCGGGCACAGAATAACACCAAACGAAATAAAACCAAGGTTAATGCTGGTTTTGAGGGATTTAATAGAAAACAGCCAAGCAGACACCTTTTATGTTGGCAACCAAGGCGATTTCGATCGGTTGGTAAGGCAAAGCCTCAGGGAGCTTGAAAAGCAATATCCGCATATCAGGTACAATGTAGTCCTTGCTTATATGCCAATCCGAAGCGGGTTAGACGAGTGTCGCGATTTTTCGGACACAATCTACCCTGAAGGTCTTGAAGCTGTATCCCCGAAAAATGCAATCGACAGGCGCAACCGATGGATGCTTGAAAAATGTGACTGTGCGGTGGTTTATATCACAGGTGTCGGCAATGCGAGTACATACGGGGAGCTTGCCGAGAAAATGGGCAAGACAGTGATTAACATTGCAGAAAAATAATAAAATAAAGGGCTGTCTAACAAAGGTTAAAATGCACAAATTAACGGAGTAGCTTCACCACCGGCTCCCTCTGACGAGGGAGCTGTCGAGTGAAACGAGACTGAGGGAGAGAAAAAACTACACTAATTGTAGAAATTTCACTTTTTCTCTCCCTCCGTCACGGCCACACCGTGCCACCTCCCTCGTCAGAGGGAGGCAGGGTTTGTGCACAAACCTTTAATGAGACAGCCCTTTAATATTTTGAATTTTATTCCCCCAAGGATTCCTTGGATTTAACCACAACCTGCTTTTCATAGCAAGCAAACATTTCGTTTGTTTGCTCCCTTGAAGGCTTTGGTGTGATAAGGCTTACAACCGGCACGATAACAAGACCTGCAAGCATTGCGATAACACCGCAGTTAATCGGAGACTGCAAAATTGCGGGGAATGCGCTCCTTGCCACCATATTGAGGATCATAATACCCGAGCCGAAAATAAAGCTTGCCCAAACCGAAAGCTTGGTTGCCCGTTTCCAATAAAGACCAAAAAGGAAGGGAGCTAAGAATGCGCCTGCAAGCGCGCCCCAGGAGATACCCATCATATCTGCTATGTAGCCCAGCTTATCCTTATTAAGTGCGATAAATGCAGAGATTACGATGAAAATCACAATCAGCACCCTTAAAATAAATACCTGCTTTTTTTCACTCATCTGCTTCACGATATGCCCCTTTATAAGGTCGAGTGTGAGGGTGGAGCTTGAAGCCAGAACAAGGGAGGAAAGGGTTGACATTGAAGCCGAAAGCACCAGCACGATAACCACGGCAATCAAAATATCGGGAAGTCCCTCAAGAACGGTGGGAATAATCGAGTCAAAGCCGCCTGCAGGCATACCGTCCACAACGCTGAGCTTGTCGGTGAACAGTCTGCCGAAGCCGCCGAGGAAGTAACAGCCGCCGGCAACTATAACGGCAAAAACGGTTGAAATAATAGTGCCCTTATTGATGTCCTTCTCACTCTTTATGGCATAGAACTTCTGCACCATCTGCGGCAAGCCCCAAGTACCCAATGAGGTGAGGATAACAACGAACAAAAGACCTAACGGGTCTGGCCCGAAGAAGGAGTTGAATGCCCCGGGAGCAGTGCCCTCTGTCTCAATTTTTGCAAGACCGTCAAGCGCTTCGATAAAGCCGCCGTTTTGGTTTAAGACAGCGGCAATTACCATAATAATGCCTGCAATCATTATAATTCCCTGAATGAAATCGTTAATTGCGGTTGCCATATATCCGCCTGCTATTACATAAATACCGGTGAGGATTGCCATAACAATAACACACACCGAATAATCAATTCCGGGGAATGCCATTGAGAAAAGCCTTGAAAGACCGTTGTAAAGGGAAGCGGTGTATGGAATAAGGAAAATAAACACGATAACCGAGGCGGCTACTTTAAGCGCAGGACTTAGATAACGCTTGCCGAAAAATTCGGGCATGGTGGCACTTTCAAGGTGCTGTGACATAAGTCTGGTTCTCCTGCCCAGCACAAGCCAAGCCAAAAGCGAGCCTAAAACTGCGTTTCCGATACCAATCCATGTAGAGGCAATTCCGAACTTCCAACCGAACTGTCCGGCATAGCCCACAAAAATAACGGCAGAGAAATAGGAGGTGCCGTAGGCAAAGGCAGTAAGCCAAGGACCGACCGACCTGCCGCCCAGAACAAATCCGTTTACATCTGTTGAATGCTTGCGGCAGTAAAGTCCGACAAAAAGCATTGCAGAAAAGAATACTATTAGCATCAGGATTTTAATAATCATAAAATCACCCTTCAAAAATTTTTACTTTAGCATTTTAACACATAAAAGCGCTAAAGTCAAGCTCTAAAAAATATTTGACTTTGAATGGGAGATACAATATAATGAAAAAGATAATATTTTTTAGTTTCGGGAGGGTAAAATGCGGTTATTGGCGATAGGCGATGTTTGCGGACAGGCAGGGTGTGACTGTGTGCGCAGGGTATTACCCTCATTAAAAAAGGAAAAAGAGATTGATGTGGTTATAATAAACGGGGAAAACTCTGCCGAGGGTAATGGCATAACTCCCTTCAGCGCCGACCTGCTTTTTGCTTACGGCGCGGATATTATTACAGGCGGCAATCATTCCTTAAGAAGACCTGAAATTTATGATTATCTTGACGGCTGGGATTATATTTTAAGACCTGACAATCTGCCCGAGGCAGAGTTTGGCTGTGGTTATTGCTTTGCCGATTTCGGAAAATTTGCCTTGGCGGTAATCAATCTTTCGGGTACGGTTTACCTTGAAAGGGCGGGTGCTTCAAACCCGTTTACCGCCGCGGATGAGCTGCTCAAAAGGGCTGAGGCGGACGGTGCTGTGGTTACGGTGGTGGATTTTCACGCAGAGGCAACGAGTGAGAAAAGGGCGTTGGGGCTTTATCTTGACGGTAGAGTGTCTGCCTTTTTCGGAACACATACCCATGTGCAGACCGCGGACGAGCAAATTCTGCCGAATGGCACAGGGTATATCACAGACCTTGGTATGACGGGGCCGAAAAACTCGGTTTTGGGTGTGAAAAGTGAGATAATAATAAACCGCTTTAAGGATAACGATATGTCAAAATTTGTTTTTGCCGAGGGTGAAGCTGTGTTCAGCGGATGTATTTTTGATATTGACAGCCGCGGCAGGACGACAGCGGTGGAAAGAATACTGTTATGAAATTAAAAAAATTTTTTGCTTGTTTTTTGGCGGTGGCTTTAAGCCTTGGTATTGTTGCCTGCCGTAAAATGCCGGGTGAGACCTCCTCCTCGTTGAACGGGGGCGGCGAAGCCGGAAAGGAAAAGGATACGGTCACACTTATCTATTCCGCGGCTGATACCTTTAATCCCTATACCGTTAAAACAGACACAAACCGTCAGCTTTGCAAGCTTTTATATGAGCCGCTTGTCAAGCTTGATAATGAATTTAATCCCGTTTATGCGGTGGCGCAGTCGGTTGAAACCAAGGGACTGACCTGCACCGTTACACTGAAGGACATTGTTTTTTCGGACGGCTCAGCCCTCACGGCAGACGATGTGGTTTATTCGGCAAAGCTGGCGCTCGGCTCTGAGACCTCCTATGCCGCCAAGCTTTACGAGGTTAAGTCGGTTAAGGCGAGCAATGCCAAAACGGTTGTATTCAGTCTGAAAAAGGCAGACCCTTATTTTGTCAATATTCTTGATTTCCCGATAATTAAGGCAAAAAGCGAAACGGTTACCGATTCGGACAGTGTTTTGCAGCCTCCTGTCGGAAGCGGCAGATACAAGGTCTCTGCTGACCGACAGTATTTGGAGCAAAACGGTATGTATTACGGTGAGACGGGGAATATTAAAAGGGTAAGGCTGATAAACGCGCCCGACACCGAGTCGGTTTCGCATTATGTTGAAATTGGCGCCGCCGATATATATTACAGTGATATGGCAGACGGCAAAATCATAAGAATGAGCGGCAGTAAGCTTAATATAAATCTCAACAATATGGTATATATAGGTGTTAATAAAAATTACGGCGAATTGGAGCAAAATGCTCTGCGTCAGGCGATTTCTGCCGGTATTGACAGAGAGAAAATCTGCCGGAATGCCTATTACAACAATGCTCTGCCCGCAACAGGCTTTTTCAGCCCCGTCTGGGAGCCGACTAAGGCGGTGCAAAATTTACAAATTAACGCAAATAAAGAAATAACAGTTGAGAATTTGGATAAAATAGGATATAATAGATTAGATGGAAGCGGAAAGCGCACTAACGCAAGGGGCAGACAGCTCAGGTTTTCCCTGCTTGTCAATTCCGAAAACCGCATCAGGGCGGCGGCGGCACAGCTTATTGCCGAGCAGCTTTCGGAGTACGGGATAACCGTAACGGTGGTCGAGAAAAGGTATGCCGATTACATCAAGGCTTTGAACGAGGGTGATTTCCAGCTTTTCCTCGGTGAGATAAGGCTTACCGAGAATATGGATATTTCCCCCTTGGTTCTGGAGGACGGCGCCGCGGCTTACGGACTTAAAAAGCCCGATAAGGACAAAAAAACGGATAAGGCTGAGGCCGAAGCCGAGCTTTTAAATAAATCCGCCGTTGTCACAAAGGGGCTTTATGAGGGGAAAAATACCGTTGCCGATGTAGCATCGGTTTTGCAGACCGAAATGCCCTTTATTCCGGTTTGCTATCGCACAGGAGTGCTTTTTTACAGTGATAATATCGAAAATGTAAATAATTCATCTGCGAGTGATATTTATTTTTCGATTGAATCATATATCTTAGGGTAGAGCAAAATAGGAGGATATTTTATGATAGCTTATGAAACCAGATTGGGTAAAATAGACATCTCGGAAGCTTATCTTTCTAAGCTTATCGGTCACGAGGTAACATCCTGCTTCGGTGTTGTGGGAATGGTTCCCAGCAATAACAGGCAGCGCATTTTCAGCAAGCTTTATAAGAATGACCCGATTGATACCGGTATAAAGGTTATCGGCAATACAGACAGTATAATTGTAGAGCTTCATATTGTTGTTACCTACGGAATGAATATAAATGCCATTGCGGCAAGCATTACCGAAAAGGTTAAGTACATTGTAAAAGAAGCAACCGGCATCACTGTCGAAAAGGTTATCGTTAAAATAGATGGTATCAAGGAATAAAACAAAAAACAGTGCAAACCGTCAAAGATAATCAGGCTTTGATGTTTTAAGGAGTGTTTATATTTTGATAAACGGCGATATATTAAGAGACGCGCTGATTTCAGCAGCAAACAATCTTGCAAATAACCGCAAGCAGTGTGACGATTTAAACATATTCCCCGTGCCTGACGGTGATACGGGTACAAATATGTCTATGACCTTGGCAAACTCTGCCCGCGAGCTTGAGAAGCTGAGTGGTGCCACTGCAGGCAAGGTTGCGGCAGTCAATGCTTCGGCATTACTGCGCGGCGCAAGAGGAAATTCGGGTGTTATCACATCTCTGCTTTTCCGCGGCTTTGCCAAGGGCATTGGTGACGGTGAATTTGTCACCGCAGAAAATCTGGCGGCAGCCTTTGAGCTTGGTGTTCAGGCGGCTTACAAGGCAGTTATGAAGCCTACCGAGGGTACAATTCTCACCGTTGCGCGCGTGGCTTCGGAATATGCAAGGGCGGCGTATGACAGCGGTAAGGACGAATTGGGCGTTTTCACCGCCGCAATCGAGGGTGCCGAAAAGGCTCTTGCCGAAACACCTGAGCTTCTGCCCGTGCTCAAAAAAGCAGGGGTTGTGGATGCAGGCGGCTTTGGCTTTGTGCTTATATTAAAGGGTATGCTTTCGGTAATGCAGGACGGTGTTATGATAAAATCGGCAAACGCTCCCGCGGCTGACGAGGAGGAAGAAGCCTCAAGAAATGCGGCAGGCGAGTTTGAGACCGAGATAACCTTTACCTACTGCACCGAGTTTATCGTAAACCGTGCCGAGGAATGTGAAAAGGAGCCGAGCGAGCTCAGGGCTTATCTTGAAACCATTGGTGACTGTGTGGTTGTGGTTGACGATGAGGAAATCATCAAGGTTCATGTTCACACCGACCATCCGGGTAACGCAATCGAAAATGCCCTTACCTTTGGTGCCCTTGTTCACCTTAAGATAGAAAATATGCGCGACCAGCACGAGCGCGCAAAGCATGATGCCGAAAGGGCAAAGAAAACCCCTGCAAAGAGTGCTGACCGCACCGAAACTTTTACTCCCGTAGAGCCGACAAAGCCGGTAGGCTTCGTCTCGGTTTGCGCAGGTGACGGCCTGGCAGAGCTTTTCCGCGATTTGGGTGTGGATACCATTGTCAACGGCGGTCAGACAATGAACCCCAGCACAGACGATATATTGAAGGCTATCGAAGCTACTCCTGCCGAGACGGTCTTTGTGCTTCCGAATAATAAGAATATCATAATGGCGGCTGAGCAGACAATCCCGATAAGCACACGCAAGGTTATCGTGCTTCACACACGCACAATTCCGCAGGGTATCACCGCGATGCTCAATTTTGATCCCGATGCCGAGGCGGAGGCTAATGCCATCGCGATGGAGCGCGCCGCAGAGCAGATTACCACAGGTCAGATAACCTTTGCTGCAAGAGACTCTGAGTTTGACGGTCACAGCATTAAAAAGGGTGAGCTTATGGCGCTGCTCGGAGGTAAAATCACCTTTGTTGATACCGACCTTGAAAAGACCGTTATGAAGCTCCTGAAGCAGATGATTAAGCGCGACAGTCAATTTGTTACCGTTATCTACGGTGCAGATGTGACCGAGGAGCAGGCGGCGGCTATCGAGAGTCAAATTCAGCAAAAGTATGGTTCAAAGACAGAAATTACCGTGATTAACGGCGGTCAGCCGATATACTATTATATTATTTCCGTTGAATGAGGTGTTTTCCATGATGACAGCTTCCACCGATATTCAGTATCTCAAGGGTGTTGGTGAAAAAAGGGCTGTTGTTCTTAAATCTAAGGGCATCGATACTGTCGGTGCCCTTTTGCGTTTTTATCCCCGTGCCTATCTCGATTGGACTGACAGGGTGAAAATCGCAGAAGCGCCCTTTTATCACGAGTGCTGTATAAGGGCAAAAATCATCACCCCGATTGAGGAAAGCAAGAAAAAAGCGGGAATGGTGATTTACAGATTTATTATCGAGGACGATACCGACAGGGCAGAAATTGTGATTTTCAATCAGCGCTTTTTGGCGCAAAGGCTCCGCGAGGGCAGAGAATATCTTTTTTACGGCAAGATAACAGGCAGCTTTATTATGCGGCAGATAAGCTCCCCCTTGATAATGGAGACGGGCTTCAGCGGTATACAGCCTATTTACCCTGCAAGTCAGAGCCTTTCCTCAAAAGCTACCGAAACCCTTGTGCGCAATGCCATTTCGGCATCAGGCTTACCCGAAACACTGCCCGATGAAATCCGCGAGCGAAACGGGCTTTGTGACATCAAGTATGCCATAGAGAACATTCATTTCCCCAAAACCCCCGAAGCCCTTGAAAGGGCAAAAAACCGCCTTGTTTTTGAGGAGCTTTTCATCCTGCAGGCAGGACTTTCCTTTCTTAAAAAGCACTCGCGCGGCAAGGCAGGCTGTGGGATACAAAACAGCTTTTTTGAGGAGTTTCAGCAAACCCTGCCCTTTTCGCTGACGGCGGCGCAAAAAAGGGTTGCAAGAGAATGCTTTGAGGATATGTCCTCGGGCAGACCGATGAACAGACTGATACAAGGAGATGTGGGAAGCGGTAAGACCGCCGTTGCGGCAGCCCTTATGTTTGCGGCGGCAAAAAACGGATTTCAGTCTGCCTTGATGGCACCCACCGAAATTCTTGCCGAACAGCATTTTAAAACCCTTTGCGCTATTACCGAAAACAGCGGTATAACCTGTAAGCTGCTTACAGGCTCGCTGACAAAAAAGCAAAAGACTATCATAAAAACCGAGCTTTCAGAGGGTGAAATTGATGTTATTGTGGGTACACACGCCCTTTTGAGCGATGATGTTAATTTTAAAGATTTAGGGCTTGTCATAACAGACGAACAGCACCGCTTTGGTGTAGCACAGAGAAGCCGTCTTTCATCAAAGGGGGAAAATCCGCATACACTTGTTATGTCGGCAACACCCATTCCAAGAACATTGGGGCTTATAATCTACGGCGACCTTGATATAAGTGTGATAGACGAGTATCCCAAGGGCAGACAGCTTATTGATACATACTGTGTTGACAGCTCTTACAGACAAAGGATTTATAATTACATTAAAAAATTCCTGAACGAGGGCAGGCAGGCTTACATCGTCTGCCCCTTGGTTGAGGAAAACGAAATGATGGATATAACCCCTGCAACCGAATATTACCAAAGGCTTTGCGAGGGTGAGTTTAAAAATTATTCTGTGGGACTGCTTCACGGAAAAATGCCTGCCAAGGAAAAGGACCGCGTGATGCGCAGCTTCTCTGAGGGGGAGATACAGCTTCTTGTTGCCACCACCGTTATAGAGGTTGGTATCGATGTGCCCAACGCAGTGGTAATGGTGATAGAAAATGCCGAGCGCTTCGGGCTTTCACAGCTACATCAGCTAAGGGGCAGAATTGGCAGAGGCAAATATAAATCAAGCTGTGTTTTAATTTCGGACAGCAAGGCGCGCGACACCAAAAAAAGATTGGAAATCATTAAAAAAAGCTGTGACGGCTTCAAAATTGCCGATGCCGATTTGGAGCTACGCGGCCCGGGCGATTTTTTGGGCTCGCGTCAGCACGGACTTCCCGATATGAAAATAGCCGACCTTTTTGCAAACCGCGATGTTTTGCGGCTGGCGGGTAATGAGGTTAATCGGCTTATAGCAGACGACCCGCGGCTTCAAAATCCGCAAAATGCCGGCTTAAGGGCGGAAATTTCTGCCCTTTATAAAAAGCTTAATAGTAATTGAGGTGCTTTTATGTTCAAAGAAATATCTGCAAAGGAAATAAAGGATAATCTTATTAAGGCAATTTCCGAGGAATGGATGCTCGTTTCTGCAGGAGACCAAAAGGGCTATAATATGATGACCGCTTCCTGGGGCTTTGCAGGTGAAATGTGGGGTAACGACTCTGTTATCGCAATGATAAGGCCTCAGAGATACACAATGGAGTTTGTCGATAAGAGCGATTATTTCACACTTAGCTTTTATGGGGATAATAAGGAAATTCACAAGATTTGCGGCTCAAAATCAGGCAGAGAGGTTGACAAAACCGCCCTCACGGGGCTTTCACCTGTTTTTTCGGACGGCACCGTTTATTTTGAGCAGGCAAGAATGGTTTTAATCTGCAAAAAGCAGTATGTGGGAAGCATCACCGAGGAGGGCTTTACCGATAAGGAGCCGCTTAGGTGGTATGCGGAAAAGGATTTCCACAAAATGATAATCGGAAAAATAGAAAAGGTTTTGATTAAATGAGGCTACTAATCGCATCTGATATACACGGCTCGGCTTATTACTGCAAGATGCTTGCCGATACCTTTGTTAAAGAAAATGCCGACCGTTTGCTGTTGCTTGGAGATATTCTTTACCACGGGCCGCGCAACGACCTGCCGAAGGATTATTCTCCCAAAGCGGTTATAGAAATTTTAAACGGCTTGAAGGATAAAATTTTCTGTGTGCGCGGAAACTGCGATACCGAGGTTGACCAGATGGTTTTACAGTTTCCGATTTTGGCTGATTATTGCATTTTGCCTGTTGGCGGGAAAATCATTTATGCTACACACGGTCACAGCTATAACTGTGATAACCTGCCGCCTCTGCAAAAGGGGGATGTGTTGCTTCACGGTCACACACATATACCGATTTGCGACCAAAAGGAAAATTACACCTATATAAACCCGGGCTCGGTTTCCATTCCAAAAGAAAACAGCCCTCACAGCTTTATGCTGTTGGAGGACTGCAAGCTATTATGGAAAAATCTTGAAAACGGTGAAATATATAACCAATTAATTATTCAGTAACCGTTTATAGCCGTCACCGAAAAGCTTTTCGGCAAACCACACACTGCTCACGGTGAATTTTTTGCCCGAAAGGTAGTTTAAAATTCCTGCATCGGTTTTAAAATCAAATTTTAAGCTGTAGGAGTAAAGCGCCTGCTTGTCAAAGCCGAGCTTCTTATCGTCCGACTTGCTGTATTTCCCCTCACCCAAAAGGGGATGCCCGATTGCCGCCATGTGGGCGCGGATTTGGTGTGTTCTGCCGGTAAGCAGTTCGATTTCCAAGAGGGAAAGCCCGTTTCGGCTTTCAAGCACAGTGTATTTTGTTTGCACCGATTTTGAATTTTCGTTTCGGTTTTTGGACATAAAGACGCGGTTTTGGTCCTCGTCCTTTTCGAGGAAGCCCTCAAGCAGTGCAGTTTTCTTTTTTGGCACGCCGTGAACAACCGCTAAATACCGCTTGTCAAGCTCGCGGTCCTTGATTTTGTCACAAAGAATACGCAAAGCCTCGGCATTTTTTGCCGCGATTACAATTCCGCCTGTATTGCGGTCAATTCGGTTGGCAAGGGCGGGACGGAAGCTGTTTTCGTTCTTGGGGTCATATTCACCCTTTTTGTAAAGGTAGTGCTGTATTCGGGCGATGAGGGTGTTGGTGTACTCGTTTTTATCGGGGTGAACAAGCAAGCCCTGCCGCTTGTCAGCCAATAAAATATTTTCATCCTCATAAACAATGTCAAGGGTTGCCGGCGCCGAAAGAAAGTCATAAAGAGGGGTGACCTCGGCAAAAAACTCGTCCTTGATGTAGGCGGTGACGGTGTCACCCTCCTTGAGACGGGTGCTTATCTCGGCGCGCTTGCCGTTTACCTTTATGTGCTTTGTGCGGATGTACTTGAACATCAGCGAGGTCGGCAATGCCGGACAGCTTTTGCTTAAAAACTTATCAAGACGCATTGAAGCATCGTTTTTTGTGATTACAAATTCTTTCATCTTTTCTCCTTGGGACTAAAAATTAAAAATATAGATAATAAATGAAAAGGACAGGAAATATGCCGGAAAATTTACATAAAGACCATCGTCAGAGAATGGTTAAGGAATTTTTGAGCAAGGGTATTGAAAACGGCACACCGCCTCATAAAATAATGGAAATGCTTTTGTTTTACAGTATCCCCAGAAAGGATACAAACGAGATTGCTCACAGACTTATCAACCGCTTTAAAAGCTTTTCGGGTGTTTTTGATGCCGATATAGAGGAGCTTATGCAGGTTGAGGGTGTGGGTGAGCGCACCGCCGTCTTTTTAAAGCTGATTTCAACCGCCTCAAGGCAGTATCTCAGCGACCAATACAAGCCCAAGGATTTAATCAGCGATAATATGAGCAGGGTGTGCAATTATATTATGGGAAGGTATACGGGATATACCAAAGAGGCATTTGCCGTGACCACCTTTGACAGAAGCGGTAAGCTGATAAAATTCGATATGCTCGGACAGGGCGATGTCGATGCGGTTAATGTCTCGATAAGAGAGATTATCGAGCTTGTGATAAAAAGAAATGCCACGGCAGTAATTCTTTCGCACAATCATCCGGACGGCTTTGCCATTCCCAGCGAATCAGACAAGAAAATGACACAGCGCATTTGCGGCGTGCTGAACAATATAAGGGTGAAGCTTATCGACCACATCGTAATTTCGGACGGGGATTATGTTTCGATGTGGCAGACCGAGGCTGACCGTTGGGTTTTTAATCCCGAAAAGGAATAAAAAGCCTTGCTCCTTTAAGTGCTGACTTGGTTTTCTGCCGCGCGGTAGCCGATACCGTTTTCGGTCAGTATATATTCGGGGCGCAGGGGGTCGGCTTCAAGCTTTCTGCGCAGATTTGTCATATTAACCCGCAGTATACCGGTGTCACCGCCCACCTGCGGTCCCCAGACAGAGCGCATTATATAATCATAGGTCAATACCTTTCCGGCATTTTTGCAAAGCAGTGAAAGGATTTTAAATTCGTTTTTCGTAAGATGAATACGCTCGCCCTTCAGGTAAACATTATGGGCTTCGTGCTCAACCCGCAGACCGCTGTTTTCATAGCAGCCCTCCGCCGCTGTCAGGGCAACGGTGTTAAGGGCTGAAATGCGCCGCAGATAAGCCTTTATTTTTGAAAGCAGCTCGCCCGAAAAAAAGGGCTTTCTTATATAATCGTCTGCTCCGGCATCCAGAATGCTCACAGCCGCAAGCTCGGTGGAATTTTCGGAAAGGGCGATGATATAGCAATCGCTCCACTCCCTGACAGAGCTTATAAAGGCAATGCCCTCTTTTTTTGGAAAAAGGGGGTCGATTATAACAATATCGGGGTTGTTTGCCGTCACAAGGGAATAGCCCTCGCTGATACCATGCGCCGAAAGAAGCTCATAGGTATTGCCGAGAAGCCCTTTAAGCAGGCGCTCGGTGCGGCGGTCGGAATCAATTATAATAATTTTATTTTTCATAATGCTTTAAGTATAACCCATTGTTAAGAAACTGTCAAGAAAAAGGAAATTGGAAGAAACTCCAATTAAAATATTGGCGGAATTGATTACAAACTGACCTGTCTGTGCATAATAGTTTTAAAACCAAACTTTAATGCTTGACAAGTGTATGTAAATAATTGTAAAATAAAATGATAAACTGAAACTTTTTATATCTTGGGTGTGAGATATATTACATATAAATATTTACGGAGGAAATTTTTTTAATGAATGAAACACCTATAAAGAAAAAAACCGCAGAAAAGGAGAATTTTCAAAAGAAAAGAACAACCGGCAAGCCTTCGGCTTCGGGTAAAAAGAGCTACGGCACAGGCAGAACGGCACAGGCAAAGAGCTCTAAAGCTCCTGCGCCCCGCAAAAGGACATATAACAAGCCTGCTCCCCCTAAAAAGCCGATAAGGATTATACCGCTTGGCGGTCTTGGAGAAATCGGAAAAAATATCACCCTTTATGAGTATGAGGGGGATATGCTTCTTGTCGATTGCGGAATGTCCTTCCCCGATGAGGAAATGCCGGGTATTGATATTGTAATCCCCGATTTTTCCTACATTCTGGAAAACAAGGAAAAGATTAAGGGCTTGGTTGTCACCCACGGTCATGAGGACCACATCGGCGCAATTCCCTATTTGCTCCAGCACTTCAATGTCCCGATTTATGCCACAAGGCTTACAATCGGGCTTATCGAGGGCAAGCTTAAGGAGCATAAGCTTTTGTCGGATGCAAACCTTAACACGGTAAATCCGGGCGAAAAGAGGGATTTCGGCAGGTTCACGGTCGATTTCATCCATGTCAACCACTCAATTCCCGATGCGGTCGGCTTTGCCATAACCTGCCCTGCAGGTACGGTTGTGCACACGGGCGATTTTAAGATTGATACCACCCCCATTGACGAATATGTTATAGATATCGGTCGCTTTGCCGAGTACGGTAAAAACGGGGTTCTTGCGCTTTTGGCAGACTCCACCAATGCCGAGCGTCCGGGCTACACCGCCTCCGAAAAGCTGGTTGGCGGCTCCTTTTCAAATCTGTTCAACAAGGCGGAGGGGCACCGCATTATAGTTGCAACCTTTTCGTCCAACATTCACCGTATTCAGCAGATAATTGACGAGGCGGTCAACTGCCACAGAAAGGTTGCCGTTTCGGGCAGAAGTATGATAAATGTCGTAACGGTTGCGGCAGAGCTTGGGTATCTGAAGGTGCCTGACAATGTGCTTATCGATGTTGCCGATATAAGAAGCTACGAGCCGGGCGATATTGTGATTATCACAACCGGCAGTCAGGGCGAGCCGCTTTCGGCGCTTCACCGAATTGCCTTTTCCGACCACAAGCAGATAGATATTGCACCCGGGGATATGATTATAATATCAGCCACACCTATTCCGGGTAACGAGAAGCTTGTGAGCAAGGTAATAAATGAGCTTATGAAAAGCGGCGCTAATGTGGTTTACGAAAGAATGTACGATGTGCATGTTTCGGGACACGCCTGCCAAGAGGAATTAAAGCTGATGATGAGCATTGTGAAGCCTAAATATTTTATTCCTCTCCACGGTGAGCAGAAGCACCTGATGAAGCACGCAATGCTTGCCGAGCAGATGGGTATCCCCGAGGAAAATATCCTGATTACGGTCAACGGAAGTGTGATTGAGCTTTCCGAAAAGGAAATGAAATGCACCGAAACGGTTACCGCCGGCAGAGT
Organism: Clostridia bacterium; assembly: GCA_017507805.1. Taxonomy (GTDB): domain Bacteria; phylum Bacillota; class Clostridia; order Oscillospirales; family Acutalibacteraceae; genus UBA737. Next base: position 95,588 of record JAFWAC010000001.1, read on the forward strand.
TCTGGTGGACGGTTTGGGCGTTGGCGATGTCGGAAGCATTGTTTTGCGTGACCGAAAGCATCTTGCGGATGACGGTATAATCGTGGTGGCGGTTTCTATTGACCGCATCTCTCACGAGGTGGTATCGGGTCCCGATGTGGTTTCAAGAGGCTTTGTTTATGTCAAGGAATCCGAGGAGCTTATGCGCGAGATTACCGAGCTGGTCTGCGATATTTTAGAGCGTTGCTATATGCATAATATAAGAGATTGGAATACAATAAAAACCCGTATCAAGGATGGCGTTTCAAGATTTTTGTTCACCAAAACCAAGCGCAGTCCGATGATACTCCCTGTGATTATGGATGTATAATTTAGTTAAAACACAGTTAAGGAGAATTTAAAATGAAGGTTGTATTATTGGCAGATGTAAAGGGGCAGGGCAAAAAGGGCGAGCTTTGCAATGTTTCGGACGGCTACGCCCGTAATTTCCTGTTCCCCAAAAAGTTAGCTGTTGAGGCGGATAATGCCGCTATGAATGAGCTTAAAAACCGTGAGGAGGCAAAGGCTCACCACAAGCAGGAGGAGATAAATGCCGCGAAGGCGACCGCCTCCAAGCTTGACGGTAAAGAGGTTGTAATCAAGGCAAAGGCAGGCTCTGCCGGCAGACTTTTCGGCGCTGTCACCTCAAAGGAGATTGCCGCGCAGATAAAGCAATCCCTTGGTATAGAGATTGACCGCAAGAAAATGACCGTTGCCGATATTAAAAATTTCGGTGAATACACGGCAGAAATTAAGCTTTATCAGGGCATTGTTGCAAAGCTTACTGTAAAGGTTACGGAATGATATGAGTGAAGAAAAGGTAATTTATAATCTTGATGGTGGGAGACTGCCCTACTCGGTAGAGGCGGAGCAGTCGGTGCTGGGCGCTATACTTATAGACCCAAAGTGTCTTAATGATATTGCGGTTGAGGTTAGACCTGAGTATTTTTACATCCCCCAGCACAGGGAAATTTACACCGCAATTTCCTCTATGTATGAGCTTAGCCAGACCATTGATTTGGTTTCATTGCTGGAAAAGCTTAAAAAGGACGGCGTTTATGATGAGGCAGGAGGTAAAGCCTACCTCACACAGCTTATTCAGATTGTACCCTCGGCGGCAAATGTGCTTACATATGTTGCCATTGTGCGCGAGCGTTATTATGCCCGTTCGCTTATGACCGCCGCCCAAGGGATAATCAAGGATGTAAACGAAAATTCAATGGATTCGGGCAAGCTGATTGATGCGGCGGAGCAACGGATTTTTGAAATCCGTCAGGGCAGAGAGGTAAGCGGACTTACCCACATTAAATCGGTAATCGAAAACGAGACCTATGACCGACTTACCAAAATGGCTGACCCTGCCACCCGAAACGATTATATCGGTATCCCCTGCGGTATCAGCGCGCTTGATAAGATGATAACCGGGCTTAATAAGTCCGACCTGATAATTTTAGGTGCCCGTCCCGGTATGGGTAAAACCTCCTTTGCCCTTAATATTTTGCGCAATGTTGCGGTTGGAACGGGTAAAACCGCCTGCTTTTTCTCGCTGGAAATGACACGCGACCAATTGGCCCAGAGAATGCTGTCAAGCGAAGCCGGCATTAAAAGCGAAAAGCTCCGCACAGGCGAGCTTGACGAGGGCGAGTGGGCAAGACTCGCACAGGCAGGCGAAAATCTTTCCAAGGCTAATATTTATTTCGATGAAACCTCATCCATAACAGTACCGCAGATGAAGGCAAAGCTCAGACGAATGAAGCCTGCGCCCGATTTGGTTATTGTGGACTACCTTGGACTTATGAAGGCGGCAAAGTCTACCGAAAACCGTGTTCAGGAGGTTTCGGAGATAACCCGAAACCTGAAAATTATGGCTAAGGAGCTTAAAATCCCCGTAATTGCCTGCGCTCAGCTTTCGCGCGGCACAGAGGTTAAGGGAAAATCCCACCGACCAGCCCTTTCCGACCTGCGTGAATCGGGCTCTATTGAGCAGGATGCCGATATCGTGCTTTTCCTTTACAGAGAAAAGTATTATGACAGCGAAAAAAACGAGGACGAGGATAAGGGCAATCCGAACAAGGCAGAATGTATCGTAGCCAAAAACCGTCACGGTGAAATCGGCACGGTTGACCTTTATTGGGACGGTCAATTCACAAGATTTACCTCGGTGGATGTGTTCAGATAATGGAAAGCTATGTTTTAGAGGCAGTAAACCGCTTCGGGTTGATTTCTGCAGGCGACCGTATCACGGTTGCCCTTTCGGGCGGAGCCGATTCAATGGCACTGCTTAATGCCTTAATTTCTTTGAGAGAAAGGCTTGACATAACGGTTGACGCGGCGCACCTCAATCACGGAATACGGGGCGCAGAGGCTGACCGTGATATGGAGTTTGTGACAGACTATTGTAACAGCCGAGGGATAGAGCTTTTTTGCGAAAGGGTGGATGTACCTGCCTTTGCAAGGGAAAACTCATTGAGTACCGAGCTTGCGGCAAGGAAGCTTCGATATGAATTTCTTGAAGGGGTTGCGCGCGGCAAGGTTGCAACCGCCCACACCGCAAGCGATAATCTTGAAACGGTGCTTTTCAACCTCACAAGGGGAGCCTCGCTTGACGGGCTTTGCGGAATACCGCCTAAGAGGGATATTTTTATCCGTCCGTTATTGCTTTGCACAAGGGGGCAGATTGAGGAATATTGCGAGAAAAAGGCAATCCCCTTTGTGACCGACAGTACAAACCTTTCGGATGAATACACACGCAACAAAATCCGCCACAGCGTGGTGCCTGTTTTAAAGGAGATTAATCCTGCGGCGGAAAGGGCGGTTTTGAAAACCTGCGGTCTTTTGCGTGAGGATAAGGAGCTTTTAAGCCGCAGTGCCGAGGAGCTTTTGTTCGCAAATCTCACCGATAACGGCTGTCTGCTTTTAACAGAGCTTCGGTTGTTGGATGCGGCATTGGCAAAAAGGGTGATTAAAGCCTTTATTGAAAAATGCGCCGGGGGTGTAAGCCTTGAAACGGTGCATATAGAGGCGGTTTATAATATTGCCCTGTCCTGCGGCAGGACGAGCCTGCCCTTGAATTTGTCTGCCGTTTCGGAAAATAAGATGCTTTATATTATTGATGAATGTGAGAATGCACAAAAGCAGCCCGAATATGTAGTGCAGATATCCGAAACTGCAAATAACTTTTTTGAAAATGGGCAAAAAGTTAATAATTTGTTATTAAAAAATTTGCTTGACTGTGATAAAATTATAGGAAAATTGGTTTGCAGGACAAGGCAGTCGGGAGATAGTGTAAGACTGAAAAACCGCGGTTGCACAAAGCTGCTCACCAGAATTTACAGCGAGGAGCGCATACCCGTTCATTTAAGGGACAGCCTGCCCGTTATTGCGGACGATAAGGGTGTTGTCTGGATTTACGGCGTGGGAGTGGCACACCGTTGTGCGGTTTGCGGGAAAACGGCAAGGATTTTTAAAATAGATGTCTTTGAAAAGGGAGAGAATGTTAAATGAGCAAGGAAATTGCGGAGATTTTAATTTCTGAGGAGGAGCTTAAGGAAATATGCGCCCGTCTCGGAAAACAGATTTCGGAGGATTACAAGGATAAAAAGCTTTTTCTTGTAAGCGTGCTTAAAGGCGCTGTGGTTTTTATGGCTGATATTATGAGAAACATTACCTGTCCGTGTGAAATTGATTTTATGTCAGTCTCGTCCTACAGCGGCACAAAAACAACCGGTGTGGTTAAGATTAAGAAGGACTTGGACATAAATCCCGAGGGCTGTGACATTCTCCTTGTAGAGGATATCCTCGATTCGGGAGTAACCCTTTCTTATTTGAAGCAGATGCTTTTACAGCGTAATGCAAGAAGCATTAAGGTTTGCACCCTTCTCGATAAGCCTGAAAACCGTCAGGCAGACATTGCCGCTGACTATGTGGGTAAGGTCGTTCCCGATGAGTTTGTTGTCGGCTACGGGCTTGACTATAATGAAAAATACAGAAACCTGCCCTTCGTGGGGATTTTGTCGCCTGAAGTTTACGGCGGCAAGGATTGAAAGGAGCTAATCCCTTGAACAAGAATTTGAAGAATGTATTGCTGTATATAGGCATACCGTTGGTTTTCATTTTTACCATAATGTCGGTATCCTATCTTACAAAAAACACAGCCGAAACAAAGTATTACGAGATTGTAAACCTCATTAAGGAGAACGAGGTTTCCGAGTTCGAGCTTAATCTTTACAGCGGCGAGCTTGAATATGTTAAGCGCGCGGACGGTAAGAAATACCGCTACACCGTGGCAGACGCATCTATTTTTTATAATGATGTAAATGAAGCGGTTATGGCTATAAACGAGGAGCATGCAGGCACCTCAAAAGAGATTAAATATGACTACAAAAGCGGCGGTCAGGCGGCTTGGCTTATGAATTTGCTGCCCACCGTGGTTTTGCTTGCCGTTATGGTCATTTTCTGGATATTCATAATGCGCAGGATGAATTCCTCAATGGGAGCCGACAAAACAATGGGCTTTGGAAAGTCCAAGGCGAGAAAGGCGGACGGCAAAAAGAAAACCACCTTTGCCGATGTTGCCGGCGCTGACGAGGAAAAGGAGGAAATGGCAGAGATTGTTGATTTCCTTAAGGACCCCAAAAAGTTTAACGATTTAGGCGCGAGAATACCCAAGGGCGTCTTGCTTGTTGGCCCTCCCGGAACGGGTAAAACCCTGCTTGCAAGAGCCGTTGCAGGTGAGGCAGGCGTGCCCTTTTTCTCGATTTCGGGCTCGGATTTCGTTGAGATGTTTGTAGGTGTGGGCGCTTCGCGTGTGCGCGACCTTTTCGGTGAGGCTAAGAAGGAAGCCCCTGCAATCATCTTTATTGATGAAATTGACGCTGTGGGCAGACAGCGCGGCGCAGGCTTGGGCGGCGGTCACGATGAGCGCGAGCAGACACTTAACCAGCTTCTTGTTGAGATGGACGGCTTCGGTGTAAACGAGGGTGTTATCGTTATGGCGGCAACCAACCGCCCCGATATTCTTGATAAAGCACTTCTCCGTCCCGGCAGATTTGACCGTCAGATTACGGTTAATTACCCCGATGTCAAGGGCAGAGAGGAAATCCTGAAGGTACATTCACGCGGAAAGCCCTTGGGCCCCGATGTAAACCTTGCAACCATTGCAAAATCAACCTCGGGCTTTACGGGCGCAGACCTTGAAAATCTGCTTAACGAGTCGGCTTTGCTGGCTGTTCGTCACGGTAAAAAGGCGATAACCCAGGAGGAAATCGAGGAGGCTACCATCAAGGTTGTGATGGGTGCTGAAAAGAAATCCCATGTGGTTAACGATAAGGATAAAATGGTTACCTCTTATCACGAGGCAGGTCACGCAATCGTTTCCTATTTCCTGCCCACACAGGACCCCGTTCATCAGATTTCGATTATCCGCAGAGGTATGGCGGCAGGCTATACGATGTATCTGCCGGTTGAGGAAAAGGGACACACCTCCAAAAAGCAGATGCTTGAGCAGATTTGCTCACTTTTGGGAGGCAGAGCCGCAGAACAGCTCACTCAGGACGATGTTTGCACCGGCGCTTCCAACGATATTGACCGCGCAACCGATTTGGCGCGCAAAATGGTTACAAAGTTCGGTATGAGCGACCGATTGGGGCTTGTTACCTACGGCAACGATAACAGCGAGGTATTTTTGGGCAGAGATTTCTCCTCCACACCCAACTATTCCGAGAAAACCGCCGCTGTTATAGACGAGGAAATCGAAAATGTGGTTATGAACCAATACGCCAAGGCATTGGAGCTGCTTAAAAACGCAATGCCCAAGCTTCACAAGGTGGCACAAATTCTTTTTGAGCGCGAAAAGATTTCGGGCGATGAGTTCCGCGAGATTATGGCGGCAGAATGATTGATATTTAAGCAATTAAAAATGCGGCAGAAATCCTGCCGCATTTTTGTTTTACCGCATCCTATTCATTTTACAAATTATAGTTTATTGGGGTTGTTCGTAGGGGACGATGGGTCTCGTTGCGGCTCGGTCACTTTTTGGCTCTGACAGTCCACCGGACTGTCATTCACTACCAAAAAGCCGCTTCGCTACCCACATCGTCCCGCCAGGATTTGCAGAAACCAAACGGGACGATGTGGGCATCGTCCCCTACAAAATGTCAATTTAATTAGTGCGCTAAACTATAATTTAGTTGGATATTGATAAATTTTAAAGGAACGACACACAGGTCGTTCCCTACAAGTAACCCCAATAAAGGATAATTTATTTTTTCAAAATCCTTTTGAGTAAATCTGTCAGGGGGATTATAAGCAGGCCTGTAGCGAGATTTCCTAACCCGTGGATAAGGTCAAACGGCAAGCCTGAAATAACCCAAGCAACGGTTTGCTCAAAATTAAATCCGAAAAACAGCGCTTGAGAGGGAGCATAAAGTATACCGAAGCAAAGTCCGTGCAGACAGCAGACGGCAGGATAAATGATTAAAGCCGCCCTTTTCGGGAGCTTTTTCGGTAAAAGCATTGTGATACCCCAAAGCACCGTCCAGATATAGAGATAGGGCACCCACCACATAGTAAAGCCGGCGTAAAGCCCGTTTAAAAGCACATAAACATAAATAGGTATCAGCGCTTTGGTGCGAAATGTGAGGGTGAAAACCATTGTAAACATTCCGAGCAGGTGAATGTTTGGCAAGGGCTCCATAATTATTTTGGAGCAGAACATAAGGGTGCCGAGCAGTGCGAATATCACCGTTTCATATATTTTAAGCCTGCTCCTTTTCGGGGAACCTTCCTTATTCCTTTGTGTAAACAAGGCTGTATGTTGCTCCCTCGGTTATGTCGGTAGTGTCAACACCTGATGTTGCATATTCTCCGTCAATATAAAAAGCCCAATAGCTTTTGTCAACATCGTAATCTGCGGTGATGCCGTTTACCGACTTTATATAAAGTCCGTATTCGCTTTCCTCGCCTGCGATAATGTCGTTTTCAAGCAAAGCCTCACCAACGGTGGTTTTATCGGTTTTAACGGTAAAGGTAATGGTGTTGTCCTCTGCTTCTACCTTGCAAACTACAGTTTTTTCGCCCTCACCGAGCTCGGTATCCTTAAGATATACCGCATTTTCCCAGACGCCTGTTTGGCTTACATTGTCGGAATTGCCGCAGGCGGCAAGACACAGCATAAAAGCAACCGCAAGCATTACCGCAAGTACAGAGTTAATTGTTTTTTTCATTTTTAATCAATCCTTTCTTTTTTTAGGCAGGTAAGAGTTAAATCAATTACGGTTTCGCTATCACCCGCCTGACAAAAGGATAAAATAAAAGTACCCTTCTATGGGTACTGTGAGTAAGCACCTTGGTATCCTGCCATACCAAGGTGAAGGGAAGGGCATAAAGATACCCTGAAATGAATAGTGAATGATGAATATTGAATAATTATTGTGTCGCAAGTATCCCTCCACCGCAAGCGGTCCCCCTCCTGACGGGAGCCGTCCCCTCTGTCCTACGGACATCTCCCCACACTGTGGGGAGTCACCCTTTAGGCAAGGGAGGCAAAGCCGACAGATTATAAGTCTGTGCCGAAGGCACTCCAAAACTATTCAGTATTCTTTATTGATTATTCATTTTTCAACCCTTTATTTACACATCTCCCCAATTGCCCAAGAGACCTTTATGCATCACAGACCGATAAGCATTCCGACTTGACCTGTCCGAAATTTCGGCAGGAGTTACGGTAATGGCTGTTGCCGCGGATTTTCACCGCAATTCCCTTATCACCTGACACACCGTCCTGCGGTGCGCTCGGTAACAAACATTTATGTTTGATGACCTGTGTTTATTCTTTTGCGTGGCTATTATAGCACACATGGTGAGCCTTTGCAAGACCGAATGTTAGCTTCAGTTCGGTCAAATCAGGATTTTCAGGTTGATAAAATCATAATATATTCCATAAGGAATGATATTTTCGACCATTGTATTAATGACTAAAATAATATATAATTATCAGCAGAGCATTGGGCGAGTTTGTTAAAATAACCTGTAATTAAGTAATTGCTGTGCTTGATAGTCCTGTTTCTTGTTTGATTGTTGAATACTGCCCAATACCTTGCAAAATACATATAGCTTATTAAATTTGTTCTAAAGAAAAGACGGGTGTGGATTATGAAAAAAATTTATTTGCGGGATTTTGGTATACAGGCAAATTCTGCCGCAGACGCTGTTCCTGCCTTTAAGGCGGCAATAAAAGCCGCGGCACAGTTAAAGGAGCCATGCGAAATATTTTTTGACGAGGGGGTATACAACGCCTGCCTGTCCGATTTATCTCATTTGGATATCCATGTGAGCAATACCATTGCCGAGGGAAATGACCGCACAAAGGGCGAATGTAATTCTATCAAAAGAAACACTCCTTTTTTATTGGAGGGTATGTCGGATATTGTGATTAACGGTTGCGGCTCGCTGATAAAAAGCCGCGGTAAGATGACACAGATTATTTTAAAGGACTGCGAAAATATAACCTTTAAAAATATAAGCTTCGATTATCTTAATCCAACCGTTACCGAAATGACGGTTATTGCCGTTGGAGAAAATTATTTGGATTGCAAAATTTCCGATGAATACCCATATAAAATAGTGGATGAAAAAATTGTGTGGTGTGGTGAGGGCTTCGAGTTTTCTGACGGAATTTCCCAGCTTTTTGACCCTAAAAGTGGCTTTACCTGGCGCTATCCAAGCCCATTGCAGGATAAAAATGCTCGCTTTGTGGAGCTTGGCAAGGGTAAAATACGGCTTTATTTCAATCCCGATGCTAACGGTAACAATCCGTACGGCGCAAAATTGGGCTATGTTTTTCAAATGCGCGATGCCATAAGGGACGAGTGCGGAATAATTATAAGCGGTTGCAAAAACACCGCTTTTATAAATACCACGATGCATTTTATGGCGGGAATCGGCTTTATTGTTCAAAATTCGGACGGGATAACTTTAAACGGCTTTAATGTCTGCCCCCCGATAGGCAGGACTGCCTCCTGCGCGGCTGATTTTATGCACTTTTCGGGCTGTCGCGGAAAAATCACAATCGAAAACGGTTTTTATCTTGGCGCGCACGATGATGCGGTTAATGTTCACGGAACGCATTTAAAAATTACAGAGGTTGAAGCTGCCGCCAATAAAATCAAGGTCAGGTTTATGCATTCCCAGACCTACGGAATAGGCGGCTTTGCGGTAGGGGACGAGGTTGCTTCAATCAATCCCGACACCCTGCTTGAAATTGCCAAAGCAAGGGTACTTGAGGTCTGCGAGCTTAACCCTTATGAAATTGTTTTAACACTTTCATCGACCGAGGGCTTCGAACAGGCTTTGATGGTTGAGAATATTTCCTCCACAGCCGAGGTGCTTATCCGAAATAACCATTTTGAGAGAATACCCACAAGAGGGATTTTGATGACAACCAGAAAGCCCGTTGTGATAGAAAATAATGTCTTTGAAAAGGTGAAGGGCTGTGCCGTGCTTATTGCCGATGATGCGCGGTCTTGGTATGAGTCGGGCCGTGTTACCGATGTGACAATAAAAAACAATATTTACAGGGACTCTGCCAATCGGTTTGTTGTTGTGGCTCCCGAGTGTGTCGAGGGTGCTTCACAAGCAGTTCACAAGGGTATAAAAATAACAGATAATCTCATTGAGCTTTCCTACACTGATGAGGTAATTTCAATCAAAAATACCGATGGTGTGTTGTTTGAAAACAATATCATATACGGTGCAAACGAAAACTGCCGTGTGACCTTGAACAGTGTTCAGAATGCAGTGATAAAAAATAACATCTATAATGGATGCTATATGACGGAAAGGGAAAAATTATGAAAAAGATTTTAAGCCTCCTGTGCGCCTTAATGCTTCTCCTGAGCAATAATATTTTCGCTTCGGCGGTTGTTGATGTGCCCGATGTTTTCGGTGAAAGATATGCCGAATTTGATGTGAATGTTGACGGAGCCTTTAATATCCGCGATTTGGTTAGGATTAAAAAATATGTCAGCGGTGCGGCGGTGATTGTCAACCGTAATTGGGTCAATAATAGCTTGAGCGATGCTGAGCTTTTGGTAATGATGATGCAGGCGCTTTTGAAGGGGGATGGAGAATAATGAAGCTGTGTTTGAAAATTTTATCCGCAATCCTTGCAATAACAGTTTTTTTAACGGTTTTCCAAATTCCTTTCTCGGTTTTTGCGGATGATTTATCCCAAACCTTTGAGGAAAATCCGCTGATCGTAAAGCCCTTTACGGAGTGGGAATCCTTCGGCGCAGCAAGCAAATCAAGGCAAGAGGTTGTAACACCTCTCGGCTGGACCGATACAAAGGGATTGATGCTGTCTGCCACGGCTCAGTATACAAACGATTATCCGGCTTCATCGAATGCGTATGCAAGATATAAAACAGACGGCAATTTTGTGCTGGGCGATACCACACATATTATTATGTATGTTAAAACCGATAGCGCAAATACTGTTTTGCCGACAATCTGTTATAACGGTGCATTTATAAATACAGGATATGATCCGTCTATGTCTGTCGGTGTGGGAAAACCCTATTCGTATTTACCCATCAACTCGGACAAATGGATTTCTGCCAAGACGGTTGAAGCCTGGAAAGCCGCCAGCGGAGACACAGACGGTGACGGTGTGAGTGATACATATTTCGGCGGAATGCGCTTTGAGCAGGCGTTTGAGGGTTACATTAAATTCGCAATAGCTGACCTTTCAAACGATAATGCAAGGATAAACAGGCTTGACCGCGCAACTACAAGGATTTCAATGTTCAATCTTTCGGTTGCAAGGATTGGCGGAGAATACGGTACCGTCACGGCAGGTCCCATATTCCTGACTGACAGTGACAGCGATTCTGCCGACTTGCTAACCCCTGAAATTGAGGCGGTTGGGTTTGAGGGCTTTACCGTCAAACGCTCCGGCGGTTACGGAAACAGCGTTTATCCGATCGAAGGCAGCAGTCTGTCGGGCGAAAGCCTTAACCGAAATTTGGAGTGGGATGTGCCGCAAACAAAATTTACTGAAACATCCTCCTGTTATTTGCAGTTTACCGATATAGGTATGACTATGAAGGATACAGAAGGGTATATGTTTTATCTTTCTGTCCCCGAAAAAACCACTACGACATTTGTGATGGTTCTGGAGGACCCGAAGGACACCTCGCGCTGGAAATTCAGCTATCTGCCTTCCTTGATGCCGTTGGCGGGTGAGGATTATTATTTTCTGTCCGAGGGTGACAATGTATGGCATTCGGGAGAATTGGTCTATACAAACGAAAGCGGTTCAAAATACCGCGGAGGAATTTATTTTGAGGAGGGCTTTTCGGGATATGTAAAAATACCCTACTCCTCCTTGGGTAACGATTCGGGCTTTAAGTTTAACCCGCAGTTGGATACGCTTGGCAGTCTCGCCTTTTATTTTGACCGATTTGGCGGTAAATACGGGCAGGTTATAGCGGGCCCTAATTTCCTTGTTTTAAATGACGGTATAAACGGCGAGATAGCTTTAAAAGAGGACACCTTAAATTCTGCGCTTGAGCTTGATAATTACAGTGTTGACAAGGGTATTGAAATAGGGGAAATCAGCACCGATGTAATTGTCAACAAGGAGCTTAAGCTTAAGGGTATATCGGTTGATAACACCTCGCTTCTTGAATACACAAGCAATGCCGAGGTTGGAGCCCAAAGCGACCGATTTGTGAGCTTGAATTACAATAATGAGGAATTGACCGATACAAGCGGTTTGCTTTTGTATATAAAGCTCCCTGCGGAAAATCTTGTCACGCTGAGCGCTGTGCTTGAATGCCCCGAGGACACAAGCCGTTGGAGCTTGAGTGAAGCGCCAACCCTCTCGCTTTACGAGGGAGAAAGCTGTTATGTCTTGCCCTTGGATGAAAATGAATGGCAGGAAAAAACGGTGGTTAAAGCTTCGGGCAATGCCTATAACGGCGGTGTTGAGTTTGCTTCCGACTTTGAGGGCTTTATAAAGATACCCTATTCCGCTTTAAGGAGTGACCAAAATTCAAGCTTCTCTGTCAGGGAGGATATTTTAAACTCACTTACCCTGCGCTTTAAGCGGGTGGGCGGCAGTTATGGCAGTCTCTCGGTTTCAAACGCCTATTTGTTGGAGAAAAGCTCCTCCTGCGCGGAAATTTTATTGATTTCAAAGGGCAAAATCAATGTTGCCGAGTGCCAAAACGGTACCGTCAGCGTGGGCAACGCCTCCGAATACAGCGGAGAAAAGGTAAGCGTGACCGTAGCCCCCGATGAAGGCTACACCCTCAAGGCAGACGGCTTGTATATAGAATATTGCGATTATTTAGGTAATAAAAAGCAGATATTTGCTGATTATGATAGCAACAATAAAGCATTTTCGTTTGTGATGCCCAAAACCGCTTCGGTAACGGTCAGCGCGGAATTTGTTTCCGCCCAACAGCAAAATTTTGCTTTGCTTGAACCGAAAGTATCGGGTGAAAATTCTTTGGAATTTACATTCAGGGAATACCAAAATGCTTATTCAGCCTCAAAAAAGGGTGTTCTGATTGCGCTTGAGGCTTCGCTTGGCGGAAAAGAGCTTTCCGCGGATTTGAACGCAGTTGATGTTATTGATGTTGTATTTTCCGAGGCTGACAGCACCTTTGAATTGCAGGAAAATAAGGTCTATTCCGATTTCAAGGTCAGAATAGATGATATTAAGACCGAAAATCTAAAGAGAAACTATGTTGTAAGGGGATATAGCGTCATAGACGGGGAATATTCCTATACGCAACCCGTTACCGTAAACTACAATGACACAAAAGGTATGCTCGGGCAATATGAAAGCTTTTCTGAAGCATATAAAAACGGCTCATACAGTAAAATTTACTGCTCGTATGTTGACACGCCTTGCGGTGAGCTTAATTTCACACAAGGTATTAAGGCGCAAGCCCTGACCACGGCAGAGACCTCGTTAGAGTATGTCCGTGATTCTGCCTATTGGTTTTCAACCGGCTTTAATCCGATAGAAATTTCTGAATTTTACTATATCGGAATTTATATTAAGGCGCCTACGGCAAAGGATAATATACTTTACCTCAATTTCACCGATACTAACGGTCAGGCATATAAAATTATGTCGGGTAAGGAGTATATCCTGATTGATAAATCCGCTTCAAATACCGAGCGCCGCACGGTTCTGGAGGGCGGAGATAAATATTACGGAGTTTTAACAATTCCGGCAGGCTTTGAGGGACTTGTCTGCATACCGATATCCTCCCTGTACCCGCAAAGCCCCATTAAACCAAACACAAAATTAGTTACTGCTACATATAGGTTTGGTTATCTTGGTAAAGGTGAAAATGCAGTTACAGTAGGTCCAATGGTAGGCTTTAAGCAGAATACAAGGGTTATTAACGACAAAGAGCTTCTGTCCGACCTGCCTGCAGGCTCCGCCGATTTTGCAATTAATCATTCTTTGACCGAGGCTAAGGACGACACAGCAATTTTTTATTGGGACTCCTACCCCGATGCAGAGAATTATTTAATCAAGGCTTATAAAAGGGTGATTGGCGGCTATCTTTGCGTTTCGGAAAACACCCACTATTCAAACAGCGGTTCTGTCGGCTCGCTTGCCGAGGGTGAGGAATACCTGCTGACACTTTCTGCAAGGGACAAGCGCGATAATGTGCTGGCTGAATATGGGACGAGTGAATTTGTATTTAATCCCTCAAAGAATTATGTGGATATAAAGCAGGAGGGGATAATATACGATGCTGTGGATTATACTGCAGGAAATGTTAAGGGAAGCCCCTTTGTAAACCGCACCTACACAACCCTGAATGCTTATAATTCAAGCCTTTTGAATAGCAATCCAAACCGCGGATTTAGAGGGGTTATTGATTTCTTCCATTTCAATCTGACCGAGGATGCCGTAAAATCCGAGATTGAAAAGGATATAAAGCAAATAAAACAAAACGGCTTTAATTCAAATGTTTATGTCTGCTATTTTTATCCGGGGGATTACTTGGGCAAGGATTTAACACCCGAATTTTTTGAAACGGCACAAAAAATCTTTGATTATTTCCGCGAAAACCAAATTCAGATTTTGCTTAGATTTGCCTATTTTGATGTTAATAATTTTAATCAGAGAACACCCACGGCAGAGGAAATAGAAAAGCATATATCACAGCTTGCAGATAACGGATTAATAGAAAGAAATAAGGATGTTCTGCACGCATTTCAGGTCGGCTTTGCCGGAAAATACGGCGAATGGCATTCGGATATACCTGCATTTTCAAATGATGCAGAAAGAAAAGAGAACAGACAAAGGGTTTTGAATGCTTTTGTTGAAAAGCTGTTGCCCGACAATGTATATGCACAGCTTCGAATGCCCAATTTCAAGGATTTCCTTACCGCCGAAAATTTAACCGAGTACGGCAATCGCTTCGGCTTCCATTTGGATAGCTTTTACGGTATAATGGACGGTAGCGAGTCGGGCTCGGGACAGTACAGCTATGGCTATGCCGATTGGGACAGGCATATCGCAGAGGCCTGCGTCACACCTAACGATGCAGAGGTTTATTATTGGTCGCAGTTTGACGATGTGGGCATCTATCCGCAGGGGTATGCCTCGATTATCGGGGCTTCACAGCTCAGATTGACAACCTTTAGTGCCGTAAATGGATATTTAGACCAGAATGTTAATGCATCGGGATGCTTTAATGAATGGAAAAAGACGGTTGTGACCGAAAATTGGTTAAGGTATAATAATTTACCCGTTACGGACGGTTGGTTGACCGATAACAGCTCTGACAAGGTAAATCGAAATGCATACGAGTATATGAGGGATTATCTGGGCTACAGAATATCTGCAAAGGAGCTAACCGTGACGGGCACTGACAAGGGAATGAGGGCTTCTCTCGATTTGGTCAATTACGGTTTTTCTGCCGCCTTTAACATTTCCTCAAAATTGGTTGTGCTTGATAAAAATAATAATGTTATCTGCTCAAAGGAAGTGGGAAATCCTGCAGAGTGGTATGGCACTGAAACGGGACTTGTCCCTGACGGTGAGCTTCTCACCCATAACCTGACTGCCGATTTGGAAATTCCCGACACAAGCGGCGAATATAAAATTGCTTTGCAGCTTGTTTCAAAGTCGGGCGCCGCGGCACGCCTGGATAACAATATCCCTTATGAGGACGGCTACAATATTCTCCACAGCTTTGTTGTGGAATGAAAGAGGTAAAACTATGAGATTGGTGTTTTTTGGCGACAGCGTTACAGAGGGCTGCTTCGAGCTTTTTGACAATCATTGCGGAGGCTTTGATACCGTTAAGGATATTCCTTCGGGTTATTCTGCATTGACAGAAAAACGGCTTAAAGAGATATTCCCCGATACCGAAATTGAGGTGATTAATGCAGGAATAGCAGGAAATTCATCGGGTGACGGATTGGCAAGGCTTGATGCCGATGTTATAGAGAAAAAGCCTGACATAGCGGTTGTTTGCTTCGGGCTTAACGATGTTGGGCAGAGAAAACCGGATAATTATAGAAATAATCTGTCCGAAATTTTCAAAAGGCTAAAGAATGCCGGCTCAGAGGTAATCTTTATGACGCCTAATATGGTCAATACCTATGTTCATCCTATGAATTTGACAATACTTCAAAAAACTGCTATGAGCTGTGCCGAATGTCAAAACGATGGGACTATGGATTTGTTTATGGATACCGCCCGTGAATGTGCGGAGCAAAACGGAGCAGAGGTTTGCGATGTCTATGCTATATGGAAAAAAATGAAGGAATACGGCATTGACACCACCGAATTGCTTTGCAATTATATAAATCACCCTACCCGACAAATGCACAGGCTTTTTGCCGATGCGTTGGAGCCCTGCCTGACGTCAAAAATTAAAAAAATGCTGTCCGAAAAGGCTGATTAATCCTATTGAAGCCTTAAAATCACAAAAAGAGCGTATTTAACCCCTGTTTACGGCTAAAATTGATGCCGTTTTAACGAATAGCGGGTTAAATACGCTCTTTTTTTAATCGATATATCGGAAGGCGTTGCTCTAAAATGCCGCAAAATCATACTTTCTTCCATATAAATTAAATAATATTTTCCATTGTTTTGGCGGTTGAAAAAATGTATAATTGAATTAGTGAAAATGCTATGTTTCGTTGGTGAAATTATTTGAATTTTGAAACTTTTGTCTGTATTCGGTGGGAGTGATACCAACGATTTTCTTAAACCGTTTGCAGAAATACATAGAGTCGGCAAAGCCTACCAGATGTGAAATTTCCATAATTTTATAATCGGTTGTGATTAGGAGGTTTTTGGAATTTTCAATTCGGGTGTTAAGAATGTAGCTTTGCGGTGTGGTGCCGGTCACGCTTTTGAATTTTGCGAGGAAGTGCGGCACGCTCATATTACAGAATTTTGCGTACTCCTCGTTTGGGATATTTTTAAAAAAGTTCATATTCATTTCTTTGCAAAGCTTTTCGATTGCAAGGTCGGAATTTTTCTTGGAGGCGTTTTCTGCTTCGCGGTTAAGCTCTATCAGAGCGAGCTTTGCATAGCTTCTTGTTGCACGGATGTAGGCGGTGGGCTTGTTTTGAAATTCCTCCAATATTCTTTTCAGATACTCTTTAAGAATGTATCCGTTGTTTACGGGGATTACCTTTCTGTCATAGAGCTTTAATTCCTTAAGGATATTTTCCACATCTTTGCCGGAAAAATGAATCCAATAGAGTGATGTTGAATCCTTTTTATAATATTTATATATCTGCGGCTCGTGGGGCTTGAAAAGAATGACGGTTTTGCCCGAGATTTTTTCATAAGTATCTCCGAATTTAAAATAGCCGTAACCGCTTTCGATGTATATCATCTGGTAGTCGGGTAAACCGTGCGGTCGGTCTACTGTGGGATCGTGCTCCTTAACGACAGAACGCCCCACACAGTTGACCTCTAAGCTTGCTTTAGAGGGCGTATGGTCAAAGAAATTGTTTAAAGGGATGTTAATATACATAAGCTCGCCACCTTTGGTTGGATTTTATCATACATTTATTTTATTGTCAATAGTGCAACAGAAGGCTTGAAGGACTAAAAAATAAACAATTTTGAAAATAACGGGAAGGTTGTTGATTGTTCGGTGAAAAAAATAATTTCTTCCATTTTAACTGTTTGCGTTTTGCTTTGTCCGTTACTTACTGCTGTTACCGCCGCTGAAGCGACAGCCGACAAAGCCGACACCGTTTCAATAAATAACACCGAGACGGGCAATTACCGCACTTACCTGTCAAAGCTTGATTTATCGCTTAAGGGCGGGGATATTGAAATACCCTGCCACTCGGCAACCGCCCTTTACGGGGGTGCTGAGCCGGAGGCTTCCTTTGTTGTTTTTCCTGATGAGGACAGCAGTGCCGAGTTCACCTTTAATGTTGAGGCAGAGGCGAATTATTGCGCAGAGCTTACCTTCGTGCCTTTAAGCGGCAGTAATTTTGGTAACAGCTCAATCGGCTTCAAGGTCAACGGTGAGTACCCCTTTGATGAAGCGAGGGAGCTTGACCTTTTCTGGCGCTGGCAAAATTCCGAGCGCGCGACCGATAAAAGAGGAAACGAAATCCTTTCCTCAATGACCTTTGTTGAGGACGAAACTGCCGTTTCGCTTGCAGATCCTTCGGGAAGGCAGGAGCTGCCGTTGCTTTTTAAATTCTCAAAGGGCATTAACACGGTGACGGTAGTTGCAAACACAGGCAATTTTAAGCTTCTTGGCATAAGGCTTTACAGCCCTTCGCAGGTTAAGAGCTACGAGGAGTATTCAAAGCAAAACAGCGGCCTTTCTGCCGTGACAAATCAAAACCTTGTTTTAGAGGCAGAGGATTATTTGGAGGCTTCCTCAACCACACTCACTCCCGATTATGACAAGAGCAGTGTTGACACCTCTCCCAATGACCCCGTTAAGCTGCTTTATAATTACATATCCGATGATAAGTACCGTTCGCCGGGACAATGGCTTAAATGGGAGTTTGTTCCCGAGCAGACGGGAATGTACGAAATATCCATGAGGGTAAGGCAAAACTCAAAAAGCGGCTTTTCCGTTGCGAGAAGGCTTTACATTAACGGTGAAGTGCCCTTTGAGGAATGTGAAGAAATCCGATTTGATTATCGGAGTGATTGGTATGTCAAGGATTTGGGCGGAGATAAGCCCTACAGCTTCTATTTTGAGGCAGGGAAAAAGTACACACTAATTCTTGAGGTTACCGCAGGCTCGCTTTCGGAAATCACAGGCAGAATTGACGATTTGGTTTACAGGCTTAATTCCTTTTACAGAAGCGCAGTTATGGTTATCGGCAATGACCCCGATACCTACCGCGATTATCAGCTTCACAAGGTAATCCCCGACTTTGAAAAATCCATATCCGATTTTTACGAGGAGCTAAAGACTATTGTTGAGGCGCTTGAAAACCGCAATTCAGGTCGCTCGGGAAGCTCGCTTTCAAGCTTCCATTCGCTGATGAACCGTTTGCAGAGATTTAAAAAGAATCCCGATTTGTTTGCCAAAAATATGTCCTCCTTTAAGGGAGAAATTCAGGCGCTTTCCTCCTGGAATCAGGATGCCAAGGAGCAACCCTTGGATATTGATTACATAAGCATCCATTCACCCGACCAAAGCACAGGTAGAGGCAAAGTGCAATTTTTCAGACAGCTTGCCTTTGATTTAAAAAGAATAGTAGCCTCATTCACAAGCGATTATGGCGTAGTTGGCGATATTTATGACCAAAGCTCCTCCCTCAAAATTTGGATGAGCTCGGGCAGAGACCAGATGAATATTCTTAAAAAGCTTGTTGATAATTCCTTTTCAACAGAGTACGGAATAAAAGCCAATATCTCGCTCGTTACGGTTGATATCAGAACGGCGGTCCTTGCCGGCACAGCACCCGATGTTTCGCTTTTCCTTTCGGGGGATATGCCTGCAAGCTTAGCTATGCGCGGTGCGATAGAAAACCTTTCGGAATATGAAGGCTTTGCCGCTGTTGCGGAGAGATTTTCCGCACATTCACTCAAGCCCTTTGAGCTTGACGGCGGTTGTTACGCTTTGCCCATAAGCGAAACCTTTAATATGATGTTTGTAAGAACCGATATTTTTGAGGAATTGGGCTTGAGCATACCCGAAACATGGGAGGAATTTTATCAGGTTTCCACCATTCTGCAACGGAATAATCTTGAGGTGGGTATTCCTGCCAATATAGGTATGTTTGCCACACTGTTATTCCAAAACGGCGGCGAATTTTATAACAGCGGGCTTAACCAAACCGATTTTGGAAGCGAGGCCGCTATTGAGGCATTTAAGACATGGACGGGACTGTTCGCAAGGTACGGCTTCCCCTTGACCTATGATTTTTATAACCGCTTTAGTTCGGGAGAAATGCCCCTTGCTATCACCGATTATACGCAGTATCTCAAGGTTGAGGCGGCCTCGCCCGAGCTTTCGGGCAGATGGGAAATGTGCCTGATACCCGGCACCGTGGGTGAGGACGGTTCCTTAAACCGTGCTGTTTCCATAAGCGCCGCAAGCGGCAGTGACACAAGCCCCGGACTTGCGCAATCGGTAACCTCCGCGGTTATGTTCAGCGCTTCCAAGCACAAGGAAAAGGCATGGAAATTCCTTAGTTGGCTTACCTCGGACGAAATCCAAAGCGCCTACGGCAGAGAGCTTGAGGATGCGCTCGGCTCGATTTCAAGGTATACCTCGGCAAATATCAATGCCTTTAAAACCTTACCGTGGAGTAAGGAGCAGAGAACACTTTTGGAAACTCAGCGCAGCAGTATTGTGGCGCTGAATGAGATTTCGGGTAATTACAGCGTTACCCGAGAGCTGATAAACGCCTTCCGCAAGGTGGTTTACAATAACGCAAATGCAACCGATACAATTTATACCTATAACAAGCGGATTAATAAGGAGCTTGAACGGAAAACAAAGAAAAACTGAGGGGAGTGACGGTAAGTGAAGGATAATAATAGGCTTCTGTCTCGAATGTTTAAATATAAAGAATGCTACTTACTTGTTGCACCTTTTTATATTATTTTCAGTATTTTTGTTATAGCACCGATTGCTATTGCCATATTTTTCGGATTTACCGATTTTAATATGCTTGAACCGCCGGAATTTATCGGGCTTTCAAATTATTTGACATTGTTTTTTGAGGACGATGTGTTTTTAGTGGCGGTAAGGAATACCCTTATATTTGCCGTAATAACAGGCCCTGTCAGCTATTTTTCCTGTTTGCTTTTCGCGTGGCTTATCAATGAATTGCCGCGCGGACTGCGTTCGGTAATGACCTTTGTTTTCTACGCACCCTCAATGTCGGGAATGCTGTATGTTATCTGGGCTTACATTTTTTCGGGCGATATGTACGGTCTGTTAAACCAAATCTTGATGTCCTTCGGATTTGTTAAGGACCCTGTGCAGTGGCTTACCAATACCGAGACAATGCTTGGCTGCATAATCATTGTGCAGATTTGGATGAGCTTGGGAACCTCATTTCTTGCCTTCATCGCCGGACTTCAGAATGTGGACAGAAGCCTTTATGAAGCAGGTGCGGTGGACGGTATACGAAACCGGATACAGGAGCTTGTCTATATAACACTGCCCTCAATGGGGCCGCAGTTGCTTTTCAGTGCAGTTATGCAGATAAGCGCCGCATTTTCGGTCAGCAGTGTTTGTATGACCTTGGCAGGCTTCCCTTCAACCGATAATGCCGCGCTCACGGTTGCAACCCACGCTTACGACTTCGGTATGATTCGTTTTGAAATGGGTTATGCCTGTGCGGTTACCACCGTTTTGTTTATTGCAATGATGGCGGTTAATAAGTGGATACAAAAAATTATCAGTAAATATGCTGATGTTTAGCGGGGGGCTGTTATATGAAATTCAAGAGAAGTAAAACCGGTCCTGCACGCTCTACGGCGGGGGATACAGCAGTTTTTATGATACTTATTATTGTCGGATTGTTTATGCTGTTGCCCTTTGTTTATGCAATTATACAGTCATTAAAGCCCACCGAGGAGATTTTTGCCTATCCTCCCAAATTTTTTGTCAGAAATCCAACCTTTGATAATTACAAAACACTTTCTCAGTTGGTGGACAGTCTTTGGATACCCTTCGGGAGATATTTTATTAACAGCGCTGTTGTAACAGTAGTCGGTACAGGCGCAAACCTGCTTTTTAGCTCTATGGCGGCATTCGCCTTTGCAAAGTATAATTTTCCGGGCAATAAATGGATGTTTTCCTTGGTTGTTGCCGCACTTTTGTTCTCGGGTACCGTAACGGCGTTACCACAGTATATAATTATGTCGGGGTTAGGGCTTATTAACACTCTGTATTCCCTGATTATCCCTGCCGCCGCGACACCGTTGGGACTTTTCCTGATGAAAAACTTTATGGTGCAAATACCCGATACTGTTATCGAAGCGGCAACCATTGACGGTGCCGGAATTTTGAAAATTTATTACAGGGTGTGTATGCCCCTTGTTAAGCCTGCGGCACTAACCCTTGTGATTTTCTCATTCCAAGGGCTTTGGAACTCAACAGGCGGCAGTTATATATATGAGGAAGCCTGGAAGCTTTTGCCCACCGTTTTGAACGATGTGGCTTCTGCAGGTATAGCAAGGGTAGGCTCGGCTTCGGCGGCATCGGTTCTGATGATGCTTCCGCCCTGTGCGCTGTTTATATTCACGCAAAGCCGCATAGTGGAAACCATGGCTTTTTCCGGAATAAAGGGTTGATATTTGCTGATTTGAACCCACTTTTCAAGAAAGGAAAAGAGTATGAAAAAAATTGTTAAAAGACTGATTTCAGTTCTTGCGGCAGCAACGGTACTCACCGCCTTTGCACCGACTGCTTCGGCGGATGTACCTTACAGGTCATATAATTATAATTCATACGGTGAGGCAGTTGAATCCGCAAATATATACGAGCCATATTTAGTGTTGAGTGGCGAAAAAATCAATGCGGGCGGATTTATTGCCCCAAACGATGTTTTTGTTAAGGGTGACATTTTATATATTTTAGATTCGGGAAACAATCGCATTGTGAAATACGGCTTGACCGATAAAGCCGTGTCAGAATATTTGGTTTCCGATAACGGTAATTCGGTTGAGCTTAACAAGGCAACAGGAATTTATGTTGATGACGGCGGCACCGTCTATATAGCGGATTCGGGCAATCAATGTGTTTGGGTTTGCGGTGCGGACGGTGCTGTTAAGGCTCAGGTTACTAAGCCTGAAACGGAATATTTCCAAGAGGGGCTTGAGTTTCTGCCGCGAAAGGTGGTTGGAGATGCAGTAGGCAACATCTATGTTCAGTGTACGGGTGTTTATGAGGGACTTGTGATATTTGACAGCGAGCTTGACTTCAGCGGATTTTTCGGCAGTGAAAAGGTGCAGACCACTGCCCAGCTTTTAAGAAATTATTTTTGGAAGCAGTTTATGACCGGTGAGCAAAAGGAAGCTATGGCAAACTATGTCCCGAGTGAAATTTACAGTATGGATATGAGTGCCGATAATTTTCTTTACACCATAACCCCCGGCAGTCTGGTAAGCGGTTTAAGCTACAAGCAAAGCGCTGACAGCATCAGGTGTCTTAACCCCAAGGGCTCGGACATACTTGAAAGCTTTATGTCGAAGGATGTGAGCAGAGCCTTTGACAATGAGAACAGATACCTTAATTTTATAGATATTTGCTATTCCGAAAGCGGCTTTATTAATGTTATAGATAATAAGCAGGGCAGGATTTATCAGTTTGATAATAATATGCAGCTTGTCTCTGCCTTCGGCGGAGTGGGTGATTATACAGGCACCTTCCAGCAACCGATTGCGGTTGAAAGCTACGGCGATGATATTCTTGTTCTGGATTCGATAAAAAATACCGTTACATTTTTCTCCCTCACCAAAACCGGTGAAACGGTACACAGGGCATTAACCCTTTATAATGACGGTAATTATACTGCATCCATTGAGCCTTGGTATGAGGTTATGGAAGCAAACCCGAATTTTCAATTGGCCTATATCGGTGTCGGAAACGCACTCTTTAATGAGGGTGAATATAAAAGGGCGATGGAATATTATGAAATTGCCCGCGATACTACGGGTTACAGTAACGCATACCGCGAATACCGCGTAATGTTTATGCGTGAAAATTTCATTTGGATTGCGCTGTTGCTTGTGGCGGTTTGTGTGATTTTCAAGGCTTTTAAGGCTATATTGAACAAAAAGGGAATTTTTCTTTCAAAAAGGCTTTATGCAACGGATTTTGGGATGGTGCTTTATTCATCCTTCCACCCGATGGTAGGGTTTGACAGGCTTCGAACCCGAAAAATCAAGTCGAACGCATTTTTAGTCTTTGTCTACCTGTTGCTTGTTTTATTGGGTGTATGTGAGCAACAGTATATGGGTAAGGCATTCGTTATAATCGATTCCTCAGAAGTGAATATCATAAGCGTTGCTTTGGTGCGGCTGGCGCTCCTTCTGCTTTTCGTTGTTGCAAATTGGGCCTTCAGCGAGCTTATGACGGGTAAGGCGACCTTTTCTCAGATATGCACCTTCACCGCCGCCTCGCTTATGCCATACATAATCAGCGGATTTATAAGGGTTATAATGAGCAGATTTTTGGTTGAAAATGAAGCAGTATTTATGTCGGTTGTTTTGTCGGTTGGCATTATTTGCAGCTTTGTAGTCCTTATGGTAGCTTTTGCTGTTTTTCATGAGTTTGAGCTTGGGAAATCCCTGTTTTCGTTTGTTGCGACCGCAATAGGAATGCTGTTGATAGTGGTGTTGGTTTTCCTTATTTACAACCTCACCCAGAATGTTATAGATTTTATTAAAACCTTATTCAGTGAGCTGATGTTCAGGATAAATTCTTAAAGGGAGTTGCGTTATGAAAAAAATTATTGCTTTGGCATTGACAATTTGCATTGCGTCAGTCTCCCTGACCGCCTGCTCCTCTGAGGAAATTGCAAAGGAAGCGGCGGTTGACAGCTACAGCCTGCCAAAGGGTGAGAGCTATACCGATATTAAAAGCAACGAGTTTGTTCCTTGTGCCCAAAGCGGTGACCTTAGCCTTAGCTTTCAGCCCAGCACCACACAGTTAAAGGTGGAAAACTCAAAGGACGGCTCGGTTTGGTACAGTAATCCCCAAAATGCTTCGGAGGATATTAATGCAAAACAGCTTGTCAAGCTGCGTATGATGTCCACCTTGGAAATTGAATATACAAATCTGTCCACCAAGAAACGGACTACCATTAATAACTACACCTCAAATGTGAAGTCGGGAAAATATGAAATCTCGATGATTGAAAACGGCGTTATTTTTAAATATCCCTTTACCGAGGTTGGCAAAAATGTCTTTCTGGCGGTATATTTCGAAAAGGGCGCTCTGCTGACCAGATTTTGGTACGAGGATTTTGATGAGAAAAAGCCCGATGTTGAGATAAGCGCGGTTTCGGTGTTGCCCTACCTTGTGCGCGGCTTTATGGGTGAGGAGGGCTATCTCTTTCTGCCTGACGGCTCGGGCGCTACGGTTGATTTCTCAAATATTGTTTACTCGGGAAATGCTTACGCAAGAAATATCTACGGCTATGAGCCCACACTGATAACCTCTGATTATTACCTCGATGTAAATAAAAATTCGGTTTATTTACCCGTATACGGAGCAAAAGTGGGGGAAAGCGCCGTAATGGCAATATGCGAGAAGGGTGCGGAGTACGGTGTCCTCACAGCGGAGGCTTGCGGTCAAACATCATCCTATGCAAGGGCTTATGTGAGCTACAAGCTTTTAAACTCGATTGAATACAAGGTGGGAAACACAACCACCGAGCTGTTTGATAAGGTTGGCTCCTCTTTAGATTATATAACAACGCGCTATATTTTCCTTGATGGCGAGGATGCCGATTACAGCGGAATGGCAAGAGCCTACAGGGATTATCTGATTGGGGATTTGCAATTAAAGGATACCGCAACCGCTTTGTATACAGATATTTATGCTTCGGTTATAAAGAAGGCTTCAACGGTTGGCGTTCCGCACAATAAAACGGTTTCGCTCACCGATGCGGCGGAGCTTGAGGGTATTATCGAAAGATTGAATGCTGAGGGGATAGAGGACATCACCGTAAGATACCGCTTGTGGAATTCGGATGAAATCAAGGGCAAAAAAATTAAATCTGCCAATTCGGCGGCAGGAATATCCTTTAAAGCAATCAAGAATATAAAAAATGCTGAGATTTACCCTGCTGTGCTGAGCCTGCACACCTATTCTAACGGAAGCTATTTTGACAGGCTGATTAATGCCGCGAAATCTATCACACAGCTACCCTTTTCATGGAAAAAGCATAAGCTCAGCAACCTGAATGAGACGGGTGAAGCGGAGTACAGGGTATCAATCGATTGGTTTTGCAAAAATTCCGATAAGCTTATTGAAAGGCTTAAAAGCAAGGGCATCAGCAAGCTTGCGTTGGGTGATGTGGCAAACAGTCTTTATTGCGATTTTAAGGGTGAGGGCGCTAAAAGAGACAAAACCCGTCTGGTTATGAGTGAGTTTATAAAGCAGAGCGATGAAGCCTTTGAAGGGCTTATGCTTGATGCGGCTAACGCCTATGCCGCACCCTTTGCGGATATTATTTATAACGCGCCTGTCTGCCACAGCAATCATGACATACTTTGCAAAAGCGTTCCTTTTTACACAATGGTTATGAGTGGCATTGCCGATTGCGTTGCTCCTGCTTACAACAGCGGTGTGGCTGATAATGCACTGCTTAATACCGTGGCTTCGGGCGCAGGCTTCTGTGTTGCCTGGATGTCTGCGGAAATGACCGAGCTTTCGGGCACACAGCTCAGCGGTCTTTCAAATGTTAATTTCGCACAGACGGTGGATGATACCGTATCGTTATACAAAAAGGTGGATGCGGTATATTCCAAAATAAACGGAAGCCGTATTTACGCGCACAATTATATTAATGACTCTGTCAGCCTGACAGAGTATGAAAACGGGCTTCAGATATATGTCAATTTCGGCAAGGAGCCGTTTGTTCTTGAGGACGGCACACAAATTCCTGCCGAGAGCTTTACAGCAAGGGAGGGTGAAGGGCAATGAAAAAGCTTTCTTACGAGCGCAAAAAGGCATATTACGGATATTTGTTTATATCGGTCTGGGCTATCGGTTTTATATTTTTCTTTCTATCACCCTTTATCACCTCTGTCAGGTACAGTCTTGCAGAGGTAACTATACAGCAGGGCTATGTAGGGCTTAATTCCTGCGGATTTAATAATTACATAAATCTTTTCATAAAAAATCCCGAGTTTATGCCCGCCTTCACCGATACAGTTACTTCTGTTGCGGTGAAATCCCCCTTAATAATAATTTTTTCCCTTTTTGTGGCGGTTGTACTCAACCAAAGCTTCAAGGGCAGAACATTTTTCAGGGCAGTTTTCTTTTTGCCGGTTATAATCGCAGGCGGAATTGCCATTGAAATCATTAACGGAAACTATTATTTGGGGCTTATCACCACCGGGGGACGGTCAGATTCACTGTTTGAGTCCCAATCAATAGCCCAAATGCTTGCAAATTCGGGTGTTCCGCAGACAGCGGTGGATTACATTATTAAAACCGTTAATGAAATATTCGGACTTTTGTGGAATTCCGGAATACAGATACTTATTTTCATAGCAGGACTTCAATCAATTCCCACAACACTTTACGAGGTGGCAAATGTGGAGGGCTCGAACGGGTGGACAACATTTTGGAAGGTAACCGTTCCAATGCTGGCGCCGATGCTTATTGTAAATGTTTTTTACACGGTTGTTGATAATATGATAAGCTTTTCCAACGAAATGTTTAAGCTTATAGACGGGTACCTCAACAATCTCAAGTTTGATGAAGCCGCGGCGATGGCGATTATCAATTTTGTGATAGTGTTCGTAATGGTTATTTTAATTTATGTAATCGGAAACAAGAGTGTTTATTACGCGGTTGATTAGGTCGCGGGGAAGGTGGAACAGAAATTGAGCTTTATTGATAAAATTCAAAAACAGCCTGCCCTGAAGCCCTCGGTGAGTATTCTTGAAAATTCCAATAAAAAACAGGTCATTAATCGGGCATCAAATTTGATTTGGGCGATTGTGAGACTGATTTTGCTGATAGGGCTTTCCTATATCGTGCTTTACCCGATTATATTTTGCCTGAGCCTGAGCATCAGACAGCCTAATGATATGATAGACCCAACGGTTATATGGCTGCCGAAAAATCTGACCTTTGATAACATTAAATTCGTCCTCGAAAACATTGGTTTTCCCGAGGCGTTCGGCAAATCAATGGCGATTTCGCTTTCCTGCTCATTTTTGCAAATGATGAGCTGTGCGATAACGGGCTATGGCTTTGCACGCTTTAAATTTAAAGGAAGGAACATTATTTTCCTTTTGGCGCTTATGACATTCATAGTGCCGCCACAAATAATTTCAATGCCGCTGTATATACAGTATTCAAAAATCACAATAACCACTTCACAGCTTTTCGGCGGAGACGGTATTCAGCTTATTAACACGGTAACGCCGATAGCCCTTGCTGCAGTATTTGCGCAGGGTATAAAATCGGGACTTTTCATATATTTGTTCAGGCAGTCCTACAAGGGAATGCCAAAGGAGCTTGAGGATGCCGCTTATCTGGACGGTTGTGGCCCGATAAAGGCTTTCACAACCATAATGTTCCCCAATTCAACCCCGATTTTGTTGGTTACCTTTGTGCTCAGCTTTGTGTGGTATTGGAATGATTATATTAACATCTCGCTGTTTTTCAACAAATCAAAGCCGCTGTCGGTGCTGCTTGCAAGTGTTACCGATATGTTCGGCAGAATGATTTCTCCTGCCGGAGGCGGATATACCTCTATTGAGGTGACGGTTTACGAAACAACATTTTGCCTTATGTTTATACTGTTACCGATTATTTTATATGTGTTTTTACAAAAGAAATTCACTGAATCGTTAATGAGCACAAGTATTGTAGGATGATTTAGAGGATATATGATTTTTCAAAAAGGAGGTTGATTTTATGAAAAAAGCACTTATATTTATATGTTGTTTTGCATTGTTGGTGACAGTTTGCTCCTTTGCCGTTTCCGCAGAAACAAGTGTGTTTAAAATTTCTGATATTGAAGGAAAATATAAGACGCAAGGCAGAACGGAATTAGTAGATGATACTTTATTTATGGATTGGTCTGCTTCGGGTATAGAATTTAGTGCTAACTGTTCGGGTGATGTATCCATTAAAGTTAATACAACCCGAATCAGAATTACTTCCGGTGATACGGGCGGAATTTATTTTACTGTTGTTATTGACGGGGTTGTTCAATATAGCGAGTTGCGAATACCCAAAGACAATAATGCAACCCGTTGGACATCTAATTCAACAAAATATCCGTTTGTAATCAGAAATAAAGGGATAACCGAATTTGTAATAGCCAAGGATCTTAGTCCGGGTGTGCACAAATTTGAAATTTATAATCAAACAGAGGCTAATGACGGAGCTTTCGGTATTCAAAGCATTTCATTGAATGGTGAAATTTTAACTAAAAAAGGCAATAATGAGTTATTAATTGAATTTGTGGGCGATTCAATTACGGCAGGATATGGCAATATATCTGTAGGAGGTAAGGGTCGTCCGCTTTATCAGGATGCCACAAGAGGGTGGCCGTATCTTACGGCAAAAAAACTCAATGCCGATTGGTCTGTAATTGCTCAAAGCGGAATTACAGCAAGCAACGGAGTGGGTTGGTCGGCAGGTGCGGTCTCAATGCAGACAGTATACCCAAAGCTACGATACTATTCAAATAATATAACAAATTATGATTTCAAACGAACAGCAGATATTGTTGTGTTGGGGCTTGGAACAAACGATTTGTGGACATATCAAAACTCCGGAAAGTCACTCGATTATCTTAAAGGTGAGTTTCAGGAAATGATAAAGCTTGTTAGAAAACACAATCCAAATGCCAAGATTATCTGGATTTACGGTATGATGATAAATACTGCTGACGGGCTTATTAAAGGTGCGGTTAAGGAATTAGGCGGTTCAAAAAACGGAATATACACTTTATCGTTACCAAGGAATGTAGCAGGCGGTGAGGGACATCCGGACCTTTCGGCACAGCAAAGCTATGCGGATTCGTTATCAAGCTTTATTAAAGCTGTATTGAATAATACCGTGCTTGACGATGAGCCTGTGAGTGTGCCAAATAACTCGACCAATAATTCGGGAAATTCTACTGTTGAGAGTGAACAGCAGAGCGCTTCGGATTATACAAGCGAATCATCCGGCAGTATTTCTAATGATAAAACAACGGTTGATAATCAAGACGCACAGGAAGAAAGTGTAGATACTGCAACTAACACAGAACAAAATAAAACAGCGAAATCCCCGGACAATTTTTTAATTATTATTTCGATTATTGCTTTTATTTTGATTGCCGGTCTTATATTTATCATTTTTAGTCTGATTAGAAAACCAAAATAATATAACCTTAAAATTACTGCAA
The DNA here is from genome assembly GCA_017507805.1 of Clostridia bacterium. GTDB lineage: Bacteria > Bacillota > Clostridia > Oscillospirales > Acutalibacteraceae > UBA737. The sequence continues at coordinate 125,192 of JAFWAC010000001.1, forward strand.
ATGCAGGTCGGATATTTGCCGACAAATCAATGACGGTAGTTTCAGCAAAGATTTTTCTGACGAATGGAAGGTGCTTTGCTGTGACGATATATTAAATGATTGTTGTATTTCAGGTGCAATGCTCATTTAAGCTTACAATACGAATTTTTTAAAAAGGAGTTTTTGTTATGAATAAAAAAATATTACGCCGATTAAGCTGTTTTCTTTTAGCCGTGGCAATGCTTTTCCTTGCCGCCTGCGGAAACGGCGCTGCCTCTAAGCCTGCAGGGGATAACGATTCGTCAGCAGGTACATCAAGCGGTTCTCAGAATGTTTCGGAAATTGAAATGCCCACAGCCGACCTTTCTGATAACTCAAAGGTTTTAAAGGTTTTCGGTTGGTCAACAATGGCTGAAAACAACACAGACGGTGAAGCGGCAGAGTATTTTAAGGAGGAATTCGGTGTTACCATTGAGGAGACCGTTTCCACCCACGAAACCTATTGGACAGACCTTGCCAAAATGGTGGCGGCAGGTAATGCTCCCGATGTGGTTGACTGCTCCTACGATAAGTTCTGGCCCGTTCCCGTTTCGGAAAACCTGCTTGAGCCATGGGACGGTTTAATTGATTTCGATTCTCCCCTTTGGGCAAACACCAAGGAACAAACCGAGCAGATGAAATGGAAGGATAAAATTTATTTCCCCATAATCAGCGAGTTTGTTCAAAGCTGGGTATATTACAATAAAAATATGTTCAAGAACTACGGTCTTGAGGATATGACCCCCAGAGCCTTGTACGAGAGAGGCGAGTGGACACTTGATAAGCTGATTGAAATTTCGGATAAATTCATTGAGAAAAACAACAAAAACGAAATCATTCAGTGGGGCTTTACCCCTCAGAACCTTGAGCCTATCAGTATTTCAGGAGTTCAGATTGTTGAAATCATTAACGGCAAGGAGTACAAAAACAACCTTAAAGACCCACGCATTGCAAAGGTAATGAACGCTTTTTATACCATAAGCGGCGCAGGCTCGGGCTCAATGTCGGTTAAGGATGCCTGTCCCTTGTTTGAGCAGGAAAAGGTTGCAATGCTTTTCTCTCATGCTGATATCGTGCTTCAAAGACGCTTTGAGCATCTCCGTCAGGCAGATGCGCTTGGCTTTGCCCCCATGCCAAAGCTTGATAACGAAAGCGGTCACAATGTGGAAATTTCGCTCGACCCCGGCTACGGTCTTATCAAGGGTGCCAAGAACAAGGAGCTTGCAACCCTTTGGGTAAACTATCTCAAATGGTTCCGTTTGGGCGAAAACCTTTGCGTTGAAATTCCTGCTGCCGAAAAATCGCCCGCAGCAGAGCGCTACAATATCAAGCCCAAGGCAGGAAGCGCCACTTTAAGCCAGGAGGATGTTGATTTTATTAACGAATTTTTGGCTACTAACCCCACCAAGGTTTACACAAACTATCGCAGTATCATACGGAACTTTGGCGAGATGCTTGATGTTTACAAGTGGCAGGTTTTTGCAGGCTCTGCACAGTGGTCGGCGGTTGTTCAGCAGTTGTATCCTACCTATGAGACACGGCTTAAGGATTATATAAAATAAAAAATGAAGGTAGCTGATTATATGAAAAAAGGTTTTAACCGTATAACAGCCATACTTTTAACAGCAATTTTGGCGGTGAATAGTATGCTTATTGTTATGCCTACATTGTTTGCTGAAAAGGCTGTTGAAAAAACCCCGGTTTTGCCCTTGTCGCCCTTTAATGCAAACGGCATCGGCGGAGCTGACGCAGAGGTTAAGACAAACACAAAGCTTTTTGCTCAGACCGATTCGGTCGTAATAAGCTCGGATACATATTTGCAGGGTATCATTGCCGAAGCCCCCAAAAAAGACAACAGTGTAAGCTCGGTTGTTAAGGTAACACCTATGATGGGAAGCTCTGCTATAACCTACAATTATGCAACCGTTACCCATTTGTTTGAAAAAACAATTAATTTAACCGAGGAAAAGGGCCTGAAAATCGAAACGGTTTCGGGTAGTGAATATTCCGTTGCGGACACTACGGCAAGTCAGGCTTATGCCAATATTGCATATTCCAAGCGCAACAGCTTCGTTGGCGCAGACGGTGTTATGTTTTATTTGAAAATAGATGGCGCTAATATCGTTGCACCCAACTTTGCGGCATTTGTGCCTGAAACTGCAGGGCGCTGGACCTATGATTTTGACCCCGTTTTAATGCTGATGGTCGGAAAAACATATTCATATAAAGCCCTCAACGCAAATTCCTGGACCACTGCAACTGCGATACAGGACAAGGAAGGCAGTGTCTACTTTGGCGCAATGAAATTCGACTCTGCCTTTGAGGGTTATGTTAAAATTCCGCTTGACTCCTTGGGTAATGATTTAGGGTTCAAGTTTAAGCCCAATCAGGACTCATTCAAGCTTATGTGCGTTAAGGCAAGAGGTCTTGGCGGAAAATACGGCACAATAACGGCAGGCCCGTATTTTGTCATTAATAAGGACAGCACCTCTGCAAAAATCGAGGTTAATAATGCTTCCTTTTCGGCGGCACCTGCAAACATAGGTGCTAAGCTAAGCGGCTTCAAGCAACCTCTTAAGGATACCGATGCTTTGCTCGTTTATGTTAAAACAGATTCCGCCAACCGCATAACGGTCAGCGCCAATATGTGGGACGATTATCTTGGCGATATTCCGTCCTTAATGTTAAAGTCGGACGCGGTCGTTTATACAGCCGCTTTGGGCGCAGAGAAATGGACTAAAACCAAAACGGTTAAAACCGAAACAGACGGTGCGGTGCAGTTTGACAAGGCTTTTGAGGGATATATTAAAATCCCGATTTCGAGCCTTAAGGAACAGGAAGCAAGCCCGTTTATAGCAATTTATCCCGAAATAGATTACATTACGGGTGTTGAAATCTCTGCCGCAGGAATTGGCGGAAAATTCGGAAAAATTGAAGCGGCACCCTTCCTTATCAATGATGATAAGGGCACAACGGAGTTCGAAATTTCCGATGAATACAAACCGCCCGTTGTTCAGGCAACAGAGGTTGTTCCCGTTATGAACACAGAGCTTCAGCGCGGAAATTGGCAGACAGTAACCCATACCGAGGTTAAGCCTCTTGATTACACCAATGCTACGGCAAGTCAGATGACGGCAAAGGCGGCAGAGGGCTATGAACGCCCCGATGATATAACTTCGTCTCAGGCTTATGCTAATTTTAAGCTTAATGATATTTCGCTGAACGGATATGAGGGTTTGGTGTTCTATGTTAAGCTTGAAAGCGCAAATACCGTAATGCCGCAGATAGCGCTTAATATACCAAGTGACACCACCCGCTGGAGATATTCCTGGGACCCGATAATGGTGCTCAAGGTGGGCGGGTATTATGAATATATACCCATAACCGGCGGAGAATGGAAGACCGGCACAGCCGTTGCAGGCAAGGCAGGAAGCGAATATTCCGGAGCAATGCAATTTGATACCGCCTTTGAGGGCTATATTAAGATTTCCTTCGATAGCCTTGATAATGACAGCGGTTTTATTATGGACACCGCTTTGGATACCGTTAAGAACATTGTTTACAGAGCAAAGGGCTTGGGCGGCAGCTACGGTCAGGTGACATTAGGCCCGACAATGCTTGTCACCAACGATGGCTCCGAAGGGATTAAGCTGAAGGAAGCAGACCCCATTATTGTTGAGCCTGTAACAGATGTAGAGTCCAATCCAACATCTAATAAGGTCACCCAAACGGTTGTCACACCCCTTGATTGGACCGATGCGATTGGACTTAAGATTACAGCCACCTCGCAATATACAAACGATTATCCTGCAAATTCCTTGGCTTACGCAAGATATAAAACAGACGGTAATTTTGTGCTTGGTGATGCCACTCATGTTATCTGGTACATCAAGACCGATTCTGCAAACACCGTTTTGCCGAGAATAGGTTATGCAGGCTCAGAGCTTAATATAAGCTATGACCCTGAAATGACCTTGGGTGTCGGTAAATCCTATTCCTACCTGCCAATCGGCGGAGACAAATGGATTTCTGCCACCTCGGTTCCGACATGGAAAAACGGCAACACAGTAAGCAATACCTATTTTGGCGGAATGCAGTTTGACGGGCCTTTTGAGGGATTTGTAAAAATCGCCGTAGCTGATTTATCTAACGATAACGCAAGAATTAACAATGCAGACCGCGCCACCACAAAGATTTCAAACTTTATTGTGTCGGCTTCAAAAATCGGCGGAAGCTACGGCTCGGTTACAGCAGGCCCGATTTTTCTGACAAGCAACGATACCGACTCCCCCGTAATAAAGCTTTATGAAGCACCCAACGAGAATGCGGATGTTGCCATTAATGCAACCCCCATTTCGGGCGAGCCGACCGTTAAATGTGAGACTGTAACCCCATTCAGGGGACTGACACTTCAAGGGTATAAGGTTTCGGGAGATAGCTTTGGCATTAACACAAATACACAGCTTAACGGCTCGAACGGATTGCTTATCTATGTTAAGACCGAGAAGGATGCGGTTATAACACCGAATATTAACGGAAGCTTTTATTTAACCGCCGGCGGTACTTATAGCTTGCTGTCCTTCAGCGATGTTAAATGGACAAAGGCAACAGCAACCGCCAATGGCTCGGTTGAATTAGAAGCAGGCTTTGAGGGATATATAAGGCTTCCCCTTACCTCGCTTGCAGATAATAAGCAGGATAACCCCAACGGTATACTTTCATCGGTAAGCTTCGGTGTTGAGAGTGGTAATACCATGATTTTGGGCCCGATAAGTCTTATCACGAATGTGGGCGAGGGCACAGAGGTAATTTATCCTGCTTCCTACGATTCCACAGACCCTTATGAGCGTATTCAAGGTATTTTTGAACGCAGTAAGGCAGGGCTGGCGCAGGGTTATTACTATATGATAGGTGACAGTACGCGCCATTTGTACGGCTACCCGATTTTCCGTATAGTAAGGGATGCTTTGAAGCAAAAATATAATATGAACTGTACCGTTCAGGCACTCAGCGGCTTGAAGGCGGAGCATTGGAGTGGTTATACCCCCGGTCTTGACGGCCCGCTTTTCCCGACCGTTGAACAGCTCATAGAGCAAATCCCCGGAACAGGCAGAAACTGCATTGTTGATTTGGCGCTTGCCATTAATGATGCGGGTAAGGGACCCGAAAAGATTTATGAATTCCTTATGCTTGGTATCAACAAAATAAGGGAAGCAAAGCCCGAAGCAGTTATAGTTTATACCTGCCCGAGCCTTATCGCATCAAATGCCGCCAACAAGAGTATTCATGATGCGGCAGAGATGGTTTGGAAGGATAAGAGTATATATAAAATTGATACTATGATGAATGTGTTTGACGGCTACTATTCACAGTACTATGTTGACACACATCACCCGAATTCGCTCGGCTACAAGCTTTTAGGTCAATATATTGTTACACAGTATGTTGAGGGAATGTCCTTTGAAAAGATTTATGATGTTGATACAAATTCTTACACCCTGCCCTCAGACGCAAAGCCTATTGAAGCTGAATTGAGTGTGGACGCTACCTATAATATGACTGCCGGTGTTTACAGTATGAATGTAAACGGCACGAATGTGGGCTCAATAAAGCTGAACGGCAGTAAGGCTTTCACAGGCTCAGCGCCCTTCAGCACACAGAACTATATCCAGACCAAATTGTCTAAGGATATTACAGGCAGTGATTACATAGCCTTCTATCTGAAGCTTCCGAGTGCTAATACGGTGGGACTGCGGGCATTTAATATGCTTGAGGAAAAGCAGGTTGAAATCATATTCAAGCGTGATATGAAGTATTACATAATGCCGTTAGGCTCAAACAAATGGACCGAAAAGATTAGTGTTGCAGGCAGAAACGATGACATTGAAACATACGGCGGTCTTAAGTTTGACAGCGGCTTCGAGGGTTGGGTTAAGCTTCCTCTCAGCAGCTTTTACGGCTCACCCTCAACCTCAATAGGCATTAACGGTATCACCTTCAGATTTTCGGAGCTTGGCGGCGATTACGGTGAGGTACGCGTAGGCTCATTCTTTGTAACCAACGATAAGCCCTATACCGCATCGAATGTTTGGGCGGAGAAGGACCTTCCCGTTATGGAACCCCTTACAGCAATTGGAAAGCTTGATTCTGCTCCTTGGGTAAATAAGGATTATATCGCAAGTCCGCTTCCTTCGCTTACCAAAAATCCCGCGCTCGTTATCAGCTCATCACCGGCTGCTGATTATCAGGGCTTGGATTACGGCAGTTCCACCCATTGGGTATCAACCGAATATGATAATGTGCCGATCGGTAAGTATTCGCATCTTGCATTTTATGTAAAGGTGCCCAAGACTAAGGAAAATGCATTTATATTGCATATGTGGACCGATTCTGAAAACGGTGATAACGGAATATTCCAGATAATGGCGAATTCCTCTGTTCAGTTGTTGCCGATGGGTGAAACCAAATGGCAGCACATTGTCACCGAAAGGGTTGTAAACAGTATCGGCGGAGTGCCTCTGCCGGCAGGCTTTGAAGGCTTGGTCAAGATTTCCTACGCAAGTATGTTCCCTGCCAACAGAGTCAGTGAGGACGCCCGTTTGTCAAAAATCGCCTATCGCTTTAAGTATATAGGTATGGGTAGCGAAAGGGTAATTGCCGGCCCCGTGTTTGGTATATTGCAGGATAACGATACAGGCCCTGACGAGCTTGTTTATACCTCTATGCCGGAAGCCACAACCATAAAATCTCTCTACCAAATAGAGGATAGTGACAGGTTTGTTGACAGCGTTATGCTTTATTGGGAAGCCTTCGAGGGTGCTAAATACTATATTGCTGAGGCATATTCCATAACCAAAACCGACACCGGCTTTGAATACCGCTTGGTGTCAAGCAACAGATGCGTTCCTAACAGCGGTGTAATTACCGACCTGATGCCCGGAAAAAGGTATGCGGTGCTAATTAAGGCATACGATATCAGCGACAAGCTTTTGGCAATATATGATTATACAACTGTTGAAACCCCCGAAACCGAGGATTATACCTATGCATCGGTTTCCGACAAAATGGAGTATGATAAGGTTTACTATGCCGATAAAAACGCAGGTAGCAGTGACAATACATCAAGGTCGGTTGTACGGTATCTGGTAATAGGCGGCGTGAGCATGGTGTTGCTTTCGGGCGCGGCAGTAGTATTTGCAGTTATTAATAAAAGGAGGAAGAAGAATGTTTAAAAAATATTTTAAACCTATGCTGTCTGCTCTGCTTATAGTATTTTTAGTGCTTTCGGTTGCAGGCTGTGGAAATGTGAACACTTCCTCTGATAATACAGGCTCCTCTCCGGAGGAGCTGCCCACCCTTGATATTGACATAAGCGGAAATAAAGAGGGAAGCGCGGTTGTTGAAAGGAGCTACACAACCCTTTATTCTGACAGCGACAACCTGCTTCACCAAAATCCCGAACGGGGACTGAGAGGCTTCTTTTCCTTGATGCATTTTAATGTGAGCAAGGATGAAATTATTGACGAATTGCAAGGTCAGTTGGATAGCTGGTATCCCAGAACACAGACACCGATAGCGGTTTGTTATTTCTTCCCCGGCGACTATCTCGGAAAAAAGCTTGATGACGACTTCTTTGCCTCTGCGCAGGCGGCATTTGATTTTTTCCGCGAAAACAAAATTCAGATACTTTTAAGATTTGCATACTATGATGTCAATGTGTTTAACGAGCGCACCCCCACCACCGAGGAGCTTTTACTCCATATTGACCAGCTTGCCGAAAACGGAATTATTGAACGCAACAAGGATCTTTTACATGTGTTCCAAGCAGGCTTTATCGGTCAGTTCGGTGAGTGGCATTCGGATGTTCCGCGTGCTGACAGAACCGCGGTTTTAACCGCATTCGCAGATAAGCTCTTGCCTGACGGTGTTTATTCTCAGTTGCGAAATCCTAAATATAAGGATTTCCTTGCTGACGATAACCCAAAGAAAAATATGATAGGCTTCCATAATGACGGTTGGTTTGGTATTCAGGATACCACCGGACTTGGCAATCAGGATTATAGCTACGGCTTAGAGCCTTGGAACCGACAGGTTAAAGAGGGCGCCTATGTACCGAATGACGGTGAATTTTATTACTATTCACAGTTTGAAAGCTCAATCGGTTACTATCCTGACGGCTATGCCTGTATCCTCGGTATGTCGGAGCTTAGATTTACCACCTTCAGCGCTATAAACGGATGGCTTGATAACGGCGGACTGAAGGACGGCGTTATGGTTAATTGTATGAAGCAGCCCATAACAACCAAATGGCTTGAGGAGTACGGCTTGCCCTATTCCGAAAATTGGTTCAAGGATGCAGAGGGAAAGGCTGTAAGACGCAATGCCTACGAGTATATGCGCGATTATCTCGGCTACAGGCTTACCGCCAACACACTTTCGGTTAAAGAAAAGGATAAAGAGAATTTGCTTGTCACCTTAACCCTTGAAAATCACGGATTTTCTGCGGCTTTTAATATGACAAGCAGGCTGGTTATTCTTAATTCTGATAACAAAGAGATAAGCAGTGTAAGTTTCGGGGACCCGAAAACCTGGCACAGCACAAATCCCGATGATTATAAAGACCGCAAACAGCTTGAGCACGCGATTTCTGCCGATATTAAGCTTCCTAATGATAAGGGCGAATATAAGCTTGCTTTACAGCTAAAGTCAAAAGGAGGTGGAACAGCTCGTCTGGATAATAACATTCCTTTCGAGGAAGGTTATAATATTTTGCATACCTTTAAAGTAAAATAAAATTTTAAGGAGCGATTTTTATGAAAAAAACTTTAGCATTGTTGCTTACAGTAGTATTGCTTTGCACATCATTATTCACTGCAATACCCGTTTTTGCAACAACAGAAAACTCTGCCCCCATTAGCGCAATCCCACTTGTTGGATTTACAAAGGGCACATATTGGAGTGAGGTGGCAACCCATGATTTGGTAATGCCTGAAGCTACCCAAAAATTTGCCATTGCGGACGGTATAAAAATGACATCCGCAACGGGCGCACAGCAGGAATTTGAAACCTTTACAGGCGGCAAAATTTTGGCAACAGCGATTTATGACGAGAATACCTATACAATGCCCGCAGATTTTGCGACTAACGGAAGCTTTATTATTTATGTAAAGGTTGACGGAGCAAATAAGATGTATTTTGCTGCAAGAACCGATTGCCCTTCCGGTTGGTATACTACAGCCTGCCTCAAAGCCGGCGCGGATTATAAGTTTGCCGCTATCGGTGACAGCGCTTGGACAACTGCAACAGCAGATGAAAACGGTATAATTGATTTTGCACAGGCGTTTGAGGGATATATTAAAATTTCTGTGGCATCACTGAAAAGTGTGGACGGTGTTGCAAGAACATTTAAATATTTGAGCCAAGCATCACTTTATTTCAAAGGAATTGGCGGAGATTACGGTAATATAGTTGCAGGCCCCTTCTTTATAACCACCGAGGATTCCACATCTACAAAAATCACCGTTCCCGAGGAGTACAGACCTCAGCCAATTAATGCAACACCCCTTACAGGTTATACAGCATCACAGGTTTTTGATAAAGTGAATGTCAGCTTAACAATGCCCGAAGCAACAAAGAAATTCGTTACTGCAGACGGTATAAAAATCATCTCTAAAACTACAGCTGGCTACAGCTACGAAACAACATCTGCCAGTCAGATTTTGGTACGAATGGGATACGATTTAACATCTGCAAAGCTCGGTTACAAATTACCTGCCGATTTCAAATCAAAGGGTAGCTTTATTATGTATGTAAAGACCGACAGCGCAAATAAGATGCATTGGCAGTTTACAACCACTTGGGGAGCA
>JAFWAC010000012.1 GCA_017507805.1 Clostridia bacterium
ATAGGTCACAACACAGTCGGCTTTGCTTATCATCCATCGGTTTCTTTTGTCAATGGCAAATTTCGGCGGTGTTTTTTCAAGCACTGCAGGGTATATTGTGTTCTCAAAATCGCGGTATTCATACTCGTCTTTTTTCCCGGGTATGTAGGCGAGTGCAACATAATATTTAATGTGCGGATATGCCTTTTTAAGCTCTTTAAGACAGCTTATGACGGTACGGTCAAATCCGCCCTGATTGCCGACATAAAAGGTATCCGCTTGTTTTTGCTCTATTAAATCCTTTAAAACGGCAATTAATTCGGATTTTATTTCGGGTATCATTCTGTGACCGAAAAATGTAACCGTCATAGCCTGTTTCTCCTCCCTAAAAATAAAAAAGTGCGCAACCGAAGCTACGCACCGAAAAACGCAAACTCCGATTGTCGCCAAACAAATTTATACAGCACGGATTTTCTCACATACTCATAAATAGAATTTGCGTTTTTACCAAATTCAAAATAAGTATGCGAAAAAAGGATATAAAAATACCCTTGAAAATAAAATTGGCTGTATGTTTAATTTGTTTGGCAAGATTAGTATATCACACTTTTAGAATTTTTACAACTTAATTATACATATAATTGAAATTATCTTTTCGTAGGGACAGGCGTCCCTACGATATATCTTTTGTTTTTTCTTTGATGAAATTTTAAATTTTCTTTAATTATAAGGATATATAGGGGCTAAAAGTTGATTTTTCAGGATAAATGTGGTAGAATATTGGTGTATGCTTAAGCGGAGGTGCTTATAATGGAAAACAAAGACCGTGATTTTTTTGAAAAGGAAAACGAAAATAACGACCTTTTTAGTTACGATAATTCCGCAAATGCCGTAAATGAGGGAGAAAACAGTTTCGATTTGAACAGCTTTTCCTCACACCAAAGCAATAACGGCGGTGACAGCAAAAACGGTAAAAAGAAGGGCAAAAAGGGCAAGACAAAGCAAAGGGTGTTAAAGGTTTTTCTCTCCCTGTTTCTTGTCGGTCTTATAACAGTTTGTCTTGTTGTGGCAAGCTTTATGTTTTATGCCTTTACCATGGTTGACGGCACAATGGAGGAGGATCTTGAAAACTCCCTTAACTTCACCACCACCGTTTATATTGATGACGGCGAGGGCAATTACACAGAATACCGCCGCCTTCATGCCGAATACAACCGAATTTGGGTTGATTATCTCAATCCCGATAATGTTGAATTGCCCGATGATTATGAGGGTATACCCCAAACCCTTGCGAATGCCTTTGTTGCAATCGAGGACAGGCGTTTTTTTGAGCATGAGGGTGTTGACTGGAAGCGTACAATGGGTGCTTTTATAAACGAGTTTGTGCCCATTTATTCCTCAAGGCAGGGCGGCTCGACCATCACACAGCAGTTGGTTAAAAACCTTACGGATGACCGTTCGCAAAAGGCGAGCCGTAAGGTGCGCGAAATTATGCGTGCGAGATATCTTGAAAGTAAATATGCCAAGGACACCATTCTTGAATGTTATCTTAACACCATTCCGTTAGACCACGGTATTTACGGGGTTGAGGTTGCGGCTAACTACTATTTCGGCAAGAATGTAAAGGACCTCACACTTGTGGAATGTGCCGCGATTGCGGCAATTACCAAAAGCCCAACCTACTATTCGCCTGACGATAATCCCGAAAACAATCGCGAACGCCGCAACACCGTTCTCTATGAGATGTATACCCAAGGCTACATTACAAAGGATGAGTATGATGAAGCCGTTGACACCGAGCTTGATGTTGTCTCGGAGGAGGGTGTTCTCAACCGCGGCAGTATAAATTCATACTTTATTGATGCACTTATTTCTCAGGTCTCCAAGGATTTAGCAGAGAAATACGGCTATGACAAAGCGCACGCAGACAATCTTTTCTATAACAACGGTTACAAAATATATGCAACCTTAGACCCCGATATGCAGGAAGCCGCCGAAAAGGTTTTCAAGGATTCCGATACCTATGCCATCAAAAACAAGCAGGGGCAGTACATGACCGGCGGTATTACTGTTATGGACTACGAGGGACACATCAAGGCAATCGTGGGAAGCATCGGTGAAAAAACCACCAACCGCGGCTTTAACTGTGCCACCGATGCAGTGCGTCAGCCCGGCTCGACTATGAAGCCGATTGCCGCCTATGCTCCGGCGATTGAGCAGGATTTGATAACCTATTCGAGTCTGGTCAACGATACCAAAACCAACTATAAGAATTGGTATCCAAAGAATTGGTACAATTCTTTTTGGGGCAACATTACCGTTCAATATGCATTGGAGCGTTCTGTAAACACCATTCCCGTATATCTTGTAAACAAATTAACTCCCCAGACCTCTTATGATTTTCTCACCCAAAAATTGGGCATCACCACCCTTAATGCCGAGGATATAAACCTTTCTCCCTTGGGAATGGGCGGCACAAACGGGGGTCTTACAACGGTTGAATCGGCTGCGGCATTTGCTGTATTCGGAAACGGCGGTCTTTATTATGAGCCCACCTTCTACACAAAGGTTACCGACCAAAAGGGCACCGTTATTCTTGAGCACAACAGCCAACCGCAGATGGCAATAAGCGAGGACACCGCAACCATTATGAATCATCTGCTTCAAACCGTTGTTTATGGCTCTAACGGTACAGGTACAAGAGCCAAATCCTACATTAAAAATATGAAGATTTATGCAAAAACCGGTACCTCAAACAATCAAAACGACCTTTGGTTTGTTGGCGGCACCCCCTACTATGTCGCATCCTGCTGGTGCGGATATGAGGAAATGCAGGCTATACCAAGCGCTTACAGCGGTATTGCGCTGACTATGTGGGGCAATGTAATGTCTGAAATTCATTCAGGACTTAAAGCCAAGGAATTTACCGACAGTGATTATACTGTTGACAAGTATTACTGCGCCTCCACAGGTAAGCTGGCAACAAAAGCCTGTCCCTCAAAAGCGGTAGGCTGGTATAAGAAAAGTAATGTTCCCGGAGCCTGCACCTCCCACAGCGGTGAGCTTTTGGGCAAGCCCGGCTCCGAGCCTGTTGAGGATAAGGACAAGGATAAGGACACCTCAAGCAATCAAAGCTCCTCCTCGCAAAGCCAGACCGAATCCTCCGAAAACCAAAGCTCAACGGGAAGCGGTACTGAGAATACCGAAACCGCCCAAAGCGACACTCAAGAGGAATAATTAAAAATGTATCAGGGAAACATTCCAAATGGAGTGTTTCCCTTTAATAACATGATTTAAATTGGAGAAAATATGCTGGAATTTAAAAACATTGAGCTTAAGGACTACGAAATTTTTAAAAAATTCACCGCAGAAAGTGATGAGCTTTCCTGCGAAAACACATTTATTAATCTTATAGCATGGCAAAATATCTATCAAAATATGTTTGCTGTCAGTGACGGTCAGCTTTTTATAATGTCCGGCGATAGGGCAAACAAAATATTCCGTTTACCCATGGGCGGTGAGCTTGAAGCAGGCTTACTGACTTTAGAGAAAAGTTTCGGTAAAAATCTTAGTTTTTGGATACCCGAAGGAAAGGATTTCGAGCTATTCAGAAAGTGCCGTCCGAATTATCATTGTGCAGAGAAAGCCGATGCCTGTGACTATATCTATCTGAGAGATGATTTGGCAGAGCTGGCAGGTAAAAAATATCACTCAAAGCGCAATCACATAAGTGCTTTTTCCAGAAAGCACGCATGGCGTTATGAAACGATAAGCCCAAGCAATATACCGCAAGTAAAGCTATGTGCCGAGCAGTGGTACAAAGAAAACGCACACAAGGCAGACCGATTTATGCTTTGTGAAAAGGAGACGGTTGGAGTTATTCTTGACAATCTTTCCTTTTTAGATGTAAAAGGCGGGGCAATTTTAATTGATGACCGCGTTGTTGCATTTACCTTAGGCTCCCCGATAAGCCCATCTGCATTTGACATTCATATAGAAAAAGCCCTGAGCGAATTTTCTGAGGGGTATGCTGTAATTAACAGAGAGTTTGCAAAAAACGAGCTTGGTCAATACAAATACATCAACCGTGAGGACGATATGGGTATCGAGGGACTGCGCCGCGCAAAGCTTTCATACAAGCCACAGCTTCTGTTGAAAAAATACTTCTGCACACCGGAGGAAAGAAATTGAACGCGAAAGAGCAATGCAAAAAAATATATCTTGAAGCTTTTGATGACGGTGATGACAGTTTTACCAAAATGCTTTTTGAAAACTGTTTTGAATACTGCCGTTACAGTGTCAGTGGAGATACCGTTACCGCCATGCTTTTTGCACTCCCCTGCGAGCTTGTCTGCCCTACTCACAGCATAAATACTATTTATCTCTATGCAGTGGCAACTCTTAAAGACTACCGCGGTCAGGGAATTATGAGCGAGCTTATTGAAAAAATAAAGAAGCAGAGCCAAAACACTCTGCTTCTTTTAAGACCTATTGATAATTCTGTGATAAGCTTTTATAAAAGGCTTGGATTTAAGGAAACAGCGGTTGATAACCGCACAAGCGGTCTGCCGTTTGTCAAGCCATTGGGTGGATACCGCGAATTGGCAAAGGCAGTTGGCTGTGACGGCGAAAGCTTCACCGCGATGTATTTCTCACAAACCGAGCGAATACCAAGCAAAATAAGCTTTAAGGACAGTATGCCTTAATCACTCCAAAATTTCCCAATAATATCTGCGATCAGAGGGTGGGAAATCATCAAGCACACCGTATTCGGGGTCATAGAATTTACCCTTAAAATAAAGCGACCAATGCCAGCATTTAGGGGTTTCAAGACTAAGAAAACAAATTGGGGGCAATTGCTCCTTTTTTTGTACCGCAATGCGTTTCGGATTATAAGCTATACCGCAACAGTCAAGAACGGAAAGCATCTGTTTCAGGGTTGTTTCGCGCTCTGTGCCCGAAAGCTCAATCGCTTTATCAACCGTTATGTCTGCAAGCATTGCCAGCACTGCCTGACCGCACTGTAAGGATGTTGGCTCAAAGATATGCTTTGGTTTTTCGGTGATAGGCATTTTCTTTTCTCCTTTAGTGATACACACCTATTCAGGATATGAATTTGAAAGATACAAAAGCAGCCGCCGTTTTAACAATCGGCGGCTGCTTGTATAGCTTTAAATTATTTTACCATGCTGGCAACTTCGGAAGCAAAGTCATCAACGCGCTTCTCAATACCCTCGCCCTTTTCAAAACGAACAAAGGAAACGATTTTAATATCAGCACCAAGCTGCTTAGCAGTGTTTTCGATATACTTAGCAACGGTAATATCGCCGTCCATAACGAACTGCTGTTCAACAAGGCAGTTTTCCTTATAGTATTTGCCAATCTTACCGTCAACAATCTTACCGAGAACAGCCTCAGGCTTGTTAGCCATTTTGGGGTCTTCCTTCATCTGAGCGATAAGGATTTCCTTTTCCTTAGCCAAAACAGACTCGGGAACCGAAGCCTCGTCCAAGTAAGAGGGGTTCATTGCCGCAATCTGCATTGCAATGCTCTTACCCATAGCAACAAACTCGGGATTTTCAGCATCAAGCTCGGTTTCAAAGTTTACAATAACGCCAATCTTGCCGCCTGCGTGAACATAGGAAACAACCTTGCCCTCATAGCGAACGAAACGGCGGATTTTGATGTTTTCACGGATAGCAAGGAAAAGCTCCTGAACCTTTTCCTCAACGGTCTGACCGTCCTTCTCGCACTTGAGAAGAGCATCAACATCAGCAGGATTTTGTTCAGCAATGATTTCTGCAACCTCTGCTGCAAGAGCCTTAAATCCGTCACCGTTAGCAACAAAGTCAGTCTCGCTGTTAAGCTCAACAACAACGCCAACGCCATTCTTTGTATAAGCACAAACAGTACCCTCTGCGGCGATACGGCTGGATTTCTTAGCTTGTGAAGCCAAGCCCTTTTCTCTCAAATAATCGGCAGCGGCATCCATGTTGCCGTCTGTCTCGGTGAGGGCTTTTTTGCAGTCCATCATACCGCAACCGGTTTTTTCTCTTAAAGCCTGTACATCTTTAGCAGTAAAAGACATCTGTATTTCCTCCGAATATTATATTAATTATTCCGCATCCTCAGCGGTTTCCTCAGCTACTTCTTCCTCAGCCTCAACAGCCTCGTCATTAGCTGCTGTACCCATTTCGGTACCCTGTCTGCCCTCGATTACAGCGGCAGCCATTGTCTCTGCAATGAGCTTAACTGCGCGGATAGCGTCATCGTTACCGGGGATAACAGCATCAATCTCGTCAGGGTCGCAGTTGGTATCAACAATTGCGATGATCGGGATGCCGAGCTTCTTAGCCTCTGCAACGGCAATTCTTTCCTTGCGGGGGTCAACAATGAAGAGAGCGCCGGGGATCTTCTTCATATCCTGAATACCGCCTAAGAACTTCTCAAGCTTCTCAATTTCAAGATTAAGCTTGATAACCTCTTTCTTGGGCAAAAGCTCAAAAGTGCCGTCATCTCTCATTGTGCGAAGCTGATTAAGTCTTGCAATTCTGGTGCGGATAGTTGTAAAGTTTGTGAGCATACCGCCGAGCCAACGAGCGTTGACATAGGGCATACCGCAATGCTCTGCTTCTTCCTTAACGGAATCCTGAGCCTGCTTCTTTGTTCCAACGAAAAGAATATCGCCGCCTTCAGCCGCAATGTCGCGAACGAACATATAAGCCTCGTTAAGCTTCTTAACGGTTTTCTGAAGGTCGATAATGTAAATTCCGTTGCGTTCTGTGAAAATGTACTCAGCCATTTTCGGGTTCCAGCGTCTGGTCTGATGTCCAAAATGAACACCGGCTTCAAGAAGCTGTTTCATAGTTACTACTGCCATTTGTTTTTCCTCCTAAAGGTTTTTCCTCCATCCCGCATATCACTTCGGTCATCATCAGACAGTAAAAATGCACCCGACCGATGGTCTGCGGAATGTGTGTTTTATATTACTATTTTTCAATAGCTGGAAAATTATATCACAACTTTACACATTTTGCAAGCTTTTTTTCATATTTGTTCTCTTTTTTTAGTTTTGTTTTTCGTAACCGTAATTTTCACACCGATCATTTCACACTAACCTTTAATTCTGACCGGTCACCTCAAGATATTTGGCGTAAGCATTTTCCCAATCAGCAGGATTTGCAGGAGTGTAATGCTTAATATCGGTAGAAGCGGAAACGGTCTTTCTTATATCTGCAAAATCGGCAAGCTCACCCAAAGCATAGTAAACCACGGCTATATTACCCATAACGGTAGCCTCGGTAGGGCCGGCAAGCACCTCAACATTGCAGGCATCGGCAGTCATACTGCAAAGGAGCTTATCCTTTATACCGCCGCCGAGCATATTGATTTTGGTATAGCTGCGTCCGCTTATCTTATTAAGGGCATTAACGGTATATTTATATTTCATGGCGATACTCTGATAAATGCATCTCATAATCTCGCCGCGGGTTTGAGGTACATACTGACCGGTTTTCTCGCAATATTTCTTTACTCTGCCCGGCAGATTGCCTGCTGTTTCAAAGGTCGGGTCATCAACATCGACAAAGCATTTGAAGGGTTCTGCCGCAAGGGCTTCCTTTTCAAGCACATCAAATCCGACCTCCTCACCCTCACGCTTCCATTGGCGGCGTGATTCCTGAATAAGCCAGAGTCCCATAATATTCTTTAAAAATCTTACCGTGTCATTAAAGCCGCCCTCATTTGTAAAGTTAAGCTTGCAAACCTCATCATTTATTATGGGCTGTTCATTTTCAATACCGAAAAGGCTCCATGTACCACAGCTTATGTAGACAAAATCATCCGCATCGGATGGTGTCGCCGCTACGGCAGAAGCGGTGTCATGCTCGCAAACAGCAATAACCGGCACCTTTTGGCAGCCCAATTCCTCGCAGATTTCATCAGAAAGCATACCGTACACGTTGCCGCCCTTTATAACCTCGGGGAAAAGTTTTTTGGGAAGTCCCAATCTCTCAATAAGCTCGAAATCCCAATCCCTTTTATGGGGGTCGTAAAGATTTGTGGTGGAAGCTATACTTGCCTCCGACTTGATTTCACCTGTGAGCATATAGGCAAATAAATCGGGTATGAGCAACAGCTTTTCTGCATTTTCAAGCATTTCAGGCTCGTTATACTTTAAGTACATAAGCTGATAAAGGGTGTTGATACGCATAAACTGTGTTCCTGTGCGGCCGTAAATCTCGTCCTTGGAGATTTCCTCAAAAACCCTTTCGGGAATGCCCTCTGTGCGTGTGTCACGGTAATGAACGGGGTTGCCCAAAAGCTTGCCCCTTTTATCAATAAGACCGAAATCCACACCCCATGTATCAATACCGATAGCGTCAAAGCCGCCGTTGTTGACAGCCTTGGTTATACTCGTTTTAATCTCAAAGAAAAGGCGAAGTATATCCCAATACATTGTTCCGTTTACAATCACGGTATCGTTGCTGAAGCGATGAATTTCCTCAATAGAAATTTTGCCGTTTTCAAGAGTGGCGAGCATTGCTCTGCCGCTTGAAGCGCCGAAGTCAAAGGAAAGAACCTTTTTCATAATATGTATACCTCCGTTTTTTTACATATCACAAGTTTATCACAAACAAAACTTTATTGCAATAAAATATTGAGAAATTTGTGACAATCGGTTATTATGTTTTAAGTAATATTTCTTTTCAGGTGATAAACTTTATGGAAAAAGAGCTTTGGAAATATCTGAAAAGTGCCCGAAAGCCCATTGTGCTTTACGGAATGGGAAACGGTGCTGATAAAATCATAGCTGTTCTCAATTCGCTTGGCATTCCCTTTCACGGAGTTTTTGCAAGTGACGGCTTTGTGCGCGAGAAATATTTTCACGGGCACAAAATTTGCACATACGGGGAACTTAAACAGAAATTCGGTGAAATGATAGTTTTACTCTGTTTCGGAAGTGCAAGACCCGAAGTGCTTGCCAATGTTAAAAAAATTTCTGCCGAGCAGGAGCTTTATGCCCCGGAGGTGCCGGTCATCGGCGGAGGACTTTTTACCGAAAAATATGTATATGATAATAAAGAAGCCTTTGAGGCTGTGTACCGTCATTTAGGCGATGATTTATCCCAAAAAACCTTTTTGGATATAGTAAATTTCAAGCTTAGCGGTAAAATTGATTATCTTTTTGACTGCGAAGTCCCGGCAGACGAGCCATATTCCGGATTTTTCGGGCTGACAGACAACGAAAGCTTTCTGGATTTGGGGGCATATAACGGAGACACTGTGGCAGACTTTGTTGCAAGGGTAAAAGAATACGATAAAATAACGGCAGTTGAGGCAGATGTGAAAACCTTTAAAAAGCTAAAGGCAAACACCGCCGGTTTCAAAAATGTGCGATGCGAAAATATATGCATTTCTGATTTTTGCGGTGAAGCCACTTTTGGAATGAGGGGCGGGAGAAACTCAGGCTCCGCTTGCGGCAACAGCAAGGCTTTATTCACAACGGTGGACAGTTTGCTTCCAAACGAAAGAATAAGCTATATAAAAATGGACATCGAGGGTGAGGAAAAAAATGCAATTGAGGGTGCTCGCCAAACCATACTTAAAAACAAACCGAAAATGCTTATTGCGTGCTACCACCGCACCGAGGACCTTTTAAGTATTCCTCAGGCGGTTTTCAGCATAAGAAAGGATTATAAGTTTTATATCAGGCATTTTGCTTCCCTGCCCGCTTGGGATACAAATTATTATTTCGTTTAGGCTGTTCACAATTTGTTCAAAAAACTATTGTAATAAATGTCGAAATATGTTATTATAATATTATAACTATCCAATGCATTTAATAAAACAGAGCTGTTTAGACGGCGGATTGGGGAAACTTATGAGGGCAGACGGAAAAAGACTTAAAAATACCGACCCGATGTATACTGTGGCGGCCCATATTATGAGCAAACGCACCGATGCGATGAATATGATAACAATCGATATTCCTTACGAGCCGATGCAGGAATACATAAACCAAAAGCGCAAAGACGGTGTACACCTCAGCCATATGGCAATTCTGATAGCGGCATATCTGCATACCGCGGCAGAATTTCCGGAGCTTAACCGTTTTATCGTGAACAAAAAAGCTTATGCAAGAAATGAGTATGCCATTGCCATGGTAGTGCTTAAGGGCGGTTCTTCGCACGGAACTATGTCCAAAATGTATTTTGAAAACACCGATACAGTTTTTGAGGTGAACGAAAAAATTAACTGTTATGTTGAGGCAAACCGCACCGCACCCGAAAACAACGGCACAGAAAAAATGATTAAATTCTTACTTAGCGTGCCGGGAATTTTAACTGTGGGTGTCGGTCTGTTTAAATTTTTAGACAAGCACGGGCTTTTACCCAAAAAGATTATCGATGTCTCACCTTTCCACAACAGTATGGCAATATCCAATCTCATTTCAATAAGAACAAACCATATTTATCATCATTGCTATGAGTTTGGTACAACAAGTGTCTTCATAACAATGGGTAATTTGCGCGAGGTACCTGTAAGAAAAGGTGATGAGGTTGTTTTTGAGCGCTCAATGCCGCTTGGTATTGTAATGGATGAACGCATCTGCTCCGGCAGTTATTTTGCAATGGCTTTCAGAAAAATGAAAAAATATCTGAAAAATCCTGCATTGTTAGAGCTGCCGCCCGAAATCGTTAATAAGGACGAGGGGCTTTAATTTTTCCATTTGTTTCCTTGACAAAAGGCATTATATGTTATAAAATTAACTCTGTTAATTTTCAGTTTATTATGTGAGGTATTCTTATGTCAATTCTTGTAACAGGCGGTGCCGGATATATCGGCAGTCACACATGTATTGAAATGCAAAATGCGGGATATGATATTGTTGTTATCGACAATTTGGATAACAGCAGTAGTGAATCCCTGAAGCGAGTTGAAAAAATAACAGGCAAACCCGTAAAATTTTATTGTGAGGATGTCCGTGATAAGGATGCGCTGCGCAAAATTTTCACAGAGAATAAAATTGAAGCTGTTATACATTTTGCCGGTCTTAAGGCGGTTGGTGAATCGGTAAGAGAGCCTATTATGTATTATGACAATAACCTTATAAGCACCTTGGCTTTGCTTGAGGTTATGACCGAGTTCGGCGTCAAAAAGATAGTTTTCTCCTCCTCTGCCACAGTTTACGGTGTTGCCACTGAAATGCCTTTAAAAGAAGGTATGCCTTTGGGCGCAATCAATCCTTACGGCAGAACAAAGCTGTTTATTGAAGAAATCCTGCGTGACCTTTACATAGCAGATAACGAATGGTGCATAGCATTGCTTCGTTATTTCAATCCCATCGGAGCACATAAAAGCGGTCTTATCGGTGAAGATCCAAAGGGTATTCCCAACAACCTTATGCCCTATATTTCACAAGTGGCAGTCGGCAAGCTTGAAAAGCTTCATGTTTTCGGTAATGATTACAACACAGTTGACGGCACCGGTGTCAGGGATTATATCCATGTGGTGGATCTGGCAAACGGTCATGTCAAGGCAGTGGATTGGGCACTTAAAAATACAGCTTGCGAAGCCTTTAATCTGGGCACAGGAAACGGCACAAGCGTTTTGCAGTTAAGAGATGCTTTTGTCAAGGCAACCGGTGTTGATGTTCCCTATGTTATAGACCCTCGCCGTCCCGGCGACCCTGATGAGGTTTATGCCAATGCACAGAAAGCCAAAGAAGTTCTCGGTTGGTCTGCCGCTTACGGTATAGACGAGATGTGCGAGGACACATGGCGCTGGCAAAGTGGCAACCCCAAGGGCTACGAACAATAAAAAAACAAGGCATTGGCGCTTTAAGCGCCAATGCCCACACTTTCAAGTTAATATCTCCGCTTGTGGCGCAGCTGGATAACGCAGCAGATTCCGATTCTGAAGAACGGGGGTTCGAATCCCTTCAAGCGGGCCAAAAAAATCGACAAGTTTCGACTTGTCGATTTTTTTATCCATTGCGAAAGCAATGGTATATCATCAACGATAGCGTTGCTATCGTTGTATCTCATCAGTCCGTCAGGACTGTATATCATCACGCTTCAGCGTGTATCAAAAGAACTTTCGCAATGATGATATACAATGCTTCGCATTGATTTCCTTTTAAATTTCTATTATAATATATAAAAATACTGTGAGGTTTTAGGTCTTGATTTCGTGTAATAAGTGAAAGGGCAAAAAAGGATTCCTTTCGGAAAGGAGAAGCGCATGGATAACGGTGCAAGTAGCTACCGCCGTTTCCGAAACATTCTCCATTTTTCTGCGTAGAATTAATATTGACAGCAGGCTGATTTTATGTTACCATGTTGGTAGGCACAGAACTGATGTCGGTTCCCTGGGCGCTCTTTTGGGCGAGCATATCCGAGAAGGTAGGTTCTGTGTTTTTGTTTTCTTCAAAAACACAGAACCTACCAACACTAATATCCTACAACACAGGAAAACCGTTCCCTTGTGTTTCCAGAGCATTTAATCAAAAACTATTTGTTCAACATCCGTAAATAGTTGTTTTATTTTTCTACTACCTAAATAATAAAAGTTTTTGTTGTATACATATTGTGATGTTGTAAAATTGTAGGATATGGTATGCAAAAAAGACATTCCATTAAATAATATATAATCATCTTTTTTAAAATCGTTTTTAACAAAAGCAATAAAAACAAAAGAAGCTTTGGAAATCTCTTTCTCTGATAGTCCATCAATAAATTTCACTACATCACTCAATTCTCCTTCCGCACAAATATCATTCTTTAGTATTATGTAGTTATTATTTTTTTCTTTCCCAAAGGAGAATAAGGAATACATATCATTATTAATTGCGATTTGATTAATAATATATTTCTCTTTTAGTGAAAATAATAATTTATTATTATATCTCATACCTTCACCTTTTTCAAAACACAACACAGGGGACTGTCCCCTATGTTGTTTTATCATCATTTAAAGATTTTCTTTTATCACCTGACCGCAGATATTCATTGTTTCCTGAGGTGTCACTTTGAAATCCTTGGCTTTTAATCTCTGAATTATCTCCCAAGGCATTTCCTCTGTTTTCATCAGGCTGCAAATTCCAAATATTTCTTCCTTTGTCAGCCCCATAGCTTTCAATATTCCCATAAATCTCGTTATTTGCCTTGTTGTATGCTCGTTCATATTCGGCTTTAACCTCCTGATATTTCCCCTTATAATTCCTATGCCGCCATTTTTTGTCGCTTCAAGCAGTGGTAATACTAAAAAATCCGCAAATTGTGTCTATTTTGTAAGGTTACAATAGGAACACAGGTAGCCTCTTTTTTCAGCTTCCTTCAATGCTATCTCGGTGCGTTCTTTGGGCGAAAGCTTCAGCAGTTCCTGGTGTGCTTCTTTGAAAGTCATCTTTTTTCTTAAAGTGTCTTTTTCTAATTCCTTCGACACTGTCATCGGTTGCGACTTTTCCATCAAATATATCACCTCTTGTGTCATTTGTTTTGTCATTG
Source organism: Clostridia bacterium (assembly GCA_017507805.1). Lineage (GTDB taxonomy): Bacteria > Bacillota > Clostridia > Oscillospirales > Acutalibacteraceae > UBA737. Next base: position 13,491 of record JAFWAC010000012.1, read on the forward strand.
CTAATTATATCACCATTCTCATCGGACTGCAATTGTGAGTTTTGCCCTCTCTCAATTGCACCCCAACCTCTGCTTGTGCTGTCTGCCCGTCAACACCGCTTTCAACTGTGGCAAAACAAAAGGCGGAGGGAAAAAGCTCCCACCGCACAATAAACTTGAGTTCAACATCATTTTAATATTTTTCTTATTTTCGGCTGAACAATATTTATATAAAACATTGCCATTCTTGATACGGCAATATCATATACCAAAAACACAGCATTACCGATTGCCAAAAAGATTACCGCGCCGTATTTACCCAAAATTCCAAAATCCTCAAGCGAGATTTGGAAAAGTGCCGAGAACACAAGATAAACCGCTAAAACCGCACCGTTAAACACTGCAAGCTTTATAATCCACTCAAGCACAGGCTTTCTTAATTTCTCGGTCACAGCCTTTAAAATCGGATAATAACCGAACAGAAAGACATACAAAAGCTTGCTTTCGGGCTCTGCCAAAAGAAAAGCTATAACCGCCGAAGCAACATAAGCGGCAAGCGCCCACTTAGTGTCGGTTTCAATTACGGCAACCATTATAAACAGTCCCGATATTGCAGGAATGGCATAGGTAAGATACGGGAAATATGACAGCAACATAAAGCCGGCAGACAATGCCGCCATCATGGCGCAAAATGTGATTTTTGTATTTCGCTTCATTTTCTCGCCTAACAACAGGGTATGAGGTCGCCGCCCATACACTCACAGCAGCAGTCTGCACAAAGCAGGTTTGTGCAAAGGTCACAGCCGTTACAGCCCGCCGCACTGCCATAGGTACGGTACGGATTATACTGACTTCCCGACTGACGCTGTGCCCTGCCTAATGCATTGCGGTATTCAGGGTTTGACGGGTCCATACGGCAAGCTGTTGCAAAGCTTGTGTACGCCTGTTCAAACCAGCCCCTACGATAAAGCACCGTTCCGTTAAGAAAATACCATTCGGCATCTCTTGACCCCGGAGGCACACCGTCAAGCACCTCCTGTGCCTGCTCAAGTCTGCCCTGATTTATCAAAGACCGAACCTCAGGAAAAGAGGAGCTTGTGCTACTGCCTGCTGTATAGCTGTCGGTATGGTTTTTACCCGAACGGCGGCTATTCATTATAGCATCATAAGCCTCGTTAATTTCCTTCATTTTCTCCCCTGCCAAGTCAGAGAGAGGATTATCGGTGTAATTATCGGGGTGATATTTACGCGCAAGCTCACGGTAAGCATTTTTGATTTCCTCATCGGTAGCGTTTTTGCTAATCCCTAATACTGAATACGGATCCTTCATATATTTAACTCCTTTTTAGAGATGTCCTCTAACCCTAAATAAATAATATTACCTAAAATTTCTTTATACTTTTTTATCGGTAAAAGCTCAAATGCCTTTGCGGCTTCGTTAATGCAAAAATAAATTTGCGGCAGAGCCCGTTCCTTGATGCATTGCTTTGCTTCACCCTGAAGCCCGTTTTTAAAAACATTGTAGGACTTGAATTTTATGTCCTCCTCCAAATCACAGGCGGCATCTAAAATATAAATATACCTACCTATGCAGTAGCCCAGCCGTTCAAGGATGCGCTTTTCGGTGCTGTCCTCACTGCAAAGCATCAGGATTTGTGACAAGGCCTTGGCGGTAGGATCAGCAGCGCGGTCAACGGAAGCGGAATTTTCAGCCTCAATTTCCGATTGCTCGGTTATATAGCAAGAAACAATTTTTTCGATTTCGGGAAAGCTTTTTGCAGCTTTTTTATGTGGTAAAACAAAAAACGGAAAAAGGCAGGCAACACCTAATCTTTTAAAGCCCTTTTCATCCTTTAAATTATCCTTTAATTTATAATAAAGCATAATCATTGCCGCGGCGGAGGGCATTTGCAATGCACTGCTGTTTTTACAGTAATTGCACTTTTTAAAGGGATTAAATGCGCACCGTTTGCGTTCAATACCATCACACCCGGGCTTTAATGCCATATTGAGCAGTGCCAAAAAGGTGAAATCATAGCTCAGGGTAAATCGGGAGATAATACCGTACCGGCGGCCCAAATCCCTGCAAAGGGAGCAATAAACCGCCTTATACATTTCATATTCCCTAACCCGCAATTCGGGTTTGGCAATCCTTACATAGCCAAACAAGCACATCTCACCTCTTAATAAGCTATTTTACACATTATAACCCCACTAATGGTGAATAATGTGTAAATTAATTAAGCAACCTTTTCAGGAACATACCTGTATAGGACTTTTCACACTCGGCAACCTTTTCGGGAGTACCTGCGCAAACAACCGTACCGCCGCCGTCACCGCCCTCGGGACCTAAATCAATGATATAGTCGGCAGTTTTTATAACATCAAGATTATGCTCTATAACAAGTACGGTATTACCGCCGTCAACAAAGCGCTGTAAAACCTCGGTAAGCTTGTGAACATCGGCAGTGTGAAGTCCGGTTGTGGGCTCATCCAAAACATAAATAGTTTTACCTGTGCCGCGCTTTGAAAGCTCTGCCGCAAGCTTAACCCTTTGAGCCTCACCGCCCGAAAGGGTTGTTGCAGGCTGACCGATTTTAACATAGCCAAGACCTACATCGTAAAGGGTTTTAAGCTTTCTTGCAATTTTGGGTATACTCTCAAAGAAATACATACCCTCCTCAACCGTCATTTCAAGGACATCATAAATGCTTTTACCTTTATATTTTACGCTCAATGTCTCGCGGTTGTACCTACTGCCGCCGCAAACCTCACAAGGCACATAAATATCGGGCAAAAAGTGCATTTCTATCTTTAAAATACCGTCACCCTGACAAGCCTCACAGCGGCCGCCCTTAACATTAAAGGAAAATCTGCCTGCGCTGTAGCCGTGCATTTTCGCATCCTTAGTCGAAGCAAAAAGCTCGCGGATATCGTTAAACACGCCCGTATAGGTCGCGGGGTTTGAACGGGGTGTTCTGCCGATGGGCGCTTGGTCAATATTAATTATTTTATCAAGATTTTCTATTCCCTCAACCGATTTATACTTTCCGGGTATGGTTTTTGCGCGATTAAGCTTATTAGCTAAAACCTTGCAAAGAATATCGTTTACAAAGGAGGATTTTCCGCTTCCCGAAACACCCGTAACGCAGGTAAAGGTGCCCAAGGGAATTTTAACATTAATATTCTTAAGATTATTTTCTGCCGCACCCTTAACGGTTAAAAAGCTTCCGTTACCGCGGCGGCGTTTTTCGGGGACAGGTATCTGTTTTTTACCTGTAAGATAATCTGCAGTTACCGATTGCTCACACTGCTTTAATTCCTCAAGCCTGCCTGAAAACACAATATTACCGCCGTGTATACCTGCGCCCGGTCCTACATCAACAATATGGTCAGCCGCAAGCATAGTGTCCTCGTCATGCTCTACAACTATAACGGTGTTTCCCAAATCACGCAGTCTTTTAAGTGTGGTAATCAGGCGCTCGTTATCTCTCTGGTGCAGACCTATACTCGGTTCATCGAGTATATAAAGCACACCCATAAGTGATGAGCCGATTTGGGTTGCCAGCCTAATTCTCTGACTTTCGCCGCCCGAAAGCGTACCTGACGAGCGTGAAAGGTCAAGATATTCAAGACCAACGCTTTTCAAAAAGCTTAGTCTTTCCTTAATTTCCTTTAAAATCGGTGCGGCAATCATACTGTTTCTTTGACCGAATGTGAGCCCATCTATAAATTCAAGCTCGCGGCTTACCGACATATCACAAAATTCTTTGATATTTTTACCGCCCACTGTAACGGCAAGATACTCCGGCTTTAATCTTGCACCCTTGCAATCGGGGCAAGCGCTTTCTGTCATATAAGTTTCAAGCTCGGCACGGGAATAGTCACTGCTTGTTTCCTTATAGCGGCGTTCGAGATTATTTATAATCCCCTCAAAAGGTGCATAGTAGGTGCCACCGCCGTAATCCGAATTTCTCACAAGCTTAAGCTTTGTTTCCCCCGTTCCGTAAAGCACAGCCTGCTTAACCTTTTCGGGCAAATCACACCACGGTGTATTAATATCAACTCCAAAATGCTCTGCAATACCTCGGTAATACATTTCGGCAATTGTGCTTGCATCAGGATGAAACCACGAATTAACCCCCCAGCCTGATGCTCTTATACACCCCTCAAGAAGTGATTTTTCCTCATCATTTATTATAATCCGAGGATCGATTTTCATAAACACGCCTATACCTGTGCAGGTAGGGCAAGCACCCATAGGGTTATTAAATGAAAACATTGTGGGGGTAAGCTCAGGTATACTGATACCATGCTCATCACAGGCATAGCTTTGGGAAAACTGCAATTCCTCTCCGCCGATTACATCAACCGCTATAAGTCCGCCCGAAAGAGTAACGGCGGTTTCTATGCTGTCTGTTAAGCGTGAACGGATTTCCTCCTTGATAACAAGGCGGTCAACCACCACCTCAATCATATGCTTTTTATTCTTTTCAAGCTTGATTTCCTCGGATAAATCGTAGATATTGCCGTCTATCCTGACGCGGGAATAGCCCGATTTGCGTGCAGACTCAAGCTCCTTCGTATGCTCACCTTTTCTGCCCTTTACTATTGGAGACAGCACCTGAATTTTTGTGCCTGCTTCAAGCTGCATTACGGTGTCAACAATCTGGTCTGTGGTTTGCTGACTGATTTCCTTGCCGCACACAGGACAATGCGGTATACCAACCCTTGCGTACAGCAAGCGCAGATAATCGTAAATTTCGGTAACGGTGCCAACGGTTGAGCGCGGATTTTTCGAGGTGGTTTTCTGGTCGATCGAAATTGCGGGAGAAAGTCCCTCAATGCTGTCAACATTTGGCTTTTCCATCTGCCCCAAAAATTGACGGGCGTATGACGAAAGCGACTCAACATACCGTCTTTGCCCCTCCGCATATATAGTATCAAACGCAAGGGAGGATTTACCGCTTCCCGAAAGACCTGTAAACACAATAAGCTTGTCACGCGGAATTTCCACATCAATATTTTTAAGGTTATGCTCACAAGCACCCCTGATAACTATTTTATCGTTTGCCAAGCCAATCACCCTTCAGCTAATTCTCCTTTCTATTTTACGACAAAATTTTTTTAAAGTAAATACCTAAATTAGTATTTACTCTAAAAAGTATTTTTTACACCGTCTGCCAAATTCGACAAAATAATTGACAAAACATAAGTTTTAAAATAAAATTGATTTGGGGTGAAAAGATGAAGCATATTTTTATAGTTAATCCTGCGGCAGGCGCAACAGATGCCACAGCCTTTGTAGAAAGGTCAATTAAAGAATTAAATACAGAACTTGATTATGAAGTTTATACCACCAAAGCGCCCGGTGATGCCACAAGGTATATCCGAAGCTTACTTGAAGGCAGTAACGATGAATACCGCTTTTATGCCTGCGGCGGTGACGGCACACTGAACGAGGTTGCAAACGGTGCTGTCGGCTTTGAAAACGCAAGTATTACCGTTTTCCCCTGCGGCAGCGGAAACGATTTTATTAAATACTACGGCACTGCCGCAGATTTTTCGGACATTAAGGCTTTAACCGAGGGTGAAAGCCTTAAAATTGATGTGCTTAAGGTTTGCGGAAAATATGCCGTTAATGCGGTGCATTTCGGGTTGGATACCTTTGTGCTGAGAACAATGCTCAAGGTGAGAAGAAAGCCGATAATAGGCGGCAGGAATGCATATACAACAGGTGTTGTCGCCGCGCTTATCAAGGGTATGAAAACAAAATGCCGCCTCATTGTGGACGACTCTCCGTTAGGTAAGGACAAAATGCTTTTATGCACACTTTCAAACGGCAGATATGTTGGCGGCGCTTACAAATGCGCGCCGCGCTCTTTAAATGATGACGGCTTGATTGAGGTTTGCCATGTAAGTCCCGTTTCAAGGTTAAAGTTTTTAACCCTTATGGGCAAATACAAGGAAGGCTCACACCTTGATAATCCTAAATTTAAAAATTTTGTGAGCTACACCAAAGCCAAAAAAATCGAAATAAAGGGTAACGATAATTTTTATATTTCTATTGACGGTGAGCTTGAAAAGGTTGATGAATGTACCGTTGAAATAGTAAAGCAAGCCCTCAATTTCACCGTTCCGAAAAGGCTTGCTCCCACATCTCAAAAAGAAAAAGTAAAAATATAATAGAAAAGTGCTGTAAAACAAATTATAGTTTAGCGGGGTGTCCCCGCGGTCATTCCGCCTTTTTATTCTGCAAAATCGAAACCTAATACCCCGATAGTATAAATACATCTAACCTACAATTAAAATCGATTATTTGTAGGGAACGACACATAGGTCGTTCCCTACGGAATATTCTTTTTATCTCTGCGCTAAACTATAATTCATATCATAAATCAAATACAAACGCAACCGCGACAGAATAAAAAGCTTCTGTCGCGGTTGTCTCTTGTTAAAATGTATCCTTTTGTTCCAAATATACCGTTTCAAAGTTTATTCAATCGGGAAAAGCTTATCGTATTCATTGCAGAGGGGGTACAGGATTTCCTCGTCCTCCTCAATCTCGGCAAAGCGTGCGGTGGGCTCCGCAAAATAGTTATCGGTGTTATCGTCATTCACCTTTGAAACCTCGCCGCAAATAAGGGCGCCGTCACCCATTTTCGCACCGAAGGTATGGTTTACAAAGGGGTCAAGGCGGACACTGTTGCCGGTTGTGATTGAAACCGGCTCCCCTGCCTTTGCGGTATGCATTATACCGTCATTGAAATACTCAACATCGCTTTGGTAATCCACAGTGCCGTCAGCATTTTTAAGATAAAATTTCATTTCCATTGTTCCGCCGCCGCGGTTAATTATATCCTCGGTTTTCATTACATGGTGATGAATGGGAAGCCTTTGCCCCTCCTTAAACACCAAAATCTTTTCGGCATAAGGAGAGCCTACACCCTCCTTACCCAATTTGCCGTTTCTGATTGTGAACAGCACTGCACCGATTTTATCAAAATCGCCTGTACCGAAATCGGTTACATCCCAGCCCATCATTACCTCGCGCAGGGTGTCTATTTTATCCGCATTTTTCCGCCATTCGTCCATACTCCAATAAGCAAATTCGGGAAGCTTGAAGCAATATTTATCAAGAAGCTCTATTGCCGTTTTTATAGCATTGTTTATTTCAGATCTTTTCATTTTTTACCACCTCAATAAATTTCTATCACACTGTGAATGTGTAATTTTTCAACCGTTAATTCAAAGCCGCCCTCAACAGGCAGAAGCTCTGCTTCTATACCCTCGGGCCGCAAAACAGCCTTGCTGAATTTTTTATCGGTATGTACCATTACCTTTAAATGCCCTATTTCAGGGATTTCGTCAAAAGCTCTTACACCAACGGTAGCGTGGTCGCCTGCCATATTTATAAGATTAAGCATTAATCTGCCGTTTTTTAACATAGGTATAACATTTGCATAGGCACTGCCCGATACAGAGGCAAACGGGATATAACCGCTACTGTCTATAACAGCCTTAATATGTCGCTTTAATGCAACCGAAATGTTGCTGTGATAGGCAGAGCCCAATTCAAAGCAAAGGGAAACCACTTTACCCTTACCATAATTATTGATAACACTTGCTGTTTGCTTATCAGGTGCATAATAAAAATTTTGTTTGTAGCAATCAAGCAGTGCTTCTGCACCCACAAGCTTGGTTTCGTAATAGTTGCTTTCAAAAGGAGCAAGCTTTCCCTTACCGTCTGCAAAAATCAGTTGCTTAGACGGATTAGAAAATTCCGCGCCACAAACACCGCTTTCAAGACCGACACCGCCATCAGCAATAACCGTTCCGCCATTTTGGGCAAAATCCGAAACAAGCTTCAGGGTTTGTGTGTCATACTCTGCGGCAGTAGGCAAAATAACAGCCTTGTATTTTGTCAAATCCTTAATATCCGCTTCGTTTACGACATCACAGCTATAGCCCACATCCATCACAGCGCTTACCCAACCCGAAACAGAGCCCCAGGCAGAGCCTATAAACATTGATTTACCGTAATGCTTAGGGTAAATAACGGCAAGGTCTGAAAGGCTTTCGGCTTTGAAGCAGTATTTTTCGCGCTCACGGCAAAAATCCGCGATTTTCACCCAATCTTCGATAGCCCATTCCTGCACTACGCCGCCGTTACCGTAAAGAATATTGAAAAATTGGAAGCCGCCGCCCAAGGAAAGCACAACCGATGCTTCCTGACAAAGCTGTGCCGCCTCTTTAGTACAGCGGTTTCGCGCTTTCCAAGTAAGGGGTATGGAATTTTGTCCCCACGCCAAAAGGTCCCAGGTTATTCCCTGAGCCGCGCAAACACGGGCGGCTTCTCTTACCATTCTTACCGAATCGAAGCAGGTGAAATCGCCTGAAATGTAATCGATATTCACACTGCGTTTTTCGGGCATATAGTGAGAATACATCCAATTGCTTGTTATTTCAAAGTCTGGATACTCCGCCTTGACGGCATCGATATAGTGAGCAACATATTTTCTGAAGCCCTCACGGCAAAACTCCTTGTAGTCATTAAAATCGGGGTCTGCGGAGCGCGGAGCCTCCCTGCCCTCCTGTGCCCTCCAAGCGTTTTGTGCATACTCGCTGTAATCCACAAAGACACACCAGCAATCACCGTCCACCCAGACACCGTCTGCACCGTACTCCCCCGCCATTTCAAGCATTTGCGGAATTAGCACCTCGTCTGCATAGGGGCTGAAGGGCGACATAAACTCTTTGCTTACGGTGCCGTCCTCCGAAACGACTGCCCATTCGGGATGTACTGATGCCTGAAATTCATCATAAAGTCCCGAATGATGGGCATAAAGGCGTATTCCCCTTTTAGCGGTAAGCTCACGCCACACCCTTAAGACATCCATATTCATTTTTTCGGGACAGACACCGGCTTTCGTGGCATAAGAGGAATAACCTGCGTGCCCCTTGGTATCAATTTGTATCATATCGGGCTTTGTTCTGTCAAGCATTTGCTCGATAGAATTCAAATCAACAACATCCCCCACCGTGTCTCCCGGCATTGCGTGAAAATCAAAATGCAGACCGAAAAAACACTCTTTACGGCTTTTTTTAATCAATTCCAACCTTTTCCCCTCCGTTTTTTATAAGAATATTTCAACTGAGTTAATCATATCATATAAATTACTTTATGTATACAAAAAATCACTTTTAATATTGCTTTTTATACCCGTTTCTGTTATAAATATTTTGTAATTTCAGGGTTTGGAGAAAAAAGATATGAAATATATTGCAAATGCTGTCGGCATATTGGCAGTTATAATATTTGTACTGAGCTATCAGCAAAAAACCAGACGGGGCATTGTGTTATGCAACATCCTTTCGCGCGGACTTTATGTTGTGCAGTACATACTGCTGTTTGCTTTTGAGGGCGCTGTTCTTGATATTATAGGTATGCTTGCTTCTGTGCTGGCACAGCAAAAAAACTCGGCATTCATAAAAAGGCATTTGAAAGCGGTCATGATTAGTGTTAATCTTTTAATTATTGCGGCAGGCATTTTGCTTTACAAAAACATTTTCAGTCTGTTACCGATGTTCGGTGTGTTATTTCACACAGGCGCATTTTGGCTTGACAATGAAAAACACATTCGCCGTGTTTCCTTTATCGGCTCGCCGTTTTGGCTTGTATACAACCTGATAAGCCATGCTTACGGATCTGCTATCGGTGATATTTTAACAATGGCTTCCATTGGACTTGCGATTCTCCGTTATGATTTCAAAAGAAAAAACGATCAGTCTTAAAAACCGTTGTAAAAAAGATATTAACGACAAACCCCGGGACGGTTAATTCCGTCACGGGGTTTAATAATTGAATAGGTTAGGCGAAACAGTAAAACGGCTCGGCATTAATGAAACATTGTTTGCACGCCGTCCACAAATTCACCAACAGCTTTCACCATTTTTGTGGAGCCCTTGCTCAGATTTTTATGGTCCTTAAGCATAACCTTACCAACTGTCAGTGCGGCAGCTCCGGCAATCATACCTGCGCCCAAGCCTTTTATAAAAGATATTGAATTATTAGCCATAATAAAAAACCTCCCTTTCAAGGTTATTATTACCTTAAAGTGAGGTTTTATTTTTAATTATTTTTGATTTACAAAAAATTCATTGTACCAGACAATAAAGGTATAAACCGTCCAGATTTTGCGGCTTACATCCTGCTTGCCGGACTTATGAATTTCAAGAAGCCTTAAAAGCTCGGCTGTGTTGAAATATTTTTCGGCAGTGTCAGAGGTGAAGGCTGTTTTTACGGTATTATAATATTCATCCTGCTTGAGCCATACTCTTATCGGCACGGGGAAGCCCAGCTTGTCCTTTGTGGCAGTGCGTCTCGGCAAAGTTTTTTCCGCAGCCTTACGCAATGCCAATTTGGTTGTGACGGTATTTACACGGCATTTAAGCGGAATTGTGGAGCAAAATTCCATCACCTTTTTATCAAGGAAGGGCACCCTTAATTCAAGGGAATTTGCCATACTTGTTTTATCGGCTTTCAGCAAAATATCGCCCATAAGCCACATATTAATATCGAGATACTGCATTTTGGTAACGGTATCCTTATCAGCTACCTCAGCATAAAACTTAGCGCAAAGCTCCTGTGGCGACACCGCCGCCCTTGCCTGCTCGCTTTTCAGAATGCCGTTGCGTTCTTTCTGTGAAAAAATGCTTGCATTGCCGATAAAGCGTTCCTCAATAGTTTTACCGCGGCGGACAAGATAATTAATTCCGTATCTTTGCGGCAGATAAGAACAGATTTTCCCGATTATCCGTCTTACGGCAAACGGCAGTTTATCGTAGAGGGTAAGGGTTATGGGCTCCTGATAAATACGGTAGCCGCCGAAAAGCTCGTCTGCACCCTCGCCTGACATTACAACCTTAACAGACTGTGACGCCAGCTTACTTACAAAATAGAGGGCTATTGCGGCAGGGTCTGCCAAGGGCTCGTCCATATGATATTGAATAAGCGGAAAGGTTGACCAATACTCCTCAGGTGTGATTACCTTTGAAATGTTTTCAACACCGATTGTTTCTGCAAATTCCTTTGCAAAGTGTATCTCATTATAACGGTCACCGTCCGGGCTTTCAAAGCCCACTGTAAAGGTTTTGTCAACATTTGCCGCCTCTGCAATATAGCTTGAATCAATACCACTTGAAAGGAAAGAGCCAACCTCAACATCGGCAATTTTATGTGCGGCAACAGATTCGCGAACGGTAGCATCGGTAATATCGGCAAAATATTCAAGCACCCCGTCAACCTCATTAAAATCGGGACGCCAATAACGCACCCTCTCCATTTTACCGTCCTTAAAGGTAAAATAGTGCGCAGGAGGAAGCTTGTAAACATTTTTAAAGAAGGTTTCCTCTGTGGGTGAATATTGGAATGAAAGGTAATGTGCCAAAGCCTCCTCGTTAAGCTCCTTTTTAAAATCAGGGTGATCCAAAAACGATTTTATTTCGGAACCGAAAATAAAGCTTTGTCCCATAAAGGTATAATAAAAAGGCTTTATACCGAACATATCTCTTGCGGCAAAGATAGATTTATCGCGGCGGTCAAATATGACAAAGGCAAACATACCTCTAAGCCGCCCAACCAAATCCTTGCCCCATTGCTCAAAGCCGTGAAGCAATACCTCACTGTCAGAATTATTGGCAAAGGTATGGCCTTCCTCCACAAGCTCTGCACGAAGCTCCTTAAAATTATATATTTCACCGTTAAATACCAAAACCAAGGATTTATCCTCATTGAACATAGGCTGGTCACCCTCAGCAAGGTCAATAATGCTTAATCTGCGAAAACCGAGAGCTATATCACTGTCGATAAACTGACCTGCCGAATCGGGGCCGCGATGAACGATGCGATTCATCATTTTTTCAAGTACGGTACCGTCATCCTTGATGAAATTGGTAAATCCCGTAAATCCGCACATTGCGAATCACTCCTTTAAAAAGTCACCCTTTTATGTCGGGCATAATTTTATTAAACTTTAATCTTTTAGAAGCTATACCTGCAAGCACTCCTGTCAGGCTTCCGCTGAGCAGTGCCGCCAGCAAAAGAAACGGCGAATAATACAAAACACCTCTGCCGAGTAAAATCCAAGCAACCAAAAGCTGTGTTATATTATGTGTAGCCGCGCCTAAAATACTAAATCCCACAACACCGAGCCTCTTGCTTTTTGAGACAAGTGCCATTACTGCGGTCGAAACAAGCCCGCCCGACAGCGAATAAATAAGAACCGATGGGGCTGAAAAAAGCAAGCCCGACAGCAAAATGCGAACGGTATTCACAGCAAACGCGCCTTTAACATCCCCAAATCTTATTAACAGCAAAACAACCGCATTGGCAAGACCGAGCTTTATTCCGGGGGCGATAAAATCAAAGGAAATCAATCTTTCTGCAAAGCCCAACGCAATGCACAGGGCAGAAAAAATTCCGTAAACACAGAGCCTTTTAGCCATGCTTCACCCCTCAAAAATATTATTCACTGATTTCGTAAGTCAGCTTGCCCTTTTGAATATCAAATCTTATATCACAGGCAAAGAAAGTATTTGCGCCGACATATTCAAGATTTGCAAGCACCTCTTTATCGGGCAGAATAACCGTTTGGGCTTCGCTTAGAGGTATCACCGCATAGCGAGGGCTTGCCGCCTGTAAAAACTCTGTGCCCGAAGCGGTGCTGTCTCCACGGCAGGCAACCTTAAGTACATCGCAATTCAAATTACAGTCCAAATCAAGCAAAGCCTGTTCTGTCTTAATTCCGGCATCTCCCATGAAAAGAAATTTTGTACCCTTACTATACGCTGTGATTATTACCGAACGGTCATCCTCGTATTTCATTTCGGGAAAATAAGCCAGAATTTTAATTTTGAAGGTACCAAGGCTGAAGCTTTGACCTGCATCAACTGTGAAAACACTTCCGCCTGCATTTCCCACCGTCTTTGCGGCAAGGTCTGCCGCCTCACACTCACCGTTCAATTGAGGCAAAACGAGTGTATCGACAGGGTAATATTCGATAAGCTTTTCAAGTCCGCCTATGTTCTCAGAATGAAGGTGGGATATAAAAAGCAGGTCTATTCTTTCAATATCGCAAGCATCTAAGAGACTGCAAAGCGACTTGAAATCGTATTCCGAGCCGACATCTATAAGTGCAGTTTCACCGTTACTGTGAAGTATACTACACTCGCCGCGCGGAAGGCTGATAAAACGCACATAGCTTTGCTTTTCCTTTTCGCCGGGGTCTTTAACAAAGGTTTTTAGGCTTTCAAGCCCGTCTCCGCTTAAGCTGTACAAAAGCACCGCAACCGAAACACAGGCATAGGAAAATACTGTTAGTATTATACCCTTTGACCGCTTGTTCTTATCCGCCATTACTCTTCACCGGCAGCCTCTTTTTCCATTAACTGCTCTTTGGTTATGAGTACCTTTCTCGGTTTTGAGCCCTCATAGGGGCCAACAACTCCGCGTTGCTCCATTTCATCAACAATTCTTGCGGCTCTGGCATAACCCAATTTGAGCTTTCTCTGCAAAAGCGATGTGGAAGCCATTCCGTTTTCAACCACAACCTTTATTGCATCCTGAAGCATTGGGTCCTCATCGGGACCGTCCTCAGCAAGACCTGTTTTTTGCTTTTTCTCAACTGCCGCCTGACGCTCGATTTCAATCATAACATTATCGTCATAATCAGCAGTATGGTCGCCCTTGATAAAGTCAACCACAGCCTCAACCTCTTCATCACTTACAAAGCAGCCCTGAATTCGGTTAGGCTTTGTTGAGCCAACGGGACTGAACAGCATATCACCTCTGCCCAGAAGCTTTTCGGCTCCGGCAGAATCAAGAATTGTTCGGCTGTCAATCTGAGAGGATACAGCAAAGGCAATTCTTGTGGGTATATTAGCCTTGATAACACCTGTCACAACATCTACAGACGGACGCTGTGTGGCAATCAACAAATGCATACCGGCGGCTCTCGCCTTGGCGGCAATACGGTTAATCGAGTCCTCAACCTCGTTGGGGGCTGTCATCATAAGGTCGGCAAGCTCGTCTATAATTATTACAATATGCGGCATTGGTTGAACCTCGGGGTCGCCAAGGTTTTCAACAAATTTATTGTATTCCTCAAGCTTTCTCACACCGCGGTCAGCAAACATTTTATAGCGCTTTTCCATTTCGCTTACTGCCCAACCAAGCGCGCCCGAAGCCTTTCGCGGATCGGTTACAACCGGTACGAGCAAGTGAGGTATGCCGTTATAAATACCCAACTCAACTACCTTGGGGTCTATCATAAGGAGCTTAACCTCATCGGGTGTGGCTTTATAGAGAATACTCATAATAACAGTATTGATACATACCGATTTACCCGAGCCCGTGGCACCCGCAATAAGTCCGTGGGGCATTTTGGCAATATCGGTTACAACAGCATTTCCGCCTATATCCCTACCCAAAGCTACCGTAAGCTTACTCTTGGCAGATGTGAATGCAGGAGACTCGAAAATACTCCGCACATCTACAACATCGCTCGATTTGTTCGGAACCTCAATGCCTACCGCCGCTTTATTGGGTATGGGTGCCTCGATACGCACACCTGCCGTTGCAAGGTTGAGAGCTATATCGTCTGCAAGATTTGTAATTTTGCTTATCTTTACACCTGCACAGGGCTGAAGCTCATATCTTGTAACTGTTGGGCCGCGGCTTATATTGACGATTCTGGTTTCCACACCAAAGCTGCGCAGAGTTTCAACCAGATGCTCTGCAGTGACCTCTGCACCGGCGATATTTGCACTGCTTTCTGTAGCAGAAGCCTTTAAAAGGCTTAAGGGCGGAAAAACATAACCGTTATCGGTTGAGGTGTCAAGATTATCCTTTTCCTCCAAATCAGAGGTGAATTTATCAGTTTCGGTCTTGAAATCGATTTTTTCCTCTGCCGCCTCTTTAACCGTTTCCTTTAATGCTTCATCAAGCTGCTCACGGTCATCAGCACCGTCAGGCTGTTCTGCACCGGACTCGGGAGTATCTGCTGCCTGTGGCTTTTCATTTTCATCATAATATGTACTGACAACCTTGCGTTGCTTTTCGCTAAGGTCGGTTCTATCCTTTTTCCGCTTTTCGGGAATATCGTCAACCGGAATATCGACCTGGAAGCCCTTAATAACCTTTATTTTTGAGCCGCCGTCCTTTTCCTCGCGTTCCTCCCTTTCAAGTCTTGCCTGATAAGCATTTTCTGCCTGACGCGAAAGTGATTTTACAGGGGTTGAAATGGTTTTGAAAAGGGACAAAAGTGTTGTACCCGTAATTATCATAAGAAAAACAAAAATCAAAAGTATGATTGTTATTGCCGCGCCCGTTTTACCGAATGCAAGATACAACGGCTGTCCTATAAGCGCACCTATAAAGCCGCCGCTTTTCAGATCTGCGCCATTGTTGTACGCACGAACCAAATGCTTACCGAAGGTAAGTGCATTATCGTGCTTTGAAAATATATCAATTGCCGCGCTCACAAACATTACAAGCAAGCTCGACTCTACAATTTTGGTTGTGATTGAGCCTGTGATTTTATCCATAGCAAATACCACTGCAACAAAACCCAATAAAAACGGATAAAAATAGGCTGTTACACCGAAAATACCGAAAATAAAATCATGCAGCCATGCCCAGACATTTTGACCGGGAATAAACACAACACAAAGGAAAAATATTGATACCGCAAACCACACAACAGACATCAACTGTCTTCTGCCTGCAGAATTATTAGCGGCTGTACCTTCGTTATGCTTTGTAGAACGGGAGCTGCTTCCTTTCTTTTTTGTTGCCATATTTTTTACTTTCTCCTTAAATCTGCGGCAATTTGAGATTTAAGCTCCTCCAAACCGGAGAATTTCATCTCACCGCGCAAAAATTTTTTTGGAATAATTCTTACGCTTTCCCCGTACAAATCACCGGAAAAGCCTTCGATATAAGTCTCGCTGATAACATAATCAGACAAGAAGGTGGGACGGACACCTATATTGGTAATTCCTCTGTATTTTATTCCGTTAAACAAAACATCAGCTTCATATACACCGAATTTAAGCTTAACCAGCTCCACCGGATATTTTTGATTTATTGTGGGAAAACCGATTGTTCTGCCCCTTTGGTCGCCCTTAATTACCTCTGCTTCAAAGGAAAAGGACTCTGCCAAAAGTGAAGCGGCGACATCGACTTTTCCCTCCTCGATTAATGACCTTATATAGGTCGAAGAAACCACCTTGCCGTTATCGGTAACCGGCTCTTTGCAGGAAAACTCTATGTTATGCAAGGCACAAAACTCCTTAACCGTATCCGCCGTACCTGTCCTGTTTTTACCGAAGCGGTAATTAAACCCACAGCTTATGAGAGATGGCTCATATTTCTCATAAAGCGATAAAAGAAATTCCTCTGCCGAAATATTCTTAACCCTTTCAAATTCCAATACAAGCGTTTCGTCAATACCGATTTTCCCAAGCACACGGCATTTATCCTCGCAGGTCATAATAAGCCGCGCTTCTGCCGGATTTTGAACCTTTGGAGGATATGAAAAGGTAACGGCTATTTTATTATATTCATCGGGCATATCAAGCACTGCAAGATGTCCCCTGTGGATACCGTCAAAGGTGCCGAGGGCTATCGCATTTTTCACCGTTTTCCTCCTTTAAGGATTATCAATAATACACTTTATTCCAATTTGCTCCCTCTCGGTGTCGGCAAAGCCAATTCCGAGAAGCTTATCACAATATTTAACTCTATAAAGCCGCCCCGGCACTGTATCGGTCAAACGCAGTCTCTCAAAGCTTAGCTGACCGCCGTTACAAAATCTCACCGCCTGCTTTTCGGTGACACAAAGCTCGGGTAAATGCGCTACAGCAAGCTCCTCATTAAGTAAAAAGCTCTCGGCATTGTCACTTGAAAGTCTTTCAAGCTCTACACATTGCGAAATATCAAAGCCTGAAGCATAGGTGCGGCGCAGTTCCGTAAGAGTAGCGCCACAGCCGAGCTGTTCCCCGATATCCCTTGCAAGAGAACGGATATATGTTCCCTTTGAGACATGTGTGTCAACAACAAATTCATTTTCACCGTCAAGCCCCTGCAAAAGCTTCAGCTCAAATACGGTTATCTCTCTGAAAGGAATATCCGCGGTTTTACCCTCTCGCGCCAGCTTATAAAGGCGGACACCGTCCTTTTTAATTGCGCTGTACATTGGTGGGCGCTGATGTATAACCCCTGTAAATTCTGTTAAAACCTCTTTAAGTCCGGCTTCACTCACATTTACAGGCTTTGCTTCAAGCACCTCACCCGTAATATCATCTGTATCGGTTGTGATGCCTAATTTGATTTTAGCCCTGTAACGCTTATCTGCATCAAGCATAAGGCTTGAAAGTGCGGTTGCTCTGCCAAGTAAAATCGGCAAAACACCGGTTGCCATGGGGTCAAGCGTGCCGGTATGTCCTACCCTTTTTTCACAAGCCGCCCTTTTTACGGCAGAAACGGCGGAAAAAGAGGTAATACCCTTGGGCTTGTCTATTAAAAGCAGCCCCTTCATAGCTGTCACCGTTCCTTTCTGTGCAGGTCTGCCTTTAAAGTGCCTGCTCCAAAGCAAGCTTTACGGCAGACAAAACCTTTTGCTTAACATCGTCAAGCGTGCCTGTAACGGTTGCACCTGCGGCGCCCTTATGACCGCCGCCGCCCAATGCTTTACAGATTTCACTTGCATCCAAAGGCGGATATGTCCTCAGTGAGACCTTAAATTCCTCATCACCGATTTGCTTTACGGTGATACCTGCCTTAACGCCCTCTACACTGCGGGAAATGACCGCAATACCCTCAAGCTCGGTACCGCTGCAGCCTGTAGCCGTCTGCATTTCGGCAGTGACAGGAAGCAGAATACAGCTATCGTCAAAATGAAATTCCGCCGCCGCCAAAACAGCCTGTTCAAGCTCCAAAAGCTTTTTAGACTTGGTGTCAAACATCAAACGGTTAATTTCAGAGGCATTTATATTAAATTCATGCAGCGCCGCTGCAATAAGATGTGTTTTTGCTGTAACATTAGAATATTTAAAGCTTCCTGTGTCGGTTGCAATGCCTGTATATATCGCCTTGGCAGTAATATCGTTTATATTAACCTTCATTTCCACTATAAGCTCATAAATGCTTTCAGCCGTAGCCGCAGCATCGTCATCAAGATACAAATTTTTAGCATATTTTGTATTTGAAACATGGTGGTCAATACAAAGGTCTACCGTTCCCGCAAACTCCTCCTGCAAGGAGCCCAAAAGCCGTTCATCTGCAACATCTACCGCTATTATAGTAGCATTTTCGCGGAGAACATGATCGGTTTTGCGGGCAAAATAATCATATTTCTGCGGTATAACATCGGGGCAAACCACGCAAGCGGCTTTACCGATTTCATTAAGCGCATAGTAAAGCGCATAGGCAGAGCCCAAGGTATCACCGTCAGGCGAAGCATGGGTAAGAATTATATAATTATCGTTTTTCTTTAAAAACTTAGCAGTTTGCCTTAAATTCAGAAGGTTACAAGCAACCGTTTCCTTATTTCTCATTTTCGTTTTCCTCTTTGAACGAATCTATTATCTTAGAAATGTTTGCACTTTGTTCAATAGAATCGTCAGCAACAAAGCGAAGCTCCGGCACCTTTCTTAGCTTCAGTCGCGCACCCAATTCGCGGCGCAAAAAGCCTGCCGCACCCTTAAGGGCTTTAACCGAGGCAACGGTTGCCTCGAAGCCCTCAATAGCGCTGACATATACCGTGGCGTAGGAAAGGTCTCCCGACACATCCACCTTAACAATGCTTAACAGCTTACTTATTCTGGGGTCCTTAATTTCGCGCAGCAATTCGGAAAGTGTGATTTTTATATCCGAAGTGATACGACCCAGCTTATATCCTGCCATTAGTCTCTATACTCCTCCATAACAAA
This sequence comes from Clostridia bacterium, assembly GCA_017507805.1. Classification (GTDB taxonomy): domain Bacteria; phylum Bacillota; class Clostridia; order Oscillospirales; family Acutalibacteraceae; genus UBA737. Next base: position 32,463 of record JAFWAC010000012.1, read on the forward strand.
GGCTTCAAAGATGTCGCCCTCCTTAATATCGGCAAACTTTTCAAGACTTATACCGCACTCATAGCCTTGGGCAACCTCCTTAACATCGTCCTTAAAGCGGCGCAAGGAGTCAATCTTATCCTCGCATACAACAATTCCGTCACGAACAACACGAATCTGGCAAGCGCGTGTCACCTTACCGTTTGTTACATAGCCGCCGGCAACGGTACCGACATTTGAAATCTTGTAAACGGTACGAACCTCAACTGTTCCCAACTGATTTTCACGGAATTTAGGTGCAAGCATACCCTTCATAGCAGCCTGTATTTCCTCGATACAGTCATAAATTACGCGGTACATACGCATATCAACGCCGTCTCTTTCGGCTGCTGCCTTAGCAACGGCATCGGGACGGACATTAAAGCCGACTATAATAGCGCCTGAGGTCTGTGCGAGCATTACATCCGACTCATTCACAGCGCCCACACCGCCGTGAATAACATTAACGCGAACCTCATCATTTGAAAGCTTAACAAGGTTTTCGCGAACAGCCTCAACACTGCCTTGAACATCTGCCTTAACGATTATGTTAAGCTCTTTAAGCTCACCATCGCTTAAGCTTTCAAACAGGTTATCAAGCGTAACCTTTTGTTTAGCATTAAAGAGTTCTTCCTTTGCCTTCTGCTTTCTCTGTTCAACAAGCTGACGGGCAAGTCTCTCATCCGAAACGGCATCAAAAACATCGCCTGCGTTAGGTGTTTCGGCAAGACCTGTAATCTCAACAGGAACCGATGGACCTGCAGTTTCAACCTCCATACCGTGTTCGTTTGTCATAACACGAACGCGGCCAACCGAGGTGCCTGCAACTATAATATCACCCGAATTAAGGGTGCCGTTCTGAACAAGCAGTGAAGCCACAGGGCCTCTGCCCTTATCAAGGCGAGCCTCGATAACAATACCCTTTGCACGGCGGTCGGGGTTAGCCTTGAGCTCCATCATTTCGGCAACAAGGAGGATATTTTCAAGAAGCTTGTCAATACCCATGTGTGTTTTAGCCGAAACGGGAACACAGATAACATCGCCGCCCCACTCCTCTGGTACAAGCTCATGCTCGGTGAGCTGTTGCATAATGCGGTCGGGATTTGCCTCGGGCTTATCCATTTTATTTATCGCAACTATAACCTGAACCTGTGCCGCCTTCGCATGGCTTATAGCCTCGATTGTCTGCGGCATTATACCGTCATCCGCGGCAACAACAAGCACCGCAATATCGGTAGCCATTGCGCCTCTCTGACGCATGGAGGTAAATGCGGCGTGACCGGGGGTATCAAGGAAGGTTATGTCGCTTCCGTTGCAATTAACGCGATATGCACCTATGTGCTGTGTAATTCCGCCTGCCTCGGTGTCGGTAACCGCGGTGTTACGGATAGCATCCAAAAGGGAGGTTTTACCATGGTCAACATGTCCCATTACAACCACAACGGGGCTTCTGGGCTTGAGGTTTTCTGCATTATCCTCTGTGTCGTCCATAATGCGCTCCTCAATGGTGACAACAACTGCTCTCTCGATTTTTGCACCCATTTCGGTTACAACTATCTCGGCAGTATCGTAATCGATAACCTGATTCACATTAGCCATCATACCAAGCTTTAAGAGCACCTTGATAACCTCAGCCGCAGTCTTTTTCATAGCAGCCGCCAATTCACCTACGGTTATTTCGTCACCGACAGTTACGGTGATTGGGGTTTTCTTTATGCGCTCAAGCTGCATGCGGCGCATTTTATCCGCCTCGGTCTCGCGCTTTGCGCCCTGCGGACGGCGGTAATCCTGAGATTTTTGCTTGATTTTCTGCTTTCGGGAATAGCTGTCCTTCATAGTGTTAGCAGGAGCAATCGTCTCATACTTTTCGTTATATTTATCAATATTAACATTTGATGTTCTCGTATCAACATGGCGGATTTGAGCAGGGCCTCTGTTGGGAGCCTCACCCGGCTTTTTGTCCTTTTTCTGTGAAACAAAGGGCTTGGGGTCTGAAGTCTTAGGCTCCTTTTTGGGCTCCTCCTTCTTAGCCTTCGGTTTTTCCTCCGCCTTTACCTCGGGCTTCTTTTCCTCTGTCTTTTGTGCAGGCTTAGCTTCCTTTTTATCGGCAGGCTTCTCCTCCGCTTTTGCTTTAGGTTTTTCTGCCTTTTTCTTAGGCTCAGCCTTGGTCTCAGCTTTAGCCGGCTTTTCGGGCTTGGCTTCTCCGTTTTGAGCAGCGGCCGCCGCCTTTAACTGTTCAAGTATTGCCATTTGCTCGGCAAGCTTTTTGTTCTTTTCCGCTTCCCTTGCCTGCTTTGCTTTTTCGCGCTCCTCTGCACCTGCAGAAAAGTATTCATCAAGGCTTTTAACCTTGTTTGCGTTGATAAGATAGGCGAAAACCAGACCTATTTCATCCTCATTAAGTGTTGCACCGGATTTTTTCTCAACACCGATAGCAGCAGTTACCGCTGTGATTAAATCCTTTGATTTCATATTTAAATCCTTGGCAAGGTCACTTATCTTGTATTTATTTGTCATTAGCGATTCCTCCATAGAAAGTACCGAAATAAGCCGATTTGAGGCTGATTCGGATTATTCTTATCACTCTAAAAATATGCCTTACGGCAGGCATCGGCAAATCCGCTGTCATTAACAGAAACAATTCCGCATTTGCGTCCGACTGCTTTTGACAGGGCTTCTATATCTGTGTCCTTAAGCACAATATAGGGCACAGTCCTTTGGGTGGCAAAAAACTCTATTTCCTTTTTGCTTTTTTCGGAAATATCACAGGCGGTAAGCACCAGACCGGATTTTCCTTTTTTTATTGCCGTAACGGTTGTATCAAAGCCGTAGCTTAGCTTACCCGCCTTTGCGGCAAAACCCAACAAAGTAAGTATTTTATCATTCAATACCATCAAGCTCCGTTTCAAGCTGAGCATAAATATCCTCTGAAACCTTTGTCTCGAAAGCACGGGAAAGCGCATTTGATTTCCGTGCCTTTTCAATGCAGGTCTTATCCTTACAGATATATGCGCCTCTGCCGTTAAGCTTGCCTGTGAAATCAAGGGCTATTGCGCCATCTGTCTGCTTGACAACACGCACAAGCTCTCTCTTTGGCTTCATTTCACGACAGCCGGTACACATACGCATAGGTATTTTTTTTACTCCCATTGCACAAGCTCCTTTCTGAACAACGCCTACCGTTATTCACCGAAGAAGCCGCTTTCGGGATGTATATCTATTTTCCAGCCTGTGAGCTTTGCGGCAAGTCTTACATTCTGACCTTTATTACCTATTGCCAAGGAAAGCTGGGCTTCGGGTACGCTTACCTTGCAAACGCGGGGGTCCTCACTGAGGATTTCCACCGAAACAACCTTTGCAGGTGACAATGCCTCGGAAATAAATTCAACAGGATTTTCACTGTATTTTACAATATCTATCTTTTCGCCGGCAAGCTCCTCCACGATATTATTAACACGGGTTCCCTTTGGACCTATGCAGGCGCCGATAGCATCAACCTCAGGGTCGGGTGACCAAACGGCAATCTTTGTTCTTGAGCCTGCCTGACGGGAAACCGATTTTATTTCAATCGTACCGTCAAAAATTTCAGGCACCTCGGTCTCAAACAAGCGCTTAACAAGACCGGGATGTGTGCGCGAAAGCATTATTCTTGCGCCCTTTTCGGTATCCTTAACATCTACAACATAAACCTTTATATGGTCGCCTTCGTGAAGCACCTCGTCCGGCACCTGCTCTAATTTAGGCAGTGTTGCCTCGCTGTGCCCGATTGCAAGAATTGCATTGCCGGTTTTGGGGTCAATTCTCTGAACAACCGCAGTCACAAGCTCGCGGTTAAAGCTTTGGAATTCCGCCAAGGTCTGACCCCTTTCAGCCTCCTTAACTCCCTGACGGAAGTTGTTTTTGGAATTTTGCGCAACCACTCTGCCGAACTTTTTGGGGTCAAGCTTGATATCGATAAAGCCCTGTTCAACGGATGTCGGATCAATAGCGGCTGCATCCTCCTTTGAAATCTGTGTGAAGCTGTCCTCAACAGTCTCAACGATCGTCTTTCTTGCTATAACCGAGAAAATCTTATTTTCGGGGTCAATCACGCAGGACACGATATCACTTCCGCCGTAATCCTTACGGGCGGCAACAATAATTGCATCTGCAATCTTTTCTGCAATAAATTTTTGAGGAATGCCGCGCTCCTCCTCCATAAGTCTCAAAGCTTCAAAAAACTCTGAATTATCATTTTCCTTCTTTATGTTTTTCTTATTTTTAGCCATTTTTATTAATTCCTCCAAACTTTTTTCCTAATGGTTATTATTCAAAATCACATAAATTTGCTTTAGATATATCCTTTAAAGAAAGGGCAATCTCGATGCCGTCACACTCTATTACTATCTGCTCCGAAACCGAAATCAGCTTTCCTGTCAGCTCTTTTTTGCCGTTCAAAGCCTTATAAAGCTTTACCTTGATTTTTTCACCAAGCACTCTTTCATAATGAAAGGGCTTTGAAAGCTCCCGTTCAAGTCCGGGTGAGCACACCTCTAAATAATAGGCAACATCAATGGGGTCAGCCTCATCAATAATGGGGTCAATCGCGTGGGAAACCTCTGTGCAATCATCAATGGTTATCCCCTCGGGCTTATCAATAAAAACCCTGAGATACCAAGATGCGCCCTCTTTTAAGAAACGAACATCCCAAAGCTCAACGCCGCAGCCTTCAACCGTTTCTTTAATAAGCGCATAAACCTTTTCGGCAGCATTTGCCATTTCTTCATCTCCTGTCCCAAAACAAAAGTGAGTAGGTTGCCCCACTCACCTTTCTTAAGTCTAAAAAAATTATACCACAGTCAATCTGTAAAATCAAGTCTTTTTTCAATAAAATATACCGCCATACGGATACTCGTCTGTTTCCTCGCCCTCGTAAGAGTTTATATAAATCTTTACAGCAACATCTGTGCTGACAGAATTACCGTACTCCGGCTCCTGACTCAAAACAATTCCGGGCGCCTTATCCTCATCGTACTTTTCAAGCACCTCTATATTTTCATAAAGGAAGCCCTGCTTCAAAAGCTCTAACTTTGCCTCATCCTCGGTAAGACCTCTGAGGTTTGCTATTTTAATTTCGGACGGGCCAAGGCTTATAACGACCTCGATTTCGGTATCGCGCTTAACCTCACTGCCGGCAGCAACCGACTGTGTGCAAACCGTCCCCTTGGGATAATCGTTTGAGAAGCTTTTATCGGTTATAACAAACTCAAACATCTCGTAAGCCTCATTCTCCAGAATTTCGGAATAATACTTACCCTTGAAATTAGGCACCGAATAAAGCTTATCTGTCACCTCTGCGCCGGGCTCAACATCACCTATATTGCTGACCACCGGTGCGTCAACCGAAACCTGATTATCAGTGTTACCCTTATCATTGTTTTTGAAAATTTCATCCTTAAACACGGTTGATACAAGGATAGCGGCAATTATAATAAATACCAATGCTGTGCAAAGGGAGGAAATAACCGCATATTTGGCAGAGCCGCCCTTATTCTTTTGCGGCTTTGCGTTACCCTTAGCCTTATTACCTGCATTTGCGGCAGAAGTGTTCTGATCGTTTATTTCACCATAAACCAGCTCGTTTTTAAAGACCTCAACATCCTTTGTGCGGTTTTGCGGCAAAACCTGCAAGCCGTTTGCCAGAGCCGCCAGCACATGGCGGGGAAGCTCCTCAGCAAAGTGTGAGGGAATGGTCATCGAATCATTCTGAAGTCTTGAAACAGCCTCGGGCGGAACAATGCCTATAAGCACCCTGAAAAGGGTTGCGCAAAGTCCGTACACATCGGTATAATTACCGTCAGTCATATCCGTAAAGCCATACTGCTCAACAGCAGAAAAACCCGAATAAAGCTGACATTCAATATCCTCATTTGTCATTCGCAGCTTTTTTATAGAGTAATCTGTGATATAAAGCTTGCCGTCACGGCCGACAATAACCGTTTCATCCGATATTCCGCGGTGGATTACCCCCAAATCGTTCATTCTTTTGACAGTATCAATAACGGGCAAAAACAATGCTCTTGCCTGCTCCCATTTAAGGGTGCCGCCGTTTTTCTCAAGAAAATCAGCAAGGGTTATTCCCGGAATATTCACCGTTATTGCATACACGGTACCGTTTTCCTCAAAAGTATCGGTAACAGGAGCAACAGACGGAAGCTCCGCACCCATAATGCTTTTGTTTATCTCCGCAAATTCGAGCAAGCCCTCATTAAAGGCATATTCCTTTCCCCCGACAATCGAAACCGTTTTATCGGGATTTCGGTGGGCACAGCCCAAGGGAAAATACTCCTTAATATTAATCACGGTATCGGTAGCAGTATCCCAGCCGATATAAACAACGGCTTCACCGGTTTTCTTTAAAACCCTGCCGATAAAATAACGGTCCTTTATCAAAAACCTTGCAGGAAGCGTGTCCGCGGGATTTTGGGCGGAGCCGTCATACCCGCATATCGGGCAGAGCTTTTCGCCGCCGTTATCGTTCATACAGCCTATGCACAGTCTTTCTGTATTAAGCATAAAATCACCATTCCTTGTTATTTCGAAGCAACTCCGAATGAATTATTTTTTAGGAACAGAGCATATTTTATCACATTTTACATTAAATTTCAAGCCCTTACCCTTTTAAGCCAATTTAAGTGAAATTTATTCTTATTTTTTCAGCTTGACAATCGAACAGATGTTCGTTATAATATAATAAATTTTATTATTTTTATTTTTCAAAAAAGAGTGTGTAGATAATGGTAACTGCCAATAAAAAGCAAGGGTACAAATGCTGTTTCACGGGGTACAGGCCCTCCAAATTTCCTTTCAGCTTAGACCGCAATAATAAAGAATACCAAAAATTTGATAATGCGCTTGTGGAGGAGCTTTCTGCCCTTTCGGCGCTCGGCTGTCACACCTTTTACAGCGGTATGGCGATGGGGTTTGACATAATTGCCGCCGAAACCGTGCTGCTTTTAAAGCAGATTTATTCATATCCGCTTAAGCTTATATGTGTTGTCCCCTTTTCAGGTCAGGAAAATACATACACCGCATATTGGAGGGAAAGATACAACCGCGTTTTAGAGCTTTGTGACGGGGTTGAGGTTTTATCGGATACATATACGCCCGGCTGTTACCAAAAGCGGAATATATATATGGTGGATAACAGTGATTTTGTCCTTACCTGGTATGACGGGAAATCGGGCGGTACGAAAAATACAATAGATTATGCCGCGCGTCTCGGCAGGCAGATTTTCAACATCAACAAGGCGCACGATATTTCTGTTCAGACCTGCTTTGCCGAGCTGTGAAAAAACGCAATCCTCTTAAAAGTAGGGAACGACCTGTGTGTCGTTCCTTTAAAATTGATCAATATCCAACGGAACGACACACAGGTCGTTCCCTACGGAATGTTTTTTTACATTCCAATTTGAATTTTATTGATTTTTTTGGTATTATTTGTTTTCCTTGCAAGTTTAATAACAGGGAATAATATATGCAACAAAACAACAAGGAGCGCAATATGATTAAAATTCTCGTTGACTCTGCTTCCGATTGCAGAAAGCAGTACGGTAAATACGATTTATTTATGCCCATTTCAATTAATATAGACGGCACCGAATACCGTGACGGTGTTGACATTGATGCAAACGGATTTTATAAGCTGTTAATGAGCTGTGTTGATTTTCCAAAAACCTCACAGCCGTCTCCTCAGGCATTTTTAGAAATTTTTGAACAGATAAAGGCTGACGGTGACGAGCTTATCTATTTTGCATTATCATCCAAGCTAAGCGGTACCTATCAAGGTGCGTGTATCGCCAAGGATATGACAGATTATGACGGTATTCATATCATTGACACAAGAACCGCTACCCATATGATCGGTTTACTTGCAGACCACGCGCACAGGCTTATTAATGCCGGACTTTCGGCAAAAGAAATCGTTAAGCAATGTGAAAAGCTTAAGTCTCGCGTCAAGGTTTTGGCAGGTCTTGACACACTTGAATATCTATACCGCGGTGGTAGACTGAGCAAGACTTCTGCGACTGTGGGAAAAATTGCTGACATTAAACCCATTATAACCGTGAGTGAAAACGGAACGGTTGAGGTGGTTGGAAAAATGCTGGGAAAAGCGCGTGCAATGAATTCTATTGTGCAAAAGCTTAACAGTATTAAGCTTGACAAAGACTTTCCGCTTTACTCACTTTATACCTTTGGTGAGGAAAACTGCGAAGGTCTGGAGCAAAAGCTCAAAGACGAGGGCTATGAAATAAGCCGGCGACTTCAGGTCGGTTCAACAATCGGGGCGCACATCGGTCCGGGAGTATACGCCGTGCTTTTTGTTACCGAGCAGAACAGTTAAATCAGGCTTCACTCTAACAAAAATCCCCTTAAGGCTTCCAAAATTTCTTTGGTTGCCCCAAGGGGATTTTAATATTAATTATAAAACGAAAAGCAAATTAAAGAACATCTATAAGGCAATTAACATTATTTTCCGCGTGCACCTTTTCCTTTACCACGCCGTCAATCGCAATATTATCCTTAACTATGCAATTTTTGCAGGAATGTATAACTACACCGTAATCGGGGCTGACGGTTCCGCCGCCGCCGTCATCACAGCCAACCTTCATTACATTATTTGAAATAAGGAATTTTTCACAGCGTCCCATATAGATATGTGCCGAAAGATAAGGATTTTCAAAGGGCTGCTTGCGCGGCTTACCGTTGCGCCAGAAAATATTTCCGCTTATCACACAATCCACGCGCTCTGCGGTTTCGGGCAGATGTATTGCCGGTCCCATATTACGGTCAAAGTGGTTGGAATTTATTGCTATTGTGTTTCCCAGCTCGAAATAAAATCCGCCCATATTATTCCATTCAATGCGGTTTCCCGTAAAGGTAATTGAAGCAGTTGCATTCACACCTTTAATACCGTAATCACCGTTAGAGGAAAAAATACTGTTGCTTATCCAGCCGTCCCAGCCATCGATATAAACACCGCTGCCGCGGTTGTGGCAAGCATGTGTATTACGGAGAGTAAACGCAAAAACATGGTCAAGATGTATTCCGTTGCCGCTGAAGTCCCTGACCTGACAGTCCTCAATAACAAGAGAATCCTCATGAAAGGCTGTTGTCTCAGAGTTGCCGTCAAAAAATGTAGCTCCGTTTCCGTTATAAAGCTCCCATTTCAAACATATACCATGAATACCCTCGCCTTTATTTTCACCTAAAAGCTGCAAACCCAAAAGCTTGCTTCCATGTGCCCCTGTGACATTCAAAAGACAGGCTTTGCAATCATCCTTTAAAATCAAAACCGAGCCGCCTATGTCTCCATAGCCCCAACCGTGAGTGCCTCTGAGTGTGATAGAGGAAGGTACCTGCAAATCGCCGCAAAGATATTTTCCGGGCGGTACAACAACCTCGCCCTTAACCTCCCCTGCTTTATCGAGGGCAGACTGAATTGCAACAGTAGAGTCGGTTTTACCGTCACCCACAGCGCCAAAATCCGTTACATCAAATATATTTATCATATTTTACACCCTTTCTTAATTTGTGACCGATAATAACATAATTATAATACATTAAAAAGTGTTTTAAAAGGGGTAATCTTACGGACTTTTCTGCAATTCAGTCATATTTTACACTTTTGCCGAATTATTTATTAAATAACACTAATCGCACAAGAGCTTCAAAAGGGCGTAATGATGAGCATATTGCTCGCTTTCGCCGTTATGCCAGGTGCTTGTAAGCTCAAAGCAATAAGGCGATGTATATGCCCGTGTGCCGTCACCGTTAAGGTGATGCGGTCCCAAAAGATTGCGGTTGCCGATAACAAGCTCTATTTCAACGGTGTTTTCTCCCAAAACGGCAAGCTCACTTATATCCAAGGCGCGGTTATAAAGCATTTTTCCGGCAAACTTTCCGTTTATCTTTACATACGCCATCTGCCATGTACCGTCCATACGCAAGTCTACGGCAGTGGTATCAAGGTTTATTTTTTGCTTGATATTGAGTGAGCCGGCAAAGAACGGGAAGCCCTCTGTTGTAGGCTCGGTAACGGTTTCGGGCAGTACATCTATATAGAAATCATTTCCGAACACAATTCCCTTAGCAGTGCTGTCCTCATAGCCGGCGGCAGAATAAACACCGAAGTCTCCCGAAACATACACCGCCTCAAGCTCGCTGTCATAAACCAGACAGTTGCGCAGGCTTTCGGTTACATTCTCACCGAACAAAGCATAGTATACCGCCTCGCTTTGATACCAATCGGTCTTTACAACATACTCATTCGTTCCCTTTTGCACCAGCTCCGTAATATCAGCCAAAAGCAGATGCCTTTCCTTTTCGGAGTGCTCTGTGAAGCTAAATTCCTTGCCGTTAAGCCAAGCCGCCTTTGCGCCGCAATCCTCGGCGGCAAGTGTCATACGGGACGGCACGGTGCGAACCTCAAATTCATACTTAAAGTAAATTTCACCCTCATAACGGTCCTCAAGAAGCTTTGCAAAAAGTCCCGGAACAGGATACCTTTCCGAAAAGCTTACACCGTCCTCAGAATAACGGACATAGTCCACGGTGAGTTGATTTGAAGTGCAGGAAACCAACGCATTTTGCATACGGAAGCGGTACTCTGTAAGCTCTTTTTCGCCGTCAGGCAAGGCAGTGTCAGGGAAAAGCAATACCGACTCGCCCGGCTCAAGGGTTACGGTGAGAGGAACATTTTTCTCGCTGAGAGAGATTAAATCAAGCTTTTTGAAGGATTTTATACCCTCACCCATATTATAGGTCTGTGTATAGCATTCGGTTGTGGACGCATTCATTATAAACATAAAGCTAATACCGTCAATTTCACGGTAGGTGTTATAAATCCAAGTGTCGCGATTTTCTATACTATAAGGCTGTGCCGCAATCAAATCCTCAAGGGTGCAGTTTGATTTGAGATATGAATAATCAAAGGGCTCCCCCTCGCAGAAGGCGGGGCAATCACCTAAAACGAGGAGCTTGCCTCCGTTTTCTGTGTACTCACGCAGTAGCTTTTCGGTATGGGCATCGGTAGCTAAAATATGCGGCAAAACCAAATAATCGTAGCTGCAAAGTCCGCAACCTATCTTACAGCCATCAACAAAGCCGTCCTCTGCAAGCAGGGTTTCGTCAAGCAGGTGATAAGAAACACCCGAATGTGAGAGCAAGCGGCAGTCTGCAAGATATGCCGCATCAATATCCGCAACACTGCCCGAAGCATCTCTCCTGTAATCCATATATGTACTGCGGATAGGTTGCAGCATCGCAACATTGATTTTTTCCTTGCTCTCAGAAAGCAGATGTCCCAAACGGGTATAATAGCGGTTGAAATCTGCAAATTCGCGTTCAACCCACGGGTTTACATCAGAATAATGAGCCGGGTGGTCCTTTTTGCGCTGACCGTACTCAGCATAAGGCAACAAATGATGGCAAAGCATATTAACACCGTTCACAAATTGGAAATCTGCAATACGCTTAACACTACGGGGAGAAACCTCCCAACCGCAGCAGCCGAAGGTTTCGGTGAGGGTTTGCTTTTTGCCGTACTGTGCGGCAACGCTTGCAAGCTGTCTGGGAGAAGTCTCATTATCGGCACCGGTACACAGCCAATCTATACCCGGCATGGTCATATATTTATAAAAGGGCATTATACCGGCACAGGCAAGCATTTGACCGTCTAAGCTGTTTTCCTCAATATAATGACCGGTAAAGCTCACCCCGTTTTCCTCACACCAATTATAAAGCTTTTTAGCAAATGCCTCAAGCATAAGGCTTTGCATTGTTTTCCAATAGCGGTAGCGGAAGGTGCGGTAGCCCTCCTTTTTAACAAACAGCAGTCCTAAGCAGTCAAGAATATCAACATTATACTGCTCCTTAAAATGCTTCTCTAAAACGCTTGTGTATGGGGTGTTAGCTCGGTAATACTGCGGTTCATCGGTGAAAAAGCCGCGTATTTTCCGGGAAAAATCCTCACCGATATACTCCTTGTAAGCCTCATGTGTAAGCGCGATAAACTTATCCATAACGGCAGGATTAAGAATATCTGCCGTTGAAACAGATGTATGTATATAAAGATTAAGGTATTCGCCGTCACCCGAAGTCTCATTAACACGCACAAGTGCTTCGCCTGCCAAAGAGTAGCTCACGGTGGCTTCAGGATCAAAATCACCGATTTTTGTGAGGATATATTTATCGCAGTTTTCGGGGTCCGACAAAAGCTTGCCGCCTGCAAAACCGCTGGGCCAGCCGTTTTCATCGTATGCCCAGGCATCCATGCCGAGATTTTCGGCATAGTCCGCGCAAGTCTTGATGCAGTTCATCCATTCATCTGACAGGTATTCGGTTTTAAGACCGCCCCTTGCATGCATAAAAAAGCCGCCGATTTCATTCCTTTGCATCCAATCAATCTGTCTGCAAAGCTCCTCCGGCTCCAATTTATCATTCCATGACCAAAAAGGAACGGGCTTCCATTTTGTCAGGTCCTTTTCAAAGCGCTTCTTGATACAGTCTAATTTCTTATCCATATTTCCCTCCGAAAAAGATAATATTCTTTAGGTTTATTATATTAATTCATAATTCACAAGTCAATATTAATTTATCCCTTTTAATACCGACTTAATACCGACAAAAAAATTTGTTTTTTGACATTTTTTTATATTTATGTTATAATGCTATGTATTTTTGCTTAGGAGTATGAAATGAATAAAAAGCATAGATTTTTTTATGCCCTTTTGCGGCCGCTTGTTATCGTCTTTTTGCGTTGCAAATTCGGGTACAGCTTCAAAACCGTCACCAACCTTCCCGATAATTATATTGTGCTTTCCAATCATGCCACGGATTATGACCCTTTATTTGTTGGGGCAAGCTTTAAAAGGCAGATGTATTTTGTGGCAAGCGAGCATATCGCGCGTTGGGGCTTTGTTTACAAGCTTTTAAAATTCGTCTTTGCCCCCATTGTGCGTTACAAGGGCACGGTTGCCTCCTCCACCGTTATGGAAATGTTAAGAAAGCTTAAAAAAGGTGATAATGTCTGCCTTTTTGCCGAGGGTGTGCGCACATGGGACGGTGTCACCAACCCAATTCATCCCTCAACCGCCAAGCTTATAAAATCTGCAGGCTGCGCGCTTGTTACATACAAAATAATCGGCGGATATTTCACAAGTCCAATGTGGAGCAGCAGTGCAAAAACCCGAAAAGGCTTTATAAAGGGCTTCCCTGTGAAAATTTACACAAAAGAGGAATTAGGGCTTATGACTGCCAAGGAAATTCACGCCGCCATAACCCAAGACCTGCATGAGGATGCCTACCTGCGACAGGAAAATTCCCCCACAAAATACCGCGGTAAGAATTTGGCGGACGGAATGGAAGCATTGCTGTTTGTGTGCCCGAAATGCGGCGGAAGGGACAGCTTCTCATCAAAAGGAAACGATGTTGCCTGTACCGAATGCGGATTTTCATTCAGCTATAATGAATACGGTATGCTTGAAAATGCCCCTGTCAAAACACTTAAAGAGGCGGCAGAGCTTCAACGCAAAACGGTTTCTCTTGATATAAGAAACGGTGTTACCTACAAATCGGAGAAAGGCTCTCTTTCCACCGTTTCAAAGCACATAGAAACACTGTTAGACAGTGGCATGGTTGAGCTTTCGGCTGATGAGCTTCGTTGCGGAGGCACTGTAATTCCTTTGAGTGAAATCACTGACATGGCAATGCACGGAAAGCAGACGGTTGTTTTTACAGCCGGTAAAAGCTATTACGAGCTTGTTATAGAGCAAGGCTCAAATGCCTTGAAATTTCTTTTGTTTTACAATGAATGTAAAAATAAAGTAAAGGAAAGGTGCTGAGTAAATATGGATTTTTCGTCAGCAAACATCGAGCTTTGGAGCCCGATTGTTCAAACGGGTATAATAGCCGTGCTTATCTTAATTTCAAACACACTGCGTCAGAAGGTCAGCTTTATCCGCAATTCCCTTATGCCAACCGCGGTTTTAGCCGGATTTATCCTTCTGTTGCTCAGATCCACAGGAATTTTGAAAATCAACACCGAATATCTTGAGATTGTGACCTATCATGCCATTGCTTTGGGCTTTATCGCGCTTTCGCTGAGAATTCCCGAAAAGCAGAGTGAATCTGCCGCGCTGGTAGGAAGCAAAAGCGGTGCGCTTATCGTCAGCACATATCTCGTTCAGGCACTTGTAGGTCTTGTTATCTCTGTGGGGCTTGGCTTCACCGTTATGCCTGAGCTTTTCAAGGCAAGCGGAATACTGTTGCCCATGGCATACGGTCAAGGACCGGGACAGGCAAACAATGTGGGAACCACCTACGAGGTGCTTGGAATGACGGGCGGCAGAAGCTTTGGTCTTTCTCTTGCCGCCACCGGTTATCTTTGTGCCTGCGTTGTGGGTGTTATCTATTTAAATATTCTCCACAGAAGGAAAAAAATTCAATCTGCTGAAAGAATTGAAATTTCCGGCTCGGTAACTGTTGATATTTTTCAGGATAAAAACGAAATCCCGATTTCCGAATCAATAGACAAGCTGAGTGTGCAGGCAGCCCTTGTTGCCGCTGTATATCTGCTTACCTATGTTTTAACAAACGGTATCACCTCATTACTGCAGGCAATTGCTCCCGGTGTTGCAAGCACGGTGAGTTCACTGCTTTGGGGCTTTAATTTCATTGTTGGCTCTGCACTTGCAACCGGTTGCCGCAGCTTATTCAAGGGCTTACGCAAGGCAAAAATTATGAACAGACAGTACCAAAACAATTATCTTTTGAGCCGTGTTTCGGGGCTTGCCTTTGATTTTATGATTGTGGCAGGTATTGCAAGCATAGATATTTCTGACCTTTCGGGCTATTGGCTTGTATTCACATTAATGGCAGTTGTAGGCGGAGTGGTGACCTTTTTATTTCTTTACTTTATGGCAAAAAAGCTTTACCCCGATTATTTTTACGAGGGATTTTTCTCTATGTTCGGTATGCTTACCGGAACAATAAGCTCGGGTGTACTGCTCCTCCGTGAGGTTGACCCTGAGCTTAAAACTCCGGCATCAAACAACCTTATCACAGGAAGCTCCTTCGGAATAATTTTCGGTGCTCCCATGCTTTTGCTTATAAGCTTTGCCGCTAAAAGCGATTTATCGGTTTTAATATCAATCGGGCTTATTGTTGTATATCTTGCCGTATTGCTGATATTTATGTTTAAGGCAGGCAAACGCAAAAACACTAAATAATAAACACTCAAGGCTTTGCATTTAGTGTAAATGCAAAAAAATCAAAAAAATTCACAATTTTTTATTGACTGTGAAAAAAAATAGTAGTATTCTATAAAAATAGATTATATTAGGAGGTAATTCAAATGTTCAAATCAGAATATTTACAAAAGGTTTATGCTTCCGTTGAGGCAAGAAACCCCGGCGAGAATGAGTTTTTACAGGCTGTTCGCGATGTTCTTGAATCCTTAGAGCCCGTTGTTATGCAGAATGACAAGTTCGAGAAAAACGGTGTTATCGAGCGCATGGTAGAGCCTGAGCGTATGATTAGCTTCCGTGTTTCCTGGGTTGACGATAACGGTCAGGTTCAGGTCAACCGCGGCTACAGAGTTCAGTTCAACTCTGCAATCGGTCCTTACAAGGGCGGTCTCCGCTTCCATCCTTCTGTTAATGCATCTGTTATTAAATTCTTAGGCTTTGAGCAAACCTTCAAAAACAGCCTTACCGGTCTTCCCATGGGCGGCGGTAAGGGCGGCTCGGATTTCGATCCCAGAGGCAGATCTGACGGTGAAATCATGCGCTTCTGCCAGAGCTTTATGACCGAGCTTGCAAAGCACATCGGCGCTGATACCGATGTTCCCGCAGGTGATATCGGTGTTGGTGCCCGTGAGGTTGGTTACCTTTACGGTCAGTACAAGAGACTTCGCAATGAATTTACCGGCGTTCTTACCGGTAAGGGTATTTCCTTCGGCGGCTCTCTTATCCGTCCTGAGGCTACCGGCTTTGGCGCAGTTTACTATGCAGTTGAAATGCTCAAAACCTTTGGTGAGGATATAAAGGGCAAAACCTTTGCTGTTTCCGGCTTCGGCAATGTTGCTTGGGGCACCGTTAAAAAGATTAACGAATTGGGCGGTAAGGTTGTTACCGTTTCCGGACCTGACGGTTATATTTACGATGCAGACGGTATTTCCACAGAGGAAAAAATCAATTTCCTTCTTGAAATGCGCGCTTCCGGTCACGACAAGGTTAAGGATTATGCTGACAAGTTCGGTGTTCCCTACTTTGAGGGCAAGAGACCTTGGGAGCAAAAGGTTGATGTTGTTATGCCTTGCGCTACCCAGAACGAGGTTGGCATTAACGATGCTAAGAACATAGTTGCTAACGGTGTTAAATATTATGTTGAGGTTGCTAATATGCCCACCACAGATGAGGCTGTTGCTTACCTTAAGGCAAACGGTGTTGTAATTGCTCCCTCCAAGGCTGTTAATGCCGGCGGCGTTGCAGTTTCAGGTCTTGAAATGAGCCAGAACTCTATGCGTTACAGCTGGACTGCAGAAGAGGTTGACGCTAAGCTTCACCAGATTATGACCAACATCTACAAGAATTCTTACGAGGCTTCCAAGAAATACGGTATGGAGGGCGACCTCATTGCAGGTGCCAACATTGCCGGCTTTGAAAAGGTTGCCGAGGCTATGATTGCACAGGGTGTTGCATACTAATTTAAAAATCCAATAAAATGCTTAATGCAGCAGAAGTGAAATTTTTCGCTTCTGCTGCATTTTAAATTTCTACATTTTATTCATCAATTCCAATTACAGCCTTTCACACAAATTAAATTTACCTTTTGTAGGGACAGGCGTCCCCGACTGTCCGTAAAATACATCTGAATTGACGGGCAGTCGGGGACGCCTGCCCCTACGATATACCATTTTTATTTGTACAGTTTGGCAGATATATCTGATAATATTACCGTTCTGCGGTGACAAGTGCTTCTGCAGTGATTTTTGCACCCAAAGAAAATCCCATGCAAAATGCCTGTTCCCTGATTTCAAAATTATAATCGTTTGTGCAGTCAAGAAACTTGTTGAGAACTTCTTTTGTTTCCTTGTTAAGGCTATTTTCTAATCTTTCAAGATGACGGCTCATTAAACACTCCAATTGTCTTAACTCCGGAGTATCTGCACCTAAATTATTGACAGGAGCCAGCTCTCCGTTCCAAAGTTGTGGTATTATTTTTGACATGATTATCCCCCTAAAGCTTTTAAAGAAATTATTGTTATTTGTATTTTACAACAGATGTGTTTATTTGTCAACACTTTTGTTGTAAGATATGTTATTTTTCTTTTGAGGTGATAAGGGTGTATTATAATGAAAAAATACAGTATATAAGAGACAGCAAAAATATAACTCAAAAAGAAATTGCCGCATTTTTAGGTATAAAGCAACAGCAATATGCAAGATATGAGAAGGGTATAAATGTAATGCCGGTAACATATTTACCCAAAATATGTGCTTTTTTAGATGTTTCTGCTGATTATATTTTGGGCTTGCCAAAAAATATGAATTATCCGGAGTGTTAATAACAAAACACCTTCATATACTTTAACGGGATGGTCAGACCGTCCCGTTATTTTTTAGGGATATTTCGCCCAAAGCAATATTTCTGACATTTTCGATAACCTGCTCGACATTATCCCCGGCACCGCCGAAAAATCTGTGACCGTAACCGTCAAAGCGGCATATATAGCTTTTGCCGCCGGGCGAAAGCACTATGTTAAAAAGCTTAATCGGCTCTGCATTATAATCTTTTAATCGGTATACAACACAATATGCCGCACAATAATTCTTTGGTTTGTCAAATTTTCTCGGGATTGGAACACAAATATAAATGACATGAAAACCGTCATCATATTGTCTATCAAGAAATTCAAATTCCTGTTTTTTAAACCTTTCTTTAGGATAATCGCAATAACGGTTGAAAAGCTGTGAAAGGTATTCCTCCCTCTTTTCGAGCAGATTAAAAAGAAAAAGTCTTTTATCCCTTCTGAACTCGGTCGGAATTTTAACAAACTCCAAATCATAAATCTTTGACATCCTGTTCTCCTCAAAAACAAAAAATGCGCAGAGCTTGCGCCTGCGCATGAAAAACGCAAACTCCAATGCTGCGACACATTTGTTTTTGAATAATCACCATAAAGCGGAGCACAAAAACAGGAGTGCATTTTTACCATAGTAAAATGCTCTCTACAAAAGTAATTATTCAAATGTGTCGCAAGAATATTTTAACACCCAAGCAAAGAAAAAGCAACATATATTATTAAAAGACCTTAAAATAAGCTTTCAAAAAATAAAACACCCCTTTGTTAAATGTTGCTAACAAAGGGGTGAAGCTTTATGCTCCGAAAAGTGTATTATAAATATCTCTCAAATAATTTGCGGCTGAAACTCCGTCCTTAGTCGGAACATAGAATATGCAGTAGCACAGAACCGCAAGAAGCACCAAAATCACAACCGTCAAAACAAGTATGGATAAATTAAGCGGTGACTCCCTGTATGCCTTGCTTTTGAAATTTCCGTCCGTGACAAGGTCACTGTCATCCACAGGCAAATCGCTGTATGCATCATTATAGGCCTTCGCATCCCTGCGGCGCATTTTTTGCGGCTCCACATAAATATCGGAAACCTCCTCGTCACCCTCAGAGGAAAAGTCGAGATAACCGTCATCCGCTTCAAAAATCATACCCTTGGTAAGGGTAATCTCCTCATCCGATATATCAGTCTCGGGCTCCGCATTTTCCTCCTGATCGATTATAAGCTCGGTGCCGTCCGCCTCGGTTTGCTCCTGTTCGGCATCAGCTTCCTCGGCTTGGTCACAAGCGGCACCGTCCTCTGTCGGGCTTTGCTCCTCAGAAGGCTCCTCATTCAGTTGCTCTGTCGCTTGCTCGGCTTCCTCCTCTGTCGGCTGTCCGGCATTTGCCGCATCGGCACTTTCCTTCATATCTGCGGCACAAAGCTCCTCAATATAAGGATGAATTAAGGTTTGCATAACGGTTTTTCTAATGCTTTTATTTTCAGTGAGCAAAATCATAGTCTGCGGACCGCTTTCAATTATACAACCGCCGAAATAGCCATCGGCTGTAATTAAAGGAATAGCGCCTTCAATTATTTGAATTTCCTCGTCTGCCGAAATGTGATATTCCTGGTTATCGACAGGCTTCATACCCTTTCCGATGGCTTCCGCCGCCAGACCGATTACACCGTCCTCCCCGAAAAGGCTGCCTGCAATTATAATCACACGGCTACGGGAAACGGCTCTTGCCAGCCCCAGAACAAGACTTTTTTTATCGGAAATTTTGTCGGTCAAAAGTCTCATACGGCAACAGCCGCAAAGATTAAATTCCATTTCAAAGTCGCTGTTGGTTTTATAATAAAGTATGTCTGCTTTTATATTGTGAAACATATTTATGCTACTCCTTTAATTTATATACGGATTCTTTTTCTTGCGCTTGTCATACCACTTTTGAGGATAACGGGGCTTTGCATTAACTCCTGCCTTTGAAACATCAACCTCATCCTTCTCATCCTCTCTGACCTCGCGAGCCATTACCACAAACCGCGCATTTTCAAAATCCTCAGAGCAGGTTATAAGGGTTATGATATTATCGCCGTACTTAACATCAACACCTGTATTTATAACGCTCCGTTCATAAGCCTCTGCGCTCCAAGCATTAAAATCATTAATATCCAAAAAGCGGGTGCGATAGATATTATAAATATAATTATTATCATCCTCTTTCACGGCATTAAGCAAAAATACCGCATAGACCTTATATGTAGAGCTTTTATATAGGGTAGAAAACTCTATGGTGGGGTGTTCTTTATAAAAATCAAGCGACTTGTATTTCTTAAGTTGCCCGAACATTGAGCCGTCCTTCATTTCGTGCCCGTAAATAGCAAGGTTGGAATCGGTATGCTGCTCACTGATAAGATTGGCGCAATCAAAATACAGCGCACCGTACACACTGTACTTTTTCTGTTGGTTATGGTCTAAATAAAAATCATTGTCAGGCGCCTGATAGATCGGATTATCCACCTTTGTTCCTTTAATGGTAATCCAACCTTTGAACTGGTCGTTTTCGGCAAGCATTTTTTGAATTGCCTTTTGGCGCGCCTCCTCTGCCGCCTTTAAAGCCTCCTCATCATTTTCACCGTCACCGTCTGTCTCAATACTGACAGTATTGTGCCAAAGGTCGCGGCTGTCATCAATTATTCCGTTCTGGCGGTCAGATTCAATAAAATAATCTGCAAGATAGCAGGCAGAAACAATTAAAGCAACAAGCGAAACCAGAAACAGCACCTTAAAGAAAATCTGCTTGATATTATCCGCTTTATTGGGAATATAAGAAACAAATATATGCTTCCATATTTTTTTGAAATTTATTTTAAAATTTATTTCTTTGTTAAGAATGTTCATTTAAAGTACCTCTATATAACTGTTAATAAGCTCAAAAACCGCCGCTGTGGCAGAATTTTTAACAAAATTTCGGCTTTTAGGTTCAATATCAAGAAGCTTGACCTGTGTGCCGTTTTGTCCTGCAACAGCAATAAAAACATATCCCGGAGGGTGCCCTTCACTGCTCTGAGGACCTGCCACACCTGTCACCGAGGCTCCCAAATCGGAGCCGGCAAGCCTTCGCACATTTTCAGCCATTTCCTTGGCGGTCTGTTCCGAAACCGCACCGAAGCGGTCAAGCGTTTCCTGTGACACCCCCAAAATACCGTTTTTTATACGGCAGGAATATGAGGTGACACCTAATTCAAATATTGTGGACACACCCGAAACGGCTGTGATATAAGACGAAACCGTACCTCCCGTACAGGATTCGGCGGTGGCAACCGTCATCCCCTTTTCCTTTAATTTATTAACGGTTTGTTCGGCTTGTAAATAAAGCTTTTGGTCAATCAAAAGAATTTTCCTTTCAGTCTATATAAGTATATCGGGTTTCACTTATAGCCTTTTCTATAAGTCCATCAACATCAAGTCCGCTTTCAGCCTTTTCGCATTGCTCCAAGGTAGGTCGGGTTTTCGGGTGCTTCGGCGTGAATACGGTACAGCAATCCTCATAAGGTAAAATCGAGGTTTCAAAGGTATCAATATTTCTTGAAATTCGGACAATTTCCTCTTTATCCATACCTATAAGCGGTCTTAAAACAGGGAGATTAACCACACTGTCTGTGGTAACAAGAGCAGGCAAGGTCTGGCTTGCAACCTGACCGAGGCTTTCACCCGTGATGAGAGCAAGTCCACCCGAATTGCCGGCGATTTTTTCGGAAATCCGCATCATCATACGGCGCATTATGAGGGTGAAATAATCCTCAGGGCAATTCTCGGCAATCATATCCTGAATTTCGGTAAAGGGTACGATTGCAAGATTTATGCAACCGCTGTAACGCGCAACCTTTGAAAGCAGGGTTTTAACCTTTTGCTCTGCTCTGGGGCTTGTATAAGGAGGGCTTGCAAAATGTATCGCATTAAGGCGCAGACCTCTTTTAGCCATCATCCACGCCGCAACGGGGCTGTCAATACCGCCCGAAATGAGTATAGATGCGGTACCCGCAGTACCGACAGGAAGTCCCCCAGCTCCCTGTAGCTGTTCCGCCCTTACATAGGCGGCATAATCGCGGATTTCAACAAACACTGTTTTATCGGGGTTATGAACATCCACACTCAAATGCGGGAAGCTTTTAAGCAACACACCGCCAAGCTCGGCGCAAATCTGCGGCGAGGTCAAAGGAAAGCCTTTGTCAGCCCTTTTTGCCTCTACCTTGAATGTTTTTATGTTTTCCATCGAGGGCTTCAGGTATTCAACCGATTTTTCAAGTATATCGGTCATATCCTTTTTGCAGACGCAGGCTCTGCTGAATGCGGCTATACCGAAAATAAGGCTCACCCGTGAGAGTGCCTCCTCAAAATCAAAGCTTTCATCCTCAGGTTCTACATATATCGCCGACTGCGCCTTACGCACAGTAAAGCTCCCCAAGCCGTTTAAACGGCGCTTCATATTTTTAATGAGTATATCCTCAAAATTACTGCGGTTAAGTCCTTTAAGAGCAAGCTCACCGTTTTTTATAAGTATTATTTCTTTCATATTTTATTTTTCCTCAGGCTCACTACTGCGTCCTTTAACGCGGCGAGCGTAAGGTCTATATCCTCCTTGGTATTATTGCGGGAAAAGCTAAGTCTTAAAGCGCTGTCAATACGGGCTTTATCAAGTCCCAGCGCCTTTAGCACATAGCTAAGCTCCCCCTTGGCGCAGGCGCTTCCGCTTGACACGAAAATATTTCTCATTTCCAAAAAATGGAGCAAGGTTTCGGAACGGTAGCCCGGCACCGAAATATTAAGTATATAAGGGCAGGCATTTTCGGGTGAATTGATTTCTATAAAGCCCGACTGCCTGAAAGCATCCCTTGCGTAGGAATTAAGCTCTGCCGTTTTATCGGCTGTCGCAGTGATATTCGGCAACTCCTTAATCGCACCCTCAAATCCGGCAATGAGAGGTACCGCCTCTGTGCCGGAGCGCAAGCCCCTCTCCTGACCGCCGCCCGTAATAAGCGGGGTTATGTGCAGTCCCTTTTTACAGTATAAAAAACCAATCCCTTTTGGACCGTGAATTTTATGAGCGCTTGCTGAAAGCATATCCACCCCAAGACTTCTGACATTTACGGGAATTTTACCGAAGCCCTGAACGGCATCGCAGTGAAAAAGTGCGTTTGGAGCAATTTTTTTTACTATTCTTACCGCCTCGGCAACAGGCTGAACCGTGCCGATTTCATTGTTGACAAGCATCACGCTCACCATTGCAGTTTTACCGTCAAGCGAGGCTTCAAGTGCCTTTAAATCTATAACACCCTCGCTGTCACAGCCAATACGGACAACCTCAAAGCCCTGAGCCTCAAGTCTTTTAACCGTTTCCAGCACAGACGGATGCTCTATTTGCGTGGTAATTATTTTTTTGTTTCTGCTGTTTGCCACCGTCATAAGGGCAGTATTATTAGCCTCTGTTCCGCTGCCCGTGAAAACGATTTCATCACTGCGAGCAGAGATGAATTTTGCAACCGCTTCCCTCGCGGAGGTGACTGCCTCCTCGGCATACATCCCCAGCGTGTGCAGAGATGACGGATTTCCCCAATTTTCGCAAAGTGCCCGACTTATATATTCACAAGCCGTTTTACATGGCTTGGTTGTGGCGCTGTTATCAAGATATGTTATGTGCTCCAAGCTCAACACTTCCAAGTTACAATAATTAGATATATTATACTATATATTTTCAAATTTAACAATAGTTAATTAGTATGATAATGTAATAAAATTTAAATTTTTTTAATAATTATACCTTAGAAAATATTTTTTTGCGATTAAGGGATAGGTATGATTGAGTTTTTAAGCTTTTCTGAGAAACTGATTTCCGGCTCTCTGCCGTTTGCCGCGCTTATGCTTTGCGGCATTTACATCACTGTAACAGGAAATTTTTTTCAGTTCACCCGGTTTTTAAAATCGGTAAAGCTTGTGATAAAGGCTTTTCGTACAAAGCGTGACCCCGATGCAGGCTTAAGCTCTATAGGGGCCGCCTGCACAGCACTCTCAGCGACAGTGGGCATAGGAAACATTGCAGGTGTTGCAGGCGCTATTTCTTTGGGCGGTGCAGGCGCTGTTTTCTGGATGTGGATAAGCGCGCTTTTGGGAATGGCAATAAAATATGCCGAAATTACACTTGCAGTAAAATTCCGCGAAAAAAAGGGTAATGAATTCATAGGCGGTCCTATGTACTACATAAAAAACGGTCTGTCGCGAAATTTGAATTTTATTGCTGTAATGTTTGCTGTTGCCTGTATTCCGGCAGTCTTTACCACAGGAAATATCACCCAGATAAATGCGGCGGTTTTATCGGTTGGAAGCAGTATACCGACAAGGCTTATCTCGGGGATTTCATTTACTGTCATCGTCTTTGCGGTAATAAAAGGGGGAGCCAAAAGAATCGGAGCCGTAACTGAAAAGGCAGTGCCTTTAATGTCTGTCCTTTACTTTCTTCTTTCATTAGGGGTAATAATAGTAAACCGCGAGCTTTTGCCAAATGCATTCAAAATGATATTTGAGGGCGCTCTTAAGCCCAAAGCGGTAACGGGAGGGGCGGTGATGTCGGTCATAACTGCAATCTCTGTCGGGGCATCGAGGGGTATTTTCTCCAATGAGGCAGGGCTTGGCACCTCGGCAATGGCACATTCCGCCGCATACGATGCAGATGCAAAAACTCAAGGTCTTTACGGAATTTTCGAGGTTTTTACCGACACAATCCTCATTTGCACCCTTACAGCATTGACAATTCTTTGCAGCTCGGTTAAAATTGATTACGGAACAATTGCTTCCTCGGAATTGGTCGCTTCTGCACTCAGCGTGTGCTACGGAAAAGCCGCTTCCCCGCTTTTGGCGGTTATGACCTGCTTTTTTGCCCTTTCAAGTGTCTTGGGCTGGGCGCTTTACGGTGACATTTGCATAAGCTTTCTTTTCGGAGAAAGGGGCAGAGGACTGTTTTTAAGAATATATCCGTTGGGCTGTATTATCGGAGCATTTTTAAATGCGGCGGCAGTCTGGCGGTTAGCAGCAATTGCAAACGGAATAATGCTTTGCATAAATCTGCCTGTAATGCTTACTTTATGGGATAAATCTTATATCAAAAGGGACGGTAAAAATGTTTTTAAAAAGAATAGCAAGCCTGCAAAATTTTCTGACCGATGACCAAGCGATGCTTATATCTGACGATAATAACCGATTTTATTTTACGGGTATGCGCTCCTCGGCAGGGGTTGTTTTGATAACCAAAAGCGAGAGCTTTTTGTTTATAGATTTCAGATACTACGAAAAGGCGCTTTCCACCGTTAAAAATACCCGTGTTATCCTCAGTGAAAAGCTTTATTCACAAATATACGAAGCTTTAAAATCAGCAGGTGTTACTACTGTTTTTACAGAAACCGATTTAATCTCCGTTTCAGCCTTCAAGCGGCTCAAAGCGGCTTTCCCCGAAATCAGGCTGAGCCAAAGCGGTAAGCTTACCGATAAAATCAAGGAGCTTCGCAGCATTAAGAGCGCAGAGGAAATTGAGAAAATCCGCATTTCTCAAGAGCTTACCGACCGCACCTTTTCCTACATTCTTGAAAGAATAGAAATCGGGAGAACCGAAAAGGAAATTATGCTTGATATGGAGTTTTTTATGCGCCGTCTGGGAAGCGAGGGTACTGCCTTTGATTTTATCGTGGTTTCGGGCAAAAACTCCTCCTTACCTCACGGAGTTCCCACCGATAAGAAAATTGAAAGGGGAGACTTTGTCACCATGGATTTCGGCGCTGTGGTTGAAGGCTACCGTTCGGATATGACCCGTACTGTGGCGGTGGGTGAAGTGAATGATCGCCAAAAAGAGGTATATTCAATTGTTTTAAAAGCGCAAAAAGCGGCATTAGAAGCAATAAAGCCGGGTTTTAAATGCTGTGAGGTTGACCGTATTGCACGCGATATTATAGCCGAAGCAGGCTTTGAAAAGTGCTTCGGTCACGGTTTGGGGCACAGTGTCGGACTTGATATACACGAGTCCCCTGCCTGCAACACAAGGGATAACACTCTGCTTAAAAAGGGTATGATAATGACGGTTGAGCCGGGAATTTATCTTGAAAACAGTTTTGGAGTGAGAATTGAGGATATGGTTGCGGTTACAGCTGACGCTTGCGAGAATTTTACCACAAGCACAAAAGAGCTTATAATATTGTAACCGACTGCCCGATTGTGAAAAATCAGCAATTTTATTTTTCAGAAAAAGCTAAAATTAGCTATTAATATTATTGACAATTTTCGACCTTTGTGATAACATAATAGCGTAATTAAATATTGTTGCCGATATGGTTCAACAGCTCGTTATTTTCAATTATCTTTATCAGATATATTGGCAGACTTAAAGCTTTTAAGTCTGCTTTTTTGTTTTAAGGGGTGAAATCGGTTGAAGGCTCTGGAGGAAAAAATATTAAAGGAGGGCACCGTCCTTCCCGGTAATATTCTTAAGGTTACTTCATTTTTAAATCACAGAATAGATGCGGATTTTATGATGGAGATGGGAAAAGAAATTGCACGCCTTTTTGAGAATGACGGTGTGACTAAAATCCTCACGGTGGAAACCTCGGGTATTGCGATTGCAATGGGTGCCGCCGTGCAGATGCATCTGCCGTTGGTTTTTGCAAAAAAACACAAAACGGGAAACATCTCGGGCGCGGTTTATTCAACTGTTGTTCATTCCTACACACACGGTGTTGATTATAATATAGTTGTTAATCGGGAATACATATCAAAGGATGATAATGTGCTTGTCGTGGATGATTTTCTTGCAAACGGTAAAGCACTTGAGGGTCTTATCGATATTGTAGGACAAGCAGGTGCCAAGGTGGCAGGCTGTTCCTGCGCAATCGAAAAGGGCTTCCAGCAGGGCGGAGACAGGCTGAGAAGCAAGGGCATAAAGGTTGAATCCCTCGCCATTGTCGAAAGTATGAGCGACAGTTCCCTTACCTTCCGCAAATAATATGTATGTAATAAAATTTACATAAAAATTTTAAAAAAGAGGAGATTTTTAAAATGAAAAAATTACTCGCACTGCTTCTCGTTGTGGCTATGCTCTTTACATTTGCCGCCTGCGGAAGCGCAAAAACCGGTTCAGATGCTGACACTGATGCCAAGGAGCTTACAGTTGGCTTCATTTTCTTGCATGATGAACAGTCAACCTACGACAAGAACTTCATGGATGCTGCAAAGGCTGCCTGTGAAGCAATGAACGTTAAATACGTTCAGAAAACTCAGATCCCCGAGTCTAAAGATTGCTATGATGCTGCTGTTGAGCTTATCGAAGTAAACGGCTGTGACATTATCTTTGCTGACTCCTTCGGTCATGAGTCCTTCCTTATCGATGCTGCTAAAAAGTATCCTGATGTACAGTTCTGCCATGCAACCGGTACACAGGCTCACACTGCCGGCGTTAAGAACTTCCACAATGCTTTCGCATCTATCTACGAAGGTCGTTACCTCGCAGGTGTTGCCGCAGGTATGAAGCTCAATGAGATGATCGAAGCAGGTAAGATCACTGCTGACAAAGCAAAGATGGGCTATGTTGGCGCATTCACATTTGCTGAGGTTATTTCCGGTTATACCTCTTTCTACCTCGGCGCTAAGTCTGTATGCCCCTCTGTAAAGATGGATGTTAAGTTTACAGGCTCTTGGTATGATGAGCAAAAGGAAAAGGAAGCTGCTCAGGCTCTTATCAGCGGCGGTTGTGTTCTCATCAGCCAGCACGCTGACTCCATGGGCGCACCTACTGCTTGCGAGACTGCAGGCGTTCCCAATGTTTCTTACAACGGCTCTACAGTTGCCGCTTGCCCCAACACCTTCATCGTTTCCTCCAGAATTGACTGGACTCCTTACTTCAAGTATATGATTGAGTGCGTTGAGAAGGGCGAGGCCATCGCTACTGACTGGACAGGTACTATTGAGACCGGTTCTGTTGTTCTTACCGACATCAACACCAAAGCTGCTGCCGCAGGCACCGCTGAAAAGATTGCTGAAGTTAAGGCTAAGCTTCTTGACGGTTCCATCAAGGTATTTGATACCGCTAATTGGACCGAAAAGGGCGTTAAGCTCACATCCTACAAGGCTGATGTTGATACAGACGCTAATTTCGAAAAGGATACAGAGGTTATCGAGGACGGCGTATTCTACGAGTCCAAGCACCGTTCTGCTCCTTACTTTGATATTCAGATTGACGGTATCACACTTCTTGATACAAACTTCGGTTGATGACCTTATTTCCAAGGCGGGGATTTCCCCGTCTTGGAATAATTTTGAAAAAATTGCTACTTTTAAGCTTAATAGCGATTTTTTGAGAATTATTGAACGGAGGTTTAATGTGACTAAACAACCTGCTATTGAACTCAAAAACATAACCAAGGTGTTTGGCAAGGTGGTTGCCAACAAAAATGTTAATCTTACTGCATACCGCGGTGAGATTTTGTCCATTTTAGGCGAAAACGGCAGCGGAAAAACTACCCTTATGAATATGATTTCGGGTATTTACTTTCCTGATGAGGGTCAGATATTCATTGACCAAAACGAAGCAGTTATCACCTCTCCAAAGGATGCCTTCACCTATAAAATAGGTATGATACATCAGCATTTCAAGCTTGTTGATGTTTTCAGTGCTGCCGAAAATATTGTGCTTGGAATTGAGGACGGCAAGTATAACCTTAAGGCTTCACAAGATGAAATCAAGAAAATAAGCGAACAATACGGCTTTGAGCTTGACCCCGAAAAGAAAATATACACTATGTCGGTTTCAGAGAAGCAGACGGTTGAAATTATCAAGGTGCTTTATCGCGGCGCCGATATTCTTATTCTTGACGAGCCGACCGCTGTGCTTACTCCGCAGGAAACCGAAAAGCTGTTCAGTATTTTACGCCGTATGCGTGATGACGGTAAATGTATTATCATTATCACCCATAAGCTGCACGAAGTTCTGTCCCTTTCGGACAGGGTTTCGGTGCTCAGAAAGGGTGAATATGTCGGCACAGTAAACACAAGTGAGACAAGCGAGTCTGAGCTTACCGAAATGATGGTTGGCAAAAAGATTGACCTTAATATTGAGCGCAACAAGCCTCACGATACAGCCGACCGCCTTATTGTCAATAACATCACCTGTGTTGACCGTATGGGTGCTACCGTGCTTGACAATGTTTCTTTTACTGCAAAAAGCGGTGAAATATTAGGCATTGCAGGTATTGCAGGCTCAGGTCAGCGCGAGTTGCTTGAATCTATTGCAGGCTTGCAGCATTTGTCTGAGGGTGAGATATTCTATTTGAACCCCAAAACCGATAAAAAGGAAAATCTGCGCGACAAAACACCTATGCAAATAAGGAATTTGGGTGTCCGTCTTTCCTTCGTACCTGAGGACCGTCTCGGTATGGGACTTGTCGGCAATATGGATATTGTTGATAATATGATGCTGAGAAGCTACTCAAAGGGCCATTCGGTATTCCTTAAGCGCAAAAAACCGAAGGACCTTGCCATGAAAATAATTCACGACCTTGAGGTTGTAACCCCCTCGGCATCTACCCCTGTGCGCCGTCTTTCGGGCGGTAATGTGCAAAAGGTGCTTGTCGGACGCGAGATTGCCGCATCCCCTACCGTGCTTATGGTTGCATACCCCGTGCGCGGTCTTGATATAAACTCCTCATATATGATTTACAATCTTCTTAACGAGCAAAAGGAAAAGGGTGTTGCTGTTATCTTTGTCGGTGAGGACCTTGATGTTCTGCTTGAGCTGTGTGACAGAATTATGGTTATCGGCTCGGGTAAAGTGACCGGTATTGTTGACGGCAGAACCGCTACCAAAGAGGAAATCGGTCTGCTTATGACCAAATCTGAAAAGGACGGGGAGGAAAACGCAAATGACTAACAGCGCAACCATAAAAGCCCACCGCGAGCCGCTTTTCCATGTTGTTAAGCGTGACGATATGCCTGCGTGGAAGGCTTGGCTCATAAGAGCTGTGACTATCGTTATTGCCTTCTTTCTTGTCGGCTTCCTTTCAATGGCGGTAACGGGCGAAAGCTTCTCTGCCACATACGAAATAATGTTCTCGGGCGTTTTTGGCCGTCTTTTTGAAGGTCGCTTTACAATGCTCTGGAAATATTTGCAGGAAATTGCAATTCTTTTGGCTCTGGCGCTTGCCCTTACCCCTGCCTTTAAAATGAAGTTCTGGAACTGCGGTGCAGAGGGACAGGCGCTTATGGGCGGACTTGCTTCAATTATTTGTATGATTGAATTAGGCAACAAGCTTCCCTACCCTGTGCTTATGGCTGTAATCGCACTCACAAGTATTCTCGCAGGTGCCGTCTGGGGCATTATTCCTGCCATATTCAAGGCGATTTTCAATACAAATGAAACCCTGTTTACACTTATGATGAACTATATCGCTACCCAGATAATTGCTTACTATGTTTATCTTAAGGGCGGCGGCTCCAATGTTATCAACCCTGTGTCTGAGGGTAATTTCCCTGCTCTCGGCGGTAACGATTATTTTATAAACATTCTGATTGTTACTGTTATGACGGTAGTTATGTATATATATCTTAAATACAGCAAACAGGGCTACGAAATATCGGTTGTGGGTGAAAGTCAGAATACAGCAAGATATATCGGTATCAATGTTAAAAAGGTTATAATCCGCACAATGTTAATTTCGGGTGCCCTTTGCGGTGTTACAGGTATGTTGCTCGTTGCAGGTAAGGACCACAGCATTAACATTAACAGTGTAGGCGGTCAGGGCTTCACAGCAATACTTATCTCCTGGCTCGGTCAGTTCAATCCCTTTATTATGGTGATTATGACCGCAATCGTTATATTCTTAAGGATAGGCGTTGCCAAGGTGGCAGATACCGCGTTGCTTAATTCCTCCTTCTCGGAAATTATAGTTGGTATCGTTATTCTTATGCTGGTTGGCTGTGAATTTTTCATTCATTATTCCATCAAATTCCGTCACAACAAAAAGGAGGGTAAAGCATGATAATACAGTTTATTTGCCGTGCGATTCTCCTTGGTGTTCCGCTTCTTTACGGCTCTACAGGTGAAATCGTGACCGAAAAATCAGGTCACCTTAACCTTGGTATCCCCGGAATTATGTATGTTGGTGCTATCAGCGGTGTTGTCGGCTCTTTCCTTTATGAGAACTCCTGCGGTAATGATATTGCCAATATGAATCCGGCCCTTGCGGTGCTTATTCCGCTTTTGTGCGCTATTGTGGGCGCTACTCTTATGGGACTGATTTACAGCTTCCTTACCGTTACACTCCACGCAAATCAGAATGTAACAGGCTTGGCGCTTACCACTCTCGGTATCGGTCTCGGCAACTTCCTCGGAGCTTCGCTTATCAATATCACCAAGAGTGAGCTTCCCTCTATCGCACTTACAAAGACAAGCTCCTTCTTTTCGGCAAAGCTTCCCTTTGCTGACGATTTGGGGTGGTTTGGCGAGCTGTTCCTGTCTCATGATTTTCTCACCTACCTTGCAATTATTATTGCAATTATAGCCTCCTTTGTGCTTAACCGCACAAGAGTTGGACTGAATCTGCGTTCTGTGGGTGAAAATCCCGCCACAGCAGATGCCGCCGGAATAAATGTCACCAAGTACAGATATGTTGCAACCTGTATCGGTAGCGCGATTGCAGGCCTTGGCGGACTTCAGTATGTTATGGCTTATGCCAGCGGTGTTTGGTCAAACAATGCTTTTGGTGACCGCGGTTGGATGGCTATAGCATTGGTTATCTTTGCATTGTGGAAGCCCTCTGTGGCAATTATGGGCTCCTTCCTTTTCGGCGCGCTGTGCAATGCCAATAACTATATTCAAGGTCTTGGCACCGAAACACAGGAGCTTTTCAAGATGCTTCCTTATGTTGTTACCATTGTTGTACTTATTATCACAAGTATGCGTAAAAAGCGTGAGCATCAGCCCCCCGCATCCCTCGGTCTTTCTTATTTCAGAGAAGAAAGATAAAAGCCAAACACCCACTTAGAGTATGTTTTACTCTAAGTGGGTATCTTTATACAGCTTTATTAAGTATTGCCGCCATAACCGTTATATCATCCTCATGGTTATCGCTTCTGCGGCGCTTGGCACACTCGCATATTCTCTCGGCAAGTGCCTGAGCAGTGCCGTCCTTCCAGCCCTCTATTTCTGCCCTTATCCAATCGGTGCCGGAGCCTGTCACACCGTCAGACATAAGCACAACTATATCCCCTACCTTACATTTCACGGTTGCTTTATCAAAACCAATATCTCTGAGTATTCCGGCAGGCAAGGATGTGCTTTCCGCCTTTCCTGTTTTACCCGAACGGCGCACTATTGTAGGCGCGGCACCCGCCTTGTAAAGCTCGGTCTGACCGGTGAAAAGGTCTATGCTTGCAATATCCACCGTTGCTAACGACTCATCGGTAGATTTGAAAAGCATTGAGGAATTTAAAATTCTGAGTGAGCAATCATAGCCAAAGCCGGCTTTTACAAGCCTTGTCATTAAACCCGATGCCATTGCACCGTCTACTGCCGCCCTGCCGCCTGTACCCATTCCGTCACTTAAAACCATGATAAAATGCCCTCTGCCGTCACAAAAATATTTATATGCATCTCCGCACATACTTGAGCCCGAAGCACATATTTGCTCTACTCCGATGTCAACCTTAATGGCGGCGTGCTCATTAAGCACAATAAAAATCTCTCCGCCCACCTCGCTCACGGACGGAATATCAAAATCTCTTTCACAGACAAGGGATACCATTTTCATCACCTGAAGCTTGTTAATTACAAGCTCGGGTGTTTTTTTAAGCTTGAATTCAAGCGTCATTCTGCCGAATTTATCTATGCGACAGCCCGCCTCGTCAACACGGATATCAATATTTTTAAGGGCAGCGGCAGCATTTTCTGCGGAAGCATTGTCAAACTGCTGGTCATTTTTAAAATCGAGGCTCAAATCATAGAGCATTGATGAAATACCGTTGAATTGGTCGGACACAACCGAGCGCACCTCCTCAATACGGCTTTCTGCCGCTATCCGTGAGGTATAATCCGAATATCTTTTATAAGCCGCGTTGCCCACACGCGATGCTCTTAAGCATCTGCCGCGAAATTCCTCAGGTGCAGCCGTTTCGGGTGAACATTCCCCCTGCTTTACCGCCTTTGTCATCTCAAGCACCGCGTTTATCGTTTCATCGCGCTTGGTTTCCCAGCAATGCACCCTCAGCTTACAGCCGGCACAGGCGTCCTGCTCAACCGCAAATATAACCGTGCCGAAATCGGGTGAGTTAATCTTTGAAAGCTCCTTGGAAACCTGTTCCACCGTTTCGGACACATCTCTTAATGCATTAGAAGCCAATTCCAAGCGCATGGTAATTGATTTTTTAAATCCTGTAGAAACAGACAGTCTGGGTTGATGTGACAGTAATTTGCCCAGAACTATTCCTGCCTGTCTCGGTAACGCAAGGAACAGTGATGAGCCCAAAACCGCCTCTATCACAGTTCTTGAAATGAGCAAGGTGTTGCCTGACGAAACCGCCCCTATAAAGGCAAACACAATTAACACCACCGCCTGCGCGTATTTACTCAGTGCGGTGAAAATCCCCGAGATAAGTCCTGCAAAAGCGAAAGCAACTCCAACTGTGCCTGAAACTCCGCTTAAGGTAAATGTGAGGGCTGTTGCGGTTCCGGCAACAGCTCCTGCTGTTATACCGCCGTATTTCCCCGCCGCCAGAATAAGCAATACGCCTAATATTCTGCCTAAGGATATACCGTTAATATTAACCTCGCTTAAGCCCATTAAAAGTATACTTAAAACTATAAGCAGCTCCGAAAGCTCGTCCACAGAAAGCCCGGCACCGTTTCTGTAGAGTGTGCGAAAGCTTCTCGCGGTAAAATATGTGCCTGCCGCACACAGCACCGCCTCGGTCATCAGCTCTACGAGGCTCATTTCCATACCTTTAAGTGCCACAGCCGAGGTTAAAGCACTCGAAAGCAGAGCTATCAGGGTAAGAAAAACAGGGTTTTCCACAAGTCTCTTATATCCGCCAAGCAAAAGCTTGATGGCAAGCACCGCAAAAACAGCCGCTATGTATCTGAAGCCGCTTTCCCCTGCGGCAGGTATGAAATATCCTGCAAAAACGCCGATTGCCGCCGCCGGAGTATATGTCATTGAACATCCTGCTAAAAAGGAAAGTCCGAAGGGCAGAAGCTTGTCCAGAACTACTGCTCTTGCGGCAGCGGCTCCTGCCAAGCCCGCCAAAAAATGCGTAAACCCTGCAAAAACCAATTCCTTAATGCTGTAATTTTCAAGCTTGCTTGATATTTTTACAATATCCTTCAAATTAAATCACCGCCTATATTTGTGATTTTCATTATACACCAAGACCTACGGTGTATTTTGTCAAAGGCTGATGTTATAAAACAGAACTTTTGCCGAAATTTAGGCAGATACAGGGTTAAATTTGCGCTTTTGATTTTCCTGATATTTTTTCTTTTTAAGGAAATAATAACAAAAAACTTATCCGAAAGGAAATTTCTATGAAAAAATATTTTTCGGTCATTCTAGCGGTTTTACTTGCCTTTTCCCTTTGCAGTCTTTGTGTTTCCGCACTTTCAAAAATCGGCTCCCGTTCACAGGAGGTGCGTGACATTCAAACAGTTTTACAGCAAAAGGGCTACTACAGCGGCAGTATAGA
This sequence comes from Clostridia bacterium, assembly GCA_017507805.1. Lineage (GTDB taxonomy): Bacteria > Bacillota > Clostridia > Oscillospirales > Acutalibacteraceae > UBA737. The sequence continues at coordinate 66,849 of JAFWAC010000012.1, forward strand.
CGGCATTTTCGGAACTAAAACAAAAAATGCCGTCATCGCATTTCAACGCGACAACGGTCTTACAGCAGACGGTATAGCAGGTCCGAAAACCTTAAAAGCTTTAGGTTTGGGCGGTAATTCAGGCGGCGGATATTCCTCATCGGATTATGAGCTGTTGGCACGCATTATCTCCGCAGAGGCACGCGGTGAGCCATATATCGGTCAGGTGGCGGTGGGAGCAGTGGTGCTTAACCGTATTGAGCACCCATCGTTTCCCGACACGCTTTCAGGCGTTGTATACCAAAAAGGGGCTTTTTCCTGTCTGTATGACGGACAGTTTTATGAAGCGATAGCCGACAGCGCCTACAAGGCGGCTTCGGACGCATTGAACGGTCTTGACCCAAGCGGCGGCGCGATTTATTACTATAATCCCGATAAATCCACAAACAAATGGATTTTCAGCCGTGAAATCATAACGACAATAGGCAAGCACAGATTTTGTATTTGAAAACAGGTCTGAAAAATTACAGCAAAAAATAATAAAACCTGACGGGAGGCGAAACGCCTCCCCTACTGTAATTCAAAAAACTTTATTAAAGCCGTCCTTTTTCATTTTTTAAATACCGCTTGCGGTAGTTTTTTTATATGTTATAATATACATATATTTATAATATTAATTTCGGGGGAGATTTTATGAGTTACATAGCAAATGAAAAAAGATATGACACTATGCCCTACAATTATTGCGGCAAAAGCGGGCTGAAGCTTCCGGCGCTTTCGCTTGGACTTTGGCATAATTTCAGCGAAAATGATGATTACACAAATATGACAAAAATGCTTAAAACCTCTTTTGATTTGGGAGTAACACATTTCGACCTTGCCAACAATTACGGCAGACCCGTTGCCGGCTCAGCCGAGACTAATTTCGGCAAAATTTTAAAAACACAGCTTTCTGCTTACCGTGATGAAATGGTAATCTCTACAAAGGCAGGCTACTATATGTGGCCGGGCCCCTACGGTGATTTCGGAAGCAGAAAATACCTTATATCAAGCCTTGATGCAAGTCTTAAAAGAATGGGTCTCAATTATGTGGATATTTTCTATCATCACCGCATGGACCCAAACACACCGTTAGAGGAAACAATGGGCGCACTGAAGGATATAGTACAAAGCGGTAAGGCGCTGTATGTCGGAATTTCCAATTATGATGCCGAAACCACCGTGAAGGCAGAAAAAATCTTAAATTCAATGGGTGTGCACTGTCTCATTCACCAAATGCGTTTTTCCATGCTCGACCGCCATGTTGAGGACAGCGGCATAATTGATGCCACCCACGGCGCCGGTATTGGCTCGATTGCATTTTCACCCCTTGAACAAGGCATTTTGTCAGATAAATACCTAAAAGGTATTCCCGACAATTCAAGAGCTGCCAAGCCCGACACCTTTTTAAACCCAAACAACCTCAGCCCCGAGCTGTTGGAAAAGGTGCGCAGGCTCAATGACATAGCCTTGCAAAGGGGTCAGACCTTGGCTCAAATGGCAATTTCCTGGCTTTTAGGTGTCGGCAAGGTGACAAGCGTGCTGGTCGGCGCAAGCAGTCCTGCACAAATCAAAGAAAATGCCGCTGCCGTTTGCAAGCTTTCTTTTTCTGATACCGAAATCAAGCTGTTGGAAACGATTATTAAGGGTGAGTGAGTGTGAGGAAAATAACCATTATGCCCAAAATATGACATTAGGATTTCCGAAAATTTTATATTGCAATTCTAAATCAAATGTGTTAATATATCTATAAAGTAGGCATATTGTCTCTTAATGTCTGCACACACCAAGGAGCGAATGAAAAATGGACAAAAGGGAAACTAATATTAAGGAGTATTACGCGGTTGATTTGCTACATATAGTAAAGTCACTTTGGCACAGAGCCTGGGCAATCGCTTTATCGGGTATTTTGGTTGCTGTAATCGGTTTTTTAGCATCATCGTTTGTTATTGCTCCAAAATATTCCTCTTCAATATTGCTTTATGTAAACAACAGCTCCTTTTCCTTGGGAAACACAAGCTTCAGCATAAGCTCATCCGAAATAACGGCTGCACAAAGCCTCGTCAAAACATACAGTGTGCTACTGAACAACCGTACTACCTTGGAGCGCATTATTGAAAAAACCAATGTGCCGTATACTTACAAGGAATTATCGAAAATGATAACGGCCGCCCCATCTAACGAAACCGAGATAATGTGTGTTACCGTTACGACCGAGGACCCCTATGAGGCGGCAAGAATAGCCAACTGCATTGCAGAGGTTTTGCCCATAAGAATTTCCGAAATTATTGACGGAGCTTCGATGGAGGTTGTCGATTCTGCCGTTCCGGAGCTGGATAAAATTTCCCCCAGCATCACCAAATATACTGCGGTTGGTCTAATTCTCGGTGTGTTGCTTGCGTCTATCATTCTGGCAGTTGCCGCGATGCTTGATGACACAATTCACGATGAGGATTACATTCTTAAAACCTATGATTATCCGATACTTGCCAAAATACCCGATCTTTTAACCTCGGGAAAGTCAAAGTACGGGTACTACTATTCACAAAATAACCGAAAATCACACAGCTAACGGAAACCCGGTGATGTACTATGAAATTATTTAATAAAAAACACAACCCAAACTCATTCTCTGCGAATGAAATCAAAAAAACTCTTCACGAAAATCTTGAGTTTACTGCCATAGAGCAATATAAGCTCTTGCGCACCAATTTAGATTTCACCCTGCCTGAGGACCAAAAATGCCCGATAATCGGTGTAACCAGCTCAATGCGCGGTGAGGGCAAAAGTACAACAGCGGTCAATTTATCCTATGTTCTTGCCGAAAAGGGCAAAAATGTACTTTTGATTGACGGTGACCTGCGTCTTCCGTCAGTAGCAAAGAAAATGCGCATTTCCGGTTCACCCGGTCTTACCGACCTGCTTATGGGAAAGGGCGCGCACATTGGAGATTTTCAGTCCCCCCTGCTTACCAATTGGTATATACTTCCCTCCGGAAGCATTCCGCCAAATCCGTCAGAGCTTTTGGGCTCTCGCAGGATGGAGGCAATTCTCAATGATTTAAAGGAAAAATTCGATTATATTGTTATTGACCTGCCGCCCGTCAACATTGTTTCGGATGCCCTTTCGATTTCCTCACTTATTACAGGTATGGTTGTCGTAATAAGAGAGGAATACACCGAAAAGCAGGAGCTGGAGCGTTGCTTCAGACAGCTTAAGCTTTCCAATGTAAATGTTTTGGGATGTGTTCTGAACGAGTCCAAAAACAGTAACAGCTCTTACAGTAAATATAAAAAATACAAATATAAGTATTACCAAAAAGCTCCGCAAAGGAATGAAGCCACTTGATTGATTGGCACAGTCACATTCTCCCCCAAATGGATGACGGAAGCCGCAATACGGAGGAATGCATCTCCCTTTTGAGGCTGTTACTTGAGCAGGGTGTTAAAACCGTAATTGCAACACCGCATTTTTATGCTGACAACGAATCGGTTGACGGTTTTCTGCAAAGGCGGACGGTTGCTTTGGAAAGTGTCAAAAGCAATCTGTTCGAGGGCGCGCCCAAAATTATCGCAGGTGCCGAGGTGAAATATTACCCCGGAATAAGCCGTATGCCTGAGCTTGAACGGCTGACCTTAAGCGGAACTGATTTGCTTCTTTTGGAAATGCCATTTTCAAAGTGGACGGAATATACTGTAAGGGAATTAACCCAACTGTCCTGCAACACAAATATCACCTTTATTTTGGCTCATATTGAACGGTATTTGGGCTTTCAAAATCCGGAAATTTGGAGCCGTTTGTATGAAAGCGGTATTCTGATGCAGGTTAATGCAAGCTTTTTTAACGATTTTTTCACCAGAAAAAAAGCTTTAAGTCTGCTTAAACGGCAAGCGATTAATTTCATCGGTTCAGACTGTCATAATCTCACCTCGCGACCGCCAAATATCGGCAAAGCCTTTGAGATTATAAGCAAAAAGCTTGGAACCGATTTTATAAACCAAATGAACGAGTACGGGTATTCTCTGCTTTCATAGTGTGCTTTTGTTTAAATAACCTTTGAAAATCCAAAAAACACAAAAAGCTCTTGACTTGACCCTTGGGGTACGGCTTATACTCGTGATATGCTGCAATGCTGAATAATAGATAATATTAAGCTTGAACTATATTAGGTTAAATAATAAATAATAAAATATATACTTTATTTGAAAGGATGTATCCTACAATGAAAAAACTGTTAGCTCTCTTTATCGCACTTGTTATGGTGATTGGTGTCAACCTGACCGCCATTGCTGCTCCCGGAAAATTTGTTTCCAGCCCCTCAGGCAATTCCGCGCCCGAGCTTATTGAATTTTCCAACGAAAGCGAAGATTGTGATGCCGATTTGGTTATCACACCTTATTCAGAGCGCCACACCCTTCCGGAAGAAATGCGCCAGAAATTTGAGGAGGCATATAAAGATATTCTTGAAGCCACAGACCTCACCAAGCTTTGTACTGCACTTGCAACGCTTGCCAAGGATAAGGGTATCCCCGCAGGTGATTTGGCAATCAGTGACCTTTTTGATATTTACTATATAAACTGCGGCGATCATGACGACCACGGATATTTTGATATCGTTATTAAGCCCGAGGCGTTAGCAGGCTTTGTTGCCCTTTTGCACTTAAAGAACGGTAATTGGGAGCTTGTTAAGAGCGCTAAGGTTACAAATAACGGTACTCACCTGGCCTTCCGTGTTGATGATTTTTCACCCTTTGCAATTGTTGTAGACACAGGTGAAAGCTCTGATTTGCCCCAAACCGGTGATAATTCCAATATTGCTCTTTATATCGTTATTATGGTTGCCGCCGCAATTTCATTAGTTGTTATTTGGAAAAAATCCAAGAAGCAATCCGATTAATTTTCAAAAAGGGTAGTTGTTATGGGAAAAACGCGTAAAGAAAAGGGAAACATTTTTCGGTATGTTGCTATTGGTCTTGTGTTGGTTTTTCTCCTATCAGCTGCCTTGTTGCTTATAGAGGTATGGGAAAAGCGGCAAGGCAGATTTCCGGTTTCGGAGTCACAGGAGTCTTTTCTCGAATATAACGGCACCAATTATGTCCTCAAGGATAATATAGAAACCTTTTTGGTTTTGGGTCTTGATAAGTTTGAAGGCACCTTCACTTCCGACTCGTACAATAACGACCGTCAAGCAGACTTCTTGGTTCTTTTTGTCTTTGATAATTCCTCAAAAAAATGCACCGCCGTTCACATCAACCGTGACACTATGGCTGATATGAGCGTGCTTGGTGTTGCCGGTGAAAAGGTTAATGAGGTTACAAAGCAAATAGCCTTAGCCCATACCTACGGAAACGGCAAAGAGGTTAGCTGCCGCAATACGGCAGATGCAGTTTCTGAGCTTTTGCTCGGGATAAAGGTCAACCATTATATATCTCTTACTATGGACTCTGTTCCGATATTGAATGACCTTGTGGGCGGTGTTGAGGTAACTGTTCTTGATGATTTCACCGGAATAGACAGTGTACTTGTCAAGGGGGAAAGCGTAACACTCAAGGGCGAACATGCCCTTAATTATGTCCGCACGCGCTACGGTCTTGAGGACAGCAGTAACAGCACAAGAATGGAACGCCAAAAGCAATATATGCAGGCGCTTTATTCGCAAATGACAAGCTGTATAGAAAACGATGATGAATTTATCGTTAATGCGGCATCAAAGCTGGGAAATTATATTGTCTCAGACCGTTCGGTCACTCAGCTTCAGGAAATCGCCAAGAAATTCACCACATACGAATTTAACGAAATAAGCAGTATTGAGGGAGAATCGGTTATGGGGGAAAAATTCATTGAATTTTATCCCGATGAGGCTTCCTTAAAGAAAATTGTTGTAGATTTGTTCTACAAACCCAAGGATTGAGTATTGACTTTAGGAGGGTAGTAATTATTATGGATGTTGAAAAGAATAGTTTTGCGCTACCCTCCGAGGGTGCCACTGTTCAAAGTGACGCGCTTCCCCAAATGACATACATAGAGGAAAAGCCTATATACAGCTTTTTTAAGCGTTGCTTTGATGTTATTGCCTCCATTCTTGGAATTATTGTTTTGTTTATTCCAATGCTTATTGTTTTAATATTGGTTAAAATTGATTGTCCGAGTGCCTCCCCTATTTACATACAAGATCGCATCGGAAAAAACGGAAAGCCATTTAAGTTTTATAAATTCCGTTCAATGGTTCCAAATGCAGAAAATATGCTTGACACACTGTTAGATAAAAATGAAATTGAGGGACCTGCATTTAAAATGAAGGACGACCCAAGAATAACACGCTTCGGTCGCATAATCCGTTGCACAAGTATCGATGAGCTGCCTCAGCTTTGGAATGTGTTAAAGGGAGATATGAGTCTTGTCGGTCCCCGTCCTCCCCTTCCAAGAGAGGTGGCACTTTATAACGAATATCATTTTCAGCGTTTGGCAGTTACTCCCGGAATTACATGTTATTGGCAGGTACAGCCAAAACGCAACAGCCTATCCTTTGAAAAATGGCTGGAATTAGATTTGCAATATATTTCAAAACGCAGCTTTTTAGTCGATCTTGAAATTCTGTTTAAAACCGTAGGCGCAGTGTGCGGCTTGGAGGGCGAATAATGCCCGGGAATAAAAAGGAAAAGCTGCGTATTTCCATGCTTGGGCATAAAAGAATTCCCTCACGCGAGGGTGGAGTTGAAATCGTTGTGGGTGAATTAGCAACCCGTATGGCGGCTTTAGGTCACAGTGTGACCTGCTATAACCGAAGCGGTCCCCATATAAGCGGTGCTGATTTTGACAGAGAAGCCCTTACGGAATATAAAGGAGTTCGGCTTAAAACTGTATTGACAGTTAAAAAACGCGGTCTTGCCGCAATGACAGCATCCTTCACGGCGGCATTTGCCGCCGCTTTTGGAAAATATGACATAGTTCACTTTCACGCCGAGGGTCCCTGCGCCATGATATGGCTTCCAAAGCTGTTCGGCAAAAAATGTATTGCCACAATTCACGGTCTTGACCACAAGAGAGCCAAATGGGGAAAATTTGCTTCTTGGTATATCCTGTTTGGCGAAAAATGTGCCGTACGCTTTGCGGACGAAATCATTGTCTTGAGTGAAAATGTCCGAAATTATTTTAAAGATGTTTACGGTCGGGAAACGGTGTTCATTCCAAACGGCATTTCTCGCCCCGAAAATATTATTGCAAATGAAATCACAGAGAAATTCGGTTTAAAAAAGAATGAGTATATCCTCTTTCTCGGACGGTTAGTGCCCGAGAAAGGGCTTGATTATTTGATTAAGGCTTTTGGTCAGGTCGATACGGATAAAAAGCTGGTCATAGCAGGCGGTGCATCAGATTCGGACGATTACGAAATCGCACTGAAAAATTCAGCCGATGGAGACGGTCGGATTATATTCACAGGCTTTGTGCAGGGGACGCTTTTAGAGGAGCTTTACAGCAACGCCTACATATATGTCCTCCCCTCCGACCTTGAGGGAATGCCCTTGAGCCTGTTAGAGGCTATGAGCTACGGCAACTGTTGCCTCACCTCAGATATTCCCGAATGTGCCGATGTAATAAAACAGCACGGCGTGACCTTCCAAAAAAGCAATACAGATGATTTAAGGCTAAAGCTTCAGTATTTATGCAACAGTCCCGAAACGGTTGATGAGCTTAAAGCCGCTTCGGCAGATTTTATATGTGACAGCTATAATTGGGATGATGTCACCCTTAAAACCCTTAAGCTTTACGGATTATTTGACGACAAGCTCAGTATCGAAAAGACCGCAAAGGAAGAAAAGGATGAAAATCTTACTTATAAATAAATTTTTATATCCTAAGGGCGGAGCCGAAACCTATGTTTTTGAATTAGGCAAGCTTTTATCGCAAAAGGAACATTGTGTTGAATTTTTCGGTCTTGAAAATTCCAAAAACATTGTGGGAAATTCAGTCAATTCTTATGTTTCGGATATTGATTTAAAGGAAACCACACGAAAAAACCTCACTGCCCCTTTTCGCATTATTTATTCCTTTGAAGCACGGAAAAAGCTTAGAAAGGTTTTGGAAAGCTTCAATCCCGATGTCGTTCACCTTAATAATATACAGTTTCATTTAACCCCCAGCATCATTCTTGAAATAGAAAAATTCCGCAAAAAAACAGGAAGCAAGGTTAAAATAATTTACACCGCGCACGATTATCAGCTTGTTTGCCCAAGCCACGGGCTTTTTGATACGGAAATTAATGTCTGTGAAAAATGTCTTGGCGGTAATTACACACATTGCGTTAAGCTTAAGTGTATGAAAAACTCGCGGGCAAAAAGCTTTCTTGCAATGTTAGACGCTTATTTTTGGAAATTCAGCAAGGCATATTCTTATATAGATAAAATTATTTGCCCATCATACTTTCTGCAATCAAAGCTTAATACCCAAAAAAGATTTGAAAGCAAGACGGTTGTTATTCATAATTTTTTTGAGGCTCAAAAAAGTGACGCCGCAGAAAAGGAAAATTACGTTTTAGAATTCGGGCATCTGTCCCGCGATAAAGGAACCCTGACCTTACTTGAGGTTGCAAGGCGAATGCCGGAGGTTCATTTTGTCTTTGCGGGCTACGGAGCAGCCGAAGCAGAAATTGAAGGGGTTGCAAACGCAGAATATGTCGGCTTCAAAACAGGTGATGAGCTTAAAGAGCTGATTTCAAAAGCATTGTGCAGTGTCTATCCTTCAGAATGGTATGAAAATTGTCCCTTTTCTGTAATAGAGTCGCAGTGTTATTTGACACCCGTTATAGGCTCCCGCATGGGTGGTATTCCCGAACTGATAACCGAAGGTGAGACCGGTCTTTTGTTTGAAGCCGGCAATCCCGATGATTTAGAGGAAAAGCTAAAGGACTTGCTTTTCACCCCCGGAAAGCTTGAAGCTTTTACGGCAAACTGTCGAGATATTGTTTTTGAAACGCCGAATACCTATTATGAAAAGGTAATACAACTTTACGGAGAATAGTATTTATGAAAATATACGAAATAGGAACCGGATATACTCCTATTCCTGCGCAAATAGGTGCCGCAACCGAAATTGTTGTTGAGGAGCTCACAAGATCCTTTTCGGCTATGGGCGAGGATGTCGAAATAATAGATATTTCTGCCGAAAAAAGAGCAGATACAAACCTGTGCCTAACCGAGGTTAAGGTTCCTAAGATATTCACAAGGCAGGATGTAAGCCTTGGAATAATGCATAAGCTTAAAAGGGTTGTTTATTCTGTTTCACTTGCAAATAAGCTTAAAAAAATCTTGAAAAATTCCAATGAAAAGGTTGTTTTTCATTTTCACAATCAGTACAATCTTTTTTTCTATATAAAATTGGTTTCTGCAAAGAAACGCCAAAAAGCCTATATTGCATACACAAACCATAGCTATATATGGCACGGTGATTGGAAGGATATAGAGGAAACTATTTCTAAAAGATATTTCCAAGAGGTATATTCAATGCCTTATGCAGACCGTGTGTTTGTTTTAAACGATAAGGCAAAAAACAACATTTCTGCACATACACGGGTGGATGAAAACAAACTCACATTAATCCGTAACGGTGTAAACACCGATGTTTATAAGCCGCTGTCCCTTGCAGAAAAAAGCTCAATTTTGAGTAAAAATGCTTTGGACGGAAAAAGGATTGTTGTGCAGGTAGGCTCTGTTTGCGAGCGCAAAAATCAGCTTGGAGCGCTCAAGCTTTTATTGCCTTTCTTAAAACAGCATAGTGATATTGTTTATTGCTATGCAGGCGGAATAATTGATGAAAATTATCAAATGGAAATTGAAAAATTCGCTCACGAAAACGGCATCGAAAATCAAGTCAGATATTTTGGTGAGTTGAAGCCCGGGAAGGGGCTCAACGATCTGTATAATATGGCAAGACTTATGCTGTTCCCCTCTGTTGCGGAAGGCTTTTCCCTTACAATAGTTGAGGCTATGTCTGCAGGAATCCCTGTTGCCATTAATAAAAGCCTGGTATTTGAATTGTCAGACAAGTGCATTTCTTTTGAAAAATCAGATGAGTTTTCCGAAATTATGAATTCTTTTATTCTAAACAATGATGAAAGCATTTCGGAAAAATTAAGTTCCTTTATAAAGCAAACCTATTCCTGGCACAATGTTGCGCAGGAATATTTGACCGCTTTTAATGAGATAGAAGGGAAATAATTATGCCTAAAAAACTAAACGGCACCGTAATAGTTACATATCGCTGTAATGCAAAATGTACTATGTGCAACAGATATAAGGTTCCGTCAAAACCGGAGGACGAGATTTCATTAGAAACCATCTCAAAGCTACCCGAAATGTATTTCACAAACATTACCGGCGGCGAGCCCTTTATGCGTGATGACCTCAAAGAAATCGTGCGTGAGCTTTATAAAAAAAGTGACCGCATCGTTATTTCCACAAACGGTTTTTATACCGAGAAAATCGTTGATTTATGCAAGGAATTTCCGCAGGTGGGTATTAGAATTTCGATTGAAGGATTGGAGCAGACCAATAACGAAATCCGCGGTCTGGAGGATGGTTACAACCGAGGCTACACAACCCTTAAAACCCTTGTTGATATGGGAATGAAGGATGTCGGCTTTGGAATGACCGTTCAGGACAGAAATGCGCCCGACCTTGTACCGCTTTATGATATTTCAAACGAGCTTGGAATGGAATTTGCAACCGCTTCGCTTCACAACAGTTTTTATTTTGTTGAGTCTAATAATATTATTCACGACCGACTTATGGTTGCTCAAAATTTTGAAAGCCTTATTAACAAGCTCTTAAATTCAAACAGCCCCAAAAAGTGGTTCAGGGCATACTTTAATCACGGACTTATTAATTATATTTTCAGCCAAAAACGCTTGCTCCCCTGTGATATGAGCTTTGACACCTTCTTTATCGACCCGTTTGGTGATGTTATGCCCTGCAACGGCACAAAGGAAAAGCAGGTTATGGGAAATCTGAATACCCAAAGCTGGGATGAGCTGTGGAACAGCGGGCAGGCAAACGAAGTCCGTAAAAAGGTTCGTTGCTGTGACAGAAATTGCTGGATGATTGGCTCGGTCTCCCCTGCCATGCACAAATATATATGGGTGCCCTTTTTCTGGGTACTCAAGCATAAATTTTTATTCTTTTTTAAGAAAAAGAAATATTCTATGTATGAAAATAAAATCGTCTGCGATTATCGGGACGGCAAGGTAACAAAAGATGCCTTGGATGCCTGTTCCACTTGCGAAGGTTGCGCAAAATAATCTTTTTCGGTTTTATACTGACGGTGGTGATTGGGTGCTTATTTTATCAAACGGCTTAACCGAAAAGGTTGATGAAGGCTTTTTAAAGGTTGCAAGCAGTCTTATAAAGAGAATAAAAAAAGCAAAGCCCGACACAGTTGTTGTTTCGTATGACCGCAAAACCGATATATCCGACCACCATTTAAACTTAAATAAGCTGTTATTAAATAAAGAACTGTTTTCCCTGCTAAGAAAAGAAAAGCAAGAGGTTTTGTATATCCCCTTTCCGGCAAAGGCGTTATCAACCGCTTTAAGAATATTTATTTTATCTCTTTTTTCAAAACCGAGAGTTAAAGTAATCCTTGTTATGAGAACACCCTTTGACTTTGCTTCAAGATTACTGCTGAACTTGAGCCGAGCAGAAATCATCGTCTTTTCAAAAGCTTCTGCTGATTTTTATAAAAATATCCTTTCCAAAAAAAGGGTGACATATCTTAAAACCGGTGTGGATACCGAAAAGTTTATACCTGTGTCTGAGGAAAAACAACGGCACTTAAAGGAAAAATACAATATTTCCCCCGAAAAGAAGGTTATTTTGCATGTTGGGCATTTAAAGGTAGGCAGAAATATAGATGAGCTTACAAAGCTTGACAGTAAATATCAAATTCTCCTTGTTGTCAGTCAGCAATTTGAAAACGAAAAGGATACCGATTTGCGCCAAAGGCTTGAAAGCAAGGAAAATATAAAGATATTGGATAGCTATATTCCCGAAATTGAGGAAGTTTATCAATTGGCGGATGTATATTTCTTTCCTGTAAAGGATGAGGGGAATTGCATAGATGTTCCGTTATCCTGCCTTGAAGCCGCAGCTTGCAACAAGCCTGTTGTTACTACCGATTACGGTGAAATGAAGGAGTTTCTTGACAAAGAAGGTTTTTATTTTATAGATGCTGCCGACAGCAAAACACTTAACTCACTAATCGAAATTGCCACAAACAAGACCGCTTTGCCGCGCGATGCAGTTATTGAATACAATTGGGACAATGCTTTGAAATTCTTTTAAAATATTAGTGCAAAGGAGAAATATATGCCAAGCTTAGTATCAATTGTTGTTCCGGTTTATAATTGTGAAGCATATCTTAACCGATGCATAGATAGTCTCGTAAATCAAACCTATAAAAATCTTGAAATAATACTTGTTGATGACGGCTCAAGTGATAATTCACCTTTTCTGTGTGATGAGTGGTCAAAAAACGATCGCCGAGTTAAAGTAATTCATAAAATTAACGCAGGTGCCGGCATGGCAAGAAATACAGGTGTTGAGCATGCAACCGGAGAATACATTTTCTTTGTTGACAGTGACGACTATTTGGATTTAACAACCGTAGAAAAATGTATTTCAAAATCCCAAGAAACCTCAGCAGATTTGATTATTTTCGGTAAAAACGAGTGTTATGAAAACGGCACCGTAAAGCCTATCCCCATAAATCCGGAAAAAACATTTTATAAAGATAACGACATAACCGAAACAATTTTACCCGGACTATTCACCTATAAAATAGGAGTTGGAATTAGTGTTTGGGGCAAAATGTTTAGGCTCGGTTTAATAACTCAAAATAATGTGAGCTTTTGCTCCGAACGCGAGATTTTTTCTGAAGATGCTTATTTCACCCTTGAAATATTCAATTTTATATCCTCAATTGCAATACTTAAAGAAAATCTTTATTTTTACTGTAAGAATGATAATTCTTATACTCAAAAAATCAAGACAAACCATCAAATACTTAATGATTTATTTTTACAAAAAAGCATTGCTTTATGCGAACGTAACAGTTACCCGTCAGCAGTTAAAATGTGCGTGTATGCAAGGTATCAGATGTTTGCATTGGCAGGAATGAAGCAAATTATAAATACAAGGCTCCCCGCAAAAGAAAAATACACATTGATTAATTCCTTCTTCAAAAATAAAACATTAAAAAGCACCTTAACAAATAAGACTTTGCTATTACAGGGATTTTTTTCGAGAGTGTTTTGGTGTTTCTTAAGGTTTAAATTATATCCTGTATGTTATATTCTGTTGTGGTTTAAATCCCGCAAATAAATTGGAGGTAAAAATGTCCCGCGGCTTATTATATATAAAAAAGCGTAATTTCCCCGAAGGTCTTACCTGTTTGGTATTGATTTTACCGCTTTTACTCTCTTTTTTTATTGATTTTCTTCATCTGCCAAGCTTCGTAAAATATTTAATTGATATTGCGATAGTCTTAATTTTAGCTTCGAGCTTATTAAGCAGACGAGTTTTTTTCAGAGCAGGCACTTTGCCGCTTGTTGTGCTGATTGTTGGTTTTTTTCTGTATACACTGATTATGTATCTTTTTAACTACCAATCAATAGTTTACTATTTGTGGGGCTTGCGCAACAATTTCAGGTTTTATATTGCCTTCCTTGCCTTTATCCTGTTTTTTGACCAAGACGATGCCGGATTTTTCATTAATCTGCTTGATAAAATTTTTTGGGTGAATGCTGTCGTGTCCTTTGCTCAATTCGTTATGGGTTATAGACAGGATTATTTGGGCGGCTTGTTCGGTGTAGAAAAGGGCTGTAACGCCTATTCAATAATATTTTTCTCAATAGTCATCGGAAAATCCTTGCTTTCTTTTATGGAACAAAAAGAAAATGCCTTGCCCTGTTTTTCAAAATGCGGAGTTTCATTAATAATAGCGGCAATGGCAGAGCTGAAGTTTTATTTTGTGATTTTTGTTTTAATTCTGGTATTTTCCGCTGTTTTTACGCGCTTTTCATGGAAAAAAATCGCAATTATGATTATTTTGTCCTTGGTAATATTTGTTGCCGGCATATTGCTGGCTGACCTTTTCGGCAGCAACAATACCCTTTCCTTTAACAGAATATGGGAGCTTGTCACCGCAGAAAATTATGCCACCGCCGAGGACTTGGGTAGATTCACCGCGATACCCACCATTGCAAAAACCATTCTCACAAAAATACCCGAACAGCTTTTTGGAATGGGGCTTGGTAATTGTGATACCTCAACCTTTGCAATTTGCAACACACCGTTCTATCAATCGCACGCAAATCTTCACTATACTTGGTTTTCAAGCGCATTTTTGTTTTTAGAAACCGGTTATTTTGGGCTCCTTGCCTATCTTTCGTTTTTTATTATCTGCTTCTGTCTCGCTTGGAAGCAAATGCGCAATGATACAGCTAATGTGCTTTTCTGCAGATTAAGTATGATGATGGCTCTGCTTTGTCTCCTGCTCACATTTTATAATTCATCTCTCAGGATGGAAGTGGCATATATCGCCTACTTTGCTTTGGCGCTTCCGTTCATAAAACAGGGTGTGCGCGAACAAAGTCAATCCGTATCATTATAATCGGTGGCAAAATGGAATTGCCAAAAAGAAAGAAAAATCGATTGGAAAATTTTGATTACGGTCAAAATGGCGCATATTTCGTTACAATTTGCACCAAAAACCGTAAAAGAATATTATCCGATATAATTGTAGGGGACGATGGGTCTTGCTGCGGCTCGGTCACTTTTTGGCTCTGACAGTCCACCGGACTGTCATTCACTACCAAAAAGCCGCTTCGCTACCCACATCGTCCCGAAAAAATGCGGTTCAATTGTTGAAAAATACATCAGAAATGTACCTGAAATCGAAAAATATATAATAATGCCGGATCATATTCATATGATTATACGCATTGACAACGGGACGATGTGGGCATCGTCCCCTACGAAAAAGGTTGAAAATATTGTTCGTTCGATAAAAATATTAACAACCAAGGAGCTTGGTGAGGCTCTATTCCAACGCTCTTACCACGACCATATTATCCGCAATGCGCAGGATTACAATGAGGCTTGGGAATATATTGAAAACAATCCGGCAAAATGGTTTTTATCACCAAACAAAAAAGATTGATATTTTTTTAACTGTGTTTGACATTTAGCGTGTATGATGTTAAAATAAAGATTGGTCTAAAGCAATCCACCCAAAGTGGTTTACATAGATTTTTTCGCAACTAAATTTTTATTTTTCAGGAGGAATTTTTTATGATTAAAAAAATTGGAAAAAGGCTTTTGCCAATGCTCTTGGCTGTTCTTTTGATTGCCTCTGCATTGCCGTTAACCGCATTTGCGGCAGATGTCGAAGAAATAACGGGTATTTTGGGTGCTGACGGTAGCTGCAATATCCAGATTGAATACAAAAAAAGCGGTTATTCCGGCTCAGCTACAGGTACTTACTCTGAGGACAAAGCATCCTATACCGCTACTGCAACAAGCAATAGTAGATATACTACTGCAACAAATAACATTACAATTACCAACAAAAGCAATAAAAAAGCAAAAATCAGGTTTGACTATGCTGTCGAAAATGCTACCAGCTTTAAAATTGACAATACAGCATATTCCGGCACCGGAACATATGAATCCTCTGATATTAATCACGGCTCCACAATAACAATTGCTTTGCAAGCCAAAAATGCAACTGCTACCGTAACATTAAGTAACTTTTCCCTTTTAGTCTCTATGGAAGCTTTTGATGTTACTGTCAATTATAACAGCACTCTTGGCTCGGTTGCGGTTGACAGCACCACCGTTGAAAACGGCACAACACAAGGAATTATCGCCTCCACAGGCGCAGTTTTCACTGCAACGCCTGTAAGCGGAGCAAGCTTTTTAGGTTGGATTAATACTGCAAATAACCAAATCCTCACCCAGGAAGCAAGCCTGACGTTTAATCCTGAAACAGCTATGACAATTGAGGCAATTTTCATAAACAGCGGTTCAAAACCACATTTTATGGTTGACACTAAATATTTGTTTGACGATTTGAATAACGCAGCAACCGCAGGCTCTACCGTTGTATTGATGAATGATGCAACGCTTCCTGCGGGTGACTATACAATTCCTTCCGGCGCAACCCTGCTCATTCCTTTTGATTCTGCTAATACATTATATACAACCGATCCCGGTCACGATGATGGAACAACCGATATTACCCCCACCCCCTACCGCACACTTAAAATGGCAGACGGTGCTAATATAACCGTAAACGGTGCTATAAGCCTTTCTGCAAAGCACCGCGAGGCTCAAGGCTCGGGATACGGCTGTGAAAACAGCGGTGCCTACGGCTGCATTAATATGGCAACCGGCAGTAACATAACAATCAACAACGGTGCTACTCTCTATGCCTGGGGATTTATTACAGGTGACGGCAATGTTGTTGCTAACAGCGGAGCTCGTGTTTTCGAATATTTCCAATTCAGGGATTTCCGCGGCGGCTCTATTTCAACCGCAATGGAAGCCGAATACGGTGTATTCCTTTTCTCACAATATTATGTTCAGAATATAGAGGTTCCACTCACACTTTATGCAGGCGCTATTGAGAAAACTTATACCACCCTTACAATGGCAAACTATGATTTTAGCGAGGACATTACATTTATCGGTTCAAGCGATGCAATGTTTACCATAACAGAGGGCAGTGTTACAAAAAGATATGACGGTTCAAAGGACCGCCTTATAATTGAAGCGAACGGTGATTTTTCCGTTTCACCGATTTCAATTGAAATCGGAAATACCATCACATCTATTTTAGGTCAGAAAATCGACATAAACACCGTTGATTATGAGCTTCCCATCACTAACAATCTTACTGTTATTGCAAACAGCGGAACTGTTACTCTGGGACAGGATATCGCGCTCTTACCCGGTTCTGAGATAGTTGTCGGCAAAGATGCAACCTGTGTCTTAGGTCAAGGTATTAATGTTTATGTATATGATGCTGACGAATGGGGCACTTATACTTTTTCAAAAAACGGAAACGGTAAATTCTACCCGTTGAGATATGCTCCCGGCAGAACATATACCAGAACTGAGGCTGATTTGGTGGATGCGAAAATTCAGGTTGAAGGCTTAGTTGACGCTTCAGCCGGATATGTTTACACCACCGCCGGCGGCGCTAATATTTTCAGTACAGGAGAAGGCAAGGTTATTACCGTTGCCGGCACCCAAACCGTTACATACCAATTCGTACAGGGTTCTGATTACACTGCCGATTCAAACAAAGCAATACCCATTACTCCCGCAAAGGCTAAAAACGCAGACGGCAGTTACGCCGAAACCACATCTGCTACCACAGCTACAACCTATACTTATAACAGCACACACGGCAAATGGGATGATAAAAACCACACCGTTACCGATGTCGTAACCAAACCCACCTGCACAGAGCAAGGCTTTACCACCCACACTTGTACCTGCGGATACAGCTATGTTGACAGCTATGTAGCGGCTACAGGTCACAGCTACAATGAAACTGTAAAAGAACCTACCTGCACAGAAAACGGTCATACCACACACACCTGTTCAGTTTGTGGTGACAGCTATATTGACAGTGAAGTAGAGGCTATCGGTCACAGTCATACAGCAGTTGTAACTGCTCCCACCTGCACAGAACAGGGCTTCACAACCTATACCTGCAATTGCGGCGATACATACACTGATGATTATGTGGTGGCTACAGGACACAGCTACAATTCTGTTGTAACTGCTCCTACCTGCACAGAAGGCGGTTATACAACCCATACTTGCGCTAACTGTGGTGACAGCTATGTTGACAGTGTTGTTGAAGCAACAGGACACAGCTACGATGCAGTAGTAACCGAGCCCACCTGCACAGAGGGTGGTTATACAACCCACACCTGCTCCGCTTGCGGTGACAGCTATGTTGACAGTCAGGTTGAAGCTACAGGTCACAACCACGGCGATTGGATAATTGATGAAAAGGCTACCCATTATGTGGAAGGCAGCAAACACCGTGAGTGTTCTTGCGGTCACACCGAAACAGAGGCTATTCCTGTTATCGTATGCGATATTGACGGAAACAGTGTTACAAACGGTTCTGAGCTTAGCTCACTTCAAAAGCATATGCTAAACACCGATAGCATCGCTGACGACAAAATTTATATGTTTGATATGGATTGTAACGGTGAAATCAACATTATTGATTTAATCAAATTAAAGAAATTTATTGCAGGCAAATCCTGATTGCATTATTGTCGGGGCTGGCGTCCCCGCCAGCCCGTTAATTTAAATGCACTCTGCGGACAGTCGAGACGCCTGTCCCTACAATAGGTCTTTTTGCCTTTTTCATAGGGGACGATGCCCACATCGTCCCGCTAAAATTTCTACAAACCGAACGAGACGATGCGGGTAGCAAAGCGGCTTTTTGGTAGTGAATGACAGTCCGGTGGACTGTCAGAGCCAAAAAGTGACCGAGCCACAGCGAAACACATCGTTCCCTACAAATATCTAATTGGAGAAATGATTATGATTAAAAAATTAGGAAAGCGCGTGCTTCCAATCCTTCTGGCAATTTTAATGGTATTCTCCTTGGCTCCCATAGGTGCCTTTGCAGCTGAGGACGAACCATGTATAACAAGATATGATGAATTCATCCTAAACCTTTACCTTTTAGAGGAGGTTGCCAATATATATGTTGCGGAGGTTGACGACACTGCTGATATATATGACCTTATAATAAAATATATCCGTACCGGTGTTGACCGTTACAACAGCGGCTCATGGGGAATTATGGCAGGCTATGAAAATGTTGATTTTGCAAATTTCGTTGCCGAGCTTGAAGGTCCCCTCAGCGAAGAAATTGGTATAGAGCTAAACCTTTTGGGGTTGAAAAACCTGAAGCATTTTGATATACCAAACGGCGATATAATTGATTTCGGTCACATGTTCGGTACAATGGACATTACCTACAACAATAAGGGCAGTGTAGCTCACGCCGATGTTGGCGGTTGGGCAGGCGATATTGTTGACCTTATGAGTGCCGGCGATTTAGGTGAGGTTTCGGGCACAATCGAGGAAATGGTTGCCGAGCTTTCAGAAAACTATCTCTGCAAAAACCTGGACGAGATTGTCGGAGCAAACGGTTCCTTTTCACTTACCGATATGTACGGCGACCTTGATGCATACTATATTATGGACAATCTGCCCGATGAATATGAATACTACATATTCACTGAGACAGTGGAAGGATATTTCACCGAGGAGC
Organism: Clostridia bacterium; assembly: GCA_017507805.1. Lineage (GTDB taxonomy): Bacteria > Bacillota > Clostridia > Oscillospirales > Acutalibacteraceae > UBA737. The sequence continues at coordinate 86,232 of JAFWAC010000012.1, forward strand.
TTGACGATGCCTTCCGTGCAGAGTATCTGCTTAAAAACAGACTTGGCACAACCGGCACACGCGAGGCTATCCGCGAAACGGTTTACAATGAATATCTGAACAACAAGGTTGTTGCAACCCTTGAAGCAACAAGAGAATTCAACACCAAGGATCGCATTTCATTAAGAAAGGCTGCCTGTTATACTTTCGCAGACTATCTTTGCGAATTAGCAGGCGACTATGTTGAGAAATCAGATAAATCGTATCTTACTGTATTCGATACAGAATATTCAACCTTAGCACCCGGCATCACTCAGGAACTTAAATATGCTACCTCTGCTGACGGTAAGCAAATGGCATATTATATCGCTACTGCCGATATCACCAGAGACGATGTTAATCTTTATGCAAACTATAAGGATAACGACCCCACAAGCTGGGGTATGCAAACCGTTCTTGAGCAGGCTAATGCGGCTCAGAATAAATACGGTGATCCCGCAAGCGACAGCTATATTGAAAACTACAATGTAATTGCAAGTACAAACGGCGCAGGCTTTAATATCACAACCGGTCAACCGGGCGGTTTGCTTGTAATGGGCGGAATTGAATACCACCCCATCAATTCAAACGGCTTCTTTGGTATTCTTGATGACGGTACCGCTGTAATAGCCTCTACCGAAGAATATAACACTATTTATAAGGATAGAGTTATGGAGGGTATTGCCCAATTTGGTGACACCCTTGTAAAGGACGGTAAAATCGTTGTAAAAAATACTACTAACTATTATAACAGCCGTGCAAGCCGTACCGCTGTCGGTATCACAAGAACAGGTAAGGTTGTTCTCATGGTGCTTGACGGTCGTCAGGAGCCTGTTTCCTGCGGCGGCAGTATGATAGAAATTGCACAGATTATGCTTGAAGCAGGCTGTGTTCATGCCGTAAATCTTGACGGCGGCGGCTCCTCCACCTATGTTGCAAAGCAAGAGGGTGAGGATGAGCTTTCGGTTATAAACAGACCCTCTGACGGCTATGCCCGTTCGGTAAGTACCTCACTTATGATGGTTTCCACTGCTCCGAGCTCCACCGCATTTGACCACGCTGTTCTTGAAAATGATTATGATTATCTCACAGTTGGTTCAAGCGTACAGATAACCGCAGTGGGCGTTAGCGCCACCGGTAATTCCGCCGAGCTTCCCGAGGGTGTTTATTGGGCGCTGTCCGATAATTCAAAGGGCACAATCACAGAGGACGGCACATTCACAGCTACCGCTAATGGTGATGTTGATGTATACCTGATGTTGGGCGAGGACACCTTAGTTTCCCGCACACTGCACATTGTAAATCCCGACACAATCGGATTTACAAAAACAAACCTTAACACCGTTTACGGCGCTAAAACCGAGCTTCCGCTTAAAGCAACCTATAAAGGCAATCCTATTGCTATCAATCCTAACGACATCATATTTACCTTAAGCAGCAAGAACGCAGGTTCCTTTAACGGATTTGTCTTCATCGGTAACGAAGCTGCTGCCGTAGGCGTTGTTAAAATAACTGCTGCTTTGACAGCCGATGCTAATGCCACCGCTTCTATCACCGTTGCGCTTTATGAGCAGGGCGCTGCCTTGTTTGATTTCGACCAGGCAACCGGCGGTGACGAGGAATTTGCTTGGGACCGAAAGGTTTCCAACTCAACAACAAAGGATTCCGTTATATATTACTCGGTTGACACCGCAAAGGATATGGTTACCTCATATATCTTTGCGATTGATATGTCTAAAATCGAAATCCCCGAAAAGCTTTCGGAATTAACCTATTTGTTACCGGGTGCAGGCGAAGCTGATGCTTCAGCTTGGGGCTTTTTGTGTCAGCTGGCAGAGCGTATCAGCGTTCTTACAGAGGTTAAGCCCGTAATCAGATTTGACAAGAATTTTGATGTTGACTATTCTAAAATCACATTGGTCAACGATTATTTCTATCTTGCAGACAAGGAATTTGACGAGGGAAATAACACCCTCACCTTAACCTTAAAATGGCACGACCAAACCGAGCCTATTGATGCTGAGCTTGCCAATCCGATGTGTATCCTAAGCGGTGTTACCCTTACTCCAAAGGATAATGCTGAATGGGACGGCGCAAATCAGCTTGACATTGTCAATGCCGGTGAAATCGGCTACACCGTTTATATGCGTGCAAACGCGCTTTACACCTTTGCCTGTGATGAAACCAATCAGTCTATATTTGATGTTTACCCCTTCATCAACCCTGATGATGCTTCCGAAAAGGGCGGTTATTTCAGCTCGGTTTATAATGAATTTGAGGATAACTACACACTCATTAATTCTCGTAAAACCGGTTGGGACACCGAGAACGGTGGCTTCGTTTATTATCTTGACGGTGTGAAGCTGACCGGTGTTAAAGAAGCCGAAGGCTTTTATTACGACTTTGGTGACAACGGTATAAATGCCGGTCAATCAAAATATACCGGTCTTTTCTTTGATGAGGCAGATGGCGTTTACCGCTATGCTAAGTTAGGTTTGTTAGCTACCGGATGGCATATGATTGATGACGATTGGTATTACTTTGATGCTGCTACAAAGGCTGCTGTTACAGGAATCTTCGAATACAATCAAGACCTTACATACGAGCTTGATGAAACAGGTAAGGTTGTAAAAGGCTGTTGGGCAAAGACACTTTACGGAACAAGATATTACTACGGTCCCGGATGCCACCAAAACGGTTGGAAAACCATTGATGGCAAAGAATACTACTTCGAATACTCATACCGCTTAGAAAACGGTTATGAAATGCTCCGCGAAAATCTTATACCCACATGGTATTACTTTGATGAAAACGGTGCTTGCGACAAATCAGTGGTCGTTCCGGACGGCTTCCATACCGACAGAAACGGCTATGCTTATTGTAAGGATGGCATCGGTCGCACAGGTCTTGAATTGATTGACGGAGTTTATTATTACTTCAATTACAAGGGCTATGCACAAACGGGCACAAATGCCGGAAGAATTTTCGGCGAGGATTATAAGGCTTACACCGGAATAATCGAAAAAGACGGCATACTTTACTATTATGAAAACGGCAGAACCGGTCCTTACGGTCTCACCAAATATAACGACAATTACTACTATGTATATTGGGGCGGCGTTATTAAGACCGGAAAGCAGTATGTAAGTACAACTAACTGCGATCTTCCCAAGGGCAACTACTACTTCAAGGAAGACGGTACACTTGCTAACGGTCCTGTTATGATGGACGGCACACTCTGCTATTTTGTAGACGGTAAAACAGTCACCCCCGGTCTCTATTGCTACGAAGGCGATTACTATTATGCTTATTGGGGCGGTGTTATTAAAACCGGAAAGCAATATGTAAGCACTACATACTGTGACCTACCCTCTGCAAGAGAGTACGAATTCGGTGCTGACGGCAAAATGCTCAACGGCATTGTCGAGAAAAACGGCACCCTTTACTACTACAAGAACGGTATCACAGGTACTCACGGCTTAGTTGAGTGGAACGGTGATTACTACTATGTATATTGGGGCGGCGTTGTTAAAACCGGCAAGCAGTATGTTTCTATCAGCTATTGTGACATACCCGCAGGTAAGGAATATGAATTCGGCGCTGACGGCAAAATGCTCAACGGCATTGTCGAGAAAAACGGCACCCTTTACTACTACAAGAACGGTATCACAGGTACTCACGGCTTAGTTGAGTGGAACGGCGACTACTACTATGTATATTGGGGCGGCGTTGTTAAAACCGGCAAGCAGTATGTTTCTATCAGCTATTGTGACATACCTGCCGGCAAAGAATACGAATTCGGCGCTGACGGCAAAATGCTCAACGGCATTGTCGAGAAAAACGG
>JAFWAC010000013.1 GCA_017507805.1 Clostridia bacterium
CTACGACTTCTCCTACCGTGCGTTGTAGTGTATCTTCCGCCTCAAAACAATTATACAACAAAAATCGCCGCTGTTCAGCAATCTTTAATTTCTATTTGTGCTGACGCTTTAGCGGCAGAATGGAGATTATAATGAAAATTTTTGAATATGAATCAATAGTTATCGGTACAGGTGCAGCAGGTTATAATGCGGCTTGTAGGTTAAAACAATTTGGCAAAGAGGTGGCTATTGTTACTGAGGCTGCAGGTTGTGGAACTTCGAGAAATACCGGTAGTGATAAACAAACTTATTATAAGTTAGGTCTTGGTGGCGATAGTCCTGATAGTGTTTACAAAATGGCGGAAAACCTTTTTGCAGGTGGCAGTGTTGATGGTGATAATGCTCTTTGCGAAGCGGCATTATCTGTTCGCTCATTTATGAATTTATGCGAATTAGGCGTGGCTTTTCCTGTAAATAGATACGGTGAATATGTTGGTTATAAAACTGACCATGATCCTTATGCAAGAGCAACAAGTGCAGGACCTTTAACATCTAAGTTTATGACTGAAGCATTGCAAAAAAATGCTGAAAATTTAGGTGTTGAAGTATATAGCGGATATCTAGCAGTTGAAATTTTAAAGCATAATGATGCGGTTTGCGGTCTTTTGTGTATAGAAAAGAAAAGCGGCGATTTTGTTGCTTTTAAGTGCTCGGATATTGTTATGGCAACAGGTGGCCCTGCAGGTATTTATGCTGACAGTGTTTTCCCGGAATGTCATACAGGTACCACAAGTCTTGCTTTACTAGCAGGAGCTAAAGCTCAAAATCTTACTGAATGGCAATATGGTTTGGCATCAATTAATCCTCGTTGGAACGTTTCGGGTACATATATGCAGGTCTTACCAAGATTTGTATCAGTAGATGAAAACGGAAATGAATATGAATTTTTAAACGAATATTTTGAAGATAAATACGAAGCGCTTTCAATGGTATTTTTAAAGGGTTATCAGTGGCCTTTTGATTCTAAAAAGGTACTTGAAGGCTCGTCGGTAATAGATTTGCTCGTTTACCGTGAATGTGTACTTAAAAACCGCAGAGTTTATCTTGATTTTACCAAAAATCCTTTTGGTATGAAAGAAATTGAATATAACAAATTATCAGATGAATCCTTTGAATATTTAAGTAAAGCGGAGGCTCTATTTGGAACACCGATAGAAAGACTTGCAAAAATGAATACCCCTGCTATTGAACTTTACAAGGGTAAGGGCTTGGATATAACCAAGGAGTATCTTGAAATTGCTCTTTGCGCGCAGCATAACAACGGTGGTATTGCGGTTAATATGTGGTGGCAAACAAGCGTTAAGGGTCTTTTTTCGGCGGGCGAATGTGCAGGAACTCATGGTATAACCCGTCCTGGTGGTTCTGCTTTAAATGCAGGACAAGTAGGTAGTCTTAGAGCAGCACAGTATATTTCTCAGAATGGCAATAGTGTTGTTGATGATACTTTATTTGTAGAAATTTCAAGTATTGCCGAAAAAAAGCATCTTAAGGAAATTGAAAGCATTACTCAAAATAATGATAATGTAGAGCAATTAATAAAAGGCGCTCAAAGAAGAATGAGTGATACAGCGGCGGCAATAAGAAATATAGATAGTATGCAAGCTGCATTAAAAAGTACAAAATTAGATATAGATTCACTGGATAAAGTTGGTGTTAAAGATAAATCGCAAATTTATATGTATTATAAATTAAAAGATATTCTTTATACTCAAAATGCAGTTTTAACCGCTATGATAGATTATTCTGAAACTGTTGGCGACACAAGAGGCTCAAGTCTCTGTTTTGATGAAGACGGTGAACTGAGAGATGGTCTTGAAGAAATATTCCGCTTTACACAGGAAAACGGAGATACACGCAGTAAAGTTCAAGAAATACGGCTTACTGATGACGGTTTTGTGTCCGCGTGGCGTGATATTCGACCTATTCCGCAAAATGATGATTTTTTTGAAAATATCTGGAGAAGTTTTAGAGTTAATCGTAATATTTATTGATATTTTATGTATTGAGATGGTGAATTAAAATGATATATATGTTTCTTGCTGCTGCTTTTGGGATTACGCAAGATACGTGTGTTAAAAACTATGCATTGAAATTCGAAAAATTTAAGGGTTCTAATTACTTGTTCTATGGAATAGGAGCGTTTATTACCTGCATTTGTAGAGCTATTATTGATCCTGTAATTATTTTACCCATACCGATTTTACTTTTATTGGTGTTACAGAGTGGTTTGGGAGTAATTGTAGGTAGACTGTTACTTAAAGCAATGAGTAATGGTCCAATAGCTGGTATAAATTTAGTGATGCAATGTTTAAGTTACATTACAGTAGTATATGGAATTGTTTTGTATGGCGATGAGGTTTCTTTTTTGTCGGTGAGTGCAGCAATTATATTTCTTATTGTTCTCTGGCTATTGTCTCCACCTAAGGAGAATAAAAATAATACCCACGGCAAATGGTTTTTTTGCGCAATAATAGCAGGTATTATGGCAGCATTAGCGGCTTGTACTCAAAAAACTATTTCTGAAATAGGCAATGATGAATATATGGAAGCTACTGTTTTTTGGGGTGCTCTTTTAAGTTTAATAATTTATTTTGTTGCTTTTTTTGCTACTAGGCCTTATAAACAAAAAGAATTTATATCTTGTTTTGTTGAAGAAAAAAAGAGTGCAGCAAAAGCAATATTATTATATGGTATATGCGGAGGATTTACTGGTTTTATGCAACTGAAAGCATTGTCAACGATATCTTCTCTTATTGTATATCCTACCTTATGGGGGCTTTCAGTTATAATAACTCCTATAATTTCTTGGATATATTATCATGATTTCAAACCAACATTTCGTAATATTACCGCTATTATTTTAGGCTTATTTGCAACTATTTTAAATGTGTTTGCATAATAAAGGAGATAAAATTATGGAAAAATTTATACCTGTTGTAGTTATAAAAGAATTATCCGAAACCGATAAGATTTTAACTGCACTTAAAAACAATGGAATTAACTGTGCGGAGATTACTTTCCGTACTGCTTGTGCTAAAGAGGCTATTGAATATGCTTGCAAAAATTATCCTGAAATGTCTATCGGCGCAGGTACTGTTATCAATGCAAAACAATGTGAAGATGCACTTGAGGCAGGTGCTCAGTTTATTGTGTCACCAGGACTGTCCGTGTCAGTTGCAAATATCTGTAATGAGAGAAATATTCCGTATTACCCCGGATGTGTAACACCTACCGAAATTATGCAGGCTTTGGAACTTGGTATCACCACAGTTAAATTTTTCCCTGCAAATGTTTATGGCGGGCTTAGTGCATTAAAAGCATTGGCAGCACCATTCCCACAGATTAAGTTTATTCCAACAGGTGGAGTTGACAGAAGCAATATTGATGAGTTTTTAGCATTTGATAAAATCGCGGCTATTGGCGGTAGTTTCTTTGTTAAAGAAGCACTTGAAAAGATGGGGGAATAAAAAATGGCAAGAATAGTTACTTTCGGTGAACTTATGCTCCGACTTGCTCCTAACGGATATTATAGATTTTTCCAAAACGACCAAATGCAAGCAACATTTGGCGGCGGTGAGGCTAATGTTGCGGTTTCACTTGCAAATTATGGTATGGATAGTGTTTATGTGACAAAACTTCCTAAACACGCTATAGGTCAGGCTGCGGTTGACAGTCTTCGTTATTTTGACGTAGATACCTCTAAAATCGTTCGTGGTGGTGAGCGAGTAGGTATTTATTTCCTTGAAAAAGGCGCATCACAGAGAGGCTCCGTTTGTATTTATGACCGCAAATATTCCGCAATTCAACAGGCTACAACCGCTGATTTTGATTGGGATAGTATTTTTGAGGGTGCTGATTGGTTCCACTTTACAGGTATCACTCCCGCCCTTGGTGAGAATGTTGTAGAAATCTGTAAAGAGGCTTGTATAAAGGCAAAGGAAAAAGGTGTTAAGATTTCTTGCGACTTAAACTACAGAGGTAAACTCTGGACAAGAGAAGAAGCAAACAAGGCTATGACTGAGCTTTGTAAATATGTGGATGTTTGCATTTCTAACGAAGAGGATGCAAAGGATGTATTCGGTATTGAGGCAGAGGGTACTGATATTTACGGCGGTAAACTCAACCACGATGGTTATAAATCTGTTGCAAAGCAACTTGCCGATAAATTCGGTTTTGAAAAGGTTGCTATAACACTCAGAACATCTATTTCTGCTAACGATAACGACTGGGCAGGTATGCTTTATGATGGCGAGGACTATTATTTCTCAAAATCATATCACCTTCATATTGTTGACCGTGTTGGTGGTGGTGACAGTTTCGGTGGCGGACTAATTTATTCACTTTTAAGCGGTAAATCTTCAAAAGAAGCTATTGAATTTGCGGTTGCTGCATCTGCTCTCAAACACACAGTTGAGGGTGACTATAACCGTGTAAGTGTTTCTGAGGTTGAAAAGTTAGCCGACGGCGACGGTTCGGGTCGAGTACAAAGATAATGTGATTTATAACAGTTTTATAAGCCCTATAATGAATATATAAAGGGCTATAGTAAGAAAGGGTGACTTTGATGAATGTTTTAGCAATTGGATGTCATCCCGATGACGCGAAAATCGCTTGTGCGGTAACACTTGCAAAGTGTGTTAAACGAGGGGATAAGGTTATAGTTTGCTATGTCTCAACAGGAAACCTTGGGCATGTTATAATCACCCACAATCCTGATGATTATATGCCTAACCATACAGCCGTCTCCCGTCTTGTGTTTGATGCGAGTTTTACGGCTACACTTCCAAATTATACTGACTATCCCCATGTATACAGCAGCAATGATGGTGAACCCGCAAAATTGGTGTCCATATACTATATGGATACTTTAGCAGGCGTTAATTTCAATCCTAGCGAGCATGTTGATATAAGTGATGTTATCGATTTAAAAATACAGATGCTCGAATGTCACGAAAGCCAACTTGTTTGGATGAGAGAGCATGATGTTATTGATTTTGCTGATATGGTAAAAACCTGCTCTCGTTACAGGGGTTATCAATGCGGTGCAGAATATGCCGAAGGCTTTAGACAGTGCCAAGCATATCTTAAAGGTACTACAAAAAGATTATTACCGTAAAGGAGTTTTTTAAAATGGATTTTAATTCAACAGTAAAAGGTTCGGCACTTGAAGGATTTTACCCTGAGGGTTGGGATTTTGAGAAAATAGACGCATGTATTGATGCCCCTGAAAAATTGCCGAAAGACAAGGCTTTTGGAATAAGAATTTTAACCCTGTAATGTGTGAAACATTAGGTGAGTTTGAAACCTATATGGGTCATGAAATTGCAATGCAGATTAAACTCGCTAAAGAGAGAAATGAAAAGATTGCATTTATTCTTCCCGTAGGACCTATGGGAATGTATAAATGGGTAGTTTACTTTATTAAAGAGCAGGGAATTCCCTGCGACCATTTTTGTGCATTTAATATGGAAGAATGTGTCATATTGCATTCTGGGAGCCTACATTTGCGGCAGATTATGCTACTGTTGAAGATTGGGAGAATGCACCTTACAGAATTGGTGCGAAGATTCATCCCTTAACAGTAGAACAAAATGCTTTAACTTCATTTAAATCAAGAACCACTCTTGTACCTTGCAGAGCAAATACCATAGTCCCGGGGCTATTCTTAAAGGCAGACTATGCAATCGGTAGTGCAGATGGTACTTTGGGTAGAGGTATGCAATGGCAGGGAATGTCTCTCTGGATGACACTTCGTTATGGTAAAACTCCTTGGATTACATCTTCATATATCCCAACTCTTGCAGGAAGACTCTTCTTCCTTAAATAGTTAGCAGGCCCTTTAGAGGCAGAGTACAATTTAACTTTTCTGAAAAATATTTCTAATTTGTGATAGGGAAGTAAACGCAGTTGATACTTGTACAAAATTGCACTGCATAGACCAAAGATAAGTTACTTGCGAATTTCCTTATAATAATCTTCAAATTTAATCTGCTCAGCGAGGGCTTTGTCCCTGAGTTCTGACGCGAAGCGTGACCATTCCTCAAATTGAGGAGTGGTCATTTTCTTTTTCATATACCGTGCATAATGTGCCTTGTATGCTCGGTTGTAGGTCTGCCATACAGGGTCGTTCTTGCACTTGTCATCATACCTTCTGCGTGACCCAACATCACGGCAGGTCTTGTCCGGTTCTTTCTTTAAAGTGCGGTCACAGTAACTGAAATACTTACCTCCTTTGATTAAAAAATACTTGCCACAGTGTTTGCATTTGTTTGGTATATATTTTTTCTTAATACCGTTAAAGAAATCATAAAATAGAAAAGACTGCAAATCTTCAAATCTTATTTCTTCACATAGAATAGGTTTGTTGTTTTGATTTTTTGAAGCTTTATATCCAAAAGAATTCATTTTGCATTTTAAACCCCAAAAATTCCTAATGTGTTTTTGCTGAAACTCTTTGAATATTTTTGCAATATCGTTATCAGAAAGGAAACAACTTTCTCGGTGCAAATAATTATCTACAAACGGCATAAAAGTCTCAAAAACGGTAACATAAGACTGAATAAAGGATATGTAATTATCAAAAAATTCAGTTATTTTCTCGTTCATTTCGTTGAGGTCATATAACATATCTTCGTCATAGTATTGATAGTTATCCAAAACCTTTGGTACAAATTTATGTAGCTTAATATAAAAATATCCGGTATCTGTTTGGTCTCCACAACCGTTAGGTGTAATTGTTTCCCAAGTGATTTTATCGTCTTTTTCATAAATTTCGCGACCGTCATCAAAGAAAAATCTGTATCCATTAAGCAGTGAATCCAATGTGTAAATACGGTCTTCTAATATTTTGTCATAAGGTGGTATCTGCATAAGCCACTCATTTATTTCGTCAAGCCATGCAAGAGCAGAGCTTACAATGGAAGGATAATCTTCGTAGTTTGCCTGCTCCATATCCTCGGTTAAAAGCAAACTTCTTTTCAATCGTTTTAATAGATACACAAAGTCTTCTTCATCAATTCTTTTGTAAAAATCCGTGTTCAGATACGCTGTCAGTATCTCATTGGCGGCGTATTTATATTGCTCATTTATGTAGACTTCATTGTTCCAAAAGTATGCTTTAAAAGAAAACATAGTAGCCTCCTGAAATTTTTTACAAAAATAGATAATGCATTTTCAAAAATAGAGAATGTAATTTAATTGTACTACATCTATTGTGTTTTGGCAATATTTTTGCTAAAATTTTAGATGTTCAATCGATAGATAAAGATAGATAAATATTAAAAAATAATGAAAGGAACGATGAAATGAAAGAAGCTATTTACAAAAATTTTGATGAGCTACCACTCTTTTTAAATGCAAAAACTGTAGCTGAAGTATTGGGTATCGCACCCTCTTCTGCATACGAACTTATGCACGAAAAAGGATTTCCTATACTGAAAGTTGGCAACCGGTTGTTGGTTGAAAAAGACAAATTCAAAGAGTGGATTAATCGTAATACGGGAGGTAATAATTGAAGAAAAATAATTACTTTCCGATGCCTAATGAGATATTTTATTTAGGTTTGAACAGTGGTGAAATTGCTGTTTACACATACCTTATGTCCTGTGAAGACAGGAAAACTTATCAGTGCTATCCAAGTTACAATACCATAGGTAATGCATTAAAAATGAGCAAGAAAACGGTTATGAAATATGTAAAAAGCCTTGAAGATAAGTGTCTTATTACTACGGAACACACTACTGTAACACTAAAATCAGGTCAAAAACAGAACGGAAATTTGCGGTATACTATAAGACCTTTAAACGAAGCAAGGGATCATTTTTATAGGCAACAGATGATGAAATTAGAGTTCAATTTAAGAAATAAAAATAAGACTTTTTCAAGCGATAAAAAGAAAGCAGTTTGAGAGCAGTTTTTCAACCGATAAAAACTTAAAATTTCAAAGCAAATAAATTAAAATTTTGAAACTTTAAATAAAAAATAGTTGTAAAACTAAAAATTCAAATTTTGTCCGCCTTGTGTAAGCTTGTGTACGATTTTGCAACAAAAACAGGATAAACACTCGTCATAGACCTATAAAACGAAATTTGAGGCAATTTTGAAAGCAATTCAAAATGGGATTTCAGACGAATTTTTCAGGGTCGAAAATCAAGCAGGTTAAAGTGTGGGGTCTACCCACACCTCCTACTTCGGACGGCAGAGCCGACCGTTAGGGGATTTAACGAAAAAATTAATAGCATATTTAAGTGGTCTTGCGGAAAGGAAATAAAAATGGAAGAAAAAACAACTAAAAAACGCAGGTTTCCGCTGTATATGACGGCGGAACAGGATGCGGAAATTAATGAGTTCGTGGAAAACGGATATGCTAAATCGCAAAATGATTTTATAAATAAGGCGATTGAGTTTTATATGGGCTATCTACGAAACGAAAAAAATACCGATTATATCGCACCGATATTATCATCAGTTATCAAAAGTCAGATAACGGATATTGAGCGAAACATATCAGAGATTATTTTCAAGTTGGCAGTAGAGGTTGCTAAACAAAATCATATCTCGGTGTGTAGGGGATATATCAGCGAGGAAGTTCTCGAAAGTCTAAACGATATGTGCTGCCGTGATGTTGCTTCTAACAACGGGAGAGTTCAGTTAGAAAATGCATATCGATTTCAACATGGTTATGATGAGGAAGGTGATGAATGATGGCAAAAATATTTTTTACTTGCAACTACTATAAAAATTCGGCGAGAGCCAACACCGGACGATTGCTTAAATACATAGGAACACGCGAAAGCGTAGAAAAATTACCGACAGGTATGGACCACTCACCATCAACCATCAAACAACAAAAATTGATTGTTGATATTATAAAATCGTTCCCACACTCTAAAGAATATCTGGAATACGAAAAGTATGATAACGACTCTACAAAATCAAATGCTATAAACTTTATAAATGCAGTAATAGTGCGTGACGATGTCTACCGCCTTGATAAATTAGTTTCGTATATTGCAGAACGTCCCGGTGTCGAAAAACTTAGTACGCATGGTCTGTTTTCTCAGACCGATGCCAAGATAGACTTGGACGAGGTTGCCAAGGAAGTTAATGCTAACAAAGGAATTGTGTTCTCGCACATTCTCAGTCTGAACCGAGAGGATGCTGAACGACTCGGTTATAACAAGGCTGAAGCGTGGAAAAATTTAGTGCGGCGAAATGTTTGTGAGATTGCTGAAGCTCACAACATCAGTCTCTCGAATCTGCAATGGTATGCCGGATTTCATAACAAAGACCACCATCCGCATATTCATCTGGTGGTGTACTCAAAAGACGGTAAACAAGGTTGGATTACAAAGAAGACCATTGAAGATATGCGCCGACTGTTTGCTAACGATATTTTTCGTAATGAACAGTATAAGCTGTTCCAAATGGAAACACAGCAGCGTAAATTGGTTAAGGAAAAGGTTAAGGATTTAATAGAAGATAATTTGATCGTGTATCCTGCGAGTTGGGAATTGCAAAATCTGTTTGAAATTCTCCGTCTGCAACTGAAAAAATGTTCAGGCAAAAAGGTGTACGGTTATCTGCCGAAAAATATAAAAGAAACGGTAAATAAAATCGTTGCCGAGTTTGCTAAAGACGAAGATGTAGCTGAACTTTATGCTGAGTGGAATAAAATCAATAGGGAGAAGCTGTCCTTGTATTATGAAAAGAAAGAACCTGACATTCCTCTTGAAGATAATAAAGAGTTTCGCAGTCTGAAGAACGATATCATAAGAGCAGCAGTGAAGATGGATAATTATCTCGTAGATACGGGATACTCTACCGAGCAAAAAGTCAATTTTCTATTCACGAGTGTGCTTCGTGCCTTCCTCCAATTATTTCAAAATAATTATGAGAAACACGCCAACCGACTTGGTCGACAGGTGGATAAAAAACTCCGCTCAAAAATCGCAGAGAAAAAGATGGCTCATGGTATTCGTCCTGAACAAAGCAACTACAATAATAGCTACGAACAAAGTATGTAAAAGAGGTTGCGCATAAAATGTATGCGCAACCTGAATTTTATTCGAACCTATGGTCAATATTGTCTTGATATTTGAAAAGTTGTGTGGTATTGTGTTGTGCTACGAAAGGAGGCTTTTAAATGGCAAAACGCAGACCAAACGGTGACGGTATGGTTAGAAAATCTAAAGGTAGGTGGGAAGGTAGAATAGTTGTAGGTCATAAAGAAAACGGTGATTCAATATTCAGATATGTCTACGCTAAAACTCAAAAAGAATTAACCGAAAAGATGCACCGTAAATTAAATGAGTATCAAGGAGTGGAGCTTACTGAAGATAGCAAAATGACACTCGGATGTTGGCTGGATGTATGGCTCGAAAAATATATGAAAAATACTATCAGACCGAGTACATTTGATAGCTACAAACATATGATTGAAAGTTATGTTAAACCCAACCTCGGAGGTAAAACAATCGCCTTTGTAAACTCAAACGATATACAAAAAATGTATATAAAAGTAAAGAAAGAAGGTAGAATTAATTATCGCCCAAAGGTAGGTAAAAGTCTTTCGGATTCAACAATAGTCCGACTGCATAATATGTTGCATAAAGCAATGGATGATGCAGTAAAGGAACACCTCATTCCAAAGAACCCGACGGCAGGTGCTAAACCGCCCAAGAAACCAAAACCCGAGCTTCAGATATTAAATGAAGAACAGCTTGAAAGATTTATGGATGCTATAAAGGATGACATTATGTGGCATGATTTATTCTACACCGAGCTTACAACCGGACTTCGTAGAGGAGAGCTGTGCGGATTAAAATGGACCGACTTTGATGAACGAGAAGGCACTCTTAAAATCAACCGCAGTGTGTCTCACGATAAGAAAGGCGGTATAGTTGAAGGCGAGACTAAAACAGGTCAGGGAAAGCGTGTAATAATACTGCCGAAAAGTACAGTAGACTTATTAAAAGAACGCAAAATTAAAAGTCATAGCGAATGGATATTTGAAAATCCTCTTAAACCCGAAAGACCAGTATCGCCCTGCTCGGCATACAACAGAATGAAAGTTATTCTGAAAAAAGCAAACCTTCCAAGCATTCGATTTCATGACTTGCGACACACCTTCGCTACCCATGCTCTTACAAGCGGAGTCGATGCGAAAACACTCTCGGGAATCCTCGGTCATACAAACGCGAGCTTCACGCTCGATACATATACGCATGTGACAACAGATATGCAAAAGAGAGCATCGGAAATTGTAGATGACTTTGTTGCGAATATATTTGGAGAGGGGCTGGATTTAATATGAGTAAAAAACGCAAGAAAGGTTCGGGTACACTTCGTAAACGAGCAGACGGTAGATGGGAAGCGAGAGTTGTTACAGGATACGATGAAAAAGGTAAACCAATAACCAAAAATGTAACTGCGAACGAAAAGTCTAAATGCCTTGAAAAATTAGAAAAACTTAAAGAAGAAATAAATTTTATTCAGCGAGATACCACAAAAGCGGATATGCCATTCGGCGAATGGATTGATTTCTGGTACAGACATTATTGTAAGATGACTATCCGACCGTCCACACAAGCAGGCTATGAAAACCGCATCTACAATCACATCATCCCTGAGATAGGCAGTATAAAATTAAATAAGCTCACGCAAAACTACTTGCAACAGTTTTATTCAAGAGTCAAGAAATGCGGGCGATTGCAATACAAAGAATTTTATGGCGATGGTTTATCTGACCGAATGATACGTGGTATACATGCACTATGCCGGATGGCTCTTGAAAAAGCGGTAAGCGAAAATCTTATAACAATTAATCCTGCAATCGGGTGCAAACTACCGCCAAAGAAATCCGCAGAGATGCAGGTGCTGACACCCGAAGAAATGCATAGATTTCTGATACAGGCTAAATACGAAGGATACTTTGAAATGTTACTGCTTGAACTGACAACAGGAATGCGCCGAGGGGAGTTATTAGCGTTACAATGGAAAGATTTAAACTTCCAAACCGGAGAACTTCATATTTGCAGGCAAGTATATCATGTAAAAGGTAGTCTGCAAATAACAGAGCCAAAAACAAAAGGCTCAATAAGGACAATAATATTATCCAAATCCGTATTAAATGTATTAGCAGAATACAAAAAGACTGTGAATTCAAGATGGCTATTCCCATCACCGGTGATAGATGATATGCCAAGAAATCCACAGTCTGTATTCAAAAAGGTTAAAGAAATACTTAAAAAAGCAGATTGTAAGAATATCCGATTTCACGACCTGCGTCACACCTTCGCTACAACGGCATTAGCCAACGGAATGGATGTGAAAACCCTATCCTCAATCATAGGTCATGTATCGTCAGAAACCACCCTTGATATATACTTGCACAGTACCCAAGAAATGCAACGACAAGCGGCAAACAAAATAGACCGCGGTATTGTAGGATGTGAGGGAGACAACACTGAAGACGAGAATGTACACGTCCAAACCTTAAAAACACCGTGTGAGCCCAAATTTGAGCCTGTAAAAAGAAAAATACGAAAATCAGGAACGGGTTGTATCACAGAAATAAACGACCATCTCTTTGAAGGCAAGTTCTCACCTACGGGTGCAGATGGAAAACGCTTCACCCGTCATATATATGCTAAGACCAGAGATGAGTGTGAAATCCTACTTGCAGAGATGATTGCTAAAACCAAAGCCGAGATTCAAGAAGCCAAGGCTAAGCTGAAGGCATCACAGTCGGCATAAACGAACACACCGCCATAGAAAAAAGTGACAGTATTAATTATTGTATAGCAACAAAAATTATGATATAATCATATTAAAATGATTACAAGTATAGTTACATTTAGTTTTAAAATGTGGTGAATATAATGAAAGAACAAAAAAATGAAATTTATACTAGAATAGATGAAGATTTTATATTAAAATTCAAACCTAAACATCGTAACTACATGAAAAAATTGTATTATGATTTTTATAGTGAGTTTTGTGTTCACTACAAAAGAAAACCTTTGACAAAAGATGAATTTTATTCAAATATGCATAGACGCAGAATTCAACTGTATCAGCTTTGTTGCCCTTATTGTGGAACAGTCGAAATTATTCCTGTAGATAAAAAGTTACATATAGAGATGTTTAAATATTGCCCTAATTGTGGTAGAGGTTCTACTTTTGACAACCTATTTAAACAGGTGTCACGGTTTATACGAATAGAAGGTATTAATCGAATCGGTTTAAAGGAATTTAAAAAAGAGCATATGGATACTGAAGAATGGGTTTTAGGATATGATTGTTATCAAATGGAAATTATAGAACTCGCTTCAATAATCGAAGTTGTTTTTAGAGATTGTTTTGAAGCATTGCTATGTATTAATAATTTTGGGACTGAAGATAGTCACAATGCATATATAAAAAAGACTTTAAAAAGATATTACAACAATGATTTTATGAATATAGAAAAAGCTAATAATATTTTTAAAAAAGCTTACGAAATAAATATAAAGGAGAAATTAGATAACGACACATGGTTCGCGCTTATAGACATAGTTGCATTAAGAAACATGATGGTTCACAATAATGGTAACATTGATGAACACTTTAAAAGCACCAGTACATATAAAAGATTACAGAATCATATTGTAGGCAATTTATTTAAATTAGAAAGTAAAGACATAGCGCATTATTTAGATGTAGTAATAAAGGCGGTTACTGACATATCTGATTTATATTTGGAAAAATATTATTCATTAAGAAATTCCGCAATAGCAAACTTTTATTTCAATTGAAAATTATATAAGAATTAAATTTGTTAAGAGTAATACAGTTATATAAATATGGGACAAAAATTACTACGCATAAATCAAAGAAAAGAAGTTTTTATAGCGTATGAAAAATTGTGGGTTTTTATGTGGTCGTAAAAATTGTGTTTTCTCAAAAGTGGGGTGAACGCACCATAAAAAGACATAAAAATAGACCGAAAGTGGAGGATAAACCTCTATTTTCGGTCATTTTTGTGGTCGAGGTGACAAGATTCGAACTTGCGGCCCCTACGTCCCGAACGTAGTGCTCTACCAAACTGAGCCACACCTCGATTAGCAAGCTGACCATATAATTATATATAGTAAGTTGCAAAAAGTCAATCTTTTTTTAAGAGCTTTCTTCAATTCTTTTTAAAAAATATGGTGCAGAGAATGTAACGTTTAAAATTACTTGTAAATAAAAGTAAAGTATGGTACTATTTAATACATATTTTATACGAGTATTTTAAAGAAGGTTAAAAAATGGTAATTGATTTTCATACGCACACCTTTCCGGAAAGAATAGCGACCGCTGCAATAGTAAAAATGCAAGCGGACTGTCATTCGGTTGCTTTTACAGAGGGCACAGAGGTTGCTCTTTGTTCCTCAATGTCAAAAGCGGATATTGATTTTTCGGTTGTATTGCCTGTAATCACGAATCCGCTAAAAACTTCTTCAATAAATGCAGTTTCTAAAGAAAAAAACGGAAATAAAGGCTTGTTTTTCTTTGGCGGTATCCATCCGGATTCACCTAATATATCTGATGAGCTTTTTCGGCTTGCCCAAGCCGGAATAAAGGGTATAAAAATTCATCCTGTATATCAAGGTGTCGATATAGATGACATTCGTTTTTTGAGAATACTTTACGCTGCGGCAGAAAATGGACTTATCGTAGTTACACATACCGGCTATGATATAGGTTTTCCCGGTGTGGTGCGTTGTTCGCCAAAAATGCTTTTAAATGCCATAAAACAGGTAGGGAATTTAAAGCTTGTTGCGGCGCATATGGGAGGTTGGCGCAATTGGCAAGAGGCAGCGGAGCTTTTGTCAGATACTGAAATTTTTATAGATACTGCATTTTCGTTTGGGAAAATCACTCCTATTGACAGTAATTATTATTCTGAAGAAGAGCTTAAGCTTTTAGGCAAACAGCAATTTTTAGAGTTGATAAGATTATTTGGTTCAAAGCGAGTGCTTTTCGGTACGGATAGCCCGTGGGACTGCCAAAAAACAGCTAAAACAGAAATAGCTGCATTGCCGCTTTCCGAAAATGAAAGGGAAAACATATTTTCAAATAATGCCCGAATGCTGCTGGGAATATAATAATTCTGTGTTGATTAATAAAATTTTTAAAAACAACTCTTTTTTTCTTGACATGCGCCAGATATTTTAATATAATTGCTTAAGATAGCTTTGATTTTTAAAAATCAACTGTAACTTAATATTGTGGAGACGTATCGAAGTGGTCATAACGGGGCTGACTCGAAACAGTCAGCACTATGCCACGGGCTTCCCTAACCGTACCGCATAATCATTGGTTTTTTGCGATATTACTGTGCATTTTCGCAAATCCCGTTCTCGCAGTATTCTCGCAACATTGTAATTCG
Source organism: Clostridia bacterium (assembly GCA_017507805.1). Classification (GTDB taxonomy): domain Bacteria; phylum Bacillota; class Clostridia; order Oscillospirales; family Acutalibacteraceae; genus UBA737. The sequence goes on from JAFWAC010000013.1 coordinate 15,455, forward strand.
GCATTTTTGCTTTTTTACAACTGAATATGGAGATGTATCGAAGTGGTCGTAACGAGAACGATTCGAAATCGTTTTGTCCTTAACTGGGCACGTGGGTTCGAATCCCACCATCTCCGCCACAGACTCCTTGGAGGCTTTCGCCCCCAAGGAGTTTTTCTTTTATTCCAGTGCCGAGCCGATGGCAAGCGCACTTGCTTTTTTACTCTCACTGTCGATATGGCTATAAATATTTGCCGTTGTTCCCATATCGCTGTGCCCCAACCAATCCTGTATCATCTTCATGGGAACACCTTGAGCCAGAAGCAGCGAAGCACAACTGTGTCGTAAATCGTGGAAGCGAATACTTCGCAGTCCGTTTAGTCGTAAGAAAATTTTGAAGTGGTCGCTGACATAGTCGGGGCGAAGAATAAGACCGAGAGCATCCACGCAAATATATTCGGTATATTTTTTACTGTATGCGCGACGCATCACCCGTTTCATCTCTTCCTGACGTTCTTTTTCTTTCAGCAGAGCTTCTTCTACCTGTGGTATCAACGGCAGGGTGCGGTAGGATGATTTGGTTTTCATAACGTCAAGACCTTTAACACCGTTTTTGTTTTCGATAATTTTATGGTTGATACTGATGGTTTTATTATCGAAATCGACCGCTGACCATTTAAGTCCCACCGCTTCACTTCGCCTGAGACCATAGTATGCCGACAGAAGTATCGGCATATAAATCGGATCACCTTCTGCTTTTTCAAGCAGTATTCGCAGTTCGTTTGCGTTATAATATCCGCCGATGAACTGTGTGGCTTTCGGGCGGTCTGCCTGTTCCACGGGGTTGCTTGAAATAATTCTTCTCTTGACTGCCGACTTGAACGCAAGGTGTAGTAGTGCGTGGTGTCGTTGAGCAGTTGAACCTTTAAGCCCTTCTGTACGTATACAAATATAATATTCGTTGATTTCGTCACCCGTAATATCTTTGACTTTAAGGTCGCCGTATTCACGGAAGAAGGGTATCATTCTCGATTCGATCATAGTTTTATATCCAAGGTAAGTGGTTTCCGAAACATTTATCTTGTGGGTTTCCAACCACTGAGGAAGGTATTCGATAACCTGCATATGCGCGATGCGACTGCGCTCACGCTCGGCGTGAGTCATCTTATCGTGCAGATATAAATCATCGGTATTATACTGGTCGAGAATTTTGTTCAGACGATATTGCGCTTCACGCTTGTTTTTATTACCGGCCTCAAGGTCAAGGCTTTGCCATTTTTCGTGGCGTTTACCTTCGGTGTCATATAGGTTAATAACACCGTACCATTTCTTCTTTTTCTCTATAATATGACCTGTAATTCTTCTCATATTTTATCACGCTCCTTTCTGCTGGGTTAACAAGATTCAATCTGAAATGGTTTAGTTCTTGTTAACCCATTTGTCCCTTGCATTCTCGGGCAACACCAACACTATCACAACCATCTTCATAAGTCCAGAGATTATTCGGGACTGTCAGGGAAATCATTGATAGTTTTTTTCGTTTGTCAGAAAATCTATCAAGCAGGTCTTTGGAACAATAATTTTTTTACCCTGCTTAATACTGCTGATTTTACCTTCTTTAATCAATCTATATACCGAATTTTTGCCCAGCCTTAAGAGCCTTACGATGTCAGGCACAGTTAAAATATCGGGCTCGTTTTTGAAGATTGTTATATATTTTCTGTGATTCATTTGAACTCCTTTCTCTGATATTTTTTCTTTTGTCTGTTTTACATTTGTAGCCAAATTTCATTTTGTTCCTCCTCAAGTTCTTGCGGTAATTCCTCAGAATTGTCATTGTTCATGTTTAAAATAAGTCCCGCCGCAATGCCGATTATTGCACCAAGATTTGAAGCGTTTTGTTCTGCTTCAATTCTTTTACGGCGCTCCTCACTGTCTTCGGAAGTGTCTTCAAAAATTCTCGCAAATTCCAAAGCGCTCCGAACACCAAGCCCAACATAATCAAGGTGGTTTTGCTCTGATTCGTCGCTTTTGTTATGCTTGTTTTCGAAATATCCAAGCTCTAATAAATTAAAATATGCCTCTCTTGACTCTTCCCAGCCGGTCTTAGAATAACCATCAGTCACCTCGTCAATATAAAAATCGCCGGCATAAAATTTCGTTAGTAATTCGCTTCTTATTTTAAATTCTTGTTCGAGTGTTTCTTTTAAAAATTTGTTATTGTGAAGTCTTATATCCCTGCATTTCTGCCCGCCAAGACATGTAAAAGTCAGGTATTTTCTTTCCGATTTCCAGTTGATTTGAAAGCCGAGTTCTTTCATTTTGCCGATGAATTCTTCCCGTGTACCGCTTTTAAACATTGCATGATTTATGCTTGTAATCAACTCTTGTTTCCAACTTGAACCTCTGCTTCTTGCACGGTATTCTCTGCTCGAAATCTTCCTGCCGTTTTGCTCATAAGGACTTAAAACACTGAGTCCGTAATCAGCACATATATTATCGCTAAGGCATCGCAAAGTTTTAAGTGTGGTCGGGCTTTGTCGGAGCTTATATCCGCTTTCAAAGCTTACCGAATTTATCACAAAGTGGTTATGAATATGCTCAGCATCAAGGTGTGTCGCAACCAAAACCTCGTGCCCCGGCCATGCTTTTTCTGCGAACTCCAAACCGATTTTATGTACCTGCTCAGGTGTAACATTTTCCCTCGGAGAAAAGGACTGAACATACTGATAAAAGTTAAAACCGTCAACCTTTTTATAGGCATATTTGGTTGTCATAAATTCATTAAAAGCGTTTTCGCCGTTGCAGTTTATTCCGCTGACATATCGGTGACCGCTGTCCTTATCCCTTACTTTAGAATCCTGAACACAGTAATTTATGAGGCCTTTCATAGCGCTGATTGTCTGTTTGCTCTCGCGAATATAATTTACAGTAGCCATCACCCTTTCCTCGCAATTTCATAAAGTTGCTCATAAATTTTCCTTTGTTCTTCCACTACATCACAGAAATTATACGAATCAAACGCTCCTGAATTTATCTTTGTTGCTATCTGATTCAGGTTGTTTCCAATGCGTTTCATCTCTGCTATAAGCGGTTTTACATCCTCTGATACAGTGATTGGAATCTCATTAGAGATGGCAACTATGTAATCTGTAATACTTTTTTGTGCCTTTTTTGCATTACGGCGAATTTGGGTATACTCCTTTTCGGTTAGACGAACCGTAAGGGTTTTATTTCTTTTGCGCTTTTCACTCAATCTATCAACTCCTTGTTTTAATAGTGGGTTCGGGCTACTGCCCGAATCGAAGCATTTGCGACGAGGCGGACAGCCCGACGCTCTGCTTGCCCCAGACTAAAGTCTGGGAACAAACAGAACTTCGCCGAAAAAGCCTCAAATTTGTGTTTGTGCTCCAATTCGGGTATTTACCCATCTTTTTCTTAATCTCGCCACACAGGGCGAACAACGCTCTTACACGGGCAGAAAAGGGAGAAATAAATCTCCTTTGTTTTTTTGTGACGGAATGACGGTAATGATGCAAATATTAAAAAACCGATAACCGTCATCTAAAATCTTCAGTGTTTGAGAGGGTTTTCAAGGGCTTTCATATTTTTTTAATCATACCGTCACAACCGTCATACCGTCATTGCTGTGTGTAAACCAAAAGCAATTCACGCTTTTCGCCTGTACGGTTTTTAACGAATTCAATTCCGATCTTTTTAAGTTCATTTTCGTACCGCTTAAGCTTTCTTGTTAAAACATTTCCTTTAACATTAAGTTTGATTTTCTCCACAAGTTCAGATGCTTGTCCCATAAATTCACCGTTTTCTTTCAGGTATGAAATTACCGCAGATATAACGGTATCGCTTTTCATCGCATCAGCGATTGGTGTGTCACCGCTTATGAATTCCCATTCAAATGTATCGCTGTTAAACTTTATGTTCAGAATTTTTTCTTCGATGTCACGACCGCGTATGTAAAGCTTAGCATCATTGCTTTTTTCATCAGGACGGACAAGAACATAGCTGCCGTCTGCCGCACCCGTCATTCCCGTTGAACCGCTTATAGAAATGTGTGGGTCATCACTCTTTTGCTTTCGTCTATGCTGTACCGCAATAATCGTAATTCCTTTTTCGTCCGCAATGTTTTTCAGCGCTCCGATATCTTTATAATCACCTGCATAATAATTTGAATCACCTGTACCGTCACGAACCTTTTGCAAGGTATCTATAACGATTAAATTCGTATCGTGATGCTCTGAAATAAACAACTCAATTTGCTCGAGTAATCCGTTTGACAAGGAATTTACCATTACCGCAAAATGAAGACTCTCAGGTGCATCCTCTGTGATTTCAGATAACCTCATCTGCACTCGGTTATAGCTATCTTCAAGACAAAGATAAAGCACCGTACCTTTTTCGGTTTGATAGTTCCAAAACTTTTCGCCCTGTGCAACCTTGAGGCACAATAGAAGCAACAACCACGATTTACCTACCTTTGGCATACCCGCAAAAATGTGTAGCCCCTGAGGTATAAAATCCTCTGCAATAAACCTTATCGGAGGCAGTTCCATCTGCAATAATTCTTTACCGTTTATGGTTCTGATTTTTTCTGTTGACATACTTACACCTCCTTTCAAATAAAATAAATTTTTCATTCATTGTAGACATAGAAAGATTTAAAAGTATAAATTACCCCTCCCACTTTCTATTCCACAATTTTTCAAAATTTTACAACCACTTTTCAAAATTATTTACAAATAATTCACTTTTGCTCTGTATGTCTTATAAGGACTAAATTGCAATTTTAACAGCCCAAATTTTCAAAAATTTACAAAAAGTTTATAAATACCCCTCACCTTCTTTTCCATAATTTTTTGGAATTTTACAACCCCTACACTTCTTATAGGCAATTTTTTAGGTGGTTGAGCCATTTTTTTATTGAAAATTCAAAGATTGTTTACAAAATCATTCTTAAAACAATATTACTTCAAAGAGTTCTTTCACTTTATTTGCCGTTAAAGAAACAGTTTCACAACCATATATCTGAGAAATTTATAAAATATTTAAACTTTCTAGGTTTTTTCATTACCCCTCTACCTATCTAATGCAACAATTTTTAGGAATTTTACAACCACTTTTAAAAAACATTTACAAATAATTCATTTTTACCCTCTACTTTCTAAGCCAAAAAACAAGCTATGCTATGCGCAAAAAAACAAAATATTCACAATTTTTTTACATTTAAATCTCCTCATTATATTTGCCGTTAAGTAACCAATTTCACAACCAAACATTCAAAAACTTCACATTCACTACACTGGTTTATCCGTTATCTTTGCAACTAATTTATTTGCCCCTCTACTTATGTAATGCCACACTTTTTTAAATTTTTACAACCGCTATTCAAAAAGCATTTATAAAAAATTTATACTCTCTATATCTTATAGGTACAAAAATGCAGTTTTAACAGACCTGTTTTTCAAAAATTCACAGAATGTTTTTAAATACCCTCCTCACATTCTTTTCCACAATTTTTTAAAAATTTATAACCGATACTTAAAATTATTTACAATAAATTCATTCCCCCTACTTATACAAAGTAAAAAAATACTAGTTTAACAACTTATTTTTGAAAAATTTTAAATATTTAAACTTTTTTCTTAACTATCCATACACAGAATATTTTGTTCTTACATATCTTATAAGTACTTTTTTCGGGTTTTGAACAAATTTTATATTAAAAATTTAAAATTTGTTTAAAAAAACACCCGCAAACTATTGGGTAATCCCTGATAGCTTGCGGGTGATTTAAATTATTTTGTTTTTTAAATATTTTCTACATTTTCCAATCCTTGCATAACCTCGACCATTATTCTAGTAGCAAGAATGAATCCGGAACTGAACGCTTCACGCTCGGTGATACATGATAGTTCGCTGGTGCAGTCCTTGAACTTTTCAAAGGTTTCTTTTTGCTTCTCTGTGAGTCCTGCATTGAGTTCTTCCTCATTTTTGCAAATTAACCTTACGAGCTTATCCACTCTCGTGCCTCGCTTGATATACCTTTCGTGCGGACTGATGTTGCCATAATATAAATCTTCAAGCGTTCTCATTTCTGCACCTCCCCATAAGAGAAGAGCGGCTCCACACCAATCGGTGCAAAGCCGCTCTTTTTGATTATATTTTCTTTACGTGCCATATCAGCACCTCCTTTGCAGTACAAACATATACCACAAAGATTTTCACAAGTCCAGAAACAAATTTATAACTTTTTCAACAGTTTTTCATGTGTTCTTAACGGATCAAAAAATGTTGCTGCCGTTAAATTTTTCTTGTAAACATCTTCATCGCTAATACTTCCCGTTATAACAATTTGTCCAGAGCATTCTGCATTTACGCTTTGTAAATATTTTTCAAAACGATAGTTATCCAAATCTTTATCTTTTGGCGAATCTAATAATAAAATTCCCAGATGACTTGGTGAATTATCTTCTAATGATTCATTAAATAATGCCAATACATAAGATAAACGAATAGCAACCTTTAAACTTGCAGATGCCACTGCTCCTATTTTGGTATTATCAATAATTGGCATGTAGTTCTCATCTAAATCACAAGTTGAAACCTCATCAAACATGCAATTTAAATATTTAACAAAATTCCTCTTAAACAAATCAAAGTGTTGCATTGATAAAGATGCTTTAGTATCAACTTTAAGTAATTCTTCTTTTAATTCCGCCAATTGTCCACTTATATTCTTTCTTTCTGCTTTGAGACGTTCTAATTCATAATTGATAGCTTTGTACTTTTTAAGCAAATGTTCTCTTTTTAAAAGATATTCTAATCTTTTTTTGATTTCAAACACTGCTTGATAAATCAAATTATTAGCTTGATCATTCTTCTCTAAAATTTTTTTGTTTTCTTCTCTTATTTCGTTTTGAATTGCAGCAATATCCTTTTTGATTTGAAGCAGAGCATTTACTTTTAACTGTTCTATTTCTTTTGCCTCACTTATCGAGTCAAGCATAGATTTCTTTATAGTGGCGTTATTAATCACTTTTTCTTCTACAGTTTTTTTATGACAATTTTCACACAACCCGTGTTTTAAGGTCTCTTCGCTAAGTTCTGAAAGACAGTTGGGGCAGTAAAGTATTGGCAATTCCTCTAAAATATCCTTAGCAGCAACTTTATATTTTAAAAGAGCGAGATCATCGGTCAAAGCTTTTATAACATCTCGAATATCTTTTAATTCTAATGTTATAATTTGTTGTTGCTCATATAGGTCATTTAATTTCCGTTGTTTAACGATAACATCTTCTGTGTGTTGAAGATCGTTAACTGCTTTTACCGTGGCAACTTTTTGAAACTCCTGACTTGCTAACGCTTCTTTCTCGGCGTAAATTTCAGACAATTCATCATCGATTTTTTTATCTTCTAATTCATCTGATCTCTTTATTTCTTGTTGCTCATCTGATAAAAAAGATATTCTATCGGTCAACTCTGCGTACGTTTTTGAAAGATTTTGAATTTCTAATCTAATGCGTTGTAATTCCGAGTTGTCTTTGCCAAGAAGTTTTTCAATTATCGATTTTTTGATTGTAGGCTGGCTTGTGAAATAATCATGCCCCATATCGAGATCTGATAATATACTTTGCGCTGTCGTATCTTGGTCCACATATAACGCTCTTAATAAAAAATAAAAGCGAAAACTTGCTGTTTTATCTTTCGAATACGTTATTTTATCTATAGAATAGCCTTCATTTTCCAACAAAAAATCGGAAAACTCTGATGCGGAAAAAGCAACGATTTCGTCGTTTACGATATCTTCGCTATTTTTTATAGGTGTTACTACTATTGCATCTGAATTTGGCAAATTTCTTAAAATTCTAACAGTTTTTCCATTCTTAAATCTTATATCTAAAGAAACACTATCACACAAATTCATTTTGCTTATTTCGTCGATGAAAGATTTTATTGGGGCACCCAAACAATACAATATTAATTTCAAAAAAGTTGATTTTCCGGTATTATTATCGCCTAATATGACACTAATTTTGTCAAATTGGTACTCACACCCATACTCACCATTCACTTTTAATTTAATTAGTTCCATGAAGTACCTCCTTAAATTTCGAGCAAACCTTTAATCCCTCTTGTGTAATAAATAAATCCCATCTGAAATCGCTAATTTTTCGTTTCTCAATAAGTCCTTTAGCCAATAAATATACGATAACTTTATCAAGTGCAATCATCATTTCTTGATTGCTACTTGGAGAAACTAATTTTATAAGTGATAGCTTGTCGTATACAAGCCCTCTCTTTTGATTTTTACTTAATTTTTCCAACAATTTCATACATATAAAATAATGGTCATATTCTGGAAATTCAGTGTTAAACCATTCTTCCATTCTATTAATTATCAGTTTCATCTTCCGCACACTCTCCATATTTCCACTTCATTGCGCAATTCGACGTTGCGATATATATGAGGCCCATAAGGAATTGTATATCGACACATGATTTATCAGCATATTTATCTGATATTTTCTGAATTTCATCATTAATGTTAGGTAGTTCTAATTTTATTAGTTCTCCATTGGCTTTGTTCATGTAAAATTTACTGAGTATGACTGTTTTGATTTCGCTATATATTTGATTGAGAAATTGTCTTCCGGAGGCGGTTGTTTTTAAAGTTTTTATTATTTTTAATGCGTGAATTTTAGCAGTTTTAGCATTAATTATAGAAACATTATCGAATTCTCCATCTCTCATTTTACGGGTAAGAACTGTTGCATCGGAATCGATATTAATTTCTAATTCTTCTGTTAATATATCGTCAATTGCAATCTCAAATATATCAGTATCAATTTTTCCATCTGAAGATATTCCTCTTTCCGATTTTCGCTCTGCTATTTCTTTCCACGATTTAAGAAGATCAACAGTATATTTATTCTCATCGGTATCAATTAATTTAGAACAGGATTGGCACAGCCAGATACCATTGGATATATCGCTGCGTTCTGCAGATGTCATGGTAGGATCATATCTTTTTCCTTTTGGAGCAGCCGCTTTTATATGCGCAGCAACTCCAACGTTGGTGGATTTATTTTTATCGCTATTAGGTCCAACCGTGATTTTTCCACAATCGGGATTTGAACAAATATATGTAACCCTTTTCGCTAAGGTTTCGATTGTTTTGGCACTAAAGTCATCTCTATTCGTTTTAGACATCCACATCTACTCCTATGAACATTTATATATTGTGTTTGATTCTCAATTAAATTAATATGCCATTACAATGGTCAATTTCGTGTTGAATTATTTGCGCAGGCCAACCGGTAAAGGTTTTAATGCGAGTTTGAAACTCTGCGGTTTGCCATTGAACCTTGATGGTCTGATAGCGATTACACGGACGGGGACCGCCGAGCAGAGAAAGACAACCTTCCTCAGTATCATACGGCCCTGATTTTTTGATAATCTCCGGGTTAAACATCGTCATATATGTACATTCGTTATCAAACACAATAATGCGCTTGCGCACGCCAATCATATTTGCCGCCATGCCGACACAACCATCTTTGTTAGCAATTAGCGTGTCAAGCAAATCCTGCGCCACCTGCAAATCTTCTTTTGTCGCCATCTCCGACTTTCCTGCAAGAAAAATCGGATCGTGTATTACTTCTTTAACCATAATTTCGCTTCCACTTCAAATAAAATCTATATCTCCGTCGGTGCGCACAAACTGACCTACAATAGATGCAGACGTATCTTTTATAAAACCTGGTATGGAATTACAATAATAGGCTTTTCCTGTTTGCGTTGAGAATGTATATTTGCTCATACGAACACCTTCTTCCTTATTTTACATTATACCAAATAATATTATAATTTTCAATATCATTTAATTTCGCAGCAAAGTATTGCGTTTTCGCAGCAATTATGTTATACTTTTATAGGGTGATAAAATGGTTGGAGAAAGACTTAGAGACATACGGGACTCTAAAGGATTAAGTCTGGACGACGTACATAAATCTACCGGAATAACCAATAGCCGACTCTCGAGAATCGAACGCGGATTAAATAAACATCCAAGTTTAGACGATATTAGTACTCTACTTAGGTTTTATGAAATTCCTTTGGTTTCTTTTTTGTGCCAAGAAGGTTATTGTGAAAAATTCGATACCAATCTAAAAAATCTTGAGTTACTTAATAATTTTGAAATAGAACATATACAAGCTGAAATAGATTTTATATTGAAAGAAAAGGGATTGAACAATGGAGTTTAAATTAGGCGAATTATTCTGCGGGCCAGGCGGGATCGCCTGGGGGGCCACCAACGCAGACATTAAAAATGATAAATTTAAAATAATACACGAATGGGCTAACGATTACGATCATGACACTTGCGAAACGTATAGAAATAATATCTGCAATAATAATCGCGATAGTGTTTTTGAAGGTGATGTAAGAAAATTAGATTATTCAAAACTCACCCCCATCGACGCGCTGGCTTTTGGTTTCCCTTGCAATGACTATAGTGTCGTTGGCGAACAAAAGGGTATGGATGGTAATTACGGTCCCCTGTATTCCTATGGTGTTCAAGCGTTAATCCGTTTTCAACCCCAATGGTTTTTAGCCGAAAACGTCGGGGGCCTTCGTAATGCAAATGAAGGACGAGCTTTCTCTAAAATTTTGGGCGAAATGCAAGCTGCAGGATATACTTTATATCCGCATTTGTATCAATTCGAAGATTATGGTATTCCCCAAGCACGTCATAGAATCATTATTGTTGGTATACGCAATGATATTGATATTGAATACAAGGTTCCATCTCCCGCTCAATACAAAATGAAAACATGTAAAGAAGCAATAGAAGAACCTCCTATTCCAGAAGATGCAACCAACAACGAACTCACGCGCCAATCGGCTGCCGTTGTAGAAAGATTGCGTTATATCCAACCTGGTGAAAATGCTTTCACAGCAAATCTGCCCGAAAACTTGCAACTAAATGTTATCGGCGCAAAAATCAGCCAGATTTACAAGCGTTTAGATCCCGACAAACCGGCTTACACTGTCACCGGTAGCGGTGGCGGAGGAACACACATTTATCACTGGGAAGAGCCTCGTGCTTTAACGAATAGAGAGCGTGCGCGCTTACAAACATTCCCTGATACATACGAATTTTACGGCAATAAAGAAAGTGTTCGAAAACAAATAGGCATGGCCGTTCCCTGTGAGGGCGCAAAAATAATTTTTGAGGCCATTTTAAAATGTTTTGCAGGCATTGATTATGATTCTGTAGAATGTAATGCAACGGAATATCTATTTAATGGCGACAACGAAATTAAATGGCAGTTTGATTCTGATTTAGAGAACAAAGTTTTAATCGAGCCTGTAAAAGAAGGCGCTAATGAGTTGCGCGTCGTATCGGCATATGCATCTCCAAGTATGGTAGCCTGGCATATGCAAGCTTTAGCTGATTTAAATTTACAACCAATTCAGATTAAATTAATTGTAGGTATGTGTCCATTTGATGGTCTCAGTCAAGTTACTAATTCGGGATTCAAAAAATTGTCCGAAAACGATTTTGGCCCCGACTTCTCCTCGTTTAGTTGTCAGTATGTATACAAAACCCCTGCTGTTCATTCAAAGCTTTATTTATGGATGAAGAACGGCAAGCCATACAAAGCATTTTCCGGCTCTGCCAACTATACACTCAAAGGTTTTAGTAAAGATTGTGATGAATTTATTACTGAATGCAATATGGATGATGCGGTTGCCTATTTCGATAAAGTGGAAGCCAAAACCATATATTGCACCGCTAACGAAGTGGAAAATTACATTCGCATTTATCGCACCAGTCCTAATTACAGTTATGAAGCGACAATGGTCGATTTCAACTCAGAAGAAAAACAAACATTATCCTTCTTAACCAACGCTGGCGAAGTTCCAACAACTTCAAGTTTGAACTGGGGGCAGAGAGAACATCGTGATCCGAACCAAGCATATATCCCGTTGCCATCTAAAATTTCAAAGACCGGATTTTTCCCATTAAACAAGCGCTATTTCACCGTTGTTGCCGACGATGGAGAATGCTTTATCATGCGCGTTGAACAAGCCGGAAATAAAGCTATTACTACACCAAGCGATAATGCTGAAATCGGAAGATACTTTAGAAATCGTCTTGGAATTCACGAAGGAGTAAAGGTGACAAAAGAACATTTTGAGGCTTATGGTCGTTCAGATGTAATCTTCACAAAACTTGATGACGAACACTTCTTAATGGATTTCTCTGTTGTTCGTTCAGAAATGGAATAATCAAAACCACCGGTTCAACCGGTGGTTTGCTCCACCCCTAGAAGGGGTGATTACTGGCGAAACCCCTGAAAGGGGTCTCTGATGTTTAGCTGCGCATTACTTTTTCGGGCAGCCGCTCACGTGCGGCTGTCTTTTTTTGCCTACTGCTTCTTGCTACCCGTAAACGGGTCTATGTATTCTTTTATACTTATCTGCTCTGCCATATAATCTTCTTCCAATTGATTTCTTATGTATTCGGCAATCGCTTTTTTATTTCGACCGACTGTATCTACGTAATACCCTCGACACCAAAAACTTCTTGACCCATATTTGTATTTTAAATTTGCATGTCGGTCGAAAATCATCAATGTACTTTTCCCCTTGAGAAATCCCATGAACTGTGCTATACTTATGTGCGGCGGGATACTTACCAGCATATGTATGTGATCGGGGCATGCTTCTGCTTCTATTATTACTACATTCTTCTGTTCACATAATTTTCTGAGTATTTCACCTATATCTCTTTTTATTTGTCCATATATTTCTTTTCTTCTATACTTCGGGGCAAAAACTATATGGTACTGACATCTATACTTTGAATGTGAACTGCTTCTTATTTCATTATTATTTTCTTTCATTTGAATTACCTCCTGTATTTTAGTAATGCGTCTGCTAAACCATTTCTATTATACACGAGGTTTTTCTTTTTCTATACTATTTTTCGGGCTTACATCAAGCTCGCCCTCTCTATTGTAGCTTCGCTCTTTTTATTATCCCCCGGTAGAACCGGGGGTTTATTTCCTACGTCTAAAGACACCAATCATACAAAAAGGAGTGGTTTATCACCACTCCTTTTTGTTATGCTATTTTAAAATATCCATCTGCATAATTTAAAATTTTGGAATCGACTAACTCTTTGGGAATAATTTTGGAAACCAGATGATTGATCACCAAGAAAGAAAGGAGATTTGATTCGTCGATAAAATTGATACCGTTCTTTGCGAGCAAATCATAAACAATATCATCCAAATGATAGTAACCCGAATCTTTTAAAACAATTATTTCTTTGTTATATCTCCTATCTCTAATCGCCGGTGAAACCAGTCTAAATCCCAACTCGTATTTTTTGATTATAGAAACAAGCAAGAAGGAATTCCATTCATACGGGATTACCGGCAAATTTTCAAAGTCATCAAAACCTATCATAGACAGGAAACCATGAGCTGAAATATGATTCTGTAGCCAAGTAGCGACTTGGCTCAATACATTTTCTTGAATGCTAAAGTTGTTATATAGAATATAAGCATCATCCGAAATGCGTATGTAATCTTTTTCAAGCTCGTAAAAAATTAAATCTGCGGTAGTTTCCGACCAGTATACATCTTTTGCTATTCGCATGAACTCGCGCCTGCTTATTTGCTGCGTTGTGCCCAACAAATACAGAGCAATATTTTTTGTAGTTAGAGAATCAACAGTATCTTTTTTGCAAATATGGGGACGACTAAATTGATACTTCTCGCCAAGCATATTCTGCAACACATAGAACAGATTTGTAGCGTTCTCAACACCATTTTGAGATAAAAACTCGGGATATTGATTGTTTATCTTCTCAAATATCAATCTGTCACTACAATAGCCTTTGAATTGAGCAAAAATTTCTTCAAGAGTTTCTGAAATTACATTGGAATCTTCGTCATTTATTTTCAGATTACCTTGAGTGTTAAAGCTATTATAATCCCACTGTAATAATTTTTTTGAACCATTAATAGCGTTAACCAACATAATATCGGACAGGCCACCTATTTTCTGCTTTATCTCATTTCGAGTAACGGCACGTCCTTTCTCTAAAATGAACATGACAATACGATCAGAAAGACTTAATGATGTTCCTTCTACATTTTTCTTTGTTATGCAATCTCTTGAAAAATCATACTCATCGCGATATAAATAGGCCAACAGTCCATGCAATCCATGGTAATTGGTGATATCCGACGTAAACGCCAATACTCCTTCAAATTCATTAAAAATCTCCATAAAATAAAGAGTTTTAAGCGGACTTGTATCAATATATTTTTTTATATCTTCTATAACGGATTGGTCGAAATTGATATATTCAATGAGTTTTGCTTTTCCGCGATCGCACAAAATCAAATGTTCTGAAAGTCGTGCCCCTATCGCGCGGTTTTGTTCAGGAAGATTGTATTCTCCATATTCTGCGTGAAAGAGTTCACGTAGCAAATTCATATCCTCGTCGCAAGATAGCGATATGCCATCTTTAAAATGCTTAGCAATAAGCATCAAGCATAATTTCGCGTATGTTTGTTTCTTTAGAAACACCAAATCGCCGTAAAAATACGCTCCGCTTTCAATTAAGTAATTCAAATATGCATCAGCAGATATGAATCCTAAGTCGGAGTTGTTTAGCATTTCTTCTATTTGCGGTAAACTTTCGAAGAAATTAATACCATCTTCACCTATGAATTCATCAGTCAGTCTGCTTAATTTTTTTACGGTATCTTGAGCTTCGCTTTGTTTTTTTATAAACATATCAGCAAAAGACAAATATTCTAATGAATAGGATTCCTTAAGAGTATACATTATAACCGTATCAAAAGCATCATCATCAAAGAACTCCAGAACATCCTGCGCTGTAATATAAGACAAATTGTTATGTGTCATATGCTGCTCTACAAGAGAACCAAACAACGGAGCAAATTCTTTGAAAAATTTCGACTCAATTTGTCGAACGCGTTCTCTCGTTAAACCATAATTGTCCGCAATTTCTTGTAGAGTTTTTTTGTTAGCTCTATCAACATATATAGCAAACTCGCGGTTATCCTTATGATCATTCAATCTTTCTGTAGCAATTGTCAACAAGGCCTTCTCAAACACTTTAATCTTTTCAAGAGTTTCAATTCCTTTTAAACGCCCGAACATTTGAATTAATTTCCCCGAAGTAATAGTGCTTAGATCGCCGATTTTAGAGAAACCGTTTTCAAAAAATTTTGCAATGTTTTTTGCGGTGATTCTTGCCAAACTTAAATATGAAATACCCAAATCAACATTACTTTGATCAATAATTATTACTGGTTGTGCTTCCGCAGAAGTTTCTTCCTGCTCATCATAGTTATGAAAAGAAGATCCTTCATGCACCAAATTATTATATTTTTCTTTTATAGCATTTAATTTCCCGACTCCAAACCCTGGTTCGTTAAGCAATAATGTAAAATCAAACCCATTAAGATCTGATAGTGTTGTCATACCATTTCTTTCGCAAAACTCCACAAATAAGTGGTATGTATTGCCAGCAAATAACGAGGCTATACTATTTGGATCTGAACTTGCAGACACCCGAAAATCAGAAAACTGTATCAACGTCATAATTTCTTCATAAGTTTTTTGGCCCATGTTTTCCAGATATCGCAAATCGTTATATTCAATAAATTTCATAACTTCGCCAATAGTATAGAGTTTATTGCGCATCAAAATGTTTTTTGCTCTTACGCTTAGGTTGATAATTTCCAATACAGACAAAGACAGATCTAAATTATCCTTGCTTTTCGCTTTTATAATTTCTTCAACCTGGACACAAGGCGTTTCCTCAATTGTAACCGAAACATTATTAAGACTATCATAACGATTAAAGTAAAGAGCAATTTTCGCGTTTATAATTTCCAAAAGTTTACGCCATTCGTCACGCGACATAGCGTCGGAAATATCGTCATTAAAAACAAAAACAAGTTTATCGTTTGAATTGTGATTTAAAAACAAATAACCTTTTTCGTTTATAACCTTAAACGGCTGACTTTTGATAACTGCAAACACATCATAATCTGACGAGTTTTCAATTTCGGAAATGCGTGTATCAACCTCATAATCCGGCTGCAATCCCTTATTTTTTCTTTCGAGGTAAAACTCCTTAATGGAGGGAATTACCCTTGCTACAGAGGCCTCGCTTTCGTCCAACACAGCTTCAATAATGTATTTCAGTAGCAACAATTTATACGACTTCTGATAACCAGCCAGGCTATCCGGAGTGCCAATGTATGAGATAAAATTGCTTTTTGTTGTATTAAGTATTGCCGAGCAGTTGGCACAAGAACTAAGCCCGGTATCAACTATATCACATCCACAATTAAAACATTTCATCCATTAACCCTCCGGTAATTTATTAAAAACCAATCTTTTCCTTTATTTTACTATAAATCTCATCATAAGACAAGCAGTCAAGAACATAAATTCCGCCAAGCAAATTTACATACTGAGAAATTGAGCGGACCAAATCACGATTTATGGCCACACCATTCTTTTCTGCATCCAACAAGGCCCCAATAACCGCCTTAGAAATTGTCGCATTGCTTGCAAAACCGATATCCAAAAGATTATTAATATAGTCCTGATCTCTGCAAACAAATTCGGTCAGCTCATAAGGATTTGCACTTTTTGCATCATAAGTGTGATATCCTATCCACCACAAACGGGCGACACCGTTTCTAAACAGAGGCCTTTTACTATAACCGTGTTTAGCATTCTTAAAAAAGAAGCGGTCAAATTTATCTCCTTCATTCTCGGGCATCCAACGATATCTCATATAATCTAACCCTTGATAAAGTGTAAAGGCAACCCAAATTCTTTCATCAGACGCCTGAGATTCGCTAAGGCCTTTCATATGGTTGTAAACACGCCTAATATTCTCAACATCCGTTGCAGTGGGCCGATCTTGTGACATATCAAAAGAAAACTCTTCAATCTCTATGGAACTATCTCTTATAATGGTGTTGTCGTTCATAAGAGTGGGAAGATCAGCAGACTTCTTTTTAATTACCTCTTTGAAAATAGTAGGGTAGTTACTTTTGGCAGCCAATAGGCCCTCTTCTGTAATAAACTTAATCCTCATCGTCAGAACCTCCTGCCAAGTATGTAAGCGCCTTCATTGTAGGCGAATCCATTAACAGCTGTGCTGTTCTGTAAGAATCTAAATTTTCCAAACCTTGCTCATTAAGTTCAATTTTTAAATTCTTACAGGCCTTTGTAAGCGCTTTAAACCATCTGCACTCACTAAAGTTATATAATTCATATCGTGATGCTTTTAATTCATCAAATACTTGGACCAACGCAGGAATTATAATCATTGAATGCATTATACTCTGTAACTCAAGATTGGTACTTAAATTTTTATAAATGTTACAACCTTTAACAGGAATTTTAATAACAATTTTAGGCTTAGTACTGCTGACATCAACATTTATAACTGTTTCGTTAGGATCAAGATTTGGAGCAATAGAAAAGATAGAGGACGTGTTTTCCAAATCGTCCTTTTGTTTGTTGAGTTCAATTTCAACACATCCGCCTATTGCAAGAAGACATCCTCTTTTGATATTAAAAGAGAATCCTTTGTAATCAGCAGAAAAGTCAGGGTTTTTGTATCCGATTAGATCTTCGTTTGCAACAATTACAGTGCTTATTTGTACGGCACCGTTCAGCTTGCTTTGATGAATCTGAAATACCTCTTCCTCTTCTTGAGTGATTACCGCATGTCTATAGCAGGTTTGCACACATTCAATATGATGAACAAAAGACACTTTCTTGGATTTAATTAACTCATTGATACCATCATTGTTTGAAGATGCTTTAAGAATGAATTTTACGTAAAAACCATTCTTCTCAAAATCCACATCACTGGTAAATGTAGCTGTGGCATATGATTCATTTCCCTTAGCAATCACTGGATACGGAAAATACTTATTTCTTATTAACATATGCCTTCACCTCCATTGAACAATAATCTTTATGAGTTATTTGCAAATTTATTCTGATATGTTGGCCTTTTTCAAAGCGTAATCCAGTCAGCGAATTATCTTTTATATTCAATCCCGAACCGCCGATTTGCGAAGCGCTAACCAATTCCGCTTTATAGGCTTCGGTTTCACCAGAGAGGAAAAAACTTAATGTTCCGTAATCCGAATCTTCAGAAGGAATAAAATCCACCATATATTTGCCTTCATCCGGATTGCTACAAATATACATAAATTTTGAGGGCCTAATTTCTTTAGGCGCACTTACCGTTTTCTCTGTGCCGTCAACATAGTCTACCGGTTGCGGAGGTCTTGGAGGATCGACAGGCGGATTCTTAGGTTTTTCATGCACCCAATCCTCATCAAGCTCACCATCTACAGGATCTACCTTCTTCTCAGATTCGTCATCGCCGTTTTCCACAGATACAACATCCGGAATGTATTTACGATCAATAACTCGCTTTTCTATTTCCAAAACGGTGTCCGAAATAGCTTCTTCTTTATTCTGGTTTTTCTCATCATCAGGAGTGTCAGGTATGAAGTTTCCTACACCAACAGCATCCATTTCGTTTTGGGGGCCTTGTTCAACCAGTTCTTCCAAGCACTTTTTCATATAATCATTTATCGATTTAATGAGCTGTTTTGCTTCAAAAGGATTTGCTGCACGGTCGGGTTGCCACTCAGTGTGCTCGGGATTTTCAAGAGCGCGAAGCTTTTCGTTAATTGCGTCTCCATCGATAAACAAAACACCCGCAAAGGAAATAAAACCGTTAATTCTATCTCCATCCTTGATTTTCATTCCCGTTTGACGAATCATAGCCACTTTGCGATGAAATTCGTTGCCGTTAAGCAGATAACCAAGCTTTATTATTCCTAATCCCAGGTGATTGTTTTCAAACCATTTGGTTTCAGGGCTTGTTAGTACCTGGTAATATTCCAGAACGTAAGTGTTTGTAAGTTCTTCGGCATATTCTTCCATAAGATCTGCTAATGTAGATTTATCAATTTTCACATTGCCTACATTAACAGTAAGTTTTTCATTCCAAATTGCACCAAGAAAACTATCCAAGATAGAAACAACGATTGCCGTTTCCCAATCCTCTTGAGAAAAACGGTAACCCAAAACGTACACATCTGTTCCATAATCGCCAGGATCTCTTTTAAAGCTCGGATCTAAATTCAAGGACTCGAAAACGGGAGTATTGCGCTCGTTGCCATAATAACCAATACCTTGTGTTGTTTCACCATCATCGCGCTCAAAAGTTACCAATCTGGATACGCCCTGATACGCGCACTCGTCCTCAATATCATATGTATTATAAAATACCGTCGAAAAATCCGAGCAAGCAAACGGCGCAAATTTACCTATACCGAATGATCCTCCGGCAGGGCCTTTCTTATCAGAAGATCCGGAAGATTTAGTTAGTCGCATCCAGTCGGTATTTATATCCGTAGTTTTCTTTGAACCAGTAAGACCTTTTGTTTTAAAATCACTAATTCTTAAAACACTAATTTTTTCAGCGCTAATTTTTTCAAATGCATTTTTGAAAAAATCCTTAGTGGTCTTGGCTTTCTGTCCGTTCCAGTACGCTAAACATTTTTCAAAAGTTTCTTTCAATACATCTGCACCTGGAACGTCATTCGTCGGAATTTCATAGTTGGCGAAATCAACACGAACAGTTTTTCCTGTCGCTGCATCAAGAGAGTTTTGGCAGATCTCTCGAGCCAAAGACTTTAAGGGCGTACCTCTAAAAGTGGCTACACCCGAATCATTAATACCTTTATTTTCACCATGGTCATTCGAAGGGAAATACCAATATGCCATTTTGTTTCCTCCTGATTATAATTTGAACTTTGCAGAATCGTCACTTGAAGATTCAAACTTGGCTTTTGCGCTTTTCAGTTCAGAATCTATTGCATTGAAGATTTTGCGAACATCTTCCTTTGAGTATTCATAAGTAGCCTTACTTGAGCAATTGCCAAGAAGGCGAATCATATCAATTATTTTATTTGTTCTCGCCTCTGCAATTCTAACAAATCTTTCTTTTTTGGACTCCATATTCAGCACTCCTTTTAAATATTTCGATTATATTTTACAAATATTTTGAGAGTTTGTCAATATTTATTTTTAGAATATTTTGAAAATATTTTTGATTTGTATTGTGTTTTGTTGATAAAAAGCCTATCCAATATGCAAAAAAATGGGCCATATAAACATGAGCGCTATAATATAAAGCTCTTTTTTGAGTATATAACGTTTATAATTATTGACAAAACTATGTTTATGGTTTATAATTATTGACGTTAAGAGGTGGTTAAAATGAGAAAAGTTTCATACAATATATTACCGGCAACAGAGGAAATACTAAAAACGATGGGCGAGCAGATTAAATTAGCAAGATTACGTCGAAATTTAACTGTAGAACTTGTTGCAGAACGTGCCCGAATCAGCCGAGCTTCACTTTGGAATGTAGAAAAAGGTAGTCCATCGGTTGCTATCGGAATATATGCTGCAGTTTTGCATGCCCTTAACAACATGGATAAAGATCTTTTGCTTGTGGCAAAAGATGATGTTATGGGCAGAAGAATGCAAGACCTTAATCTGCCTATCAGAAAAAGAGCACCAAGAAAGGAGGACTAAACAATGCCTAAAAATGAAAAAATCATATACGTTTATGACAGTTTTACTTTTGATGAGCCTATGTTGTTTGGCAAACTTTACGTAAACGTCATAAAAGGCGGAGAAACATATTCTTTTGAATTTGATAAAAATTGGCTCAAATCCACGAACTATCCGGTTTCAATTGATCCTGATTTTATGGGATATGGTGGCAGAGAATATCCGAGCAGTGATTCTATTTTTGGTGTGTTTGCAGATGCCTCGCCCGACCGTTGGGGACAAATTTTGTTAAACAAAAGAGAGCGCAAACTTGCAGACAGAGAGAAAAGAAAACCCAGAAGATTAAATCGAAGCGATTTCTTGATGGGTGTTTACGACGAATGTCGAATGGGCGGCATCCGTTTTAAATTAGAAAAAGATGGAGAGTTTTTATCAAATGATAAAGAAACGGCTACTCCTCCATGGGCGACACTCAGAACATTAGAAGAAGCATCCAGACAATTTGAGAATGATGACACTGCGCTTGATGAAAAGTGGTTAAATCAACTTTTGAGACCCGGTTCTTCTCTTGGCGGTGCAAGACCGAAAGCCACAGTAGTTGATACCGAAGGACAGCTTTGGATTGCAAAATTCCCTTCTAAAAACGATACCAACAATACGGGTGCTTGGGAAAAGGTTGTTCACGATCTTGCTCGCATGTGCGGACTCAATGTTCCTGAGTCTAAACTTGAGACCTTTTCTAAACTTGGCAGTACATTTCTTGTAAAGCGCTTTGACCGCGACGGAGACAAACGTATTCATTTTGCTTCTGCAATGACCTTGCTTGGAAAGACAGACGGTGCCTCAGCTGCAGATGGCTCAAGCTATTTAGATCTTGCATCTATAATTATAGCAAACGGAGCGAATCCAACCGCAGATTTAATTGAATTATGGAAACGTATTGTATTTAATATGGCAGTCTCGAGCACTGATGATCATTTGAGAAATCATGCGTTCATTTTGAAGAAGAGTGGATGGGTTCTATCTCCGCTTTACGACGTAAACCCTGTGCCTTACGGTGACGAGTTGTCGCTAAATGTAAACGAAAATGACAACCGCATCTCTATTCCACTTGCGATTGAAACAGCTCATCGTTTTGGAATTAAAGAGGAGGATGCTACTAAGATTGCTAACGAAATCACGGAAACGGTACGTAACAATTGGGAAAAGCTTGCTGCAAAGTACGGAATATCGCGAGGACAGATTGAAGATATGAGACCTGCTTTTAGTGCATGCTATGAATAAAATATAAACTCAGCTACAACTCAAAATAGGTTGCGCATAAAAGTATGCTCAACCTATTTTGGGTGTTTTATTTATTTTGTTTATAGAACTTTTAGATTATTTACGTTTTCTTGCGTAGGATTCTTTTAGTCGGTCGATTGCCATCTCGGGACTCATAGTATGATACATCAAATACATAGAACGCATAAGCGAAACGGGAGCTTGTTTATAAATTTCTTTACTTGATTCTCCTGTATAGAAATGCCAATAGCGGTAGAGATAGCCGGACCAATAAAGCGTTTCGCTGTCGTACAAATCGCCGTTTGTTGCAAGAGTATCTGCATTTTGCTCTTTCAGGCGGTCGATGATATATCCTTGGCCTGCCCACTGCATATGATTGAAAATTTTATCAAGGTCAGCAGCTGTGTTAGAAAGCATGAAAGTCTTGATGAAGGATTCACTTGAAAAGCCTTCAGTGGCAGACATCTCAAAGAGTTTACCCTGCATATCGCATAGAGTTAATTCAAATACATCAAGCATCTCATTCACCTCTCAAAATCTCATCGAAATACTTGCCGACACGTCTGTACTGTTTTTCAATTTGACTTGCAACAGCATAGCTTTCTTTTCTGCGTATTGCCGCCTTTTCCTGAAGAGCAGTAAGTTCCATCGGATAAATATCCGATTCGGAAACAATAGTAAATGCATCGCATCCTTTTTGAGTCTTAGCAACATACTGTTTGCCAAGGTCAAGAGCGACTAGGCAGTTCATAAGTGCAGTGTCGGTAATATCTCCATTGAAGAAACGGGTAAGCTCGGTGTAAAGGCGATCGTTGGCAATATAACCGATTACCATATCGTAACCGTCAAACAGGTGTGCATACTTTTCATACAACACAGTACCTTTTATTGTATCCATATAGCCGCGATGATATGCGACCACCATTGCCCAGTCTAAACAAAGTTCAAGATCAAGAACCTTTAGACCGTCAAGATTTAAGTCTACTACGTAGAACTTTGGGTTTGGTTCACCGCAAACTAAAGTCAAAGGTTGGATGGTATCTGTGCCAGTATAGAAGCCAACACCAAAGTCACAGTCCTCTCGGCTCTTGGGTTGAATTGTTCCGTTGAGACCTTCTTTAGAGCCGTGATAAAGAATAAGTCTATCGTCATCTTGTTCGTAAAAATACTTTTTAACAATTACGTCCGCGATATCAATATTGTGGTTGGCGCAGAAAAGATTAAGTTGGTTTTGCGCCATAGGATTGGGTATCGACTTACCATTCTCCCAACGATTGATGGAAACAACAGTAGTACCGATTTCTTTGGCGAACTGCTCCTGGCTCATACCTGCAAGCTCGCGCATCTTCTTAACTAAATATTTCATAATGAATTCACCTATCATTTGTTTGTGATTTTATTATAAAATATGATAGGTGGTTTGTCAAGAGAATTAAAAAGGGAGAATGACTGTCGCCCGTCATTCTCTCAAATCATTTCATCTATGAGGCAAAGGCTTTTTTACTTTCCGTTTGCCTCCTTTTTTAAGTTTTTAGATAGATTTGTAAACACATAATTATACTCGGTATAATCTAAATATGGCTTTTTCTCAACTTTTTCGCCTGCTTCAGTATTGATGAGCACAAGTTCGTTTACAAACATTGAGTTCTTTGCTTGTGAGTAAAGACTATCTACGGGTTCAAAGTTATTGCCATACATTTTTGATTTATCATCAAAGCAATCAATGCGGTAATAAATATCAAACCCGTTTATATACTCACATTCTAAAAAATATGAGGATAGGTATGTATTTAAAAGAATACATTTGTCTAACAAAGCGCTCATATCATCTTGAAGCGGCATATTATAGTTGCTAATTTTAACCTGAACATTCTGTCCTCGAGCACAACTTCCCAAGGTGTAAAAAGAAGTATAATTGGTTTTTGCGCTAAAAGATACGTTTTCATCACCAAACAATTCTTCGATAAAATCTACAACCGCATTGTTCGTAACGTTGTGAAGAAATACCGACACAGTGCCGACAAATCGTTTTTTGTTCTGTATTCCCTTGAGTTTTTTGAAAAACCTGACACCTGCCGCCGAATCGAAGAAATCTACAGTTTGCTGTGTTTCTTTTTGTTGCTTGGGTTTGTTCGATTTATGGCGTATTTCATAGTGGTTTTGAACCTTGATAATTTCGAAAGCTACGCCGTTTGCGCTGAAGCACGGGAATTTATCTGCTTTTTCATCATTGGTATGAATATGACAACAGATAAGATTGTGGTCGGCGGTAACACCGCCTCTGCTTTGTGGTAGGACGTGATCTACATTCCAACCGCAATCACTGTTGCGGTCATTGTATGCTCCTTTGGCTATTGTTCTGCCGGCAAAGTCTTTTACTTTTGTTTCCTTGCCGAAAGACTTATTCCAAAGACGCATTGCTGTTTCTCTGTTTAAGTCCATAAATTTTTGTTTGCTTTTTTCCATAATGTATTGGAAAGAAGCCGATTGCCTCCCTAGATGTTAGTCAATCCATAAAAGCATGTGACTAACCATAGGGCGACCTATTGCTATAAACCTCAAAGGGTAATCCTCATAATAGCATTACAGAAGATTAGTTAGCCAATTTTCAATAGCTCTCATTGAAAAGGTTCAGATTTATGAATTGCAATAATATTATATCGTAAAAAGTGTGAATAGTCAATCACTACAAAAGCTGTGGCGGCAAGGGTTACTTGCCGCCGTTTTGTTTAAAGAACTTTTGCAGGAGTTTTATGTGCTTATCGGACATATTTGTTATGGTGTAGGCGTAGGAGCAGTAGAAGTCGATGAGCCATACCTTAGATATAATTTTTGTGGTTTGGGTTTGGACGGACTTCAGGTGGCCTTGGCGGAGCCAGCGGTTCACGGTGTTATCGGTATAGCCAGTGATGGTGATGACTTGCGGTATGGTGAGTGCATCGGGAACAGTTTCGAATTCTTGTTCGAGCCACGGTCGGAAGGTTGACGGCAGAGAGTAAGGAAATCCTGCTTTGCGCTGATATTGTTTTCGATTTTTATTATACTTTGCCGTTGAGAACTCGGCGTAGGGTGTAACGTATTTTTCAGGGTGGTTTGCAGAATCCCCTATGTAGGTGAGCAGATCTTCCTTCAGCACAGTATATTTTCTTGTTCTTTTGCCGGTGTTTTGGCATTTGATGAAGCCGTTGTTAAGCATCCAAGCGCACTTGCGTTTGCTGATGTGCAAGGCGCACCGCACTTGTTCGCCCGAAAGCACTTGCGGTAGGCTGTTCAACATTTTTTATCACCTTGGATGGAATATCCTCTGCCTTTATCGTTTGCGGTCTTGACGAGGTAATCAATGAAGGCGTCCTTAGTGAAGATGTAACCGCCTTTGTAGGTGTAGGATTCAATCTCACCATTTTTGAGTGCAGTGTAGATTGTGTTCTTGCCGACGGGTGACCATCGGTTTGCTTTCATTGGTGTTAAGATATCGGGGCATTTTTTGAGCATCTTTTCGTATGCTTCTCTTTGTTTTTCTTGGTTCATTTTTATTCTCCTTGTGTTTTCTTTGCCCGAGAATACACAAAGGTTTTAAGGGTTTTCTCGCATCTATCTCGCAAATTTCTCGCAAAAAATCATTAGTTTTTCAATTTCTCGCAGAACAGATGGAAATATTGCAGTTTTCAGGGACGGAGAGGGGCGGTGCGGTAGATACTGCCTTTTGCTCGAAATCAGTTAGGGAGCAATCCCCCGCGAGTTCGAATCTCGCCGTCTCCGCCAATTGAGTGTTCATAATTTTCTCATTATGAACACTCTTTCTTTATTTTATTACAATAAAGAACAATTTGCGATATAATACACATATAAATTACAAAAGAGAGTAATTATCATTGCTAAACAACTCACAAAAGCACAAGCGCTTGAAAAATTAAATGTTATAGATTTGAACCTTTTAATCTAACATACTATTTATAGAACATATTCCCGTTATCTTTTGTTATTTTTAAGATTTGCTTATTTTTCTGAATAGTGCAGGGGAGAAGCCGGTTGCTTTTTAAAACACAAGCGAGAAATAGTTTCTGTCACTAAAATTAAGCCTTGGAGAAACATCATCGATTGTTAAGTCAGAATTAATCAGCATTGTTTTAGAGATATCTATTCTTAAATTACGATAAAATATATAGCTGTTTTTGTTGTATTAGTCTTAAAAAGGATAGAATAACCGTCTATATTTTTTCATACAATTAATTAGTATAATAGGAGTTGATTGTATGAGAGATGAGGTACAGGACAGAGCAGTAATATTAGGGGAGTACATATTAGATACAGGAGCCACCGTTCGCGCCACTGCAAAGGTGTTTAAAATTTCTAAGTCCACAGTGCACAAGGATGTGACCCAGAAGCTTTATTATGAAAATCCGCAGCTTTACCGTATGGTAAAGGAGGTGCTCGAAAAAAACAAGCAGGAGCGCCACATCAGAGGCGGTATGGCTACGAGACGCAAATATAAGGGATGAAAATTAACAGAATTAAAGCCGGAGGCTGTTTTCACAGTCGCCGGCTTTAAAATTGTCAAATAGGTTTTATCGGTTGAGGCTTAATATTTTTCTAACAGCTCAAAGGTGTTTTTCTTACTATACAGCACACCCTCATTCCTCAGCTTGCTGATTTCTACCGACAAGCCGCTGCGGTCAACCTCGAGGTAATCTGCAAGCTCCTGACGGTTAAAGGGTATCTGAAAGCGGTTACAGCCCTCTTTTTTTGCCTGAAGGGACAAATATGTCATAAGCTTTTCTCTGGTTGTGCGCTTTGAGGTGATTTCCTGCTTTTGGTGAAATGAAATTGTTTTTGCGGCAAGGTCCTTCATAAGGTTGAATATAAGCTGCTGATGAAAGCCGCAGTTATTTGAGCAGGTATGCAGGATGTGACTGCAATCAATAAGCATAACCTCGCAGGGCTCGTTTGCAACTACCGTTACGGGAATTGACTTGATTTCGGCGCAGGCAAAGGCTTCGCCGAATACCTGAGATGGCTCAATATTGCTTAATATGCTCCTGAAACCAAAGTAATCCACCTGAATAATCTGTGCCGAGCCCGACAAAACGATACCGATATATCTGGCAGGGCTACCCTCTGACATAATGGTATATTTTTTGTCAAAGCTTTCAACCTTGACACCGAGACATCGGAGCATTTTAAAGAGATTTTCACTTTCGATATTATCAAACAAAGGGCATTTTTCTAAAATTTTATAATATTTTTTCATTTTTCTCTCCATTTGTTGAAAATTCAACAGAAATATTATCTTTATTGTACTATAATAATCCCAGAAAAGCAAGGAGGTTTTAATTTGAAAATGGAAAACAGGATAAAAATTGCTTTTTTTGATACTAAACCGTATGACAAGCCTTCCTTTGAAAGGTTTGGTGAGAAGTACGGAATAACCTTTAAATATTACGAAACCAAGCTCAATGAGGATACGGTTGAGCTGGCACAGGGGTATGACGGTGTTTGCGCTTTTGTTAATGATACAGTAAATGCCGCTGTTATTGACAGCCTGGCTGATATGGGTGTTAAGGTGCTGGCATTGCGCTGTGCAGGCTTTAACAATGTGGATATGAAGTATGCCTTCGGTAAAATTCATGTACTGCGAGTGCCTGCATACTCACCCTATGCAGTTGCAGAGCATACAATGGCTTTATTGCTCACCTCTATCCGCCGTATTCACAAGGCATATATCCGAACGAGGGATTTTAATTTCAGCCTTTCGGGGCTTACCGGCTTTGACCTTCACGGCAAAACTGTCGGAGTAATAGGCACAGGTAAAATAGGACGGGTATTTATTGATATTTGCCGCGGCTTTGGAATGAAGGTTTTGGCTTACGATAAATTTCCGGCAGAGGGCTTGGATAACGGTGACACGGTAAGGTATGTTGAGCTTGACGAGCTGTTTGCAAACAGTGATATTATTTCACTTCATTGCCCGCTTAACGAGGAAACACATCATATAATTAATGCCGAAGCGCTTGAAAAATGCAAACGCGGGGTTGTTATTCTTAATACATCAAGGGGCGCACTGGTAGATGCCGAGGCACTGCTTGCAGGAATTAAATCGAGAAAGGTGGGAGCCGCCTGTCTTGATGTTTACGAGGAGGAGTCCGATTTGTTTTTTGAGGATAACTCAGGACACATTTTGGAGGATGACACCTTGGCAAGACTTATATCCATGCCGAATGTTATAGTAACCTCGCATCAGGCGTTTCTAACCGAGGATGCGCTTGAAAATATTGCCGAGACAACGGTAAAAAACATTGTAGACTTTTTTGAGAAAAAGCAATGCCCTAATGAGCTTTGCTACCGCAAAGGAACGGCGGAGGATTGCAAAGACGGAAAATGCTTTTAGGGAGGATTTTGTAATGATAAGAAAAATCATAAGGATAGACGAAGCAAAATGCAACGGATGCGGTGCCTGTGCCGCTGCCTGCCATGAGGGAGCGATTGAGATGGTAAACGGAGTGGCAAAGCTCACCCGTGAGGATTACTGTGACGGTTTGGGCGACTGCTTGCCTGCATGCCCGACAAATGCCATAACATTTGAGGAAAGGGAGGCACCTGCTTATGACGAGGCCGCGGTTAATAAGGCAAAGCTTAAAAAAGCAGGGGGCACACTGCCATGTGGCTGCCCGGGTACTAATTCCAAGGTTATTAAGCGAGAAGCGCAGGCACCGACAGTGAAATCTGTGGCTGTTACAAGTCAGCTTTCTCAGTGGCCCTGCCAGATAAAGCTTGTGCCGGTTAATGCGCCTTATTTTGAAGATGCCAATCTGCTTATCGCAGCCGATTGCACAGCCTTTGCCTACGGTAATTTTCACAACGATTTTATCCGCAATCATATTACACTTATTGGCTGTCCCAAGCTTGATGAGGGCGATTATGCCGAAAAGCTGACACAAATTATTTCAAATAACAATATCAAAAGCGTGAAGGTGGTCCGTATGGAGGTGCCCTGCTGCGGCGGTATCGAGAATGCAGTAAAGAGGGCGCTTATGCAAAGCGGTAAATTTATTCCGTGGCAGGTGGTAACAATATCCACAGACGGAAAAATTCTTGAATAATTTTCAAAAAAATGGTTGAATATTTAATTGAGAAATAATATAATTACCTTAATGTATTTTAAAGGAGAAACATTATGATTATCACAAACGATATCAAATATATTGGTGTCAATGACCATAAGGTTGACCTGTTTGAGGGACAGTATGAGGTTCCCAACGGAATATCATATAATTCCTATGCGATTTTAGACCAAAAAATCGCTGTTATGGATACGGTGGATGCCTCTTTCACCCACGAATGGTTGGATAATATTCAAAACACACTCGGCAACAGAAAGCCGGATTTCCTGATTATTCAGCATATGGAGCCTGACCATTCGGCAAATATTATGAATTTTGTCAAGGCTTATCCCGATGCAAAAATTGTGTCATCAGCTAAAGCCTTTGCAATGATGAAAAACTTTTTCGGCACCGATTTTGCGGAAAAGCAGATAGTTGTGGGTGAGGGGGACACACTTTCACTCGGAAAACATAATCTTACCTTTGTTACAGCACCAATGGTACATTGGCCGGAGGTTATCGTGACCTATGACAGTACAGACAAGGTTTTATTCTCGGCAGACGGCTTCGGAAAATTCGGAGCGCTGGATGTGGAGGAGGATTGGACATGTGAGGCTCGCCGTTACTATATCGGTATAGTTGGCAAGTATGGCGCTCAGGTGCAAAATCTGTTAAAAAAGGCGGCAGGTCTTGATATTGAGATTATCTGCCCACTCCACGGCCCTGTTCTTAAGGAAAATCTTGGCTATTACATTGATAAATATAATACTTGGTCAAGCTATCAGCCCGAGGAGGAGGGTATAGTTATTGCGTATACCTCGGTTTACGGGAATACTAAAAAGGCGGTTACCCTTCTTGCCGAGAAATTAAAGGAAAACGGCTGCCCGAAGGTAGTGGTAAACGACCTTGCAAGATGCGATATAGCAGAGGCTGTTGAGGATGCCTTCCGTTACAGCAAGCTTGTGCTTGCCACAACCACCTATAACGCAGAAATATTCCCCTTTATGCGTGAATTTATCAGCCATTTGACCGAGAGGAATTTCAGCAACCGCACAGTTGCATTTATAGAAAACGGTAGCTGGGCGCCCCTTGCCGCAAAGGTTATGAGGGAAATGCTCGAAAAAAGCAAAAACCTCACCTTTGCTGAGAATACGGTTAAAATTCTATCCGCACTTAACGAGGAAAGTCTGGCACAGCTTGATGCACTCTCTGAGGAGCTTTGCAGGGAATATTTGGCACAGCAGGATGCCACAGCAAATAAGAACGACCTGACAGCCCTTTTCAATATCGGTTACGGGCTATATGTTGTGACCTCTAATGACGGCAAAAAGGATAACGGTTTAATAGTTAATACCGTTACGCAGGTAACTAATACACCCAACCGAATTGCGGTTACAATTAATAAGGAAAATTATTCTCATCATGTTATTAAGCAGACGGGTATTATGAATATAAACTGCCTGACGGTGGATGCCCCCTTTGCAGTGTTTGAAAAATTCGGTTTCACAAGCGGCAGAAACACCGATAAATTTGCCGATTGCGAGCCGCTTCGCTCGGATAACGGTCTTGTTTTCCTGCCGCGCAACATAAATTCCTTTATGTCCCTTAAGGTTGAGCAGTATGTTGATTTTGATACTCACGGAATGTTTATATGCTCTGTAACCGAGGCAAGGGTAATCTCCGACAGAGAAACCATGACCTACACCTACTATCAAAATAATGTTAAGCCAAAGCCCCAGACTGAGGGTAAAAAGGGTTATGTCTGCAAAATTTGCGGTTATGTTTATGAGGGTGATGTTCTGCCCGAGGATTTCATCTGTCCTTTATGTAAGCACGGCGCCGCTGATTTCGAGGAAATAAAATAAAAAATATAAGGAGCTTTAAAAAATGGATAAGAAAGTACATGAATTGCTAAACAACCAAATAAACAAGGAGTTTTATTCGGCATACCTTTATCTGGATTTTTCCAACTATTTCAAGGCAAAGGGACTTGACGGCTTTGCAAATTGGTATATGGTGCAGGCACAGGAGGAAAGAGACCACGCAATGCTTTTCTACACCTATCTGCAAAATGAAAATATGCCTGTCACCCTTGAGGAAATAGCAAAGCCTGATAAGGTTTTTGAGGAAAATATGCAGGTGCTTGAAGCGGGTCTGGAACACGAAAAATATGTAACGTCTCTCATTAATGATATTTACGGTGCGGCTTATGATGTAAGAGATTTCCGCACAATGCAGTTCCTTGATTGGTTTGTTAAGGAGCAGGGTGAGGAGGAAACAAATGCCAATGATTTGATTTCAAAAATGGAATTGTTCGGCTCCGACCCTAAAAGCCTTTATATGCTTAATCAGGAATTGGCAGCAAGGGTTTATTCAGCACCTTCATTGGTATTATAATTTTTAAAAGGAGGTAAGTGAAATGAAAAAGTATGTTTGCAATGTATGCGGCTGGGTTTATGACGAAGCGGCAGGTGATCCCGATAACGGAATAGCTGCAGGCACAAAGTTTGAGGATTTGCCTGAGGATTTTGTCTGCCCTCTTTGCGGAGTTGGCAAGGACGATTTCAGCGAGGAATAAACTAAAGAGTTCCCACACCGCACATGGTTTAATGCGTGGCGTGGGAACTTGTGTTAAGGGAGAAAAAATGGAGCTTGTATTATTAACTGCATTGGGTGTTGGCGGCGCAACCGTTGCCGGTGCTTTGATAGGATTTATATTTAAAAATATTTCACACAAATTTTCGGATATCGTGCTGTCCTTTGCGGCAGGGGTTATGCTTGCGGCGGCAGTTTTTGGGCTGGTTATTCCGTCTTTGGATTACGGAGGAAAATACGGGCTTGTTATTACCGTTATCGGGATTTTTGCAGGCGCTTTTTGCCTCAACCTTATAGATAAGCTCGTACCCCATCTCCACAAGCTGATGGGAACGGATGCGGAAGCTCATAACAATACGAATTTAAGCAAGGTACTTTTGTTTGTCACAGCTATCGCCATACATAATTTGCCTGAGGGTATTGCCGCAGGTGTAGGCTTTGGCTCGGGGGACAGCACACAGGCGCTTATTATTGCCGGAGGTATAGCACTGCAAAATATTCCGGAGGGTATGGTTATTATTGCACCTATGCTGGCGGCAGGAGTATCTCCGCGCCGTACCTTTGTGTGCGCTATGATTACCGGTCTTGTTGAGGTTGCAGGCACCCTGATAGGCTATTTTGCAGTAAGCGTGGCGTCATTTATACTGCCCTTTGCGCTTGCCTTTGCAGGCGGCACAATGCTTTATGTGATAAGTGATGAAATGATACCGGAAACTCACGCACACGGAAGCGAGCGCGGAGCAACCTATGCGTTGCTTGTGGGCTTTTGTATTATGCTTGCAACCGATGTATTGTTGGGTTAATTCAGGGGGAAGCTTTTATGTATATTACTGAGCCTTTAAGAAAAACAGAAATAAAAGGGCACTATGATGTCATTGTTTCCGGCGGAGGTATTGCCGGAATTTCTGCCGCTTTAGCGGCGGGCAGACAAGGCAAAAGGGTGCTTTTGATTGAAAAAATGTATATGCTGGGCGGTCTTGCAACAGCCGGGCTTATAACTATTTATTTGCCTCTTTGTGACGGCAAGGGCAGACAGGTTAGCTTCGGTATTGCGGAGGAGCTGTTGCGCTTATCGGTGAAGTATGGATATGAGCCGACCGTAGATGGCGGTAAAAGGGGCTATGCTTGGATTGAAAACGATGCCGAAGGCAAGGCTAAGCACCGCTTTGAGGTACAGTTTAATGCCAATTTGTTTGCCATTCTTTGTGAAGGGCTTTTAATTCAGAACGGGGTAGAGCTTTTGTACGGCACAGCTGTTTGCGGCTGTAATGTTGAAAACCAAAGGATTACCGCAGTTATAACTGAGGGTAAGGACGGTAGGCAAGCCTTTACCGCAAATTCATTTGTTGATTCAACGGGTGATGCCGATTTGTGCCTTTATTCGGGTGCCAAAACCCGTGTTTTCGGGCAGGGAAATGTTTTGGCTTCGTGGTATTATGAGCTTTTGGAAAACAAGTATCGGCTTAATCCGCTGGGCTTTTCGGATATTCCCGAAAAGTATAAAAAAGCCGAAGCCGAGGACAAACGAAAACGGTATTGCGGTCTTACCTCAAGGGAGCTTACCGAAATGACGGTTGAGGCACATTCTGCTATTAAGCAGGATTTTCTGAAAAAAGGCGGTATAGACCAATCACACGCTGTTTGCAGTATTGCTACTGTGCCGCAGGTCAGAATGACGAGGTGCATAGCGGGTGCGTATTCTATGAATGATACCGAAAGCTTTAAGTATTTTGATGACAGTATTGGTATAATAAGTGATTGGCGAAAGCCGGGACCTGTGTATGAAATACCTTTTAGTTGTCTTTACGGTAAGGAAATTAAAAATCTTGTGGCTTGCGGCAGATGTATTTCGGTTGAGGATGATATGTGGGATATAACAAGGGTTATACCTGCCTGTGCTGTCACAGGGGAGGCGGCAGGCATTGCCGCGGCTATAGCTGACGATTTTGAAAATATTGACTATAACGAGCTTTCAAACCGCCTGAGACAAGCAGGCGTAAAATTACATATACAAGAAATTTAAAAATTTGGAAAATTTTGAAACCTTTTGCGTGTTTAAAAAGTATTGTAGGTGAGGGGGATGGCTATGGATAGTGTAAAAATGGCAGAAAATATCAATTTTGCTTCACCTGAAGCGGCTTTTGAAAAATATGCCGATACGGTTTATCGGCTGGCTTTTGTGCGCACAAAAAGCTCTAATGATAGTGACGATATTCTGCAGGAGGTATTTTTGCGTTACCTTAAGGTGTGGCAGAAAATGCAAAGCGAGGAGCATGTGAAGGCAATGCTGTTGCGCATTACGGTGAATTGCAGTAACAGCCTTAAAACCTCCTTTTGGTTTAAAAAGACCGAGGGCTTGGATGAAAAGCTTGTTGCACCTCAAACTTGTGATGAGACCGATGTTTTGTCGGCTGTTTTGAAGCTGCCTGTCAAGTATCGCACAGTGATACATTTACACTATTATTGCGGCTATTCGGTAAATGAAATTGCCAAAATCGAAAAGCTTAACCCTTCCACCGTTAAAACCCACCTGAGCAGAGCCAGAGCAATACTTAAAAAAACAATAAAGGCGGATGATTTATAATGTTTGAAAAGGATTACAGGGAAAAAATGGACGAAATCCGCGCAGACGGATATATAAAGCAAAAGGTTTTAAGAAAAATAAATGCTCCCAAAGCCAAAGCACCGTCACGGCTTGTTATAACCCGCGTGGCAACGGCAGTGGTTACCTGCTTTGCACTTGTGATTTCGGTTTTTGCGCTTAAAACCGAGCAGGGCGCAATTCCCGCCGCACCTGTGAAGCAGGTGTCCTACGGTGATATTTATCAGGCGGTAAAAAAATTCCAACCCTCTTTTATAGATGAAGCATACGATTTCCTTACCGGCGGCTGGGCTAAAAACGCAACGGATGATGCTGAGGCTGAGGTTATTTATGAATATGTTACCGATGATGTGATGCTTAAAGCCGAAGCTGCCGATGATGCAGATGTAGGCAACGGTGCGGAATATTCCGAAACCAACACACAGGTTGAGGGTGTTGCAGAATCGGATATTGTTATTACAGACGGTAAGTATATATACAGCCTTGCACACAACACACAAAAGCTGAGAATTATAAAGGCAGGCAAAAAGCCCGAGCTTGTAAGCACGGTTTCCTTTGATAAAAGTGATTTTTATATGCTCGACCAGATGTATCTTGTTGGCAAACGGATTGTCGTTATGGGAAACAACGGTAAGGGCAGAATGGGCACTACAACCGCCCTTATTTATGATGTTTCATCACCCGAAGCTCCCAAAAAGCTTTATGAATGTAAGCAAAGCGGATACTATAACACCTCGAGAGTAATCGGTGATAAGCTTTATCTCATAACCGATTTTAATATTACTGTAAATGACATTGTAGAGAAAACTCCCTCAACCTATATTCCTGCGGTCTGCTGTGAGGATTTTGACGGTACGGTAGAAGCCGATACGGTTAAGATAAGTGAAAACTGTGAGCATCCGAGATATACTGTAATTTGCGGCTTTTCTGTTGAGGACGGCTCGCTTTTAGGTACCCAATCGGTTTTGGGAGGCACCCAGACAGTTTACTGCAGTACAAAAAATATTATAACCGCAGGCTATACCTTTGATGACTCAACCCCTATCATCCGTTATTCGATAAATGACGGAAAGGTTGAGCTTAAGGCAGAGGGCAAAATCGAGGGTAGTCTGCTAAATCAGTTTTCTATTGATGAACACAAGGGCAATTTCCGCTTTGTGACCACACTTTCAAAAGGTGTTGAAACAAGGGACGGCAATATAGTAAGCTATCAAATAAAGCAATCAAATTCCCTTGTGGTTTTAAATTCCAACTTGGAACAGCTTGGCGCAATAGAAAACCTTGCACCCGATGAAAGGGTGTACTCGGTAAGGTTTATGGGTGATATTGCCTATTTTGTCACCTTCCGTCAGGTAGACCCGCTTTTTAGTGCCGATTTAAGCGACCCCGAAAATCCTAAAATTATAGGCGCCTTAAAAATCCCCGGCTTTTCTAACTACCTTTTCCCTTATGGCGAGGGTAAGCTTTTGGGACTTGGTCAGGATGCTGATGAGCAGACCGGTCGCACTAAAGGTATGAAGCTTTCAATGTTTGATATTTCCGATCCTTCCAATGTTACCGAGGGCGCAAAAACCGTAATTGAGGAACAGTATTCCAATGCACTGTATGACCACAAGGCATCGCTTGTGGACTACAA
The DNA here is from genome assembly GCA_017507805.1 of Clostridia bacterium. Taxonomy (GTDB): domain Bacteria; phylum Bacillota; class Clostridia; order Oscillospirales; family Acutalibacteraceae; genus UBA737. The sequence goes on from JAFWAC010000013.1 coordinate 51,357, forward strand.
GCGCAATTTAATCGGTTTTTCGCTTTGGGGAAATTACGGAAACGAATATCATATTTACACCTTTGAAAACGGCGGATTTAAGCAGTTGGCGCAAATCAAGCTGAACGCTGTGAATTCAGAGCTTCGCGGACTTTATATCAATAATGAATTTTATATTGTAAGCGAGGAATATATCAGGGTTTACGATATGACCGATTACACCGAAATTGCAAGGCTTGAATTATAAAGGATACCATATTTGATAAATGTAGGGACAGTCGTCCTCGACTGTCCGAAAATACATCTAAAACACGGGCAGTCGGGGACGCCTGCCCCTACGATATAGCATTTCCATTTTTCTATAATTTAAAAAATTTTTACGGCTATAGATTTATAACTGTTTTCCCTTTCTTTTCTGAAATCTCCTTATATTTATACGCACCGCCGATACCGCGGACATAGGTGACAACATAATCGGATTTGTCTATCATCCATCTGTTTCGCTTGTCAATCGCGTATTTTTGCGGAACTTTTTCAAGTCCATCGGGATACATTGTGTCCGAAAAATCGCGATAACCGTCCTTAGCTCGGTTTCCGGGCATATATGCGAGTACCACCGAATAGTTGATGTGTGGATATAGCTTTTTCATATCCTTAAGCACCTGTCTCGCCATACTATCAAAATATCCCTGATTACCCACATAAAACACAGTAACATTTTTATTTTCTATTAAGTCAAAAAGAGCTGACCGCAAGGTTGGCTCTATTTCTTTTGGTGTGTATCTGTGACCGAAAAAAGTGCAACTTAGCATATTATCACCTACAAAATATCATTACCCATTTTCGGGTAATGATATTGTAATAAAAAAATAACTCTTTGTCAACCCATATTCGGGTAATATATAAGAGTTTTGCACTTATCATATAAATAACCCATAGAAGGGTAATGAAATATTGAGGTGCAGATTATGCAGTATTGGGAAATATATGTAAAAAGAATTCGCACACTATGCAAGGAACGAGGTATTTCTATTAATAAGCTTGCTAATATGAGCGATGTTAAGCAATCAACACTCGACAATATCGTTCGCGGAATTACAAAAAATCCTCAGGTTAATACATTGCACAAGATAGCAATTGCATTTAATATGACACTATCCGAATTTTTGGATTTTGATGAATTAAATATTTATTCATTTGAAGAAGAGGATTAAAAAGGTTGCAAAAAACTTATTGTATCTTGTAGGGGAGGCGTTGCGCCTCCCTCACAGAATTTTAAAAACCGCATTTAAAAACAAAAAACACGAAAGAAGCTGAAAATTCAACCTCTTTCGCGTTTTTTGTTTTATTATCCGTATTTAATTATCCAAGCTTCGGAAGGCTTGCTGCCGCAACCGACTGTCCTACGCGGCGTGAATTTTCATCGGGGATATGGAGCTTAATCTGCTTTGCAAGCTCAGGGAATTCAACATCCAAAACCTCTTGAGCGCGCTCAAGAAGGATTACTCCGCCTTCGCCCGAGGTAACTCTGCCCATAATAAGGACATGCTTAATCTCGTAGAATTCAGCATAGTATGCTATTGCATATCCAAAGTATGCGCCGATTGTATCGTAAATAGCGGCGGCACGCTCGTCTCCGTCCTTCATAAGACCTTGAACAACCTTCAGCTTCTCGGCAGGTGAAAGCTTTTCGTCAAGCTCAATACCTGCAAAGGGAGCTAATTTAATAACACCGTCTTGCGAGAAATACTTAACTCCGCAGCCGTAGTCTCCCGACCATTCATCAACCATAGCATCCTCACAGAAGTCAACAGGAACAAAAGCAAGCTCATTAAGCCAGCCTGTAATGTTTCCTTGCGGGTCAACATATCCGCCTGCCTCACTTGTACCCATAGCAATACCGAGAACCGAATCATCGTCAAGATCCATTGCACCGGCAAGTGCGGTTACATCACCGTCATTTGCAACCTCAATCGGAATGTCCTCACCGATTTCTTTTGCAACATCAAGGTACATATTTTTAACCTTTTTATCGAAATCCTCATCGCTCACCTTTAAGAAAAGTGATGCAACCATAATTCTGTTATCAATGTAAACACCGGCACTTGAAACACCGATGGCATCAACCCTCGGCATATGTGATGCGGCGGTCATCATTGCCTGCTTTATACCCTCGTAATGATATTCGGGGTCGGAATTGGTTTTCGGGAACCAGACAACCTCCTCGGAATAAACACTTTCACCGTTTATTACGGCGCTGACCTTTCGGTCGCTTCCGCCTGCATCAAAACCAATACGGCATCCGTCCAAATGACGACCGATAGGAGCAGCGGCGGATTTATCCTTTGGAGCATCCTCTATTGAGCAAACCTCAACCTCAAACTTTTCCTCATAAACTCTTTCCATAAAGCGGACATCAAAATCACGCAATCCGCCGTATGTATAAGCGGCTTTAATTTTATCGCCTACAATTTTGCTTCCTGCGATTATAATTTTATAACCGCCTGCAACCCATAAAAGTGACTTGGATATTCTTTCCACAAAACGGAAATTTTCCTCATCGTGACCTGTATTATCCTTATATATACGGGTTTTATATGTAGAGGTATAGCCCTTATTTCTTTCAATGGCGATGATAATATCCTGTCCGTCTGCGGCGGTGTTTTCGCGCATTTCGCGGCAAACGAGCGAAAGGGGCTGGAAATTGGGATCTAATTTTGCATTTACTTTAAGCTTCATATTTTGTCTCTCCTCTGATAATGGTTTGTTTTATTTCAAAATTACAATCGGTTATAACTATATCGGCATCCTTACCGATTTCAAGTGAGCCCTTGCGGTCTGCAACACCAATGGCAGTTGCAGGATTAAGGGAAGCGCAGTTTACACATTCATAAAGCGGTATATCTGAGTTTTTGTAAACATTCCAAACACCGTGATTTAAGTGTAACACACTGCCTGCAACCGTTCCGTCCTCCAAGCGGCAAACGATATCCCTGTATATTATCTTTGCACCGCCAAGTGTGTACTCACCGTAAGGCAAGCCGCCGGCAGGCAAGCAGTCTGTAATAAAGCAAAGCTTTCTGCCCTTTAGCTTCCACAGTAAATCGTAAAAGCATTTGTCTACATGGAAGGTATCAACAATAAGCTCAACACTTATATCGGAATTAAGCGCCGCAGTTACAACACCCGGAGCTCTGTGTGCCAGCGGTGTCATTGCATTGAAAAGATGTGTAACATGGCTTACACCGGCATTAACGCTCGCCATTGCGGTTTCGTAATCTGCCGAGGTATGCCCCATAGAAACAACTACATCGGTATCGCGGCAAATCTCGCGAATAGCCGCAAAATCGTTTTGGTCCGTTTCGGGTGCTAAGGTAATGGTTTTTATAATATCGGAATATTCCTTAACAAAGCCTGCATCAGGCTTTAAGATATACTTTGCATCCTGCGCACCCTTTTTGCTTTCGCTGATAAAGGGACCTTCGGCATGGCAACCCAGGATTTCACTGCCCTGCCAGCTCTTGCTTTCCTCCTTGAGCTTGCGGCAAACCTCAAGAGCTTTTTTAATAACCGCCATATCCACTGTCATAGTGGTAGGGAGATAACCGGTAACACCGTTTTTAAGCAAGCCCTCGGATATTGTTCTTATACTTTCCTCCTCACCGTCACACACATCCTTGCCAAGATAGCCGTGAATATGCATATCTATAAGACCGGGGGAAACATATCCGCCGTTTGCATCAATAATTTCAGTGCCTTCGGGGATGTTTTCGTTTGGAACAACACCCTCTATAACATCGGAAAAAAGCAATGCACAGTTTTCGGCAATTCGATCCTTTAAAATTATTTTTCCGTTAATAATAGCCTTCATAAAACCCCTCCATTATAAGTAATTAGCATAATCATTATAACATTTAAAAAATATTTTTCAACATATTTCTTAAAGAAAAAAACAAGAATTTAAAAGAAATATGTTGCCGGAGGGTTTCGGTGTTGTTTTTTTTTCGCAAAGCTGTTTTTTTGTGTTCGGTTTTGGGCAGAATATTTTTGGTGATAAATGTGAAAAAACAAACAAAAATATTTTTTAAAACCTTTTTTATAAGCCTGATTTGTTGCGCCGTATTCATCGGTGCAGGTGCGGCAATGCTCTATTCACCGCCAAGGGCGGCACAAAACGAGGCAAGCTCTGTGCCTTATTATACGGCATACCCTGAAAGTGTGGGTGTTTTGTTTGATATTGCAGGGCAAAAGACCTTTTTTGACCTTGATTTTGAACGACAGCTTTTGAGCGTGGTATACAATCAGGATGCTGACCTGCCGGAATACGGCTATTCGGTGGATTACCGCATAACAGCCGATTATTCTCTTGTGGGGGATATAATTGATATGGCAGGAGGAATAGATTATGATAACGGTAAGGAGACCTTGGCGCTTACCGGTGTGCAGGCGGTGGAGCTGTTGAGCACAACACCCGATGACGGTACATTGCACCGGAAAATCACAGAAGGTACACTTGCCGCTATAGCAGAACGGGGACTTACGGCTAATGACCTTCTGCATATAATCGAAAAGAGCGAAACCGACCTTACTGTGCCTGATTGCTACTCTTGGCCCGAATATATAAAGGCGCTTTGCAAGGGGATTAGGGTTGTTAATTAATTAACACTGTTTTTGCGCTCGGAGCCCTTGAAAAAACGATAATTTTGTAGTATTATAAATGTATATCTTTTTTTAAGGAGCTAATTTATGGGTAGTAGGGAAAGAATATTAAAACCTGTAAAGCGTTTGTCGGGTGCAGCGGCATTACCGCACCTTAAGGCAACGGCAGAGCTTGAAACGGTTGTAATGCCGCCTGTAGCGGAGGTTAAAATCCCTTTGCAACAGCATATAGGCGCGCCTGCAGTGCCGATAGTTAAAAAAGGCGACAAGGTCTTTGTCGGTACTCTTATAGCAAATTCAGGCGGTTTTGTAAGCGCTCCTGTCCATTCGAGTGTTTCGGGCACAGTTAAGGAAATATCTCCGCTTAACGGTGTGGATTGTATTGTTATCGAGTCGGACGGACTGATGGAAAAGGATCCTGACTTAAAGCCCTTTGCGGTAAAAAATCCGGCAGATATTGCCGCCGCGGCGGAGGGTTGCGGTCTGGTAGGATTGGGCGGTGCAGGCTTTCCGGCAAAGGTTAAGCTCTCAATTAAGGAAGGCGCCGTTATAGATACCCTTATAATCAACGCCGCCGAGTGCGAGCCTTACATAACAAGCGATTACCGCGAGTGTCTTGAGGGTTATGACGATGTCATCGAGGGCATCTATCTTTTAAAGGATATTTTAAAGATAGAAAATGTGATAATTTGTGTCGAAAGTAATAAGAAAAAAGCAATAAAAAAGCTTTATGAAATTGCTACCGATAAGCGTGATGCAGAGGACAAAATCAAGCTTATGCAGTTGCCCACGCAGTATCCGCAGGGCGCAGAAAAGGTTATTATTTATTCGGCAACGGGCAGACGTGTTCCGTCAGGGAAATTGCCGAGTGATGTTGGCTGTATCGTTATGAATGTAACGAGTGTTGCCACACTTTACCGCTTTATTTCTACAGGTATGCCGCTTGTTGCAAAGCGTATCACGGTGGACGGTAACGCAGTAGCAGAGCCTAAAAATTTGATTGTTCCCATAGGAACTCCCATAAAGTCGGTTCTTGAATTTGTCGGCGGAATAGCTGACGATGCAGATGAAATTATAATGGGTGGTCCGATGATGGGTGTTGATGTTTGCAATGCGGACGCCGTTGTCGAAAAGCGAAACAACGCAATAACCGTAATGAAAAGTCCTGCTAAGCCTGCAAGGCAGACTGCCTGCATCCGTTGCGGCAGATGCGCAAATACCTGCCCGATGAATTTGTACCCTGCAACGGTCGAAGCTACACTGAACAGCGGTAGTAGTGAAAATCTTAAGAATTTAAATATTAACTACTGTATGGAATGCGGAAGCTGCTCATTCGTTTGCCCCGCAAGCAGACCGCTTACACAGTCTATGAGACTTGCAAAGGCAGTTTTAAGGAGGGAAAGTAACAAATGAAGGAAATTTTAAATGTCACCTCCTCACCGCATATAAAGCATACCGATACCACAAGCGGCATAATGCTGGATGTGATAATTGCCCTGCTTCCTGCGGCGGCTTTTGGCTGTATTTTGTTCGGCTCGCGCGCCTTGGCGGTGTTGGCGGTTACGGTGACGGTAAGTGTTTTAAGTGAATTTTTATGGAATAAAATCCTTAAAAAGCCGTCCACGGTAGGGGACCTTTCTGCCGTGGTTACAGGTCTGCTTTTAGGTCTTAATCTGCCTGCAACTGTACCGCTTTGGATGGTTGCAATCGGCGCGGCGGTTGCCATTATTGTTGTTAAGCAGATGTTTGGCGGAATTGGCTGTAATTTTGCAAATCCTGCAATAACCGCCCGTATTGTGCTGTTGGTTTCATTCCCTGCGGCAATGACGGTCTATACAGAGCCCGTTTCCGACACGGTAACCTCTGCAACACCTCTTACATATATTTCCGCGACCGAGGGTGTGCCAACGGTGAAAAATCTGTTTTTCGGTATGCACAGCGGCTGTATCGGTGAAACCTCGGCATTTTTGCTTTTGGTGGGTGGCGCCTATCTCGTTATAAGAAAGGTCATTTCACCCATAATTCCTGCTTGCTTTGTGGGTACGGTTGCACTGCTTAACTTGGTTTCGGGGGATAATGTTTCTGTTGCGGTTTTGGGCGGCGGTATTATGCTTGGTGCAATTTTTATGGCTACCGATTATACCACAAGCCCCACAAATCCGCTTGGAAAATTAATTTTCGGTATCGGCTGCGGTCTCATCACCTTTGTGATAAGAAAATTTGCCGCTTTGCCGGAGGGTGTTTCCTATGCAATTCTTATTATGAATATTTTAGTGCCCTACATAAACCGACTTACCCGTAGGAAGCCCTTTGGCTTTGTGAAGCCGCAAAAGGAGGGCAACAATGGATAAGATTATGAAGCTTATTAAAGCAAATTTGAATGATATTATCAAGCCCTCGGCGGTATTGCTTGCGATTTGTATTGTAATTCCTCTGGCACTCAGCCTTACAAATGCGGTTACAAGGGAGCGCATAGCAAAGCTTGCGGCAGAAAATGAAATAAAAACTATGTCGGCTTTGATAGCGGCAGATGAATTTGAGCTTTTAACCTGTATTGGCTCAAATAAAAATCCCGATTTTGATTTTTATATCGCTTTAAAGGACGGAAAGCACCAGGGTTATATTTTTATAACCTCTGCCAAGGGCTACGGCGGTGAGGTTTCGGTTATGACGGCTGTTACTCCTGATAAAAAGGTTAAGGCAGTCTCTATACTCGATGCCACCAACGAAACACCCGGACTTGGTCAAAATGTGACCAAGGAGGGCTTTTATTCCCAATTTTCCCAAAAATCAGCCGATATAACACTTGTTAAAAACGGCGCTGAGAGTGAGAATAACGAAATTAACGCCGTTACGGGTGCAACAATAAGCTCAAGAGCAGTAACAAAGGCTGTGAATGAGGCACTTGAAAGATTTGATCGGTGTGTAAACAAATCACTTATACCCTCGGTAAAGGAGGCGGAAACAGATGAGCAATAAATATTTAGGCTATTTCACAAACGGTCTTGTAAAGGAAAACCCCACCCTGCGCTTGGTGCTGGGCACCTGCCCGACACTTGCTGTTACTACCGCCGCTATCAATGGCTTGGGTATGGGTGTTTCGGCAACAGTGGTGCTTGTCTGCTCTAACCTCGCAATTTCTCTGCTCCGTAACATTATACCTGACAGGGTGCGTATTCCTGCGTTTATTACGATTATCGCAGGCTTTGTGAGCGTGGTGCAAATGCTTGTGAAGGCATTTTTGCCCTCAATTGATAAATCCTTGGGTATATTTTTGCCTCTCATTGTTGTCAACTGCATCATTTTGGCGCGTGCCGAGATGTTTGCTTCCAAAAACACGGTTTTGCCGAGTGTTTTGGACGGCTTGGGTATGGGTATCGGATTTACCGCTGTGCTAACCCTTATGGGCGCTATCCGTGAGTTTTTCGGCGCCGGCAGTCTTTTCTCGTTGCCTATAACAGCAGAGCTTATTGACCCGATGGTTATTTTCTTGCTTCCGCCCGGCGGATTTTTTGTGTTCGGTATGCTGGTGGCAATATCTAATGCAATTGCCAAAAAGCAGGGACAAAAGCCTGCCGTGCATATCGGCTGTGCAAACTGTCCTTCCCGCGGTATATGCGGTAAAAATTCGTGTGACAGCGCAGAGGAGGTGGCGGTGAATGAGTAATACTACCATTGCCTCAATCTTGTTGGCATCAATTCTTACCAATAATATGGTGCTTTCCAAATTTTTAGGTATTTGTCCCTTTTTAGGTGTTTCAAAAAAGACCAACACCGCTTTCTCGATGAGTATTGCCGTTATTTTGGTTATGGTGGTTTCGACCGCCGTTACATGGCCTATTTACAACTATATTTTATCGCCCGATTATACATATTTGCAGACGATTGTGTTCATTCTTGTAATTGCGGCAATAGTTCAGCTTATTGAAATTGTTTTAAAACGGTACATAAAGCCTGTGTATAATGCTTTGGGTATTTATCTGCCGCTTATCACGACTAACTGTGCTGTGCTCGGTATCACAATGCTTAATATTACAGACGGGCTTAACTTTGTGCAATCATTGGTTAATGCCTTTGGCGCAGGTCTTGGCTTTATGCTGGCAATGCTGCTGTTTTCGGGCGTTCGGGAAAGACTTGAAACTGCCGACATACCGCCTTTTCTTAAGGGACTTCCGATAACCCTTGTCTCTGCGGCGCTGGTTTCACTTTCCTTCCTTGGCTTTGCCGGAATAGGAGGTTAGGCTATGGAAATTTTGTTACCTGTAATAATTGTGGCTGTAATAGGTCTTGTGGCAGGTGTGGGGCTTTCGCTTGCCTCTAAGCTGATGGCAGTACCTGTTGATGAAAAACAGGAAAAATTAGCCGAAGCCTTGCCCGGTGCTAATTGCGGCGCCTGTGGATATTCGGGCTGTGAGGGCTATGCCGCGGCAATGGCTTCGGGCGAAGCTTCACCCGACAAATGTCCTGTCGGCGGTGCGGCAACAGCTACCGCTATCTCTGAAATCCTCGGTGTGGAAATCTCCGCCGAGGAAAGAACTGCCTTCATCGCCTGCAAAGGAAACGGTGAAATCACAAAGCAGAAGTATGGATATGTTGGTATGCAAAGCTGTACCGCGGCTTCACTGCTTCACGCAGGGCCGCTTGAATGTAGCTTCGGTTGCCTGGGATTTGGCGATTGTGCGGCTGAATGTCCCTTTGATGCGATTATCGTATCGGACGGTAAGCCTATGGTTTGCGAGGAAATCTGTGTCGGTTGCGGAAAATGCATTTCCGCTTGTCCTAAATCGCTTATTTCACTTATTCCAAAGGGGCATACCGTCACCGTCAACTGCAACAACAAGGCGAAGGGCGCCGCTGTGGTTAAAAACTGCGGAGTGTCCTGTATTGCCTGCCGTATGTGTGAAAAGCAGTGCGAGTCAGGTGCTTTGAAAATAGTAGATAATCTTGCAGTTATCGATTACAGTCTTTGTAATGGTTGCGGTAAGTGCAAAGAGGTTTGTAAACGCGGAGTTTTAATTTAAGTTTAGTTTTTGGGCTGTAGCGGTAAGGCTACAGCCTTTTGTTTTTTGAAATACTGCTTGACAAATACCCCACGGGGGTATATCATAAATATAGCTTTTAAAAAAGAGGTGGATTATGAAAACCGAGCAATATATTATAAACGGAATGTCCTGTGCGGCGTGTTCGGCATCGGTGCAAAGGGTGATAAGCCGTCTTGACGGTGTTACAGGCTGTGAGGTAAACCTGATTACAGGTAAAATGACTGTAACCTTTGATGAACAAAAGACCGGTCAGACCGATTTTGTTCGCGTGGTTGAAAAAGCAGGCTTTGGTATAGAACGCGATATACCCAAAAAGGAGATGCCAAAAGATAAAAAGACCGAGAAGGGGGAGTCGCCGTTACCAATTATAATTTCGGCAATATTCAGCCTTGCATTGCTTTATATTTCTATGGGACAGATGATTTTTGGTAATGTTCCGTTGCCGCAGATTATTAATATGGATACTCAACCCTATAATTTTGCCATTACTCAAGCGTTGCTTGCGTGTCCGGCGCTGTTTTTTGGCAGAAAATTTTTCACAAAGGGGATACCTTTGCTTTTGAGAGGTCACCCGAATATGGACTCGCTTGTAGCTGTGGGTGCGGGAGCTTCACTTGGGTACAGTGTAGTTATGACTTATTGCATAAGCAGTAATCCCCACGCGGTGCATAATCTTTATTATGAATCGGTAGCGGTAGTGATAACCCTTGTAATGCTGGGTAGGTTTTTTGAGGGCAGAAGCCGCCGCAAAACTGCTGATGCAATAAAAAAGCTTATGGAGCTGTCCCCCGATACAGGAATAGTTTTGCGAAACGGTAAGGAGCTGACTGTTCCTACCGGGGAAATAAATGTTGATGAGATTTTAGTTGTAAAGCCGGGCGCTAAAATCCCTTTGGACGGTATCGTAACCGAGGGTAGCAGTAGCTGTGATGAGGCAATGCTAACAGGCGAAAGCCTTCCGGTGGAAAAAACGGTTGGTGATAAGGTTACGGGCGGCAGTATAAACCTTAACGGACTTTTGTATGTCAAGGTAACTCATACAGGGGAAAACACAGCACTTGCAAAGATAATCAGATTTGTTGAGGACGCACAGAGTAAAAAAGCACCCATCTCTAAAACTGCAGATAGAGTAGCAGGTATATTTGTTCCTGCGGTAATTGCAGTGGCTTTGGTTTCTGCTTTGATGTGGTTCGTATTTGGAGGTCAGTCCATTTCCTTTGTGCTTAAAATTTTCACAAGTGTTCTGGTGGTTGCCTGTCCCTGTGCTTTGGGGCTTGCCACTCCCACTGCCGTTATGGTGGGGACGGGACTTGGCGCCGCTAACGGTATACTCATACGCAACGGTGAGGTTTTGGAAACCACACATAAAATAAAGGCGGCTGTTTTCGATAAAACAGGTACAGTAACTGAGGGCAAGGCTGCGGTTTCTGAGATTGTTTCCGATAATAGGGAATTGCTTATCAGCCTTGCGGCAACGGCAGAAAGCGGCTCGGACCATCCCTTGGCAAGGGCGGTCACTGAATATGCCAAGAAACAGGGAATAGCTGTCACCCAAAAGCCCGATGAATTTCAAAATATACCCGGAAAGGGTATAAAATGTCTTGTAAACAATGAAGCTTTGATTGTGGGAAAAGTTGAGCTTTTAAGTGAAAACGGCATTGACGCGGAAAAGTACCTGTCACATTCACAGGAATTGGCACAACAGGGCAAATCCCTGATTTTTGTAGCCTTCGGTGGTAGAGCGTTAGGTGTAATCGCTATTTCCGACCAAATAAAGAAAAGCTCAGCCCAGGCGTTTAAAGAATTAAGGTCAATGGGAATAAAAACGGTGCTTTTGTCCGGTGATAACAGACCTTGCGCCGAATATATCGGCAGTATTGTTTCTGCTGATGAGGTTTATGCTGAGGTTTTGCCCGAGGATAAGGCGCGCATAGTCGCAGATATACGCAAAAAATACGGTACCGTTATGATGGTTGGTGACGGTATAAACGATGCCCCTGCTTTAAGCGAGGCTGATGTCGGCTGTGCAATAGGCGGCGGCAGTGATATTGCTATTGAGGCGGCAGATATTGTTTTAATGAAAAACGATCCGTGCGATGCGGCAAGAGCAGTGAATTTAAGCCGCTTGACCGTAAGAAATATAAAGCAAAATCTTTTCTGGGCTTTTTGCTATAATACGGTTTGTATTCCCATAGCCGCCGGTTTGCTTTATGTTTTCGGAGGCCCGCTTTTAAGCCCGATGCTGGCAGGGCTTGCAATGTCGCTAAGCTCTGTATTTGTTGTGGGAAATGCTTTAAGATTGAGAGGTAAAAGGCTATGAGTGAATGCTGTGCAAAAAAGCAAAAGCACCGCGAGCAGACTGAATACCGTTCTTTAATCAACCGCCTTAACAGAATAGAGGGACAGGTAAGGGGCATCAAAAATATGCTCGATACCGATGCCTACTGTACCGATATTATTACACAGGTTTCGGCGGTACAGGCGGCGCTTAATTCCTTTAATAAGGAGCTTCTTTCAAGCCATATACATAGCTGTGTGGCTGAAAATATAAGACAGGGCAACAACGAAGTCATAGACGAGCTTGTTGCAACACTGCAAAAATTAATGAAATAGGAGAATTTAAAATGATTTACAAAATTTCTGTACCCGATATGCACTGTGAAAAATGCTTAAGCCGTATTAATTCTGCCCTCAGCGATGCCGGAATAAGCTTTACGGCAGAGCTTCAAAACAAAACCGTTACGGTGGACGGCTGTGAGCATTGCCTTAAAACTGCACTTGCCGAGCTTGAGGATTTAGGCTTTACACCTCAAGTGCAATAATTGACATAAGCAATAAAAAATAGTATAATATAATTTAAATTTGACATTGTCTTTTTATTCCCTCACGCATAGTATGTAATGGGTTAATACCTTATTTTTATACAAAGAGGGAAAAACATGGTAGAACTGTTATTTTTCATATTTGTGCTTTTGCTCGCGGTTTTAGGTCTTGCCGAGCTTATACATTCGGTGAAGCTGTGTCTGCTTGCTCCTAAGGAAGCCGCTATTTCCTATAAGATTATTTTTCTTAAAGGCAGTTTGCCTCAGCACCAGCTTAAAATAGCGGTGGAGCAGAGCGCATGGTCAGGGAAAAAGTTGACCGGGAATATAATTGCAGTCAATTCCTTTTTGGAGGGCGAGGCTCTGGAGGAATGTCGCTTTATAGCGCAAAAAAACGGTGTGATTTTCTGTTCTGCAGAGGAGCTTTGTGACCAGATAATGCTGATAAGCGGTAAAACCTAAAAAAGAAAGGACGGTATAAATGCAGGATACATACACCCCTGACGGCAAGCAACTGCTTGTTGGTACAGTGCATCATATTACCTTTAAAAATGAATCCAACTGTTATACCGTTGCCGAGGTAAAGACCGATAAGGAGCTTGTGACCGTGGTAGGTATTTTCCCCTTTTTGCATGAGGGGGACAGGGTGGAGTTTCTCGGTAATTATACCGTTCACCCTACATACGGTCAGCAGTTCAGTGCAGAAGCCTTTGAAAAGAAGGTTCCCGAAAATGCGGCGGCAATATTAAGATACCTTTCAGCAGGTGCTGTCAAGGGTATCGGTCCTGCAACTGCGGCGAAAATTGTTGAAAAATTCGGTGCGGAAGCACTTGATGTAATTCAGAACAGACCGATGGAGCTGACCTGTATTAAGGGTATAACCGCAGAAAAGGCTATGACCTTTTCGGAGGAATATAAACAGCAGTACGGTATCAGGGATATTATGCTTCTGCTCTCAAAGTACAAGGTAAGCCCCGACAGGTGTCTTGGGATATACAGAAGATTTGGTGAAAGAGCTGTCGATATTATTAAATCAAACCCCTATGTGCTTTGTGAGGAGGGTATTGATTTCAGCTTTGAAACTGCAGAGGATATTGCCGCCGATTTTGATTTTGAGCGTGACAGCGAGCTTCGTGTGGCGGCAGGTCTCGAGTATGTTTTGAGGAAAAATCTTGCGAACGGTCACACCTGTCTGCCAAGAGAGAAATTCATTGCGGTTTCCTGTAAGCTGCTCGAATGTAAAGAAAGCACGGTTGAAATATGCTGTGATAAGCTGATAGAAGCCCTTAGAATTTCCTGTAAGGTCATAAGCGGTAAGGAATATCTTTCCATACCTACCTACCATTCGGCAGAGCAGCACATTGCCGCAAGACTGCTTTCGGTTAAAAGGTATGTGAATTCCTCTGTCACGGTTGATGAGCTTGAAATTCAAAATGTTGAAAACCGTTTACATATCAGCTTTGAGGAGCTGCAACGCAGAGCAATTTTTGAAGCCTTTGACAGCGGAATTCTTGTTCTCACCGGTGGACCCGGAACAGGTAAAACCACCACACTTAACGCAATTATAAAGCTTTTTGAAAGCCGTAATCTTGAGATTGAGCTTGCGGCACCCACCGGCAGAGCAGCCAAACGAATGACCGAGCTTACAGGCAGAGAGGCAAAAACCATCCACCGCCTTTTAGAGGTTGAGTGGGGAGAGGGAGAAGAACGCAGATTTTCCCGTAACGAGAAAAATCCCCTTAACTGCGATGTCATAATTGTGGACGAGGCTTCGATGATAGACGCTTTGCTGTTTGATGACCTGCTAAAGGCATTAAGGCTTTCCTGCAGGATAATCCTTGTGGGTGATTCAGACCAGCTTCCGAGTATAGGTGCCGGAAATGTACTTGGTGATATTTTGGCATCAGAGGCTTTCCCGTCAATAAGGCTTAAAAAGGTTTTCAGACAGGCAATGCAAAGCAAGATAATCTCAAATGCCCATGCTATAATAAATAACTCCGAGGCGGATTTTTCCGCCAAGGATTCGGATTGCTTTTTCCTGCCCCGACACGACCGTTATTCAGCGGTTGAAACTGTGGTGCAGCTTATAGCCGAAAGATTACCTGCGGCATACGGGGTAAATCCTCTTTCGAGTGTGCAGATTTTGTGTCCCTCACGAATGCTGGATACGGGAACGGTCAACCTTAACAATCTTTTGCAGGAACGGCTTAATCCTCACAAAAAAGGACAGCAGCAAATGTTTTTCAAGGGCTTTTACCTGCGTGTAGGTGATAAGGTTATGCAGATTAAGAATAATTATGATTTGCAGTACCTTAAGGATAACGGTGAGTACGGTAACGGCGTTTTTAACGGCGATGTAGGCTATATCACCGAAATCGATATGCGGGGCGGAATTCTTAAGGCGCGGTTTGATGACCGCGTTGTAACCTATTTTTCAGAGGATTTGGGACAGCTTGAGCTGGCTTATGCCGTAACCGTACATAAAAGTCAGGGCAGTGAATATGATTATGTGATTTTGCCGCTTTTGGATGTGCCGTCCAAGCTTAAATACCGCAATCTTTTGTATACAGCGGTGACAAGGGCTAAAAAAATGCTGATTATTGTGGGTGAACGCTCGGTTTGGGACGAGATGGCGGCTAATGACCGCAAAACCCTTAGATATACAATGCTTAAAACCTTTATAGAGGAGGGCGCCCGTTCTGAAATGGGTTAATGAGATAATACAGACCTTTTATCCCAACACCTGCGTGGGGTGCGGAGATGTAATAGGGTTTGACGAGGGCTTTTGCGATTACTGCTTTGAGGAGCTTGAACAAACCGCTACCGACAGGCTTTGCGTAAAATGCGGTGAGCCTAAAAAGGAATGTGCTTGTAACAGACGGGTGCTTTGTTTTAGCGGCTGTGCTTCTCCCTTTTATAATAAAGGGGTTGCCAAAAAGGCAATGTATGCTTTTAAGTTCAGAAAAAAGGAAGCTTATTTCAAACTATTTGCGCGGCAAATGGCACTTTGCGTGAAACAGAATTTTCACGGTATAAGCTTTGACGCGGTTTGCTGTGTGCCTCTTTCGAGAATGAAAAGGCTTTTCCGCGGATATAACCAAAGCGAGGTTTTGGCAAAGGAAATTGCTAAAATTTTGGGTATTCCTTTTTTGGACGGTATTTTAACCGCGAAATACAGATTTGCCACCCAACACTCGCTTAATCCAAAGGAGCGCTTTGAAAAGCTGCGCGGAATATACGGCTTCAAATTCAACACCGAAGCCAAAACAGTTTTACTTGTCGATGATATACGCACAACCGGAGCAACACTTAACGAATGTGCAAAACAGCTTTTGATTTCAGGTGCGGACAAGGTTTATTGCGTGACAGGTCTTTTAACCACTAACAGAAAGGAAAGGAAATAGATGGCAACTGATATAGGAATAGATTTGGGAACCTCCAAAACCGTTATTTTTTCAAGCTCCAAAATTGTGCTGGAGCTTCCTAACACCGTGACCGTGGATGCGGAAAGCTGGGAGCCGGTATATTTCGGTGAAAAGGCAAAGCAGACACTTGGCAGAACACCCGACAGTCTGACCTGTGTTAATCCCATCGAGCATGGGGTTATAGCAGATTATTATATTGCTGAAGCCATGCTTAAAAATTATATGCATCAGGCATTCGGAAGCAAGATTTTGCGCCCGCGCATAATGGCAACCCTGCCTGCAGGACTCACAGAGCTTCAGCACCATTCTCTTGCAAATGTTGTGGAATCCGCAGGAGGAAGGAACATCTCGGTAATCGAGGGACCTCTTGCAATCGCCTTCGGCTTGGGGCTCGATTTTTCCGAGCCGCACGGCTCGCTTATAGTGGATATTGGTGCGGGTACCACCGATATAGCCGTTATCTCAATGGGGGGTATAGCGGTGTGTGATTCCTTTAAAACCGCCTCCCTTGATTTTGATGCCCAGATTATGAGGTATGTTCGTAAGGAATATAATATTGAAATCGGACCCCTTACAGCGGAGGCAATTAAAATTAAGATAGGTACAGCCGTTAAGCGCGATATTGAGGTTGCTATGCTTGCTAAGGGCAGAAATGTTTTCTCAGGTCTGCCCGAAAGCTTTGAAATTTCAAGCAGTGAGGTTTATGAAGCAATAATTGATACCGTTAATACTATCTGTAATGCTATAAGACAGGTGCTTAATAAGACCGATCCGGATTTGGTTGCCGATATTATTAATGACGGTATGTACCTTGCAGGCGGCGGCTCTTGCCTTTTCGGTATGGCGCAAAAGCTAAAGGATTATACGGGGCTTAAGGTGCACACTCTGGAGGAGCCTGCTTACAGCGTAGTTAAAGGGGCGGCCGTGGCTCTTAAAAAGCCTGAGCTGCTTAAGAATGTTGATTATCAGATGCGTTCAATAAAGGAGCTCGAAATAGAGTGATTTTACCAATTTAAAGCTTTAAACTACTAAAGTTTGTGCAAATTTACAATTGTAAAATTTTGAAATTTGCTGTATTATATTTATTGTATTTTAGAAGGGTGATATAAAATGATTTCTGAAAAAATGACACAGCTCGGCAAAAAAAGGTCGGTTATAAGGGAACTTTTTGAATACGGTAATATGCGTAAAGCGCAGATAGGGGCTGAAAATGTTTTTGATTTCAGTCTCGGAAATCCAAGTATTCCTGCTCCTGAAATTGTGACCGAAACGATGCTCCGTTTAATAAAGGAAAAGGACACGGTTGCGCTTCACGGATATACCTCTGCACAGGGTGCGCTTCCCGTGAGACAGGCAATTTCGGACGATATTATAAACCGATTTTCGGCGGAAGCTAACCCTAATCTTATTTATATGACCTGCGGTGCGGCGGCTTCACTTACGATTTCCTTGCACGCCCTTATTAATCAGGGGGACGAGGTAATCGTTTTAGCGCCCTTTTTCCCCGAGTACAGGGTGTTTGCCGAGAAGGCAGGCGCAATCCTCAAAATAGTTAAATGTCGCGAAGCGGATTTTCAGATAGACTTTGAAGCCCTCGGCAAAGCAATAAATTCAAAGACAAAGGCAATTATAGTCAATTCTCCGAATAACCCCAGCGGTGTTGTGCTGAGTGAAGCTTCTATACGCGGCTTGGCAGAGCTGCTCACCGCAAAATCCAAGGAATTTGGAAACGATATTTATATCATTGCGGACGAGCCGTACAGAGAGCTTGTATACGGTGATGTTTCAGTACCTTACATCCCGAATTACTATGATAATACAATAGTTTGTTATTCTTTCAGTAAATCGCTTTCACTTCCCGGTGAACGCATAGGGTATATTTTTGTTTCACCCAAGGTTTGTGACTGCGAAACGGTTTATGCGGCTGTTTGCGGTGCAGGCAGGGCATTAGGCTTTGTTTGCGCGCCCAGCCTTTTGCAATACACCGTGGCAGAGGTTTTGGGCAAGACCTCGGATATTGCGGTTTATGAAAAAAATCGCAACATTCTTTATGAGGCTTTAACCGATTACGGTTACACCGTTGCCCGACCTGACGGAGCTTTTTATCTGTTTATGAAATCCCCCGAGAGTGACGCAGGCGCCTTTTGCGAAAGGGCGAAAAAATATGAAATTCTTATTGTTCCGGGTGATGATTTCGGCTACGAGGGCTATGTGCGGATTTGTTATTGCGTGAGTACCGAGATGATTTTAAAATCACTTGAGGGCTTTAAAAAATTATATGAGGAATACAGGTGATTACTGTGACAGAGCTTGAAAAAGCGCGTCAGAAAATAAATGATGTTGACAGGGAAATGGCAAGGCTTTTCTGCGAGAGAATGACGGCGGTGCGCACTGTTGCGGAGTATAAAAGGCTCCACGGCACACAGGTTTCAGACCCGGCACGCGAGGCAGAGGTTATAAAGCGTAATTCTGCCCTTTTGGAGGATGAGGAATTAAAATCCTACTATGTGAATTTCTTGCAGCATAATATGGATTTGTCCAAAAGCTTTCAGCATCGGTTGTTAGAGGGAATGAAGGTGGCTTTCAGCGGTGTTGAGGGCGCGTTTGCCAGTATCGCCGCAAACCGAGTATTTCCCGATGCCCTTGCTGTGGCATATCCCGATTTCAAGTCGGCTTATGATTCGGTAGTAAGCGGCGAGGCGGATTGCGTTATACTGCCCATAGAAAACAGCTACAACGGCGATGTGGGGCAGGTTATGGATTTGGCGTTTTTCGGCCCGCTTTACATAAACGGAATTTATGATATAGGTATAGTTCAGAATTTGCTTGCGGTAAAGGGAACAACCATGGACCAGGTAAAAACTGTTATAAGCCATCCTCAGGCATTGGGGCAATGTGCCGATTATATAAGAAAGCATGGCTTTGAAACGGTTGAAGCGGTTAATACTGCTCTTGCCGCTAAGCAGGTGGCAGAATGGGGCAGACACGACATTGCCGCAATTGCGAGTGACGAGGCGGCTGAAAAATTCGAGCTTAAAAAATTGGAAGCTCATATTAATGAAAGCAATACCAATACTACACGCTTTGCTGTTTTTTCGCGAAGTGCAAAGGCTCCCTCGGCGGATGACAGCCGTTTTATAATGCTGTTCACGGTAACCCATAAGGCAGGCGCTTTGGGTAAGGCAATTTCTATCATAGGCGAGAACGGCTTTAACCTTCTGGCACTTAAAAGCCGCCCGACAAAGGATTCTATCTGGAGCTACTATTTTTATGCCGAGAGCGAGGGCAATATTAATAGCGAGGAAGGCAAAAAAATGCTTTCGGAGCTTAAAAAGGAATGCTCGCAGATAAAGGTTGTCGGCTCCTTTGAAAAGGAAATTTATTTGTAATTTGAGGTTTAGCTTATGATTATTCCGGTAAAAACCTCCACCGGAGGGTATGATATTGTTTTAAAACGCGGTGCTTTGAAGCAGGTGTCAGAGTATTTAAAGCTCCAAAGAAAGGCGCTTGTTGTGACCGACAGCGGCGTGCCGCAGGAGTACGCACAGACGGTTGCGGAGCAGTGCAAGCAAGCCTTTGTTGTGACCATTCCTCAGGGCGAAGCCTCCAAGTGCTTTGATAAATATAAATACCTCCTTTCCGAAATGGTACATAACGGATTTACCCGCACCGATTGTGTGATAGCGGTTGGCGGCGGTGTGGTCGGCGATTTGGCAGGCTTCGTAGCAGCAAGCTTTATGCGCGGTGTCGATTTTTATAATATTCCCACAACCGTTTTGTCTCAGGTGGATTCCTCAATCGGAGGTAAGGTTGCAATAGATTTTGAGGGCTATAAAAATATCGTGGGCGCATTTTATCCGCCTAAAGCCGTAATAATAGACCCTGACACACTTAAAACCCTGCCTCAAAGGCAGATTTCTAACGGCTTGAGTGAGGCAGTAAAAATGTCACTCACCTCGGACAGAGCTTTGTTTGAGCTTTTTGAAAACGAGGAAATAGCCTCTAATATTGACCGCATAATTGAGGCGTCTCTTAAAATAAAGAAGTATGTTGTTGAGCAGGACGAAAAAGAGGGCGGCTTGCGTAAAATTCTGAATTTCGGTCACACCTTAGCCCACGCAATCGAAAGCCAAAATCAAATGGAAAAGCTTTATCACGGCGAATGTGTGGCGCTTGGTATGCTTCCAATGTGCTCTCCCGAGGTAAGACAAAGACTTTTAAAGGTGCTTCAAAAGCTTAATTTGCCAACGGCGGTGGAATATAATGCCGATAAGATTTTGGAGGCAATGCGCCACGATAAAAAAATGGCGGGCGGAGATATAACGGTTGTATATGTGCCGCAAATCGGTGAATTTGAGATGCGCACTGTGCCGTTTGAAGCACTTGCAGAGGAGCTTAAAGAGGTGATTTGTGAATGAAAAATACAATGGGTAACAGTGTTGCTCTTACCGTTTTCGGTGAAAGCCACGGCACAGCAATCGGTGCTGTGCTTGACGGTATCGCACCCGGTATTCCTGTGGACACAGATTTCATCGCTTCACAGCTTGTCTTAAGAAGACCTGTCGGCAGTATTTCCACACCGAGGTCTGAGGAGGATAAATTTATAATCGAAAGCGGCGTTTTTGAGGGAAAAACCACAGGCACACCGATTTGTATTGTAATTCCAAATGAGGATACCCGT
This sequence comes from Clostridia bacterium, assembly GCA_017507805.1. Classification (GTDB taxonomy): domain Bacteria; phylum Bacillota; class Clostridia; order Oscillospirales; family Acutalibacteraceae; genus UBA737. Next base: position 71,965 of record JAFWAC010000013.1, read on the forward strand.
TCTAAGGATTACGGTGAAATAAGAAGTAAAGCCCGTCCCGGGCACGCGGATTTTACCGCCTTTGCCAAGTATCACGGATTTGAGGATTACCGCGGCGGTGGTCATTTCAGCGGCAGGATTACAGCAGGAATTGTAGCCGCAGGCGCAATTGCAATTTCTGCCCTGAAGCAAAAGGGGATTTTGATAGGTACGCACATCGCTAAATGTGCCGGAATTTCCGACCGTGAATTCAAGGATTTCCCTGCGGATATAAAAGCCTTGTCAGAAAAAAGCTTTGCCGTTTTAGATGGGGCTTGCGAGGAGCCTATGAAAAATGCCATAATTGCCGCCAAGACAGAGGGCGACAGTGTTGGCGGTGTGCTTGAAACAGCGGTTATAGGCTTGCCCGAGGGAATTGGCGAGCCTTGGTTTGACACGGTAGAGGGACTTTTATCCCACGCGCTTTTCTCTATCCCTGCAATAAAGGGTGTGGAGTTTGGCGGCGGTTTTGCCCTTTCGGATATGCGCGGAAGCGAGGCTAATGATGAATTTTATCTTGAGGATGGACGGGTTCAGACCTCAACTAATAATAACGGCGGTATTAACGGCGGCATCACAAACGGTATGCCTTTGATTTTCCGTTGCGGCGTAAAGCCTACCCCCACGATAGGAAAAACACAGAATACAGTTGATTTTATTGCTATGCAAAACACCGAGCTTTCAGCACGGGGCAGACACGACCCCTGTATTGTTCACAGAGCAAGGGTTGTGGTGGATAGTATCACCGCGCTGGTGCTTTGTGATATTCTTGCCGGCAGATTTGGTACAGATTGGTTGGTAAAATAATGGAATACGGTTGTATAGGTGAAAAGCTTTCCCACAGCTTTTCAAAAATAATACATAACGAGCTTTGCGATTATAGCTATGAGCTTATGGAAATTCCGAAAGCTGAGCTTGATGCGTTTATGAAAAGGGCAGATTTCAAGGCTATAAATGTTACTATTCCGTATAAGCAGAGCGTAATTCCGTATCTATGTGAGATAGATGAGCAGGCTCAAAAAATAGGTGCCGTTAATACTATTGTAAATAAAGGCGGCAAGCTTTACGGTTATAATACCGATTTTTTGGGGCTCAAGGCGCTTATTGAAAGGGAAAAAATTTCACTTAAAAATAAAAAGGTGCTGATTTTGGGCAGCGGCGGCACATCAAAAACCGCATTTTCCGTGGCAGAGGCACTTGGTGCTTCTGAAATTTACCGCGTATCAAGAGGCGGCGGTGAGGGACTTATAAATTATACCGAGGCAGAGGAAATTCACAGTGATGCGCAGATTATTATTAATACCACCCCCTGCGGAATGTATCCCAATATGGGTGTGGCGGCAGTGGATATTGAAAACTTCCCCAAGCTTTCAGGGGTTATAGACGCGGTTTACAATCCGCTTTGCTCACAGCTTGTGGTTTCTGCCAAGAAAAATGGTATTCCTGCTTGCGGAGGGCTTTATATGCTTGTCTCCCAAGCGGTTTTTGCGGCTGAAAAATTTATTGAAAAAGCTATCCCTGCTGAGGAAACAGAGCGAGTGTATAAAAAGCTTTTAGAGGAAAAACAAAATTTGGTGCTTATCGGTATGCCCGGGTGCGGTAAATCCACAATCGGCAAGGCACTCGCACATCAGCTTGGCAAGGAGTTTGCGGACAGTGACGAGGAAATCGTAAAAAAGGCGGGTATTTCTATCCCCGAAATTTTCGCCCGTGATGGGGAAAAGGGCTTCCGTCAGCTTGAAAGCGAGGTTATAGCCGAGCTTTCTTTAAGACAGTCCTGCGTTATCGCCACAGGCGGCGGGGCAGTTTTAAACGGTCGCAATGTTGAGCTTTTAAAGGGCAACGGAAAAATTGTTTTTATTGACCGTCCCGTAGAGCAGCTTGTCACTACCGATGACCGCCCCCTTTCAAGCAACAGAGAAATGCTTGAAAAGCGCTATAACGAACGGTATGACATATATTGTGCGTCAGCAGATGTAAGGGTTGACGGTGCAGGTGACCTGCAGGAAAATATCAATCGTGTTAAAGAGGTTTTTTTGAATGAAAATTCTGGTAATTAATGGGCCTAATATAAATATGCTGGGTATCAGAGAGCCGGGTATCTACGGAAGCGACAGCTTTGCTACCCTTTGCAGCTCGGTTAAAGAGTATGCCGAGGAAAAGGGGATAGAGGTAAAGCTTTTCCAATCCAACCACGAGGGCGCTTTGGTGGATGAAATTCAGGCGGCTTACGGCCTGTTTGACGGTATTGTTATAAACCCCGGTGCCTATACTCACACAAGCATAGCTCTGCTTGATGCCCTCAAGGCAGTGGGTATTCCTACGGTTGAGGTACATATTTCGGATGTTTCCAAGCGTGAGGATTTTCGTCAGATAAGCTACATTCGTTCGTTTTGTGTCAGCACAATAGCAGGTCACGGTATAAAAGGGTATTTAGAAGCAATTGATTTTTTAATGGATTTCACGGTGAAAAATAAATGACGGTAAAAATTAACAAGGCAACAGCAAGGGGCAGGGTTCAGGCGCCGCCATCGAAAAGTATGGCGCACAGGTATCTTATATGTGGTGCATTGTCGGGCGGCAGTGTTATAAAGGGTATTGCCTTTTCAAAGGATATAGAAGCCACCCTCGGCTGTCTTAAGGCACTGGGCGCAGATATAACAGTTTCAGAAGATACGGTGAATATAGGCGGTTTGGATGTAAAAAAAGCTGTGGCATCCAACAGGCTTTTCTGTAATGAAAGCGGAAGCACATTAAGGTTTTTGATACCTGTTTGCCTGCTTTTTAATCAAAAAATCACACTTTGCGGCAGTGAAAGGCTTTTCAGCCGTTCACTTTCGGTTTATGAACAGCTTTGCCGCGAGCAGGGACTTTATTTTGTTCAGGGCAAGGAAAGCGTCACCTTAAAAGGCAGACTTTCAAGCGGTAAATATTCTGTGCGCGGTGATATTTCAAGTCAATTTATAAGCGGACTTATGTTTGCCCTCTCTCTTTTAGAGGGAGATAGCGAAATAAATATAACAGGCAAGCTTGAAAGTGCTTCTTATTTGGGGCTCACAATTAAAGCGCTTGCCGATTTTGGTGTGCGGATAAGCCGGATTAATGAGAACACAATTTTTATAAAGGGCTCTCAAAGCTATAAAAAGCGTGAGGTTTCGGTCGAGGGCGATTGCTCCAATGCCGCCTTCTTAGAAGCCTTTAACCTTTTCGGCGGCAATGTTGCGGTTAAAGGAATTTCCCCTAAAACCGCGCAGGGTGATAGAGTATACGGCGAGCTTTTTGCCGCCCTGTGTGAGGGAAAACCAACAGTGGATATCTCGGATTGCCCCGATTTAGGGCCTGTACTTATGGCGGTAGCCGCGGCAAAAAACGGCGCCGTGTTTACAGGTACAAGGCGGCTTAAAATAAAGGAAAGTGACCGCGCAGAGGCAATGAAGGCAGAGCTTGCAAAATTTGGATGTAAGGTTTTGGTGGAGGAAAACACCGTCACTGTTGAGGGTGGTATCCGACCGCCCAAGCTTCCGCTTTTCGGGCATAACGACCACCGTATTGTAATGTCGTTGGCGGTGCTTTGCAGTATCACAGGCGGTACAGTTGTAGGCGCGCAGGCGGTTGAGAAAAGCTTTCCCGATTTTTTTGAGGTTGTAAATCACCTCGGCATCAAGACGGAGGAAATTGATTAAAAATGAAGCTTATTAAAAATCTTAATATACTCATAGTCGGTCTCGGTCTTTTGGGCGGAAGCTATGCCAAGGGACTTAAAAAGCTCGGCTTTACTGTAAATGCCATAACCAAGGATAGCCATTCGGTTGATTACGCAATGGAAAACGGTATTATTGATTACGGTACCACCGAAATTGAGCCTGAGCTTATTGCACAGGCAGATTTGGCAATCTTTGCGCTTTATCCGCATGTTTTCACCGATTGGATAGCGCAAAATCAGCAGTATTTCAAAGAGGGCTGTATCATTACAGATGTAACGGGCGTTAAGGGCTGTATAGTCAGAAAAATTCAGGATATGTTAAGACCTGATGTGGAATTTATAGCCGCCCACCCAATGGCAGGTCGCGAGGTTTCGGGTGTTGAGAACAGTGATGACAGCATTTTTATCGGCGCCAACTATCTTGTGGTTCCCACCGAGAAAAACACCCCCGAGGCAATAGAACTGTGCGAAAATTTGGGCAAAATCCTGGGCTTTAAGAATGTGGCGGTGCTTTCTGTTGCCGAGCATGATGAAATGATTGCCTTTCTTTCACAGCTTACCCACTGTATTGCAGTTTCACTTATGTGCTGTAACAATACTCCCGGTATGGAACGCTATACAGGTGACTCCTTCAGGGATTTAACACGCATAGCCCGCATTAACGATGAAATGTGGAGCGAGCTGTTTTTAAGCAATAAACAGGCGCTTCTTGCTGAAATGGATCGCTTTAAGGGCTCCTTTGATGAGCTTTATGAAAAAATTAAAAACGGTGACCGTGACGGTATGCGCGAAATGATGCGCTGCTCTACCGAGCGCCGCGGTCTGTTCGATAAAATTTGATAAAGGAAAGAAAAAAGATGAATTTAGAATTTTTGCGCAAGCTGCCTGTTCCCCAACAAATTAAAAGCCGTTATCCCTTAAAGCCTGAGTTAGAGAAGGTAAGGGATGAACGCGCAAGAGAAATTGCAGATATATTTTCGGGTGAAAGCGATAAGTTTATACTTATAATAGGCCCTTGCTCTGCCGATAATAAGGAAGCGGTGCTTGATTATGTTTCACGACTTCGCTTAGTTCAGGACGAAGTAAAGGACAAGCTGTTTATAATTCCCAGAATTTACACAAATAAGCCCCGCACCACGGGTGACGGATATAAGGGTATGCTCCATCAGCCTAATCCCGATGAAACACCCGATATGCTCAACGGTATTCTGGCTATCCGTGAGCTTCACACCTGTGCCCTGCGTGATTACGGCTTCACCTGTGCGGATGAAATGCTTTATCCCGATAATTACCGTTATCTTTCAGACCTTTTGGCTTATGTTGCGGTGGGCGCGCGCTCGGTTGAAAATCAACAGCACCGCCTCACAGCCAGCGGAATTGAGGTGCCCGTGGGAATGAAAAATCCAACAAGCGGCGACCTTTCAATAATGATGAATTCCATTTCCGCCGCACAGCATAAGCATACCTTTATATACCGCGGTTGGGAGGTTGTAAGCCAAGGAAATCCTTTGGCTCACGCAATTATGCGCGGTTATATTGACTATGCAGGCAAAAGTGCTTCAAACTACCATTATGAGGACCTCGTAAAGCTTAATGAAATTTATCTTGAGTCAGGGCTTGCAAACCCCGCTGCGATTATTGACACAAACCATGCAAATTCCGGTAAAAAATATCTTGAACAGATAAGAATTGCTAAAGATGTGGTTTATAGCTGTAATCACAATAAGGACATCCGCAAAATGGTTAAGGGACTTATGATTGAAAGCTACATAGAGGACGGCGCACAGAAAATCGGCGAGCATATCTACGGAAAATCCATTACCGACCCCTGCCTCGGTTGGGAAAAAACAAAGGATTTGATTTTGAAAATTGCCGATACATTAGAATAATTTTTCAAATTTTTCATTTATTAAAAAAATCAAAAGCGCACAAGCTAAAAAAGGGAGTGATTCTTTTTGAAGCTTGTGCGTTTTTTCGTTAAAACTATATTTTATATATTTTTAATTGCCTGCATTTTGATTTTTTCTGCAATGCTTTACATTGAAAACAGCATCAGTAAGGATTTTAAAATCAAAAAGGGCGATGTTTTTTCGGTCGATACATTTGTTCCCGTAACGGCGGTTTATAACGGTGCTGAGCTGTCGCGCAGCGGTATGCTTCAAACGGTTGGGGAGCAATATGATGTATCACTGAAAATGTTTGGAGTGATACCCATTTCAACCGTAAGTGTTGAGGTGGTGGATGAGCTTCATGTGGCAGTTTTGGGAAATTTGTTCGGTATGAAGCTTTATACCGAGGGTGTTTTGGTTGTGGAAACAACCGAGGTTGAAACTGAAAAAGGAAATGTCAAGCCGGCGGAAAAGGCAGGAATAAAGACAGGGGATTATATCCTTTCTGTGGACGGCGAGGAGATTACCACAAACGAGGATTTAAGCCGCGCGGTTGAAAAATCAAACGGAGAGAAAATGCAGCTTGTGATTTTAAGGAAGGGTAAAAAAATTCATATAGGTGTTAAAGCGGCTTTGTCTGCAGATACAGGAAATTATAAAATCGGCCTGTGGGTAAGGGACAGCTCTGCAGGAATAGGCACCCTCACCTTTTACAGCCCCGCCACAGGGGTGGTTTGCGGTCTCGGTCACGGTATTTGCGATGAGGACACCGGCACCCTTTTGCAGCTTGATTCGGGAGAATTGGTTTCAGCAGAAATTTTAACGGTGGAAAAGGGGTGTGCCGGCTCTCCCGGTCAGTTAAAGGGAAAATTCAGGTTTGAAACAATCGGTGAAATTGACCTTAACTGTGAATGTGGTGTTTATTCTGCTCTGACAGGAAAAATTGATACCTCGTCACTGACCGAAATTGCTCTTAAGCAGGAGGTCACAGAGGGCAGGGCACAGATTCTTTGCACTGTGGAGGGCGATACGCCGAAGCTTTATGACTGCACCGTAGAGCTCAGGGCATCTGCCTTTTTGTCGTCAACACAGAATATGATGGTCACCGTAACCGACAGCGAGCTTCTGAGCGCTACCGGAGGTATAGTGCAGGGAATGTCTGGGTCGCCAGTCGTGCAGAACGGTAAATTAGTGGGTGCAATTACTCATGTTTTGGTTGACGATCCAACACGTGGATATGCAATTTTCGCCGAGAATATGTTGGAAACTGCTCAGTCAGTAGCGGAAGAGAAAAAGTTAAAAGAGGCATCGTAAAGAATAAAGGGTTCCGCTTGGAACCCTTTATTCTTGCAATTTATCACATAATGTGATAAACTTTAAAAAAAAACTATTATTATGGGCACTTTTTTAGGGGGCTAAGTATTATGTGGGCAATTTATTTTTTACTTATTATGTTTGGCGGTGCAATACTATTTGCAATTTGCAAAGGACTAATTGATGGAATGGGATTCGGAAATTTTTGTATTGCATTGGGTGTGATTGCTGGAATTGTTGGCGTTTGTTTTTTGCTTTCCGGTAACACCTTAGTCGGTGGGATCGTAATATCTGTAGTTTTATTGATAACAATTATTTGTTGTGTTATTGGCTCAAAGTATAAAAAAGAAGCAGAAGAAACACAAAGAGCGAATGAGATTAAAAGAAAAGAAGAAGAGAAGAAAAGAAACCTTAGAAAGTTTTATGAACAGTGTAAAGAAGCTGGTATAGATAAGCTTGAAACAGAATCACAAAAACAGCGTGCTATACTTTATGCCAAAGAGCTTGGATTGGATGAAAATGATGTTGCTGCTTTAATAAAAGGCGAGATTGAATCTATCAAGGCAGAAAAAGATGCAGAAAAAGCAAGAGTCGAAAAAGAAAAATCCGATAAAATTGAAAAACAAAAGTCCGACAAATATAAAAGAGATGCCGCAGAACAGCAAAAACTGAAAACGCCATATCCTTATTTTGGACAAGAAAAAAGAATTGCAGTTTGGCAAGAAAAACTTGATGAAGTAAATAAAGTGATTGCTGGATTAGAACAGGAAATAAAAAGGTGGAGCGATGCTATAGATTATGCCTCTAGCAGCAAACATGTTAATACAGTTATTCAATCAAAAGTTGATCCTTATATTGCCGGAGGTATAGGTAGCGCAATTGGTGGTGCTGGCGCAGGTATGATGGCAGCTCTAGATGCACAAAAAGAAAATGAAAAAATCGAATATGAAAATGAAAAAAATGTAAAAAGATTGTTTGAATCTGTAACTAATTTTTTGATTCTAAAACAACAAAAAGAAGCGGAAAGAAGTAAACAATTAAAGTTTCGTTGGGAATATGAAGATAAAATCAAAGAAATTAAATTAAAATTAGTTGACGAAATCAAAATCGAAAATCCTATGGATTTACTCGAAATACATGATGTGAAAGTTACACAAAAGAAATTTAAAATTGATCTTTCTTTAAAAGACGATGCACTTATTTTCGGCGATGTAAATGCTGTTATAGATGGTGCGTTTTGGGCTCATATTTATCAAGATAAGGAATACATAGGTAGTGTTCGTGTTATTTTTCCTTATGATGGCGTTGGAACTAAAACATCTAAAATTTCTGTTGATACTAGCTTGGGAATTAATCCAAAAAAAGAATGTTATATAGAATATGAAGCAGAAAAACTCTGGTTTATTGAGCAGTAAGGGGTGATATAGCAATGGAAAATATTACATTATCGTTATACAAAAGTCTATTAAATTTTGAAAAAATATCAGCCCTTGAATTTATGCGTAAAAATCCGGAATTTTTAGATATTCCGGGATATGAGATTTCTAAAATCCTAAACGATGGCATTAAAGATGGCTATATAGAGCGATTTGAGGATGCCAATAAAACTTATTATTCCGCTACAAATAAATGCCGCGAATATTTTGAAAGAATCGAAAATGATAAAAGAGAAAAAGCAGAATTTGAAGCAAAACAAGCTAGATTAAAGCAACAAAAAACGAAAGCAAAAGTCATATCTATAGTTTCGACTATATGTGTTGTTATTGTTTTTCTTATCGTATTAAATTCTGTTATTATTCCCAATAATAAATATAATTATGCAATTAATTTAATGTCGAATGGCGAATATCAAAAAGCAATTGACGTATTTGAAAAAATAATAGAGTTTAAAGATTCCGGGTTAAAGAAAAATGATTGTTTATATTTATTAGCAATTCTTTATAAGGAAGAAGGAAATTATGAAAATGCTATATCGTTATTAGAACAGATTTCAGAATATAAGGATTCTAAAAAACTGATTGATATTTGTAAAAATGAAGTGTTAAACATTAATTATAATAAAGCTGTACAGTTAATGGATAATCAAAAATATAGCGAGGCAATTGTTAAGTTCGAAGAACTAAGTGGGTTTAAAGATAGTGTTGAAAAAATAAAAGAGGTCAAGTACAAATATGTATTGGCAAATAAAAACAACGATAATGAAACTACTTTTAGTTATTTGAAAGATTTAAAGGATATTGCTTATAATGATTCCGTCGAATTATATAACGACTTATATGGTTGGAAAGTAATGATTTTTTTCAACACCTCAGAAGATGATCATACAACTAATTTATCCTCAATTAGTGTATATAAACCTGTTTATATTCATGTTAAAGTTGCTGGGGGAACACCGAATGAAAAAATCAAATTAAGAAGATTTGTTACTTTCCCCGATGGTGACACAGATAACGAATCGTGGTACGAAGAATATTGCGACGGAGATGAGACTTATATAGGTTGGTCGAATGGTCTTTATAGGGAACCAGCTAATGGAACTAGAGGAACATTAAGCATAAAAATATATGGAACCGCTTCAACTATAAAAAACGAGTCTTTGGCTGAGGGAAATGTAAGAATTACCTCTTGAGGGAAGCCTGATTTTGGAGATGTAGAAATGATGTATGTTAATTTTACAGATGAAGATAAAATAAGGTTTTTTGATGAATTGTCATTACTATTTTATAAACAAAACTTTGGATTATTGTCTAAAAGCGAAGTTGAACTTATGATGTTTAGATTTTATCTAGAAAAAATGATTGCTGATAATACTCGCGAAGATGGTACGATAGATTATTCAAAGTGTTCAGATTATAAAATCAGTAAGGATTTAGGAATTACACAGCAAAAAGTTAGGAATCTTAAAATTAAAAACCAATTAACGCATCCTATTGAATTTGATTGGAAAAAAGCTTTGGCGAATCTTACCGAGAATGCGAGATATGATAAAATCACACAAAAAATTACCCTTAACATTCCGGATCCTAACCTGTATTTAGAAATTCAAAACTTTATTGAAGATAGTGGTGCTTACATAGAAAAACAGTTAAATAGTAAGGTGTTACAATTACGTGTTGAATATTATATTGATTTAATTGTTGCGTTAGAGCCAGATGAAAAACGCAAGTCAATTAAAAAGTCGCTCAAAAAACTTTTCAAAGATAAAGGCAAGGACGATGATGCTTTCCAAGATAAAGAGATTGGTAAATCCTTGTTAAATGCTGCTATAAATGTAACCGAGGTTGCAGCTAATATTTCAAGTATTATATCTCCAGAAAACATGGTGGGAAATGCGTTGTTGAAATTATTAACTAAATAATATTTATAATAAACTTAATATGAATAACATCTTGTTTTGTTGGCCCTATTATAACAAGTATAAACAAATATAAATTCCCATAATACAGAGAAATCGTGCCAAATTGGTGCGGTTTCTTTGCATTAATGGGGTAATTTAAAAAATGTTAAAACAAAAAAGATGTTTGTCCTATATTGACACGTGCGTGTCGGGTGCACCGATATTCCAAAATGGTAAACTAATCGGCGCCGTAACCCATGTATTAGTCGATGATCCCACAAAGGGCTATGCAATATTTGCCGAAAATATGCTTGAAACTGCGCAATCCGTAGGGAACGACCTGCGTGTCGTTCCGTTATAAAACCACGAAACCCAAGACCTAACCGTCTTGGGTTTCGTGTGTTAATATCCATTTTTTAGGATTGTTATCTATATATTCCCATACCTCGTTGTAATCCTCTTGATTACGGATTATATGGTCGTAATACGAGCGTTGGAAAATTGGGTTGCCTATTTCCTTGGATGTTAAGGTTTTAATTGAACGAACAATATTTGAAATCCTGTTTGTAGGGGGCGATGCCCACATCGCCCCGTTTTTAATTTGCACAATCATATGTATATGGTCTGGCATTATTATATATTTTTTAATTTCAGGAACATTACGGATATATTTTTCAACGATTATTCCATATTTTTTCGGGACGATGTGGGCATCGTCCCCTACGATATCACATAAGATCCGTTTTCTATCTTTAACGCATATTGTAACAAAATACGCACCGTTTTGGTTATAATCAAAATTTTCCAATCGGTTTTGTTTTCTATCGGGCAAATTCATTATTCAATACCTAACAGCCAATTAACCGAAACATTTAAGATTTCTGATAATTCACGCAATTCATAATCTGCAACAAATCTTGTGCCTATTTCAATTCGTGAAATACTGTCGCGTTCAATGATAATTCCTCTAATTTGCAATTTTGCTGACAAATCGTTTTGTGTGAGCTTTAACTTACATCTTGCTTCACGAACTCTATCACCGCAAATATTTTTCTTACCTTTATAATTATAAATTTTCATATTGATACGCACCTTAAATATGTTAAAGATTGGAATTTATCTTGACTTTATCATATTTTATTGCTATAATTGTGTTAAAGATAAGAATTCGAGCTTTTTTTTGGTTGAAAAGTGAAGTTTTTATCTCATCATTATATTATAGGTGATTTCAATATGTCAAAAACAATATCGCAATTATGTAACGGAGAGCTTATGCCTGTGAATGATTTGGGTGCATGCACTCCCGAATTAAAGAAATTGGTACATTTAATGAACCGCCATCTGGAAAATCTGGAAAAGCTTTTCAGTGAGGAGGCAAAGGAAATTTTTGAAAAATATAATGAATGTGTAAATGAGTATAATTATGCAATAAGGGAGCAGGCTTTTCATTCGGGTTTTTCCTTAGGCACCAAGCTCACATCCGAAGCATTTGCCGTATCGGAATAACAGACATTACAGAATAAGCGCATCAATACCGCCCTGCCAAACTACGATGAGGGTACCGTCTGAAACACTGATTAATGCCTCTTTGCCTGTAAATTCGTTGCTTACACCAAGCGGAAAGCTGTAAGAAATATCGGCATTTTGGAGTGGATATAAAAGCTTTTCAAGGCAAACACCGCGGGCTTTTGTCACAGCAGAAAATACAGAAACATACCCCTTTGCCTTTTCGGAAAAACGAACCGATGAATTTTTGATTGCTGTCACGGTGTAATCTTCTGCGCAAAGAAAGCCGGTACCGCCGTTTTCGGCAATAAAGCAAAGAGTCTGTATATTGGCAAGTGTGTGGTCAATTCGTTTGCCGCCGATACAGCCGTAAAGAACAAAACGGGAAAAACCGCGCGAAAAAGCGGTTTTAACGGCTAAAAGGGTGTCTGTATCATCCTTTTTAACGGGATGCTTTATAATTTCCTTACATTCCGGTATGCTTTTAAGTGAATCAAAATCTCCCAACACAATATCAGGTGAAATATCAAGCCTTTTAAGCAAACTGTATCCCGCGTCAGCGGCAATCACAAGGTCGTCTTTTTGAATATCGAGCTTGTTGGGCAAGCCCTCGGCGGCACCGAAAATGTAACAGGTTTTCAACATCATCATCTCTTTTATGCAAATTTCGAAAATTTAATTTATTATGTTGCAAAATTCGACATTTGTCTGTATAATTAATAATATTAATTTTATAACAAAAAGCCTTTAAGGTCAAGTATGAGGTGTTTTGATGTCAATAAAAAAAGTGGCAATTATAATAGGCGCTGCAGTTTTGGGTGTTTTGGCGGCACTTGTTGCGGTTGCGGTTATTATAAAGTCGGCGGATAAAATTTTACCTGTGGATAATGAGCAAAGCTCAGGCTTTGTATCGGATATTTCTGCTGAGAGCGAAATCTCATCAGAGGAGGTCTCATCTGTCGAGGAGGAAGAAAAGGATAACGGAATAAAGCTTGTTATTTCCTCGCCGTCTGCTAAAAATATTACTACAACCGAGGCAACCGTAACCTTCACCGGCACCTCCGATGCCGCCGAAGCACTTACGGTGAACGGTACTCCCGTGGAAAGGGGAGAGGGCGGTATTTTCTCATTTGACCGCAGTCTCAAGGTTGGAAACAACTCATTTACCTTTGAGCACAAGGGTGAAAAGCAAACCTATAATGTTAAGTACAGATATGTGGTAATAAGCTATTACGAGCCTTCCACCGACCAGATATATTCCTGCGGTTCTACCTTTACCGTTATGGTTAAAGCGAGAAGCGGAAGCAAGGTTACTGCAAGCTTTGATAAAAAACAGATTGAGCTTTCCCAAAAAACTGCTACAAGCGAGGGCGAGGAGGATGATTCCGAAGCCTTTGCGAGATATTACGGCAGCTTTGAGCTTACAAAGGATAATATTACCGATATTTCACTTGGCAAGGTGACCTTCAGCGCGACCTATAACGGTGTAACCGAAACCTTCAGCTCGGGTAATATCGTTTGCAAAAAGCCCGATTTTATCGTAGATTATGACCCCAACGCAACACCTTTGGGCGGCAGATATCTGAATGTCGGATCCGGCATTATCGCAGAAATTGTGAGCTATGAGGCAGAAACCTTTAATGCAAATTCCACCGATGATGCATCAAGACCTACAAATAATTATCTGCCAAAGGGAACGGTGGACTATTGTGCGCAGGGCAGTGTCTATTATCAGGGCAGTGAACAAAAGGAGTACACTGTATTAAGATGCGGTTATCAGGTCTATAACAGCAGGCGGGACAAGCCCCGAAAGGATACTGTTACGGTTGTGCAGAAAAAGGCGGGAACTTTGCCTGACCATAACGAGGTAACACCGGTTTCCTTTGAAAACGGAACCGACCACACACAGCTTGTTTTTGATGTTTTGTGGAAAGCACCCTTTTATTTTGATATTTTGCCTCAGGGGTATACGAACCCTAAAAAGCAGGATTACCGTGTTTCTAATGTTACATATAACTATATAGATATTACATTTTGTTATGCAACGGTTTTTAACGGTGAAATTGCTGTGCCGGAGGGAAATCCACTCTTTAAGTCGGCACAGGTAATCAGAAATCAGTCCGACTATACATTAAGGCTTTATCTTAAAAAGCAGGGTGCATTTTACGGCTGGGATGCCTATTATGACAGCGAGGGTAAGCTTTGCTTTGAGTTTCTTAATCCGGCAGTTGTTACTGCTTCAGATAATGAGTACGGTGCAGACCTTACAGGTGTTGATGTGCTTATTGACGTGGGACATGGCGGTATGGATATCGGCGCGCCCGGATTTAATTACAAAAAGCACAGCGAGGCAATTCAAAATCTTGCCCTTGCCCGAAAAATCAAGGCAGAGCTTGAAGCGGCAGGCGCTACCGTTTACCTTACAAGAAATGACGATTCCACCAGCACCACCGATGATAAGCTTACAATGCTTAAACGCATAAAGCCCGACATTTGTATTGCTGTGCATCATAATTCAAGCACAGCATCAAGTCCAAACGGCTTTGATGCCTACTATTTCAATGCCTTTTCCAAGAAGGCGGCAGAGTATGTTTATATGCAAACCGCAAACACGGGAATTTATAAGAAAAGCAATCTTGGCTGGCACTATTATTTTGTGGCGCGTAGCTCGGTGTGTCCTGTGGTTTTGACCGAGAACGGCTATATGTCTAATCAATACGATTACAATAATATAATAAATGACGATAAAAATACTGCAAAGGCAAAAGCTATCGCCAAGGGTATTGCGGAGTATTTTCTCTCCATCCAATAAAATTCTTGAATTGGATATGGGAATATAGTATAATATCATAGGAAAACATAGGGTAGGTGCAAGTATTATGAATTTTACGCCCATTGATAATAAGGGTATTGTTGACGGCTTTTGTATAATCAAAAGTATTGAGCAAAAAACCTCATCTAAGGGGGATAATTATCTTGATATGATGCTGGGCGACAGTGACGGTGAAATCAACGCAAAGCTTTGGCGCTACATTCCTGAGCTTCACGGGGAATACACCGCAAACGACCTTGTTAAGGTCAGAGGTATGATTTCTCAATATAACGGCACAGACCAGCTCAAAATTGAGAGAATCCGCCACACAAGCCCGGAGGATAATGTGAATGTTGCGGACTTTGTTAAAACTGCGGGCTATTCGGGCGAAAAAATGTTTGAGGAGCTTTTGGATATTGCCGAAGCCTTCAAGGACGAGGAATTGCGCAAAATAGTAACAGCAATTCTGAGGGATAACCGTATGTGTATGCTTTATTGGCCTGCCGCCTTTAAGCTTCACCATGCCGTAAGGGGCGGACTTTTGTTTCACACCCTTTCAATTGTAAGATTGGCTCAAAGGGTTTGTGAAATTTACCCCTTTGTGGATAGTGAGCTGTTGCTTTCGGGCGCAATTTTGCACGATATTGCAAAGCTTTCGGAATTTGATGTGGCTGAATCCGGCATTGCAACGGGTTACTCCTGTCAGGGGAATTTGTTAGGTCACCTTGCAATGGGAGCAATGGCGATTGAAGCCTATGCCGAAAAATTGGGTATAAGCCAAAAAACCGCAATGCTGTTGGAGCACATGGTGCTTTCCCACCACGGCGAGCCGGAATTCGGTGCCGCAGTAAGACCAATGTTTATTGAGGCGGAGCTTTTAAGCGAGCTTGACCTTATGGACTCCCGTGTTTTTGAAATGCGCGAGGCGGTTTCCGCCGCTAAAACCGATGATTTTTCGGGTAGAGTCTGGGCAATGGATAACCGCAAGCTGTTTAACCACGGCAGAACAAATTTAGAAACAGAAACAAAACTTTTTTAAAAGGATGGATTAATTATGAAAATCACAAAAGATATGCTTATCGGAGATGTACTTGATATTGATACCGGCTGTGCCGAGTATTTCTTTGAAATCGGTATGCACTGCTTGGGTTGCCCTGCTTCAAGGGGAGAAAGCATTGAGCAGGCTTGTCAGGTTCACGGAACCGATTGTGATGCCCTTGTTGAAAAGCTGAACAAATATTTTGAAAACAAGTAAAATGCAGTTAAGCTTAAGACTTTCTGCGATAGCTTCACTTGTACCATTTCAAGCCGCGGTCTGTGATGTAGGAACAGACCACGGCTATCTTGCAATTGAGCTGATTAAATCTGGCAGAGCAAAACGGGTGATAGCCACCGATATAGGTGAAAAACCGCTTGCTAACGCGCGCAAAAACATTGAACTTTCGGGGGTTTCCGGAATAGAGCTTCGTCTTTGTGACGGACTTTCGGGTGTTGAGCCATACGAAACCGATACCGTAATCATCGCCGGAATGGGCGGCGAGGTTATTTCGGGTATTATTGAGCGCGGCGCGGTTGTTACCAAGCGTGAGGGTGTAAAGCTTATCCTGCAACCCACAACCTCGCCTGAATTTTTGCGCCGTTTTCTTTGCGATAACGGTTTTGAAATTTTATTCGAAATTCCCATTTTTGAAAACGGCAAGGTTTATTCGGCAATGTCGGTTTCTTTTTCGGGCAACAGGTCTAAAGCAGAGGAATATTTTTACTATGTTGGGCGTGTCACACCTGAGACAGAGGCAGGCTTTTTGTATATAAAAAAACAGTTAGGTCGGTGCTTTGAATGTATGAATTCTCTTGAGGGGATTGCCGCAAAGCAGGAGGATTATGTTCATTATACAAAGGCGTATATGGGGATAAGAGCCTATCTTAATTCTTTTAAGGGAGAATAACAATGGCATTTGACGGAGTGTTTCTTCATAAAATCGTAAATGAGCTTAATAATGCGGTTGACTGTCATATCGATAAAATCTACCAGCCCTCCAAGGATGAGCTGGTATTTTTGCTGCGCAAAAAAGGCTTTGTCAAGAGACTGCTTATCACCGCAAAATCGGGAAGCGCGAGATTGCATTTCACAGAAAACAAGTATGAAAATCCCACCACACCGCCGAATTTTTGTATGCTGTTGCGCAAATATCTTTCCGCCGCAAGACTTACAGGTGTTTCACAGCCGGACTTTGAGCGCGTGGCAGAGCTTTCATTTTCTGCTACAAATGAAATGGGTGATATTGTACCCTTAAACCTCGTTTGCGAACTAATCGGCAATCAGGCGAATATAATCCTTGTAAGGGACGGTAAAATTGTTGATGCACTTAAGCACAGCGATGTTGAAACGGCAAAAAGACTTATTTTGCCGGGCGCTGAATATGAATATCCGCCATCTCAGCAGAAACAAAATCCTTTGAGCTGTAATAGTGATGAAATCTGTAAGGAAGCTGCAAATTCCAAAACCGATATATCAAGGGCTTTGATGGATTTGTTAGCCGGATTTTCACCGTTGGTTTGCCGCGAAATTGAATATAAATACGCGCTTTTGGCTGAAAAAATGCCCGTAGCAGAGGCACTTAAGGTCTGCCTTGAAACGGTTATTTGCGATATTACCGATAACACAAAGCCGATTATTATTTTCAAGCCCGATGGCACACCCTTTGAATTTTCTTATACCGATATTTCACAGTACGGTGCTGATTTTAACCGAAAGGTGTTCGGTAGCTTTTCCGAATTACTCGATGCCTTTTATACCGCTAAGGATACAGCCTTGCGTATACAGGCGGCGGCACATGATATAATAAAGCTTGTGAATAATCTTTATGCGCGGACACAGAAAAAACTCAGTATTCGTCTTGAGGAGCTTAAAAAATGCCAAAACAGAGACACCCTGCGCATTTACGGTGAGCTGATAAAGGCAAATCTTTATGCCATAAAGAACGGAAGCAGCTTTGCAGAGGTGCAAAATTTCTATGATGAAAATTTGGAGCTTATAAGAATACCTCTTAATCCGGCACTAACCCCTGCGAAAAACGCCGAACGGTATTTTAAGGAATATAAAAAGACCTATACTGCTGAGCAAACTTTGACCGAATTAACAAAAAACGACCGCCAAGAGCTTCTTTATTTTGAGACTGTGCTTGACAGTATTAACCGCTGTAAAACCCTTGCGGAAATTGCCGAAATCCGCGAGGAGCTGGCGCAAGCCGGATACATCAAAAAATCGGCAACGCCAAAAAAGAAAAATCCCCAAAGCCACAGCTTTAAGGAGTATACCTCTGTCGAGGGTTACCGTATTTTGGTGGGAAAGAATAATACCCAGAACGATTATATAACCACAAAGCTTGCGTCTAAAAACGATTTGTGGTTTCATGTAAAAAATATCCCCGGCTCTCATGTTGTGGTTTTCTCGGGGGGTGAGGAGGTATCGGACGGTACTGTTGAATTTGCGGCAGTGCTTGCGGCGCAAAATTCCAAGGCGGCAAGCTCCGCACAAGTGCCTGTGGATTACACCCCTGTAAAGTATGTGAAAAAACCGTCCGGCGCTAAACCGGGTATGGTTATATATACAACCAATAAAACCGTCTATGTTGACCCCAAGGAGAATGTTTTATGAAATTAGGCATATCCACCGCTTGCTATTATCCCTTGGAAACCGAGCTTGCATTGGAGGAAATCGGCGCTTCGGGTATAAAAAACACCGAGATTTTCTTTAATGCGCGTTCAGAGCTTAAAGGTAGCTTTGTTGATATTTTGCTTGAAATAAAGAATAGATACGGGCTGAATGTTGCCGCTGTTCATCCAACAATGTCGCTTGCAGAGCCGTTTATGATTTTTTCAGGCTACGAGCGCCGCTTCAACGAGTCCTTGGATGAATATGCCCGTTATTCCGAAATTGCCGCTGAGCTGGGAGCAAAATATATTATAATGCACGGCGGCAAACCCGGCGGTACATTGAGTGACGAGGAATATTGCGAAAGATATATGCTCCTCAAACAAACAACACTTAAAAACGGTGTTACGGTGTTGCAGGAAAATGTTGCAAAATACCGTTCGGGAGATGCGGAATTTTTGCGCGTAATGACCGATATTTTGGGTGATGATGCAGAGCTTTGCTTTGATATAAAGCAGGCAATCCGTTGCGGATATGAACCGCTGGAATTGATGCAGGAGTTTAGCAGATATATCAGACATTTTCATATAAGCGACCATTCCGTAGCGGGGGATTGCCTCTTGCCGGGAACGGGTAATTTTGACTTTTGTGAGTTTTTTAAGCTCGCCGGGGAAATGGACTTTTCCGGCTTTGGTATGATTGAGCTATATAATAATGCATATCGCGAATATAATCAAATATATGGCTCCTACAATGCTATAAAAAGCTTGACAAATAAATAATGTGATGATAATATAATTATATGAATTTAAACCTATGATTAAGAGTAGTAGCTTTGTTTGAAGCTTTAAGAGAGCGATTGCTGGTGAAAATATCGTAGCTTGGGCATTGTGAATGGACTTATGAGGGCAGCCGAAAGCACCTTTTGTGTCAGTAGTAGCTGACGGTGTCTGCCACCGTTAAAGGGCAGTCTGTATATTAGTGCAGAATGAGTGGTTGAGAGCAATTTCAACAATTTGGGTGGTACCGCAGGATTACAGTCTTGTCCCAATGGGGGACAGGACTTTTTTTATTGTAAAAACACGGAGGAGTATTTATGTTTTTGCTGGTCAGACGATGGCGCGGATATTAATTGATTTCAATGAAAAAATGTAAGGAGAATTAATTATGATATATAACAATGTAGATTTTGATACCTATTTTAAAAATTATCCCGATAAGGAAGGTTACTTTGGCAAGTACGGCGGTTGCTACATTTCAGAGGATTTAAAGAAAGCAATGGCTGAAATCACCGAAGCATATTATTCCATTTGTCAGTCGAGAAAGTTCATCGCAGAGCTTCGCAGAATAAGAAAAGAATTTCAGGGCAGACCTACCCCTGTTACACATCTTGAAAGACTTTCGGATGCTTTGGGCGGAAAGGTTCAGCTTTATGCAAAGCGCGAGGATTTGAACCATTCGGGCGCACACAAGCTTAATCACTGTATGGGCGAGGCACTGCTTGCTAAGTATATGGGCAAGAAAAAGGTTATTGCCGAAACGGGTGCAGGTCAGCACGGTGTTGCTTTGGCTACTGCCGCCGCATAT
This sequence comes from Clostridia bacterium, assembly GCA_017507805.1. Lineage (GTDB taxonomy): Bacteria > Bacillota > Clostridia > Oscillospirales > Acutalibacteraceae > UBA737. The sequence goes on from JAFWAC010000013.1 coordinate 91,786, forward strand.
TTCGGACTTGAGTGCGATATTTATATGGGCACCGTTGATATAAAGAAGCAGGCTCCCAATGTTGCAAGAATGAAAATTTTGGGTGCCAATGTGGTTGAGGTTACTCACGGACTTCAAACCCTCAAGGAAGCGGTTGACGCGGCTTTTGAGGCTTACAGCAAGGAATATAACGATGCAATTTACTGTATCGGTTCAGTTCTCGGCCCCCATCCTTTCCCGATGATGGTGCGTGATTTCCAGAGCATTGTAGGAATAGAGGCGCGTGAGCAGTTCACAGAAATGACAGGGCACCTCCCCGATGCTGTGGTTGCCTGTGTGGGCGGCGGCTCTAATGCCGCAGGACTGTTTGCAGGATTTTTGAATGACCCCGTTGATATTTACGGTATTGAGCCTTTGGGCAGGGGCGCTAAGCTTGGCGACCATGCAGCAAGCCTTAAATACGGTACAGAGGGTATAATGCACGGCTTCAACAGTATAATGCTTAAGGACGAGAATGGCGAGCCGGCTCCGGTTTACTCGGTTGCAAGCGGCTTGGATTATCCCTCATCAGGCCCTGAACACGCATTTTTGCAGGAAATCGGCAGGGTTAAATATGATGTTATCGATGACGAGGAAACAATAGATGCTTTCTATAAGCTTTCAAGATTAGAGGGAATTATTCCTGCCATTGAAAGCTCCCACGCCGTTGCTTACGGTATGAAATTGGCAAAGAGAATGGATCAAGGCTCGGTTTTGATTAATCTTTCGGGCAGAGGCGATAAGGATATGGACTTTATAATTGAAAAATACGGAATTCGCTAAAATCTGCAAAAAAATAAAAAAATAGCTTGACTTTATTTGCGCCTTATCGTATAATACTTAAGTCGCAAATAAATCTGCTGCTATGGCTCAGATGGTAGAGCGCGTCCTTGGTAAGGACGAGGTCACCGGTTCAATTCCGGTTAGCAGCTCCACAATGCCTACCTTTAATGGAACAGGCACTAAAAACCCTTGATTTTTCAAGGGTTTTTAGCTTTTTATGGAGAAAAATGAATCTTGCGTAATTTTGGAACCGTTTTTATCTTTCGTAAGGTCTTGACGGAGTTGTACGCGATACCAAAGGTTTAAAAGAAATAAAAAGCACAAAAAAGACCGGATTTTCTTTACAAAAAATGATTTGTAACGGGGATCCGGTCTTTTTCCTTGCCGGAATGCCCGGAAAGGAGCTAAAAATGGAAAAAAAGATTAATAGAGGCGTCATCAGAACAGGAGAAACAGATATAAAGGTACATTTAATCGATAGTTTCCCCAATCATCCGTA
>JAFWAC010000014.1 GCA_017507805.1 Clostridia bacterium
TACCCGGTTTTCTTTGAAAAGTGTGGTGATGGCAAGAATGAGCGTTTTAGGCGTACTTGATTTCATTGTTTTAGTCTGTGCCATTCCATTGTGTTACACCGGAAGCGGATTTTCTTTATTGCAAACAGGACTATATCTGCTTGTACCATATATGCTGACTGTCAACATCAGCTTATGGATCATTCGACGCTTCCAAGGCCAAGAAACGGTTTATGTATGTATGAGTGTTGCAGCATTGATTGGCGGAGCTAATGTCGGACTGCATTTTATCACAGATCTTATATACCAAAATGCCAACATTGTCTGGTGGTTTATTCTATTAGTTCTCCTGTTCGCAGGAATGGCGCATGAGATATATTTAGCAATAAAACAAACGGAGGAATATACATGGAACTTGTCATTGACAGACTAACAAAGCAATTTCAAAACAAAATCGCAGTGGACCGTATCAGCCTGCGTTTGCATAGTGGAGTTTTTGGCCTTTTAGGCACCAACGGTGCTGGGAAAACTACCCTTATGCGTATGCTCTGTGGGATCCTGCAGCCTACAGGCGGTACGATCGCTTTCGACGGTATGGACGTCCGTGAAGAAGGCTATCGTGCAGTATTAGGGTACCTGCCTCAGGATTTTGGCTATTATCCTGAATTTACTGCTATGGATTTTCTGTTGTATATGGCGGCATTGAAGGGGCTGCCCAAGAAGTCAGCGAAACGGCGAGCAAACGAACTTCTGGAATTGGTCGGTCTGCAAGACATGGGCCGCAAAAAGATTAAAACATTTTCGGGCGGTATGAAGCAGCGACTGGGGATCGCTCAAGCACTGCTGAACAACCCGAAGCTGCTGATCCTCGACGAACCCACCGCCGGATTGGACCCCAAAGAACGCGTGCGCTTCCGAAACCTTATCCAACAACTCGGTAAAGACAGCATCGTACTTCTGTCCACCCATATCGTTTCCGACATAGAGCATATTGCCGATGAGGTACTCATGATGAAAGATGGAACCTTGATTTATAACGGAACATGGGACGAACAAATGGGTGATTTAGAGAGATTCTATCTTGCACAATTCGAGGAGGGGAGCCATGAATAATCTGTTTACTCTATACGGCTATGAGCTTAAAAAGCTGATGCAGAAGAAGCTAGTTTGGATCGCTCTTTTTGTTTGTATGGCGGTCATTGCCTTTTCGATACTTTTTCCTTTAATGGGCAGTTATTCGGTAAACGGCACGTATGTAGGTACAAACTATGAAGAGCATCTAATCAATCAAGAATACCGCAAAGCACTTAGCGGCAAATCCATAGACCAAGCTCTACTGGAGGAAACCATTGCCGCCTACAAGGATTTGCCCATAGACACCAACTATGTTTTAACTGAAGAATACCAGATCTATGCCCGTCCGTACAGCGATATCTTCAATTTGATCAGGTCATGGACCGGTATGGACAAAGGAACCGCCCAGCAGTGGTCTCCTGATGAAGCTGCGTTATATGCTGCCATGAGAGAACGCTTTGAAGAATCGGCTGTTAAAAACTATCTGACTGAGGCTGAGATTTCATATTGGCAAAGTCATGCAGATAGTCTTGAAACTCCTGTTGTATATCAGTTCCACGAAGGATACGGATGCATCTTAGAAACCTTTCTCACCGTAGGCTTTATGATGCTGATTTATGTCGCTATCACCCTTTCAAGTAGCTTTCCCGATGAGCATACTCACCGAACTGATCAGCTTGTTTTATGCACCTCGAACGGTAAAAAACGGCTCTATTGGGTCAAGCTGCTTTCAGGAATCACAGTTGGCTGTGTGGGTGCATTGCTTATGGCATTGCTGACCTGGGTGCTGAGTCTGCGGGTATACGGTTCGGAGGGTTTTGATGCCGCAATACAGCTATTTTATACCAGCTACGCTGGCAATATCACTATAGGACAAGCATGTCTTGTTGCATACGGATGTCTGATTGTGACTGCGATTTTTATCAGCGTATTCGTCATGCTTTTGTCCGAGCTTTTTAGTAGCAGTATTGCCGCAATGTCAGTTACCACAGGCATGATCCTTGCAGGAATGATTATTCAGATACCGGCACAGTATCGCATATTGGGACAGTTATGGGATTATCTTCCTACCTGCTTTCTGTCCATGTGGAACACCTTTGATAGCCGTTTGATTTCTATGTTTGGAATGCACTTCACCTCATATCAAATCGTTCCTTTGATCTACGTTGTCGTCGCATCGCTGCTGGCATTCCTCGGAAGCCGTATCTATTGCCGCTGTCAGATCAGCGGAAGATAAACGCATACCTGTTATAACAAGCAGTTGCATCACAACCACCTGACACAATTCCGCAGGCGATTTTGCAACTTTTTCTGCAACAAAAATTTTGATAAATGAAATAATGGGTGGAAAAACAGGTTCAAAATTGCCGTTTAGGATAATATTTAGGGCATAAATAAGCCAAAGAAGAACCACGAAAATGAGTGGGAATAAAATGAATTATTTCAGGGTAACCCCTCTCATCCTCAATTTCTTCCAAAAGGGTAAAAATTGATATCCTGAGAGAACCCAAGAAAATCGCGAAATCAACGACCTCATGTAACACGCAATTACGTGTTACATGAGGTCGTTTTCTTATACTTATTTTTACCTTGCTTTATCCTCATATAATTAAAAATAAAACATCGTTGTTTTTGGAATATTGACATTTGTTTGCAGTGAGTCTATAATAATCCATAAGGATTTACCTTCTAATAAGGAGAAAAAGTAGTGAAAAAAATCTTATTGATTAGCTTGATGATTCTGTTTGCATTTACTTTATCTGCTTGTGTGAAAAAAGCAGCAAAAAGATTTGTGAAAAGGATTCCTGTGACAATCCCACTTTTAGCCGGTTCTGCGTGATTCATGAATGTAGCGATACTAACTGTGAAAATTCTCGTATATCGAATGTAAATGGTGGGGTTGCTGGTTTTTGTGCCGAACATCAATGTAAAAAAAGCAATTGTAATAATGAGAGAGTATCCCCATCTTCATATTGTTCATCACACACCTGCTTTACGACTGATTGTAATAATCCAGTGAATGAAGAAGGGGAAAATTGTTCTAAACATGCTTGCATTGAAAATTCTTGTAGCAACGCAAAATATAATTCAGATTATTGTATAAGTCACAAGTGTAGCATCGAAGCTTGCAACAATAAAAAAATTGATACTTATGGAGCTAGATTTTGTTCTGAACACGAATGTGAAGATTTATATTGTTTAAATCAAAAACTTCCAGGTTCTAACTACTGTGATATTCACCCATATCCCTAATGTTCGATAGCATATTAAAAGTAAAAAAGGTACAGGCAGAGTTGAGGAAAAAAGAAAAATATTGAGAAAAAAGGAGAATACGGGGAATTGCCCTTTTGAGAATATTGGGTTTTACCTCGTAATAGGAAAGTCCCCGTAATAGCATATAAAAACTATTCGTAAAAAATAAAGAGCTGTTAGATTTCAGTTTGCAAATCTAACAGCTCTTTTAATCATCCTCTAATAATTTAGAGGGAGATATATTTAATACTTTTGCCATTTTGAACAGGGTTTCAAGCGAAACGCCGCGGACAGTTCCCGTACCTTCAACCTGCCCCACAAAGCTGACACTCTTTCCGATGAGTTCGGCAAAGTATTCTTGCGTAAAGCCGGCTTTTCTGCGGTAATATGCAATCTTTAAACCAAGCGTGATATATTTTTCTGAAAATTCTGTTTTCATTATTCCACCCTCTTTCTAATTATATTTTACCGAAAAAGCGAAACAAATATTATAATGTTCAATTGCATATTTATTTACTTTGAGTTAATAATCGTTTATAATGAATAACAAATCTTTTACTTTTGAGGTAACGGAAAAAACTCTTGACAAAATTAATACTTCGTGATATGATGTATTGCACAAAGGGAGGTATTGTATGGATAATCAGTTGAAGCGAGGTCTTTTGGATGTCTGTGTGTTGGCGGCAATCAGGAGCGAGGAAACCTACGGGTATAAGATTATTAAGGATATGAAGCCGTATATTGAAATGTCGGAGTCAACCCTTTACACCATTTTAAAGCGGCTGGAAACGGCAGAAATGCTTACCGTCCGTACAGCGGAGCATTGCGGCAGATTGCGGAAATATTACTGTATCACCGGCAATGGACTAAATCGCATTACGGAATTTAAAAATGAGTGGCAGGAAATTTTGGCTATATATAGGTTTGTGACCAAGGAGGATGATACGAATGACTAAATTTGAGTTTCTTGAAGGTTTGCGCAAGGGAATGTCAGGCTTGCCGCAAGAGGATATAGAGGAGCAGGTTGCTTTTTACGGTGAAATGATTGACGACCGTGTGGAGGACGGAATTGCAGAGGAGGAAGCGGTTGCGCAGGTCGGAACGGTTGATGAAATTTTGACGCAGATTGTTTCGGAGATACCTCTTTCCAAGCTTGTAAAGGAAAAGGTAATACCCAAACGAAGGCTAAGGGCGTGGGAAATCATTTTGTTGGCATTGGGCTCACCGATATGGCTTTCGCTTTTGATTGCGGTATTTGCAGTGCTGCTGTCTGCCTATGCGGTTATCTGGTCTTTGCTTGTTTCTCTCTGGGCAGTTGAGGTGTCGCTTTGGAGCTGTGTATTGGGAGGAATTATCTCGGGAACGGCTTTGATTTTTTGCGGATATATTTCCACCGGCTTTGTGACAATAGCGGCAGGCTTTATTTGTGCCGGATTTTCCGTTTTCCTGTTTTGGGGCTGTAAGGCGGCAACAAAAGGGACTTTGTTGCTTACAAAGGGAATGGCAATCGGGATAAAAAACTGTTTTATTAAAAAGGAGGCGGCGTGATGAGTAAAAAAATAAAAGCTTGGCTTATTATCGGAGCTTCACTTATATTGGTCGGATGCATAATTTTCGGAGGTGTGATGTCGGTGTTAAAATGGGATTTTAAGAAGCTGTCAACCGTTAAGCTTGAAACTAATAATTACGAGGAAGCTCAGGAATTTAACAGCATATTAATTGAAACAAATACTGCTGATATAACCTTTAAGAGGTCTGATGACGGGGTTTGCAGGGTAACCTGTTATGAGGAAACGAAATTAAAGCATTCTGTTTCTGTGACAGACGGCAGTCTTGAAATCAAGCTTGAGGACACAAGAAAATGGTATGATCACATTGGCTTTTTTGCCTTTTCATCGCCCAAAATAACGGTTTCTCTGCCCAAAACAGAGTATGCCGACCTTGTTATAAGGGCAAGCACAGGGAAGGTTGAAATACCAAAGGATTTTAAGTTTGAAAATGTTGAAACCACTGTGAGCACAGGTGATGTCAATTTCCTTGCTTCGGCATCCGAAGGGGTTAAAATAAAGACAAGTACAGGTGATATTAACATCGGGGATATGTCGGCAGAAAGCTTGGAGCTTTCTGTTTCGACCGGCAAAATAACCGCTAACGGCATAGCCTGCAACGGTGAGTTTAAGGTCGGTGTCAGCACCGGCAGGGCAAGGCTTACGGATATTACCTGCAAAAGCATAACTTCAAGTGGGAATACGGGAGATATTTTTCTGGAGAATGTCCTTGTCACAGAAAAGCTTTCTATCAGGAGAAGCACAGGCGATGTGAGCCTTGTGAAATGTGATGCCGCTGAGCTTTGGATTAAAACCGATACGGGAGATGTCAAGGGAAGTCTGTTGTCCGAAAAGGTTTTTATTACCCAAAGCGATACGGGCAGCATTAAGGTTCCCAAAACCACAAACGGCGGCAAATGTGAAATCACAACCGATACGGGTGACATTAAAATAGAAATCGAGTAAAAAAATCAACGCACCGTTTTTAATTGGCTGTAATCAAAAACGGTGCATTTTGCGTTATATATTGTGGGGGGGTGGTATGATGCTGTCGGTTATACTTGCGGCGGTTGAAATGGAGCAAGCCGAAAGGAATAAATTTGAAGCCTTATACTATGAATATAAAAGCATACTTTATTATCATACCTTTCAGATGGTGAAAAATGAGGCGGATGCCGAGGATGTGCTGCAAAATGCCTTTATAAAGATAGCAAGAAATATCAAGGCTATACACGATATAAAGAGCAGGGAAACACTTTCCTTTCTATTGGTGATTACCAAAAATGCCGCTTTGGATTTTATCAGGAAAAACGCAAAAAACAACGGAATTTCGCTTGATGATGCCGAGCAAATTGCCGTTTCGGAGGATACCGCAGAAGCATTAGTGAGCAAGCTGGAATATGAGAAAATTGTGACGGTGATAAGAAATATTCCGGCTCCGTATAACGAGGTTTTGTATCTTCATTATGTAAGGGATTATTCGATAAAGAAAACGGCGCAGCTGCTTGGCAGAAAATTTGAAACCGTTAAGGTACAGCTTGTGAGGGGCAAGAAAATTCTTGCCGAGAAATTATCGGAGGTGCTTTATGGGTAAGACTGATGAAATTTTGAAGCGAGCCTTTATTGACGCGCAAATTGACCGCCTCGACTGTCCGCCACACCGATTTTCTGCCGAATTTGAGCAAAAAATGCAGAGGCTTATCAGGTCGCAAAAAGGCGTGCTGAAATTGGTCAACACTGTTTATAAAAGGGTGGCTTGCGTTGCTTTGGCGGTGATAATCTGTCTTGCAACAACCGTTTTCAGTGTAGAAGCACTGCGGGAGCCCTTTATGGAAGCGGTTGAACAGGTGCTTGTGGCAGTAAAAGAAAGGCTTAAAGGCACAAGGGCTGACAATATCGCCGAATATTTTACCGATGATATAACCCAAATAGTAGCTACCAACTGTATTACCTCTGTGCCCAAGGAGTATGTTATAGCTTCTCCGCAAAAAATCTCTGAATTTATAACCCTTTTATCCCAAACCTATTGGGGTGAGCCTTTGGATAAGCTTGAAAGCACAGAGCAGTATGTTAATTACAGGTTCGAGTTCAAGAGTGATAACAAAACGGTTACGGTAATTAATATGTGCGGCTGTTTTGGCGGGCTTTACGGGACTGCAGAAATAGTGACAGACAGCCACAGTATGTTTTTTAATATTTCCGAACGGACATATCTTGATATTCTCAGCTTCACCACCCAAAAATATTATCTGCACAAATCGGATTTGGAAATGCCGGGGAAAGAGCGTTGTCTCGCGTGGCAGACAGGGGCGCTTGAGGGTTTGACGGGTAAAGAAAAAGAGAGCCTGTGCAAAACCTTCAGGGCATTGCATAATCACATCGAGGAATTTCTTTTGGGCAGAGTTTCAATTCTTAAAGAGCCCGACAGCATTTATTGGGGAATATTTGAGCTTGAACGGGACGAGGTTTTTGTTGATCCTATCACCGGAAGCCAAGGGATAGATAACACCTATCATATTATAAACGATTGCTTTGACAGTCTCATTGAAACGGCAAAGGCAGAGAAGCTCAAATCTGCAATAGCGATAATGAAAGCGGATTTTGAAAGGGCAATTAAAGGTCGGGATATAGGAAGTGTCTTTACGGTGCATGAGGTAATTCACGATTATGATTACTATGCGGTGAATTATCCTGTTTATTATGAGCTGCAGGCACCCGATTGGGGCGGAATTGATGAATATTTCGGACATTTGGAAAATGCCTACAATTAAAGAAGTATAAAAGATACATTGTATGGGAGGGGTTTCCCCTCCCGAAAAACACCGAAAAATCAAAAGGGAGGCGAAACGCCTCCCCTATAATTTAGATGTCTTTACTCCTTCGGCGGTATTGCGAGGGTTTCCCTGAAAACGCAGGTGTGCCTCGGAGTGATTACCCTGTCCTCATGCAAGGAGCCGAAATACCAATGTCTGAAATCGCAGGAATTTCCGATTTCCTGAAAATAACCGTTAAGCTTGTTGACGCGGTCACTGCTGCCGCGGCGCAAAAGAATTGCGCTTTTAACGAGTGACGGCGGCTCGTGCGTGATTATGTAATCAACCTTACACCCTGCTTCGTCAAGCCGCTTTGCGCCCTCTGCCATCTCAAATGGGGTGGGCTCCTCCTCGCGCCACCAAAAGCCCTGCTCAAGCCGCATATCCTTGTCGGTGCTTTCACCTCCGCCAAAGGTAAAAAAGCTGTTACCCTCAATCTCAAAAATCTGTCCGCGCATAAGGTGAATAAGATTTCCCTTTATTCGGTGCACCATTCCGCCGTGCCAATAGGTCACTCTGGCGCGGTTGATTGTGTTCATATTATCGTGGGTGCCGTCTAAAAACGCGGTGACAAAGCGTCGTGTGGCGAGATAGTCAATAACCTGCTTCTCGGTTTTGCCGCCGTCAAAAATATATCCGAAATCACCGCATATTATAAGCACATCTCCGCTTTTTAGCCTTCTGAAGCCCTTGTCATAAAGCCTTTCAAGTGAGCCGTGCATATCGCCTGTTACATATACCGTTTCAAACACCTCTTTTTAATGTAAAAATTTATAAATAATGCTTTTATTTTTTGTAAAAATGTGTTAGAATAAGTTTACTGATTTATATACTAACATATTTTTAGGGAGATTTCTATGCTAAAACGCATTTTTTCCATTATTTTTACAATTTTTTTAATTTTTGCACTCTTAAGCTCTCCGCTTACAGCCTCTGCCTATGAGGTTACAGGCTTTGACATAACCGCCAAGGCGGGTATGCTTGTGTCAATGGATACAGGGGAAATTCTTTACGAAAATAACATCGACCAAAGGGTATATCCTGCGTCCATCACAAAAATAATGACCGTCACCCTGATGCTTGAAAGTGAGAAATTCGATCCTGAGGGCAAAATCGCCATGACCGAAAGCGCGCTCAAGCTTGTGCTCGGAACGGGAAGCTCGGTTTCACACATGGTTGCAGGTGATGAATTCACACAGCTTGACCTTGTGTATCTTGTACTTATGTCCTCCTTCGGTGACTGTACCTATCTTGCGGCGGAGTACTATGCCGACAGTGTGGATGCATTTGTGGCAATGATGAACGATAAGGCAGTCGAGCTTGGGCTTACAGGGACAAGCTATGCCAATCCGGTAGGGCTTCACGATGAAAATAACTATACCACCGTCCGCGATATTCACAAGCTCACCCTTTATGCCCTTAAAAACGATATTTTTAAGGAGGTTTGCGCAACCTCGCGGTATAAAATGACCGCAAGCATTTCGGGACAGCGCACCCTTTCCACAACAAACTTTCTGCAGGACACAACCACCAACTATTATTATCAGTATGCCAAGGGTGTGAAAACAGGCTTTACCGATGAGGCGGGCAGATGTCTTGTAAGCACAGCTTCATATAACGGATATAATTATATGTGTATACTTATGGGCTGTCCTGTGGGCGCGGCAAAGCGATATGAGTTTGAGGACAGTGCCGAGCTTTACCGTTGGGCTTTTAACAGCTTTTCCTTTAAAGAGGTGGCAAATTCCTCCGAGCCTGTTTGCGAAATGCCGATTGAGCTTTCCTTAGACACGGATTTTGTTCCCCTTTATTTTAAGGAGCCCTTTGTTTCGGTTTTGCCCAATGAAGCAAATGCTTCAACAATTGTGGTAAAAACCTATCTTAATTCGGAAAGTGTGGAGGCACCCGTTAAAAAGGGCACTGTGTTAGGCAAAGCAGAAATTATTTATGCTGAAAAAATAATCGGCACAGTAGAGCTTGTTGCCGGCAACGATGTTGAGGCAAGCGGACTTTTGGTGCTTGTGAAGCATATCAAGGGGATTTTCACCTCGGTTTATATGAAAATTCTTATAGCAATTTGTGTGATTGCTGTTATAATATTTATAATAATGTGTATTCGCCTTAATATGGCACGCATAAAAAAGCGCAAGGTAAGATATATACCCTACGGAAAAGGAGAGAGGAAAAACCGTGATGAATAAAATTACAGCATTGCTTTTAAGTCTGCTTTTGGCTGTCGGTCTTGTCGGCTGCGGAGGAAATCCGGACAAGGCAAAACCTGCTGAAAAATACGGATACCACCAAGCGGTTATAACTATTGAGAATTACGGTGAAATTCATCTTGAGCTGGACGGGGACACCGCGCCCATAACGGTTAAAAATTTTGTGGAGCTTGCAAAAGCAGGCTTTTATGACGGCTTGACCATTCACAGGGTAGCTCCGAATTTTGTTATTCAGGGTGGAGACCCTGACGGTGACGGCACAGGCGGCAGCGGAAAGCCGATAGTGGGAGAGTTCAGCTCCAACGGCTATGAGAATGATATTTCCCACAAAAGGGGAGTGATTTCCATGGCAAGGCTTAGTAACGACCCTAATTCTGCAACCTCGCAGTTCTTTATTATGCTGGAGGAGGATACCCGTCTGGACGGTGACTATGCCGCTTTCGGCAGGGTGACAGCGGGTATGGATATAGTCGATAAAATCGCCAAGGAGACACCTGTTTCGGATTCTTATTCGGGATTGGTTGAAAAGTCAAAACAGCCGATAATTAAATCGGTGGTTATTGAGGAATAAGGCAGAGGTATAAAAATGAAGCATAAAAATTGGGAAGGCTTTGTCGGGGGAGCTTGGCAAAGTGAAATAAATGTAAGAGATTTTATTCAAAAAAATTACAATGAGTATGTTGGGGACAGTAGCTTCCTGGCAGGTCCTACACAGCGCACAAACGACCTTATGAAAAAGGTTAATTCGCTGTTTGCGTTGGAAAAGCAGTTTGGCGGTGTGCTGGATATTGACACTGCCACCGTTTCCTCCCTCACAAGCTATTCACCGGGATATATTGACAAGGATAACGAGCTTATAGTGGGTATGCAGACCAACCGCCCTCTGAAAAGAGGTATTAATCCCTTTGGCGGTATGCGTATGGCACATCAGGCTTGCGAGGCTTACGGATACAAGGTAAGCTCAAAAATTGTAAACGAATTTCAGTACCGCACCACGCATAATGACGGTGTTTACCGCGCTTATACCGATGAAATGCGCCTTGCACGCAGATGCCATGTTATAACCGGTTTGCCCGATGCTTACGGCAGAGGCAGAATAATCGGAGACTATCGCCGCGTTGCGCTTTACGGCATAGACCGCCTTGTTGAGGAAAAGAAAAAGGATAAGGCAAACTTGGCAAAGGGCGATTTCAAGACCGAGACCATAAGACTTGATGAGGAGCTTTTCCAACAGATAACCTTTTTGGGATATATGAAGGAAATGGCTGCAATGTACGGCTTTGATATAAGCCAGCCCGCCGCCAATACAAAAGAGGCAATTCAGTGGACCTATTTCGGCTATCTTGCCGCTATTAAGGAGCAAAACGGCGCCGCAATGTCCTTGGGCAGAGTGAGTACATTTTTTGATATTTATATCGAGCGCGATATTAAGGCAGGTATTCTCACGGAGGAGACTGCACAGGAGCTTGTTGACGATTTTGTTATTAAGCTTCGCATAGCAAGACATTTGAGAACACCTGAGTATAACGAGCTTTTCGGCGGCGACCCCATGTGGATTACCGAGGCTGTCGGAGGAATGGGCGAGGACGGCAGAACACTCGTTACCAAGAGCAGTTACAGAATACTCAACACCCTTTACACACTCGGCTCCTCACCTGAGCCTAATCTTACCGTGCTTTGGGCGCAGGGCTTGCCTGAGGGCTTTAAAAGCTTCTGTGCCAAGGTGTCGATTGATACCGATTCCATACAGTATGAAAACGATGATGTAATGCGTCCTATCTACGGTGACGATTATGCCATTGCCTGCTGTGTTTCGGCAATGAAGGTCGGCAAGCAGATGCAGTTTTTCGGCGCAAGATGCAACATAGCAAAGCTGTTGCTTATAGCAATCAACGGCGGTTACGACACCACAAGCGGTATCAACATAGGCCCTCAGGAGGATGTGCTTTCGGGCGATGTTCTTGATTACGATAGGGTGGTGGAGCGCTTTGACAGATATCTGGCATGGCTTTCCAAGCTTTATGTAAACACAATGAATGTTATTCACTATATGCACGATAAGTATGCCTACGAAAAGTCACAGATGGCTTTGCACGATACCGATGTCGGCAGATTTATGGCATTCGGCATAGCAGGTCTTTCGGTTGTGGCAGACTCCCTGAGTGCTATTAAATATGCCAAGGTAACCCCATTGAAGGATTCGCAAGGATATATAGTCGGCTTTGAAACCGAGGGTGATTTCCCGAAATTCGGCAATGACGATGACCGTGTTGACCTTATTGCCAAAGAGCTTACACACAAAACCATAACTGAGCTTCGCAAAACCTCTACATACCGCAATGCTGAGCATACACTTTCGGTGCTTACCATTACATCAAATGTTATGTACGGCAAAAATACCGGCGCCACACCTGACGGCAGAGCCGCAGGCGCCGCCTTTGCACCCGGCGCTAACCCGATGCACAACCGCGAGGAAAACGGCGCGCTGGCTTCCCTCAACTCGGTGGCAAAGCTAAGCTTTGATGATTGCCGTGACGGTATTTCAAACACATTCTCAATTGCACCGCAGGCATTGGGTAAAACTGATGACGAGCGTAGCGCAAACCTTGTGGCAATACTCAACGGTTATTTTGCCAAAAAGGCACACCATATAAATGTGAATGTGCTAAACCGCGAAACCTTGATTGAGGCATATAACAATCCCGAGGCTTATCCTAACCTTACAATCCGTGTTTCGGGCTATGCAGTTAATTTCCACAAGCTTTCACGCGAGCAACAGCGTGAGGTTATAAGCCGTACCTTCCATATAGCTATGTGATTATGGAAAATTCGGTTGTTACGGGACGGATAAGCTCTATCCAAAGCCTTGGTACGGTGGACGGTCCGGGTGTGAGATTTGTTGTGTTTATGCAGGGCTGTCCTTTAAGGTGCGGCTGCTGTCATAACCCCGAAACCCAAGGGATGGAGGGCGGCACCGAATATACTCCAAAGGAAATAGCCGAAAGGGCAGAAAAATATAAGGAGTATTTCGGAAGTAAGGGCGGTATAACCGTTTCGGGCGGTGAGCCCTTGCTTCAGGCAGAATTTGTTGCCGAGCTTTTTAAGGAGTGCCGTAAAAAAGGGATTAACACCTGCCTTGATACAAGCGGCTGTATTTTAAATGACAGTGTTAAGGAGCTTTTGAAGTATACCGACCTTGTGCTTTTGGACATCAAATATACCGAGCAGGAGCAATACAGGAATTTTGTCGGTTGTGAAATGTCGGCACCGTTGCGATTTTTGGAATATTTGAACGGTATTGAAAAGGCAACGGTTATCCGTCAGGTTGTTATACCTACCCTTAACGATAACAGTGAAAATATTTTGCGACTTGCTGAGATAGTTAAAAAATATCCTTGTATAGAAAAAACCGAGCTTTTACCCTTTAAAAAGCTGTGTGAGGAAAAATATTCGGGTCTTAAAAGGGATTTCCCCTTTGCCCACCTGCCCGAGCCTACTGAGCAAAAAATGGCAGATCTTTGGGAACGGTTTAACTTAGAAATCAAATAATATATCGTAGGGGCGACCCTTTGCGGCAATATCATTAAGTTAAGAGTTCAAATGTAGGGAACAACCTATGTGTTGTTCCGAAAAAACAGGCGGAATGACACACAGGTCATTCCCTACAAAATATCAATTTCTTTGCGTGTGAAATAGCAAGCCCGCCGAATTGCCGGCGGGCTTGTTTCCTTATTCCCTATGTGGGCAGGTTGATGTGGTAGCCTATATAGTATTTCTTATATTCTCACCTCGCGTTCTATTGCGATTTTAACACAAAAGAAAACAAAGGTGGGAATTTAGACGAACTTCGGCTAATATTTTGGCTTTTTATTCGGTTCGTAGGGTGGGGGCTTGCTCCCACCGAAGCATTGCAGCAACAAGGCGGCTATTCAAGCCAAATCCTTATTATCCTTTAAATTATAGTTTGTCGCACTAATTTAATTGACCTTTCGTAGGGGACGATGGGTCTCGTTGCGGCTCGGTCACTTTTTGGCTCTGACAGTCCACCGGACTGTCATTCACTACCAAAAAGCCGCTTCGCTACCCACATCGTCCCGTTGGGTTTCTGCAAATTTTAGCGGGACGATGTGGGCATCGTCCCCTACAATTAATCCCAATAAACTATAATTTAGATGTATTTATACTATCGGGGTGCAAATGTATCTTAATTATAGTTCAGTGTAGAGATGAAAATAAGATTTCGTAGGGTGGGGGCTTGCTCCCACCGAAGCATTGCGGCAAAATTTATCTAAATTAACGGACAGTCGAGGACGAAGACTCCCTCACAGTGTGAGAAAGATGTCGCGAAGCGACAGAGGGAGACGGGCTGTCAGCCTGTCCCTACAAATGCTAATTTAATTATGTATATCACATTTTATGGGAGGGCTTTGCTCTCCCATTTCTGTTTTAGCGCCGTTTAAAGAGAATTTTGTCAAAATTTAAACTTAAAATCGAAAATTTCTAAAATTTTCAAATTTTTTCAAAATAGGGCTTGACTATTCAAAAAAAGCGGTATATAATAGTACATTACTAATGATGATGGGATATTGTGCGCTTGTTGACCTTTTCGGTCGGTATAAAAACCGCAATATCTGTCATTAAAAGCTTTTTCTCAGGCATATTTTGTGCCGAAATTTTGTGGAGGAGTGATTGTAAACCTATGGAGTCAACTTCAATGGTAAAGCCTGTAAAGCTGGGCGGCAATACCCGTATGACCTTTTCAAAAATCAAAGAGGTCATTGATATGCCCAACCTTATTGAGATTCAGAAGGACTCGTACAAGTGGTTTGTTGAGGAAGGACTGAAGGAAGTATTCAGAGATATGTCGGCTATTACCGACTATAGCGGAAATCTGCAATTAAGCTTTGTTGATTACCGTCTTGATGATACTCCCAAGTACGATGTTACCGAATGTAAGGCGCGCGACACGACATACGCGGCGCCGCTTCGCGTAATTGCCCGTCTCATCAACAACGAAACAGGCGAGATTAAGGAAAGCGAGGTTTCAATGGGAGATTTCCCGCTGATGACCGAGTCCGGTACATTCGTTATTAACGGTGCCGAGCGTGCTGTTGTTTCACAGCTTGTTCGTTCACCCGGTGTTTATTATGCCGAAAAAGTCGATGAAAAAACCGGTAAAAGGCTCTTTTCCTCCACCATCATCCCCAACCGCGGAGCCTGGCTTGAATATGAAACCTCTGTTTCGGATGTTCTTTATGTAAGAATTGATAAAAACCGTAAGCTGCCTGTCACCACATTTATCCGCGCCCTCGGCGTGGCTTCAAACGAGCTTATGCGTGAGCTTTTCGGTGAGGACGAGCGTCTTGCCGCAACCCTCGATGCGGACGATACAAAGTCTGTTGAGGAGGCTCTTGTTGAGGTTTATAAAAAGCTTCGCCCCAGCGAGCCTGTTACAATTGAGGGTGCAAAGAGCTATTTGGAGCAGCTTTTCTTTGACCCCCACCGTTATGATATTTCACGCGTGGGCCGTTATAAATATAATAAGAAGCTCAGCATCGGCGCCCGTATAAGGGGTGCAGTTTTGTCGCGCCCTGTTGTTGACCCGATGACCGGTGAGCTTTTAGCAGAGCCTGACACCACCGTTTCCAAGGAGCTTGCAGCCGAAATCGAGCGCAAGGGTGTTAATTCTGCCTATATAACCGTTACCGATAATGAGGGTAATATTTCCGAGGTTAAGGTGCTTTCCAACGGAATGGTAGAGCTTGCAGATTTTGTTGACTTTACCGCCGAGGAATTGGCAGAGCTTGACAGCCTTGGTGTTAATGAGAAGGTTTCCTTCAAGGTGTTAAAGGAAATTCTTGAAGCCAACGAAACCAAGGAGGATATCCGCAACGCAATTTTGGAAAATGTTACTGCCCTTATCCCCAACCACATCACTGCTGACGATATTTTTGCAACCTTCAGCTATTTCCTCGGTCTGCCCCACAATGTGGGTACGGTTGACGATATCGACCACTTGGGTAACCGCCGTATACGCTCTGTCGGAGAGCTTTTGCAGAATCAGTTCCGCATCGGTATCTCCAGAATGGAGAGGGTAGTGCGCGAGAAAATGACACTTCAGGCTCAGGATCCTGACAGTATCACTCCGCAATCTCTGATTAATATCCGTCCCGTTGTGGCGGCTATTAAGGAGTTTTTCGGTTCCTCGCCCCTTTCGCAGTTTATGGATCAGACTAACCCCCTGTCTGAGCTTACACATAAGCGCCGCTTATCAGCGCTTGGTCCCGGCGGTCTTTCGCGTGACCGCGCATCCTTCGAGGTTCGTGACGTTCACTACACCCACTATGGCCGTATGTGTCCTATTGAGACACCCGAAGGTCCGAACATCGGTCTTATTTCCTACCTTGCAACCTTTGCAAGAATTAATAAGTACGGCTTTATTGAGACACCCTTCCGCAAGGTTGACCCCGATACCGGCAGAGTTCTTGATGAGGTTGAGTATATGACTGCTGACGAAGAGGACGATTTCATTGTAGCTCAGGCAAACGAGCCTTTGGACGAAAACGGATACTTTGTGCGCAAAAAGGTCAGCGCCCGTTACCGTGACGGCTTTCAGGAGGTTGAGGTTTCCAATGCCGAGTATATGGATGTTTCGCCTAAGATGGTTGTGTCTGTTGCCACCGCAATGATACCCTTCCTTGAGAATGACGATACCAACCGTGCGCTCATGGGCTCTAACATGCAGAAGCAGGCTGTTCCGCTTCTGCGTCCCGAAAATCCGATTGTTGCCACAGGTATGGAATATAAGGCTGCAATCGATTCGGGTGTTGTTGTTCTTGCAAAGCGCGCCGGTGAGGTTACCTTTGTTTGCGCTGACAGTATTCGTGTTCGCGCGACCAACGGTGAAATTGATGAATATAAGCTTATCAAATTCCTGCGTTCCAACCACGGCACCTGTATTAACCAGAAGCCTGTTGTTACCCTTGGTCAAAAGGTTAGCGAGGGCGAGGTTATTGCCGATGGCCCTGCTACCTCAAACGGCGAAATTTCACTTGGCAGAAATGCTCTTATCGGCTTTATGACCTGGGAAGGCTATAACTATGAGGACGCGGTTTTAATTAACGAGCGTCTGGTACGCGATGATATTTACACCTCAATTCATATCGAGGAGTATGAGCTTGAGTCGAGAGACACCAAGCTTGGCCCCGAGGAGATTACAAGGGATATCCCCAATGTTGGTGACGATGCCCTTAAAGACCTTGACGAGCGCGGTATTATCCGCATCGGTGCGGAGGTTACCGCGGGTGACATACTTGTAGGTAAGGTAACACCTAAGGGTGAAACCGAGCTTACCGCCGAGGAACGACTGCTTCGCGCAATATTCGGTGAGAAGGCACGCGAGGTAAGAGACACCTCTCTGCGTGTTCCCCACGGTGAATACGGTACAATCGTAGATGTTAAGGTATTCACAAGAGAAAATTCCTCAGAACTCAGCCCCGGCGTTAATGTGGTGGTTCGCTGCTATATCGCACAGAAGCGTAAGATTTCTGTGGGTGATAAGATGGCAGGCCGTCACGGTAACAAGGGTGTTGTATCGAGAATTCTCCCCAGCGAGGATATGCCGTTCTTACCGGACGGTACACCTTTGGATATAGTTCTTAACCCCTTGGGTGTTCCTTCGCGTATGAATATCGGTCAGGTGCTTGAGGTACACCTTGGCTATGCTGCCAGGGCGCTTGGCTGGAATATCTGTACCCCTGTTTTTGACGGCGCACACGAGGAGGATATCCGCGAGTGCTTCCGTATGGCAGAGGAGGCAACCAAGGCTGAGGATTACGAGTTTAAGGACAGCGCTAAGCTTGACTTCTCCAAAATCCCACTCAGAGAGGATGCCAAAACTCAGCTCTTTGACGGACGCACCGGCGAACCCTTTGATAACCCCGTAACGGTAGGTTATATGTATTATCTCAAGCTGCATCACCTTGTAGACGATAAGATTCACGCCCGTTCAACCGGTCCTTATTCATTAGTGACACAGCAACCTCTGGGCGGTAAAGCTCAGTTCGGCGGTCAGCGTTTCGGTGAGATGGAGGTTTGGGCGCTCGAGGCTTACGGTGCGGCATACACCTTGCAGGAAATTCTTACAGTTAAGTCGGACGATGTTGTGGGCCGTGTTAAGACCTATGAGTCAATAGTTAAGGGACAGAATATTCCTAAAGCCGGCGTACCGGAGTCCTTTAAGGTTCTTATCAAGGAATTGCAGTCATTAGGTCTTGATGTTAAGGTGCTTGATGAGTTTGAGGAGGAAATCGACCTCAAGCAATCCTTTGAGGATGATGACGATATAGGTCTCGGAACACCTGCAATCCCCGAAAACGAGGATTTCTATCCCGAAGAAACCACCGCTTCTGAGGCTGACTTTGTGGGCTTTGGCTTTGAGGATGAAAACGGCGATCCAATCGAGTCTGACGATTACGATTTTTCAGATGACAGTGACGACCAAGAATAACGGAGGGCGAATATGGCAGAAATCGAATTTGAATCAATAAAAATCGGACTTGCTTCCCCCGAACAGATAAGAAGCTGGTCATACGGCGAGGTAACAAAGCCTGAAACGATTAATTACCGTACTTTAAAGCCTGAGCAGGGCGGTCTTTTCTGCGAACGTATTTTCGGGCCGCAAAAGGATTGGGAATGTCATTGCGGTAAGTATAAAAGAATTCGTTATAAGGGCAAGATTTGTGAACGCTGCGGCGTTGAGGTTACCCGCGCCAAGGTGCGCCGTGAGCGTATGGGCTCTATCGAGCTTGCGGCTCCCGTTTCGCACATCTGGTACTTCAAGACCATTCCCTCTAAAATGGGCTTGGTGCTTGATGTAACACCCAAGGCTTTGGAGCAGGTGCTCTATTTCTCGCAGTATATAGTTACCGACCCCGGTACCACACCGCTTGAAAAGAAGCAACTGCTTAATGAAAAGCAGTATCGCGATATGCGCGAAAAATACGAAAACGACTTTGAGGCAGGCATGGGTGCCGAGGCTATAAAGAAGCTTCTTTGCGAAATTGACCTTGATGCCACCTGCAACGAGCTTCGTGAGGAGCTTGAAACCGCTTCAGGTCAGAAAAGAGTAAGAACCTTAAAGCGCTTAGAGGTGCTTGAGGCATTCAGACAGTCGGGCAACCGTCCCGAGTGGATGATTCTGGATGTTATTCCGGTAATCCCGCCCGACCTTCGTCCTATGGTACAGCTTGACGGTGGCCGTTTTGCGACCAGCGACCTTAATGACCTTTACAGAAGGGTTATTAACCGCAATAACCGTCTTAAGAGACTTCTTGAGCTTCGCGCTCCCGATATAATCGTAAGAAATGAGAAGCGTATGCTTCAAGAGGCTGTGGACGCCTTGATAGACAACGGTCGCCGTGGCAAGCCGGTTACGGGTCCTAACAACCGCGCCCTCAAGTCCCTTTCGGATATGCTTAAGGGTAAGCAGGGACGCTTCCGTCAGAACTTGCTCGGTAAGCGTGTTGACTATTCCGGCCGTTCGGTTATCGTTGTCGGTCCTGAGCTTAAGATGTATCAGTGCGGTTTGCCAAAGGAAATGGCATTGGAGCTTTTCAAGCCCTTTGTAATGAAGCGTCTTGTTGAAACCAAGGCAGTTGTTAATATTAAGTCGGCAAGAAAAATGGTTGAGCGCGCCTCCACCGAGATTTGGGACGCACTTGAAATGGTTATTAAGGAGCACCCCGTTCTGCTTAACCGTGCGCCCACACTTCACCGCTTGGGTATTCAGGCATTTGAGCCGGTGCTTGTTGAGGGTAAGGCATTGAAGCTTCATCCTCTGGTTTGTACCGCTTACAATGCTGACTTTGACGGTGACCAGATGGCTGTCCATGTTCCTCTGTCGGCAGAGGCACAGGCAGAGGCACGCTTCCTTATGCTTGCCGCTAATAACCTCCTCAAGCCTTCGGACGGTAAGCCTGTTACGGTTCCTACGCAGGATATGGTTCTCGGCGCTTATTATCTGACACTTGTAAAGACAGAGGAGCCCGGCACAAACAAGGTGTTCAAGGATACCAATGAGGCTATAATGGCTTATAATGACGGTGTTGTCGGCTTGCATGCTCCGATTCGTGTTCGTATGACAAACAGCGAGGGGCTTTCCAAGCTCGTTTGGTGCACCGTTGGCTTCATCCTCTTTAATGAGGCAATTCCTCAGGATCTGGGCTTTATTAACAGGGCTGACCCCGATGCCGCTTTAGACCTTGAGTGGTGCTTTAAGCTTAAGGACCCCACAAAGAATGTTGTTGAGAGTAATGACGATATTATTCAGAACAAGGTTGGCAAAAAGCAGCTCGGTAAAATTATCGATAAGTGCATAACTGTTCACGGCACAAGCAAATCTGCAATCGTGCTTGATAATGTTAAGTCATTGGGCTTCAAATATTCCACAAAGGGCGCTATTACCGTTGCGGTTATAGATGCCGTTATTCCGCCCACAAAGAAGGAAATCCTTGCCGATGCCGAAAAACAGATTGATATGGTTACACGCGACTATCGCCGCGGTTTTATTAACAATGACGAGCGCAGCCGTCATGTAATTGAAATCTGGAATAAGGCAACAGAGGATGTTGCCGATGCCCTAAAGGGCAACCTTGATGAATTTAACCCCATCTTTATGATGGCGGATTCCGGTGCGCGTGGCTCGATGAGCCAGATAAGACAGCTTGCAGGTATGCGCGGACTTATCGCAAATACTGCAGGTAAGGTTATCGAGGTACCCATCCGTGCTAACTACCGTGAGGGACTTAATGTTCAGGAATATTTTATTTCCTCCCGTGGTGCGCGTAAGGGTCTTGCCGATACAGCGCTCCGTACCGCTGACTCGGGTTATCTTACCCGCCGTCTGGTTGATGTTGCGCAGGATGTTATCGTTCGTGAGGATGATTGCGGCACCGAGGAAGGTCTCACTGTCTTTGATATTAAGGACGGCAACCACATCTTAGAGCCGCTTGTTGAGCGTCTTGAGGGACGTTATCTGCTCAATGATGCAGTTCACCCCGAAACCGGTGAGGTTATCTGGTCTAAGGAGGACCTCATCACAGGTGATGCGGCAGAGAAAATTGTTGCCTCAGGAATTACCTCAATCGAAATCCGTTCAGTGCTTACCTGTCACAGCCACCACGGTGTCTGCAAGAAGTGCTACGGCAGAAACCTTGCAACCGCTAAGCCTGTTACCACCGGCGAGGCAGTAGGTATTGTGGCAGCTCAGTCCATCGGTGAGCCGGGTACTCAGCTTACAATGAGAACCTTCCACACCGGCGGTATCGCAAGTACCGAGGATATTACACAGGGTCTTCCCCGCGTTGAGGAGCTGTTTGAGGCAAGACGCCCCAAGCGTTGCGGTCTTATCGCTAAGATAGACGGTACTGTTCGTATAACCGAGGAAAAGAAGAGTAATGTTCTTATTATAACCAACGATGAGCTTAAAACCGAGGAAAAGGTTACCATACCTTACGGTATCCGTTGCCTGGTTAATGACGGTGACTATGTTCATGCGGGCGATATGCTTATCCCCGGTGCGAAGTATCCACAGGATATTTTGGAGGCTCAGGGCCCCGAGGCTGTTCAGCAGTATATCATCGCTGAAATTCAGAATGCTTACCGCACACAGGGTGTTGACATCAACGATAAGCACATCGAAGTTATCGTTCGTCAGATGATGCGCAAGCTTCGCGTTACTGATCCGGGCTCTACCGACCTGTTGCAGAATGTAAGCTGTGAATATAAGGAAATTGCCGATGCTAACGCCGCCGTACAGGCTCGTATCGATGCCGGTGAGGAGGGCTTGCAGAAGGCAACCTATCAGGCAACCTTGCTTGGTATTACCAAGGCATCCCTTGCCACCGAATCCTTCCTTTCAGCCGCCTCCTTCCAGGAGACCACCCGTGTTCTCACAGAGGCTGCTATTAAGGGTAAGGTTGACCCATTGTTCGGTCTTAAGGAGAATGTTATTATCGGTAAGCTTGTACCTGCAGGTACAGGTATGAAGTGTGAGGAAATCAATCCCACCGATTATGACGAGTCCGCGGCAGAGAAAACTGATGACGGTTTTATCGCTGAGGAAACAGCAGACGCAGCGGCTAACGAATAATGCTGAAAAACGACCAAGCCAAGCTTGGTCGTTTCTGTTTACAGACAAAATAATTGAAATTCGTTCTGTTTTAACACAGAAAAATTTGAGCCGACCTCACCAAATAAGTGAGGTCGGCTTTGCAATACGGTTTGGTTATAATGATTTTATTAATCGTTGATAACTTGGATATTATTCTAAAATATAAATCTCCATATTACGCACACCGAAATTTGTGCAGGCGCTTTGGGTGGTCATAAAAAGGTCAATTCCATTGGGGTATTTTTTTATAAATCCACCTGTGTCGGCTGCAACGGCATAGCCGTAAATGATTTTACCGTCAGGAGACTTGATATACATTTTTGTGCCATAGGGGATAACCTTGGGATTAACCGCGATATATCCGGGCTTTGGGGCAACACCGGTTGAACAGTTGTTGCCGGTATAGGTATAGGCTGTGGCACGGACAACCTTCTTTGATTTATAGTTGACAGGGTTTCCGTTTTTATCTAACTCGATAGTAAAAGAGGGGGAGAGCACCGAAATGGATTTCACATCTGCGCTGGTGGTAACGGTTTTAGCCGCTTCCTTTGTTCCTACTATCTTCTTGGCATTTACAGCCTTTGTTACAACGGAGGTTGCTGTGACGGTCTTTCCGGAGGATACACCGTTTACAAGCTTTTCGGTGTAGCTTACGAGCTGTACGCCCTCACTGCCCTTTTCAAGCTTACTTGTGCCCTTTGCCATCTTGTCCGAATAAACGGTCTCTGTGGAATAGGGGATAGCTTCGGTGTAGCTTCCGTCAACATAAGAAATGTCAGTATAATCTATATATACCGTCTCTGTAATCTTAGTGTCAGCCTCAGGCTCAACA
Source organism: Clostridia bacterium (assembly GCA_017507805.1). Taxonomy (GTDB): domain Bacteria; phylum Bacillota; class Clostridia; order Oscillospirales; family Acutalibacteraceae; genus UBA737. Next base: position 22,893 of record JAFWAC010000014.1, read on the forward strand.
AAATCAAACTCATCAAGTGTGAAGCCGGCGGCAGAAATTGCATCTGCCACAGTTCCGCCGGTGAATGTAACCTCAACCGTTTTATCACCGCAGGTGACATAAACAGGGTAATTATAGGCTATCTCAACCGAGGTTGTTTTTCCTGTAACGGTGGTTTTTTCAATGCTGTAATTCTCAGACTCTAATTTAAGACCTGAAAGCACACCGGTTACGCTGTTACTTAATGTGCGTACTGTATAGGTATTTTTACCGTCAAAAATATTTACTGTGTAAATGGAGCTTCCAAGTAAAGTAACAGCCGCAACGGTTACTGCAAGCATTATAGCCAAACCGCTTATGCGCATTTGTCTGCAGGAAATAATCCTCGACAAATGATACTTTATTTTTTCAATCATCCAATAACTCCTTTGTTCGACAAAATAAATTATGTCTTTTTTTGTCCCCTCTGGATATTAGCCAACAGATACATTTTTTGTCAGCTTTGCCATTATAACCGATAAATTAAGGTATGTCAAAGGATTGAAAAAGTGGGATTTTGTACCCTTTGACTAAAAAAATCCGGCAAATTTAAAAAGTTACAAAGCTGTAACCTTTTTAAGCGCAACAAAATGTCAGAAAATGTCATTTTGCTTGTGCATATCACCGAATTTGCCACCGGAATGGGGATATATCGACCTTATAAGCCCCTTTTTCTACAAAAAGTAGTGCATTTTTTGAGTTGTCAAACGGGGAAACCACAAAATATCGTGGATAACTTTTTAATATTTTTTGCGCAAAAAAGTATTTTATTACATTATATGGAATGTATTTTATAAATATTACATTTTCTTTATATACATATATATAATAAAAGGGAACAGGCTCGCCTGTTCCCTAACTGTTCAGATATTAAATTTCTATTTTTTCAAGCTCCTTAAGCCACAAAGCCGCCGATGCATCGGAGGGCATTAGCAAACCGCTTCGCGGAGAAAGTGAGATTTCACACACCTTGGGACCGTCAGGCAGGCAGGAACGCTTGAATTGCTGGGTGAAAAATCTCCTTATGAAAACAGTCAGCCATTTTAAAACGGTTTGTTTACTGTACTCAGGGAAAGCAATCACTGCCATGCGGAATATTTTTTGCGGAGCCGCGTTATATCTCAATATATGGTATAAAAAGAAATCGTGCAGCTCGTATGGACCGACCAAATCCTCGGTCTTTTGGGCAATCTCTCCCTTACTGTCTGCCGGTAAAAGCTCGGGGGAGACGGGTGTGTCAAGAATATCGCACAAAACCTTACCTAACCTTTCGGGGGCATTTGCGGCTTCATAGGCAACGATGTGCCTTATAAGGGTTTTAGGGACGCCGCTGTTTACACTATACATTGACATATGGTCGCCGTTGTAGGTTGCCCAGCCCAAAGCCAATTCCGAAAGGTCGCCTGTGCCGATAACGATACCGTTTTCCTTATTTGCCAAATCCATAAGCACCTGTGTGCGCTCTCTTGCCTGAGAATTTTCATAGGTTACATCAAAATCGGCTTGGCTTTGACCTATATCCTCAAAATGTTGCTTTACTGCCGCCGCGATATTGATTTCTCTGAAGCTCACGCCAAGCTCCTGACACAGAAGCTCGGAGTTTGAACGGGTGCGGCTTGTAGTTCCGAAGCAGGGCATTGTCACGGCTAAAATATCTGTCAGGGGGCGAGAAAGCAGCCTCATTGCCCTGACAGCAACTAAAAGCGCAAGGGTGCTGTCAAGACCGCCCGAAATGCCGATTACTGCCGTTTTGGAACGGGTGTGTTCAAGTCGCTTTGCTAATGCGTGAGACTGAATCTGCAATATTTCCTCTGCAAGACTGTCAATGCTTTTGTTATTGGGTATAAAGGGATTTTTTGCTACGGTGCGGGTAAGCTCCGTAACAGCTTCGGTTTGCGAAATCGGAATTTCCCTTAACTCTGTAACGGGCACAAAGCTTGTGTTTTTGCGCCGTTCTGCAGACAATAGACCTACATCAATTTCGGATATAATAATATCGTGTTTGCCAAAGGGCGGGTTTTCGGCAAGTATTTGTCCGTTTTCGGCAATTACCGCATGACCGGCAAAAACGGTATCTGTAACCGATTCGTTGCCGCCGCCGGATGCCAGAATATAGCCGCAGTGCAGTCTTTCGGATGCATTGGTAATTAAGCTTTTGCAATAGTCCGCCTTGCCGATTATCTGAGTGCAGGCGGCAAGGTTTACAATTATCTGTGCGCCGCCCAAGGCAAGCCTCTGGTTAAGAGGAATAGGGGCGAACAAATCCTCGCAGATTTCCACTGCAAAACGGTAGTCTTGGTGGGTGAAAAGCAAATCGTTGCCAAATTCTACACAGCAAACGGTTTCGTCACTGAAAAATGCTCCCGGAGGAACACTGCGCCCTGTTTCAAAATAACGCTTTTCGTTGAATTCGGAATGGTCAGGGATGAAGGTTTTGGGAACAATTCCTTTGATTTCGCCGCCCTGCAAAACAGCCGCGCAGTTATAAAGCTTGTTGCCATATACCATGGGAAGCCCCACGACCGCGGCAACCTGCTTTTCTTCCGTAAATTCCGCAAGCTCAAAAAGAGCCTGCTTAGCACCCTTTACCAGCGCATCGTTAAAAAACAAATCTCCGCAGGTGTAGCCGGTGATGCAAAGCTCGGGCAAAACCAAAAGCTGAACCCCTGCCGCCTCTGCTCTGCAAATCAATTCCTTTGCGGCGGCGACATTATTTTCAATATCTGCCGTTTTTATCTGCGGAATACCCGCCGCAACCTTTATAAAACCGTCTTTCATAGTAAATCCCCCGAATCGGCATATACTTTATATATAACATATATAGTTTAAAGCTTTTTTGGTTTGCTGTCAAGTATATATAGTATTAACCGATTAATAAAATATTGTTAATTTTTTTACAATCTGTATTGATTTTTTTCTTGTTATAGGATATAATGTAAAAGGAAAAAATTTGAATTTATTTTAAAGGAGAAACCAAAATGACTGCTAATGTAACAGTTAACAAGTGGCTTGATGAAATGAAAGAGCTTCTCACTCCCGACAGTGTTGTTTGGATTGACGGTACTGACGAACAGCGCGAGGAGCTTCGTGCAGAGGCTGTAAAGTCAGGCGAGCTTTACAAGCTTAATCAGGAAAAGCTTCCCGGTTGCTATCTGCACCGCACAAACCCCAACGATGTTGCCCGTGTTGAGGACCGTACCTTTATCTGCTCCAAGACAAAGGAAAATGCCGGTCCCACAAATAATTGGTGCGACCCGGCTGAGATGTATGAAAAGCTTTATAAAATAGCTCGCGGAAGCTATAAGGGCCGTACAATGTATATCATCCCTTATTCGATGGGCCCCATCGGCTCACCCCTTGCAAAGGTTGGTATTGAGATTACAGATTCTATCTATGTTGTACTCAATATGCTTATCATGACCAGAGTAAGCCTCAAGGTGCTTGAGGTTTTGGGTGACAGCAACGATTGGGTAAGAGGCTTACATTCAAGATGTGATATCGACCCCGAAAACCGTTATATCTGCCACTTCCCTGAGGATAATACCATTATCTCTGTAAACTCCGGCTACGGCGGAAATGTTCTTTTGGGCAAAAAGTGCTTTGCACTCAGAATTGCTTCCTATCAGGGCTGGAAGGAAGGCTGGATGGCTGAGCATATGCTTATCTTAGGTCTTGAAAATCCCAAGGGCGAGATTAAGTATATTGCGGCTGCTTTCCCCTCTGCTTGCGGTAAGACTAACCTGGCAATGCTTATTCCGCCTGAGTATTTGCGCAAGAAGGGCTATAAAATCTGGACTGTCGGTGATGATATTGCCTGGATGAAGATAGGTCCCGATGGCAGACTTTATGCTATTAACCCCGAAAACGGCTTCTTTGGTGTTGCTCCCGGTACTAATGAGCATTCTAACTTTAACGCACTCGAAAGCACAAAGAAGGACACCATATTCACAAATGTTGCGCTTGATCTTAATGATGACACCGTTTGGTGGGAAGGTCTTAATAAAAACCTGCCCCAGAATGCTATTGATTGGTTAGGCAAGCCTTGGGATGCTTCCAAGTTTAACAAGGCAGATAAATCTACCTGCGCCGCAAACCCCAACTCCCGCTTTACTGCACCTGCAGAAAACTGCCCCTGCATTTCTGATGAGTTCAACAAGGGTACCGGTGTTCCGATTTCTGCAATCGTGTTCGGCGGTCGCCGCGCTAAGTGCGCTCCGCTTGTATATCAATCAAAGGATTGGGTGAACGGTGTATTCGTTGGCTCTGCAATGGCTTCCGAAACCACCGCCGCTGCAGCAGGCGCTGTCGGCGTTGTTCGCCGTGACCCCATGGCTATGCTTCCGTTCTGCGGTTATCACATGGGTGATTATTTCAGACATTGGCTTGAAATGGGCGAAAAGCTTGGCGACAAGGCTCCCAAGATTTTCAATGTCAACTGGTTCCGTACCGATGATGAGGGTAACTTCCTGTGGCCCGGCTTTGGTGACAATATGCGTGTTCTCAATTGGATTATTGACCGTTGCGAGGGCAAGGCTGATGCAACCGAAACTGCAATCGGTTATGTACCCAAGCCTGAGGACATTGACCTTACAGACCTTGATATGGATATGGATACCTTAAAGTCCATTCTTAAGGTTGATAAGGATGTTTGGACCAAGGAAGCTGCCGAAATTGAGGAGCATTACAAGAAATTTGGTGACAGACTTCCCGAGGAGCTTAAAGGTCAGCTTGAAAACCTTAAGGCTGCACTTGCAAAAATGTAATTTATAAGCTTACTAAAAAGCGGCTGTTCCGTAAATCGGACAGCCGCTTTTTTTGAAGCAGAAGGTTATTTTTTATTTCTTATATCATCTAATGCATTTTGCATTTGGGTATGTATTATTTCGCCGAGCTGTGCTGTGTTCATATCCTCAAAGCTTTCGGGAGAAATTATGTCAAGAACGCGGAAATCCACAACCGTTTTGCGGCGGAACATATTTTTTTGTATTTGCGGGGTATTGTCAAGCACGCACACCACAATCGGAGCCTGAGATTTAATTGCAACCTTAAGTGAGCCGTTTCTGAGTGGCTGAAGCTCTCCGGCTTTGTTTGCATAGCCCTCGGGGAAAAGCGCAACCGAAGCCTCATCGTCCTTTATAAGCTTTATTGCCTTTATTATGGTTTTTGCCGCCTCGCGGTCATTTTCGCGGTCAATCGGCAGGGATTTAAGTCTGTGCATAGCCTTGGCGATAAACGGCATAGTAGTGTAAATTTCCTTTTTACCAATAAATGCAAGCTCTGCATCAGGAAAGGCATAGAGCATTATCACACAGTCAAAATTATGCTGATGGTTGCAAACGAATAACATTCTGCCGCCAGGTGGCACCTTGTCAAGTCCTTGTGCATTAAACCGCACACCTGCCGCCTTAACAATTATCGGCAGAGAATACTTTAAAAGGAAGCGGAAAAGCTTTCCGTTGCCCTTTAACGGTTTTTTGACATCGGTGGTTAATATTATGAGAATGACCGCCGCAAACTGTATGATATAAAAAACTGCAACAAGACCTATCAATAACAGCGGCGCCAACCACCATGAATAGGGCCCGCGCATAATATTTATGAAATTATTGCCTATAAGTATAAGCGCTGCACTCACAGTAAGATAAATATAAAACATTTAAGCACCTCAATTTTGCTTTCGCACAATTCTGTATTCGTCATCAAGGCTGAAATATGGACAGTTAAAGGTTTGCGAGGTCATAAAACGGCACATTTCATCCTCATCGAGCGCGGCATCACAGCAATAGCACTCACTTTGGTCATCGTAAATATAATTTGCACAGCTTTCACAGTTGGTTTTCATTGCTTCTCCTCTAAATAACTCGTAATGGCATAAACGGTCTGCCCGTTATATATAAGCTTTGACCATCCGCTTGCAGTATTTATTCCTATACGGGTGATATATTCACCGTTTTTCAGGGTGTAAACAACAGTATTACTATCCTTACTGCTCGGGACGGTGCGCAGATTGGTTTCGTTTTTTGCAGTGACCTGTTCATTCACCTCGGTGAAGCCGTCACTCGGCGGCTCCGGCTCGGATATTACCGGCGGCTTATAGCTTAAATCGGTGGTAAGATAGCTTGAAACGGCGTAAACGGTCTGCCCGTTAAGCAACAGCCTTGACCAGCCATTGTTGCCAACGGCAGTGCGGGTTAATGTCTCACCGTTTTTGAGCTGTCCCACAATTTGAGCGCTTGTACCGGCGGCACTTCGCAAATTGACAACCTCTTTGGCGGTGACCTGCTCGTTGACAGGGGTGTAGCCGTCATTTTGCGGCGGAGGGGTATGACTAAGGTCGGTGGTAAGATAGCTTGAGATTGCGTATACCGTTTTGCCGTTGAGCAGCAGTCTTGACCAACCGTTACTGCCAACACCTGTACGGGTAAGAGTCTCTCCGTTTTTAAGGCTTCCGACTATGTTGGATTTTGTCGAGGCGCTGTCCCTTAAGTTTACTATTTCCTTTGCTGTGACCGCCTCGTTTACCGCGGTATAGGTGCTGTCTTCCGTAACGGGAGGCTTTGCGACCTCTAATTTTATATTAGCCTTGGGTGAGGCTTTCGTCCTTGTGAAATACGAAATAACCATATCGGTATTTCCCTCGACACCCGAAACCTTTCCCATATTGGTATACTGCCACATATCATACCTTCCGCCGTAATCGGGATTTTTGCGGTCGGGGTATGTGTCGGCAGGGTAGTGTGCAACCCAAATCCTAAAGCGTGAGGCTATTCTTTCGGTATCCCATGCCGAGGAATTTTCAAGCTCTGCTTTCGGGGCATAGAACATTCCATCGTAGCCCGCGCTTTCTATATATGAAAGAAAAGCGAGTGCATTGTCGGTACGGGCAGAGCTGTCAAGGCAATACATTCGGCTTGTCGGGGTGGTAAAGCCCTCGCAGTCATAAACAACGGGGTAGGAAATGGGATAACCCTTTATTACTTCGGCTGTCCATTTCGCCTCCTCCTCGGCTTCGGCGGCGCTTGTTGCGGTAGAGAAAAAGTAAACACCGATTAGCAAGCCGGCTTTATCTGCCTGCTGGAGATTATAATCGGCATAAGGGTCCTTGTATATCGTGCCGTTTTCTGCGCGATAGCCCACACGGATTACGGCAAAATCCAAGCCCTGCCTTTTAACCGCGTTCCAATCGATTTTTCCCTGCCATTTTGAAACATCTATTCCGTGGGCTTTTCCCTCCTGAACGGTAAGCCTGTCGGTTTCAACCACAGTGCCTGTGCCGTTTGGGTTTTCGGTATTTTCGGGATCGGTCAAATCCTCACCCACAACAACCGAAGGCTCTGGTTGGGATGATGAATTTTCCGTTTGATTACTCGGCTCGGCTTCCTTACAACCGGCAACACTTGCGGTAAGAATTAAAGCTGAGAACAGAAAAGACAGGATGCGGTGTTTAATCAATGGGTTTTCACTTCCTTGAAAAGCTTTTATTTTTAATCCACACCGTAGGTGCGAACAGTAAAATCATTGGCAAGATTTCTAATCTTCCAAAAAGCATACCTGCCGAAAGTGTCCATTTTGAAAGTGTGGAAAATTCTGCAAAGTTGCTTGCAGGACCCACCTGTCCAAAGCCGGGACCTACATTGTTAAAGCATGCTGATACGGCGGTAATATTGGTCTCAAGGTCAAAAGGATCGGCAATGCAAAGAATAATAAACATTGCGGAAAAGCAAAGGAAATAAAGCGCGAAATATGCCGTAACATTCGTGGCAGTGGCGTTATCCACCGTTTTGCCTTCAAAACGCAGGGTATCAACCGAACGGGAATGAAGCATATGCTTTAAATTTGAACGGATGTGTCTGAAAAGCAGAATAATTCTTGAAACCTTAAGTCCGCCCGCTGTAGAGCCGGCACAGGCACCGCTGAACATTAAGAGAAATAAAATTCCCTTTGAAAGTGTGGGCCATAAATTGAAATCTGCGGTGGCAAAGCCTGTGGTTGTGATAATCGTTACAACCTGAAAGGCAGAAGCGCGCACAGCCTCCGAAAGATCCTTATATATGGGGTAAATGTCGATTGTGATTGCAACAATTGAAACAGCTACTATACTTATATAAACGAAAAGCTCCTCACTTTTGAATACAGCCTTGGCTTTTCTTATGAGTAAAAGATAATAAAGATTAAAGTTAATGCCAAACAGAAACATAAATACTACTATTACCCACTGAATATATGGGCTGTATCCTGCAACGCTGTCTGCCTTTGTACCGAAACCGCCGGTTCCTGCTGTGCCGAAGGTATGGAGCAGACTGTCAAAAAGTGACATATCTCCGCAGAGCAACAGTATCACCTGAATTGCGGTCATGACTATATATATAAGGTAGAGTATTTTTGCGGTGCTTTTAACCCTCGGTACCAATTTTCCTACTATTGGTCCGGGCATCTCTGCACGCATTATATGAATGGTTCTGCCCGAATCGTTGGGAACTATTGCCATCATAAGCACAAGCACACCCATACCGCCTATCCAATGGGTGAAGCTGCGCCAGAAAAGCAAGCCCTTTGACATTGCTTCAACATCCTTTAATATTGAGGCACCCGTTGTTGTAAATCCGCTGACGGTTTCAAAAAAGGCATCGGTGTAGGAGGGGATTTCTCCGCTTATTACAAAGGGAAGCGCTCCTATCGCCGAAAGCGCAACCCATGCAAGGGCTACTATTACAAAGCCCTCCCTTGCAAATATGGTTTTATCCTTAGGCTTGTTTAATAATGTAAGAGTAAAGCCCAAAATCAATGCAACAGCAATCGTTATTAAAAAGGGAATAAGACCGTTGTCCCTGTAAATAAGCGAGCAAACAACAGCAGGTGCCATGAGAACGGCCTCAAGCTTGATGATGTTTCCAAGCATATAAAAAACCATTTTTCTGTTCATAGCATTAACCCTTTTTCAATATATCGGAAAGTGTGTTTATCCTTTGGTTGGCGGCAAGCACGATAACCCTGTCCCCTGCGAGCAGCATATCATCACCGGACGGAATTATGGTTTTGCGGTCGCGCATAATACCGGCAACAAGGGTGTTGGGCTTGGTTTCCAACTGCTTAAAGGGAATGCCTAACCTCTCAAAGTCGTCCTTAACGCGGAATTCCAATGCCTCGACCTTGTCGTCCATAAGCTTATAAAGGGTTTCCATACTGCTTCCGGCGGAATTTTCCAGAGCGCGCGCATATTGAACAAGTATGTCGGCGATAAGCTTTTTGGGTGACACAATACAGTCAAGCCCCCAATGCTCAGCCAACGGAATGAGCTCATCGCGGTTTACCTTGGCTATCACCTTGGGCACATTGTGTGATTGCGCAAAGGAGGACACCAAAATATTTTCCTCATCAATACCGGTCAGTGCAACAAAGGCGTCAATGGAGTGTAAGCCCTCCTCGAGCAAAAGCTCCTGCTGGGCACCGTCTCCGTTTATTATAACCGCCTTTGGCAGTGCTTCGGAAAGAGCTTCGCATATAGCGCGTTCCTTTTCAATTACCGTTACTGAAATTCCGGCGTTGCCGAGCTTTTTGGCAAGGTAAAAGGCGGTGCGGCTGCCTCCCAAAATCATTATGTTGCGCGCCTGCTTCTGTAAAATTGAAAGCTCCTTTAAAAGCTTGGTGATTTCGGCTGGCGAAGCGGTAAGCCCGATTTTATCACCGCTTTTAAGCACAAAATTACCGTCAGGAATATAAGCCTCCTCATCGCGTTGAACGGCACAGATAAGGAAATTGGCTTTAAATTTTGCGCGCATATCTATAATGCGCATACCGTCCAAAAGCGAGTCGGGCTTAAGTCTGAGCTCAATCATTTCGAAATTGCGCATCGAAAAGGTTTCGATTTTTGCCGCGGAGGGCAGCTTCAAAATATTGTAAAGGGCGTGAGCCGCCAGAAGCTCGGGGTTCATCGCAAGTGAAATGTCGAGCTGCTTGCGCATAAAGTTTATACTGCGTTCATTGTATTCCGGATTTCTTATTCTTGCAACGGTGTGCTGAGCGCCCATACGCTTTGCCAGAAAGCAGCTCAGCATATTAAGCTCGTCAGAGCCGGTGGCGGAAATCACAAGCTCGGTATCGGCAACCCCTGCCTCCTCCAATGCCTCTGAATCGGCACCGTTGCCGCAAACAGCCATAACATCATATATATTGGTTATTTCGGTTATAACTGCTGGATTATTGTCTATAACAGTAACATCATGCCCCTCTGCCACAAGATTGGCTAAAAGGGTGGTGCCTATTTTACCGCAACCCACAATAATTATATTCATAATTAAAACCCCGATTTATGATAACATATTTTAAAATATTTTAACACTTTTACTCGGCTTTTACAATACTATTTTTATATACGAGGGCGCAAAAACGCATTTCCGAAATAATCGAATAAAAAATACTTGACCTGCGGATTAAGGTGTGATATAATATCTCTACCTCTGAAGGTTCTTTTTTTTTGTAAGGAAAAGGGAACCGTTAATTTGACCGCCGGTGAGGTTGTGCGGTGCTTTTCGTTTTGTGTGTTGCAAAACGGCACAATTCATCGGGTTAATTTGAGGGAGGCGTTTACTTTTACAATAGTTTGAGTAAAAGCAAAAATAATTTCCGTAAAGCGGGAGGTGCCGTTAATGAGAGTAAAAATTACACTCGCTTGCACAGAGTGCAAACAACGCAATTACAACACAATGAAAAACAAGAAAAACGATCCGGACAGGCTTGAAATGAACAAGTATTGTAGGTTCTGCAAGAAGCACACCCTACACAAGGAAACAAAGTAGGGAGGTAAAGAGATGAAAACTGTTAATAAGATTTGCCGCGTGTTGGTAGCTGTTTTCGGTTTGGCTTCGCTTGTACTTTTCTTTACTGACTTTGCAACCATCGTTACAAACGGTGTTGAAAAGAACCTTGTGGGTGCTCAGTTGGCTTTCGGCAGCAAGGTTACTGTTGAGGGTGTTGAGTATGACATGGCAAAGTCGGCAGACATTCTTTTGTGCTTCTGGCTCACAGCCATCGCTTTCGTAATGAGCGTTTTCTCCTTCAAATCCAAGAAGCTGCGCTTTGCAGTGCCCGGATTTGGCATTGTGACTTCGGTTTACATGCTGGTTATCGCTCTTTCGGACGATTGGAAGTTTGTGGACAAACGTCCCCTTCAGAATGTTTCCGATATCAAGCTCACCCCATTCGTACTTATAGCTGCTCTGGCTTTGGTTGTTTTCACAATCCTTGCTGTTGCCTACCTTTTGTTGGATGACTACCTTGAGGTAGCGGCTTCCAAGGGCGCAAAGCTTACAATACCCAAGCGTGTTGTTCGCTTCATCAGAGACTATAAGAGTGAAGCAAAGAAAATCGTATGGCCCGGCATAAAGGACGTTGTAAAGAATACAGTTATCGTTCTGATAATGTGTTTGCTTGCAGGTATTTTAATCTGGCTTGTAGATTTCGGTCTCGGTCAGCTACTCAACCTTGTTTTGGGTAAATAACCCACCGGAGGTAAACAATGTCTGAAACAAATGAAGCGAGATGGTATGTAGTTCATACCTACTCGGGCTATGAGAATAAGGTAGCAAGCGATCTTGCAACCATGGTGGAAAGCCGCGGTATGCAGGAGCTTATACAGGAAATCAAAATCCCTACCGAAACGGTTACAGAAATCAAGGAGGATAAAAAGCGCGAGGTTGAGCGCAAAATTTTCCCCGGTTATGTTCTTATCAAGATGATTGTAACCGATGACAGCTGGTATGTTGTAAGAAATATACGCGGATGTACCGGCTTTGTGGGACCGGCTTCAAAGCCCGTTCCCCTTACCGATGATGAGGTTGCGGCCTTGGGCGTTGAAAAGCACAGCGTTACAGTGGGCTACAATGAAGGCGATAATGTTAAAATCATCAGCGGTCCCCTTGAGGGCTATGCAGGTGTTGTTAAGACGATTGATACTGATAACAACAGCGTATGTGTAGTTCTTTCGATGTTTGGCAGAGAAACTCCGGTTGAGTTAGAGCTTGATCAGATTTCTTTGGCAGACGATTAATTTCAGTTAATACGCAATTTTGCTTATTAAGCCCCGACACAGGCTTTGTGTCACGGTGGGAGGGACGGAATATGACCGTTCCGCCAGGTGTTTTTAAAAACACTGTTACCACGAATATTGGAGGTGCAAATAAATGGCTCAGAAAATCACAGGTTACATTAAGCTTCAAATCCCTGCAGGTAAGGCTACACCGGCTCCCCCGGTAGGACCTGCTCTCGGTCAGCACGGCGTCAACATTATGGCGTTCACAAAGGAGTTTAACGAAAGAACAAAGAATGATGCGGGTCTTATTATTCCGGTTGTAATCACCGTATATGCAGACCGTTCCTTCAGCTTCATCACAAAAACTCCGCCTGCCGCTGTTCTTATTAAAAAGGCTTGCGGTATAGAGAGTGCTTCGGGCACACCTAACAAAACAAAGGTTGCCAAGATCACCAGAGAGCAAATTAAGAAAATCGCAGAAACCAAAATGCCTGACCTTAATGCAGCAAACATTGAGACCGCTATGAGTATGATAGCCGGTACTGCTCGCAGCATGGGCGTAGAAGTAGTCGATTAATTCTCTCTTGTGGGAGGAAAATTCCGATTTAACCACTTATTGGGAGGTAAACAATGAAACACGGTAAAAAGTATAATGAAAGCGCAAAGCTTATTGAAACCGGTAAGCTTTACGATGTAAATGAAGCAGTTGAGGTTGCTGTTAAAACCGGTACTGCTAAATTTGATGAAACGGTTGAAATCCATGTTCGTTTGGGTGTTGACTCTCGCCATGCTGACCAGCAGGTTCGCGGCGCTGTTGTTCTTCCTAACGGAACAGGTAAAACCGTTAGAACCCTTGTATTTGCTAAGGGTGACAATGCAAAGGCAGCTGAGGAAGCAGGCTCCGATTATGTAGGTGCTGAGGAATTGGTTGCTAAAATCCAGAACGAAAACTGGATGGATTTTGATGTTGTAATTGCAACACCTGATATGATGGGCGTTGTAGGTCGTCTCGGTAAGGTTTTAGGTCCCCGCGGACTTATGCCTACACCCAAGGCAGGTACCGTTACACCTGATGTAGCAAGGGCTGTTACCGAAGCTAAAGCAGGTAAGATTGAGTACCGTCTTGACAAGACAAACATCATTCACTGCCCCATCGGTAAGGTTTCCTTCGGTGCAGAGAAGCTTCAGGAGAACTTTGATGCACTTATGGGCGCTATCGTTAAGGCAAAGCCGGCAGCAGCTAAGGGTCAGTACATTAAGTCTTGCGTTATTGCAACCACAATGGGCCCCGGCATAAAGCTTAATGTTGCTAAATTCGGCGTTTAATTAAAAATCTGATTTTTTTGACAGCAGTCTGAAAAGACTGCTGTTTTTTTATATATATTGCTGTGACGGCTTAAAACCGCAATTTAAAAATATAAGAATTTTTTGTCATTATTTCAATATTTTAGAAAAAAATTAGTTATTTATGCACAAATAACTAAATTATTGGCAGCACAGGGGAATTATGGTTGTTATCAATTCACAAAAAAAGCAAAAAAAATAAAAAAACTTGCAATATTTTTATATAAGTAAATATTGAATAGTAGTAAAATTATGATGTAAGTATGGTAGCTTGCAAAAGTTGTTTATAAAAATACGGGGGATTAGATATGAAAACTCTCAAAATTAAAGACGGTGATTTTTATCTTAAGGGAGAAAAGCTTCAAATAATATCAGGCGCAATTCATTATTTCAGGATTGTTCCCGAATATTGGGAGGATAGATTAAAAAAGCTTAAAAAATGCGGATTTAATACGGTTGAGACCTATATCCCGTGGAATATACACGAGCCTCGCGAGGGTGAATTCTGTTTTGACGGTATTTGTGATATTGAGCGATTTATAAGACTTGCTCAAAATTTGGGGCTTCATGTTATAGTGCGCCCTGCACCTTATATATGTGCCGAGTGGGAATTTGGCGGCTTTCCTTATTGGTTGCTTAAATATCCCGATATGAGACTGCGTTGCTGTGATGAATTATATCTTCAAAAGGTTGATAATTTTTTCTCAGTATTAATGCCAAAGCTTAAGGCGCTCACCATTGCGGAGGGTGGTCCCATTATCGCAATGCAGGTTGAGAACGAATACGGTAGCTACGGCAACGATAAAAACTATATTCCCAGACTCAAGGCAATGATGGAAAAATACGGTGTGGAAACATTTTTCTTCACGGCGGACGGTACTAACAATCACATGATAAAAGGCGGTTTTGTGGATGGAGTTTATGCCGCTGCCAATTTCGGAAGTAATCCCGAGAAGGCCTTTGCAAAGTTTGATGAGGTGCGTCCCGGTCAACCGCATACCTGTATGGAATATTGGTGCGGATGGTTGGAGCATTGGGGCGAGGAGCTCAATAACCGTCCTGCCGAAGATGCTGTTGGAGGAATAAGAAAGATGCTTGAAAGAGGGGATTCTTTCAATATATATATGTTTTGCGGCGGTACTAATTTTGCATTCTATAACGGTTCGAATAATTTTGGCAAGACCGAGCCTACCGTAACCAACTATTGCTCCAATGGATTTTTAACCGAAAACGGTGACTATACCGAAAGATATTATCTTACACAGCAGGCAATATCAAAATATTATCCTATCCCTGAGGTTGAAATAGAGGATATTCCTGTAAAGGCTTACGGTAGCATCAAGCTTACACACTCTGCAAAGCTGTTTGACAATCTTGATAACATAAGCACTCCTGTAAAATCACCCTATGTAAAGAGCTTTGAGGAGCTTGACTTGGATTACGGATTTATGCTTTACCGAACTGAGGTTTTACATCCAACAGAAGGTGCTATGACTCTTAATATCAATGATGTTGAGGACCGCGCGCTTATTTACAAGGACGAAAAATTCGCAGGAATTAAAGACAATATGAAGCGCCGCGATGATAATATAACCGTTTTGGCAACCGATAAAAATGTTCAGCTTGACATTCTTGTTGAAAATCTGGGCAGAGCAAATTACGGACAGTATATGCGCAGACGCAAGGGTATAACCGAGGGTGTTTATCTACATATACAGCACCAGTATAATTACACGATGTATCCGTTGTCACTTAAGGATTTATCGGGACTTGAATTTAAAGAGGGCTTTGTGAAATCGGATACACCTGTATTCTACCGAGGCATATTGAATGTTGACGAATGTGCGGATACCTTCATTGATATGAGCAAATTTACAAAGGGTAATGTTTTCGTAAACGGCTTCAACCTTGGCAGATATTGGAATATCGGTCCATATTATGATTTATATATTCCTGCACCGTTGCTTCATAAGGGTGAAAATGAAATTATAATATTTGAGCTTGAGGGAGCAACCGAGGATACCGTAACCTTTAACGATACAAGGGTTTTAAAATAATTTCTTATTTTTTACGAGGAAGATGAATAATGAACCAACTTAAAAGATATGTATCGACAGTTTTAGTTGCTTGCTTTTGTTTGTCTGTCTTTGCGGGAATATCCGTAAGGGCGGAGGGGCAGAGCCTGTCAGATAACCTAAGCGGTACATATTCCGCCTCTGTTTCCACCTATGAGCAGTATCTTGCGGAAATTTCGGATAAAGATGCCTTGACAGAGGAGATAAAGCTCGATTTGTCAACAGCAGAGCTTTCGGGCGAAGGTGTTGCAAAAACTGACGGGGGCATTGAATGGAGACAAAGCGGCAATAAAGCGACCTTCCGTTTTTCGGTAAAAACAGCAGGAAATGCAAATATAAATGTGATTTACAGTAATATATCAGAAATTAATGTTAATAAAATCACCTTTGATGTTTATCTTGACGGAGAGCAGCTTTTCAATACTATGGCAGGTGTGGTTTTTCCGCGCTGGTTTGAATCCTCCGAAATCACTCAGGACGAAAGAGGAAACGATATTTCGGAAGAGCTTACCGTTAATAAAGCTGATATGGAGGAAAGGGTTTACGCTTCCGACCTGTATCAGCCCGACCCGATGCTTCTCTATTTTTCGGCAGGGGAGCACACCTTGACCTTTGT
Source organism: Clostridia bacterium (assembly GCA_017507805.1). Lineage (GTDB taxonomy): Bacteria > Bacillota > Clostridia > Oscillospirales > Acutalibacteraceae > UBA737. The sequence goes on from JAFWAC010000014.1 coordinate 38,974, forward strand.
TGGTGATAATACCGATGTGCTGATAAAGGAAATCACAGTTTGCCCGCCTGAAAAGCCTGACAACTATGAGGATGTTTTGAAGAAGCATCAAAATAACGGCGTTAAAATTGTGGAGGATTATTTCGATAAAATTCAGGGTGAAAATACATATCTTGTCTCCTCGCAAAATCTTATTGCCGGAATGGATAGGGGAGACAGCTCCTCTGAGCCTAACGATTATTATGCCTTAAAGCTTAATATGATAGGCGGTTCTACCTGGAAATCTAACCGCGAGACCGTTAAATGGATGGTTAATGCGGACAGGGAAGGGCTTTATAGGCTTACCTTTAAAAGCCGTCAAAATCAAAAGGACGGTTTCATATCCTCTCGCAGACTCAGAATTAACGGGGAAATTCCCTTTGAGGAATGTAGATCAATTACTTTTTCTTACAATACCGATTGGGAAATGAAAACCTTGGGTGACAGTGAGGGTAATCCTTACTATTTCTACCTCAGAGAGGGCGAAAATATTATTTCTCTTGAAACGGTTCCCGGTGAGCTTTCAGAGTTTGCTTACGAGGTTGACGAGATAGTTCTCAGCCTCAACAAGGTTTACCGCCAGATTATTATGGTTGTGGGAACTAATATTGACAAATACCGTGACTATGACCTGTTTAAAGAAATTCCCGGTATAGAGGAAATTTTTAAGGAAAATCTGGCGAGGGTTAAAGAGGTCAGAAGGAAAATAGGCGAAGCAGGTGTTCAAACCGGTAGTGAAATGGTTGTGTTTGACAGTGTTATAACCCTGCTTGAGCTGTTTTTGGCTGATGACGAAAATATCCCCTCCCGCGTAGAAACGCTTAATTCCTATGCGGCGGATTTGGCTACCTGGAGCTTTGAAACGGTTGAACAGCCCTTGGCAATCGATTACTTTTTGTTTACAGGCAAGGAAAACGAATTGCCCAAGGCAAACGCCGGCTTCTTTAAAAATCTCAAATATGAGTTTTTGAAGCTTTTGGCATCCTTCCAAAGTGATTACGGAGTTGTAGGCGATTTGTCCGATTCAGAGGATAAGCTTCTTGTATGGGTTGGCTCAGGCAGTGAACAGATGTCAATACTCAAAAATATGGCAAGCTCTGAATTCACAGCTAAAACAGGAATAGAGGTTGAGGTTGCCCTTGCCGGAACGAGCGTTTCAAGAGCCCTGATGGCTGATAAGGCACCCGATGTTGCCCTGCAGCAGGCAGGTGACCTTCCTATGGATTTAGGGTACAGAAATTCTGCCATTGACTTAACTCAGTTTGAGGATTTCAAGGAGGTAGAGGGCTGGTTTATGCCGGGCTCATTAGTGCCTTATATGATAGGTGATGCCTGCTACGGTCTGCCTTGTACACAAAGTTTCGAAATGCTGTTTGTAAGAACCGATGTGTTTGAAAGTCTGGGACTTAAGGTTCCGACAACCTGGGATGAATTTTATGCTATCCTGCCTATACTGCAATTTAACAATTTTGAAATAGGTCTGGGCGGCGGTTCAACCACATTTTCGAGCCTTTTAAAGCAGAATGATTTGTCACTTTTCAAGGCAGACCGTACAGGTACTGATGTTGCAAGTGATTTGGCTGCAACTGTTTGTCGCCAATGGACAGAATTCTTTACCAAGTACGATTTTCCGCTTACACTTAATTTTTATAACCGCTTCAGAAGCGGTGAGGTGCCCATAGGAACCTCGGTTTATACTTTAGCCGCCCAGCTTGATACGCTTGCTCCCGAAATCAGGGGAATGTGGGCGATGTATCCGATGATTGGTACCGTTAAAGAGGACGGCACTGTTGATAACAGTCAGGCTCCGTTAGGTGACGGCTACGGTTCAACCGCCGTTTTACTTAACGAGGAAAGCAAAGAGCAATCGTGGGAGTTTTTAAAGTGGTTCCTTTCGGAGGATACTCAGGCAGAGTACGGTAATAAAATCGAGGCGCGCTTAGGCGTTGTTGACCGAGTTCCAACCTCAAATGTTGCCGCCTTTAAGAGACTTGGATGGTCGGCGGAAACCCGTGAGGTGCTTTTGGAGCAATGGTCAAAGCAAAGACCAACGGTTGTGGTTCCGGGTCACTACTATGTTACAAGGCATCTTAACAATGCCTTCCGTGCGATAGTTTACAGCAACGAAAATCCCACACACACCTTAAAAATTTACAGCCAGAAAATAGATCGGGAAATAAAGCGGAAACTCCAAGAGTTTTCCATTTATCAATAAAAGGAGGAAAGGTTAAATGCGCAAGGATTTGTTTTTGCACAATCTGAAAAAGGCAAGAGACAACAAGGTTTGCTATTTGATGGTATTTCCTTTCCTGCTTTTCTTTCTCGCTTTCACAATTATACCGGTTGTAGCTTCGTTTTTTCTGAGCTTTACCAATTACAATATGCTTGAGTCCGCAAGATTTGTGGGCATTGAAAACTACATAAGAATGTTTCTTGACGATGATGTATTTATAAAGGCATTGTCAAATACAATTATATTCGCAGTTGTAACAGGCCCTATAAGCTATTTTGCATGTCTTATTTTTGCATGGCTTATTAATGAGCTTTCTCCCACTGTCAGGGCAATTTTGACCTTCGTGTTTTATGCCCCCACAATGTCCGGCTCACTTTATGTTATATGGGCATTTATTTTCAGCGGCGACTCCTATGGCTTGCTTAATTCCTTTTTGCAAACATTGGGTGTTGTCTCAGAGCCGGTTCAATGGCTTACCGATACCAAAACACTCGTTACCTGTGTAATGGTGGTTTCTGTCTGGGCAAGCCTGGGCGCCTCCTTCCTGTCATTTATAGCCGGCTTCCAGACGATTGACACCTCTGTTTATGAGGCTGCCGCTATTGACGGAATACGCAACCGTGTTGAGGAGCTTGTGCGTATAACCCTGCCGCTGATGGGACCTCAGCTTATGTTCGGTGCGGTTATGCAAATAGCTGGCGCATTCGGCGCAGGCGGTATTTCACAGGCATTGTGCGGATATCCCACGACCGATGACGCGGGTACGACCTTGGTGCTTTTGATAAGTGATTTGGGTACCGAGCGTTATGAAATGGGTTATGCGTGCGCTATGTCGTTTGTTCTGTTTGCCCTTATGATTTTGGTAAACAATATCATACAAACCGTCATCAGGAAGCACGCAAGCACTTAAAAGGAGGGTAAACAGTATGCGTATTCGTCTTTCAAAGGAAAAGTCGGGTTCGGGTGTAATCCGTTCCGGCGGCGGAAGTGCTGTGGTTTTTATAATACTGTTAGTCAGCGCGCTGTTTATGCTGCTGCCCTTCTATTATGCAATCGTGCAGTCACTCAAACCTATGCAGGAAATTTTCGCTTTTCCACCTAAATTTTATGTAAGAAATCCAACCCTTAGCAATTATAAAAGCTTAATGCAGCTTACAAACAGTATGTGGATACCCTTTTGGCGTTATGTTTTCAACAGTGTATCCCAAACAGCAATAGGAACTGTGCTTATTATTATAATTTCCTCTTTGGCGGCTTTCCCTTTGGCAAAGTGCGACTTTCCGGGAAGAAATCTCATATTTAAAACGGTAGTAACCTCACTGCTTTTTGTGGGTCCCATTACAGCCGTTCCGGCATTTATCGTTATAGCCAAATTAGGTCTTTATAATACATATCTTGCCTTGATCGTTCCATCACTTGCTTCCTCGCTGGGACTGTTCCTGATGAAAAACTTTATGGAACAGCTTAACGATTCTCTTATCGAGTCGGCTAAGATTGACGGCGCAGGGTTAGTTACGATTTATTACAGAATAGTAATGCCGCTTACAAAGCCTGCCTGGATTACGGTTATGATACTGACCATTCAAAGCCTTTGGGGCGGTGCAGGTAACGGATATATATATGACGAGCAGTTAAAATCATTGCCTGTGGCTTTAAGTCAGATAACCGCATCCGGTATGGCGCGTTCGGGCGCGAGTGCCGCTGCGGGCGTGGTTTTGATGATACCGCCCTTTATATTCTTTGTTCTCTCACAAAGAAATGTTGTTCAGACGATGGCAAATGCCGGAATTAAGGAATGAGGTGTAATTCTTGAAAAAATCAATAATTACGGTTTTGGTGCTTTGCCTGTGCCTGATTACTCCTGTAACTGCAAGCGCCGCGCCCTACACCTCATATTCCTATAACTCCCGGATAGGTGCGGTTGCGGCACCGAATTCGTTTGATGTTGACCGTGTTGTAAGGCTTCAGGATTACGGCTTCACAGCACTTAAAGCCGCAAAGGACTTTTATATGTCGGATGACGGCGTGCTTTATATTCTTGATTCCGGAAACAACCGACTGATAATCACCGACAGTGAGTTTTCATCCTTTACCGAGATTTCGCAGCTTAGCGGTAACAGCGAAAAGCTGACCTTTAAGGACGCATCGGGAATTTATGTCCGCAATAAAGAAAGTATTTATATTGCTGACAGCGGAAACCGCCGTGTTATAGAGATTAACTCAAGGGGTGAGATTTTAAAGGAAATCACAAAGCCCACCTCTGCAACCTTTTCACAGACCATAGAGTTTATACCGAACAAGCTGGCAGGCGATGCGATTGATAACCTGTATGTCACCTGTACCGGTGTGTACGAAGGTGCGGTTATGTTTGATGCCGCCGGAGATTTTATGGGATATTACGGTGCGGCTAATGTTAATACAACAAGTAATGTTTTGCTCGATTACTTCTGGAAACAGTTTATGACTACCGAGCAAAAGGATGCAATGTCAAAGTATGTTCCTGCCGAGCTTTCCAGCCTTGATATAACCCCAAGCGGCTTTATCTTTTCAATAACCAACTCGGCGGTAAATTCTATTACCGGACTTCGTGAGTCTATGGACACCGTATCCAAGCTCAATCCTAAGGGTAAAAATATTCTTAAGGCAACCATGACCGAAAAGGCAATGAAATTTCTGGCAGAGGACGGTAAATCTTTGAGATTTGTGGACGTTGTGGCAGACCAAGACCTTTTCTTTTATGTTTTGGATGACCAGCTTTGCCGTGTTTTGCAGTACGATTCGGATATGAATTTGCTGAGCGCCTTTGGAGGTCAGGGCTTTGCGGAGGGACTTTTCAGAAAGCCCTCAGCAATTGAGCAGTTTGATGACCGGCTTTATGTTTTAGACAGTGAAAAAAATTCCATAACAGTGCTTTGCGAGACCAAATTCGGCTCGACAGTGAGAGAGGCTGTAACCATATATCAAAACGGCAGCTATGAAGCGGCAATTGAACCCTTTACAAAGGTTCTGGCAATGGATAATAACTACGAATTGGCGTATGTGGGTATAGGAAGTGCCCTTTACGGTCAGGGCGAGTATAAAGAGGCTATGGAATACTTTAAAAAAGGGTATGACAGCGAGAAATACAATCAAGCCTTTGCAGAGTACCGCGTGGAGCTTATAAGAAATAATTTCATATATGTTGTTATCGCATTTGTTGCTTTGGCGCTGGCAATTATATTCGGCGGTATCCGAAAGCGAAAGAAAGGGAGAGGGTAGACAATGAATCGTAAAAAATGGGTTTACCCCTTCTATAACATTCTGCATCCCTTTGAGGGTGTGGAGGAAATGCATTATTACCGCAGGCAATCTTTACCCATAGCGATTGTGATTTTCCTGTTTTATATGTTTATAGATATTTTTGCCGTGTGGTTCACAGGCCCTCAGTTTGACATTCAAAGCAGGGACGATATTAACCTTTTGAAAATTTTTGTGTTGAAAATAGCCCCTATTTTGCTTTGGTCGATTGCAAATTGGGCAATGTGTGTTCTCAATGAGGGAAAGGCAAAGTTTGTTGAAATTATTACGATTACAATGTATGCCTTTGTGCCGTATATAATAACGAAGTATGCCTACATAATATTTACCAACTTTCTCCTTGTGGAGGAGGGGACATTTATCACATGGATGGTGTTCGTGGGAATAGGCTTGAGTGTTATTATAATGGCAACCGAGCTTATGTATTACCATGAATATTCACTTTCCAAGGTGGTAGGCTCATCCCTGCTCACGGTTATCGGCATGGTAATCATACTTTTCCTTGCATTCCTGCTGTTTACACTTTTCCAGCAAATAATCACAACCGTTCTCACGGTTTATAACGAAATATCAATTAGACTTAAATAGAAAGGATGGTTGCTTTGAAGCGTATAATATTGTGCTTTGCGGTTATTGCGGCAATTGTTCTTTCTGTGACGGTTGCCGCCGTACCGGTATACGGCGCGGGTGATTACACCCTTGAAAACGAAAGCTTTGTGCTTGACTTTGACGAGGAAAGCTGCGGCTTCACCGTGACCTCCAAGAAAAACGGGCTTGTGTGGTATAGCTCACCTGTGGATGCTTCGGGCTCTAAAGAGGATGAGATGCGGTCACTTATAGTGGTTGATTATACCGACACCGATACCTTTGAGCCGTATTCCTTAGACTCCTATTCGGAATGTGTTTTAATGGGGGATTACAGTGTTAAAAAGGCGGATAATTGCCTTACCGTTACTCTGAAGTTTGACTCCATTGATATGACCGTTCCGCTTAAAATTTCCTTGGCCGAAGACGGCTTCAGATTTTCCCTTTTGACAGAGGAAATTGAAATCAAAGAAGAAAATGTTTGCATCAGATATATTTCTGTATTGCCCTATTTCGAGGCGGCGGCTCCCGAAACGGACGGTTACCTCTTTATTCCGGACGGCTCAGGCGCGCTAATCAGCTTTGCAGAAATTCCCGGAAGCACCAAGAATTACTCTGCCGAGGTTTACGGAACAGATTATGCCTACGAAAACCAAAACACAATGAAATTTGAAAATATCACCATGCCGGTATTCGGCGCAAAGCTTGGTGATAAAGCATATCTTGCGATTATTGAGGACGGCGCTGCAGAGTGCAGCCTTGAGGCGTATGCCAACAATCAGCGCACCAAATACGCAAATGCCTACGCAAGGCTTTTGGTGGGTAAAACAGTAGATTTCAACATCAGCATTAATTCCACAACGGTTTTTGAAAAGCTACCGATTAAAAATTCAAATGTAACTGTTTTTTATAATCTTTTAAGCGGTGACAATGCCGATTATACGGGTATGGCACTTTGCTACAGGGATTATCTTGAAGCAGAAGGCGGCTTTACCGCAAAAAAAGACAGTGACACTGCGGTTTACCTTGATGTATATGCCGGTACAGTTACCAAAAAATCTGCATTTTTCTTTACCTATAACGGTTACACCGCGCTTACTACCGTTGATGAGTTAGCGGGTATGATTGAAAAGCTTCAGAAAAACGGAACTAAGGATATAAAAATAAGATACCTTAATTCCAATAAGAGTGAGGCATTTTCTAAAATAACAAGTAAAATTAAATTCGTAGGCGGTTTGAAGGGCGATATTTCCGATTTGGATGCCCTTAATAAAATCGATGGAGTTACGGTTTATCCCGCCATCTCCAATCTCTGCACCTACACTAATGAAAATTATATTTTTTCCAAGGCTTCAAAGGGCGTGGAGGACCTTGCCGAAATAACCGTCCGCAAGTCGTTAAAGCTTAATGCCTTCGGAGATGTTTCGGGTGAGTCGGCTTATTTCTTAAAGCCCCGCCTTGTCAGCGCAAACCTTGAAAAAATATTCAGTCAGTTAAAGAAAAAGAATGTTTCGGGTATTGCTTTTTCAGATGTCGGAAACAGACTTTACACCGATTACAGCGGTAACGGCTGTAAAAAAGAAAAATTCAAAAATTCTTTGACCGAGATTTTTGAAAATGCCTCCAAGAATACAAAGCTCTGCTTTGAGGACCCCAATATTTATGCCGCTAAATATGCTTCTGATATTGTGGGCGCGCCGGTTTCCTCCTCGGGCTACGATATATTTGACACCGATGTGCCCTTCTGGCAGATAGTAATGAGTAGGTTTAACACCTATTCCGGCGAGCTTTTAAATGGTGTTTACACAAAGAAAAGCTTGCTAAAGGCGATTGAAACCAATACTAATCCCCGTTTTGTTGCAATGGAGAGGTATAACGATGTTCCTGCAAGCTCCGATTTGACTAAGTTTTACAGTGCTTCTTTAGACGCGCAAACCGAAGCTATTTCCGAGCTTTACACCGCGCTTTGTGAGCTTAACGCTAAAACAGAGGGCTCTGTCATAGCAGGTCATAGCTGTGTTGCCAAGCAGGTATTCTGCACCGAGTATGAAAACGGTACGGCTGTGTATGTAAACTATTCAGAAAAGGACTTCACCTTGGCAGACGGAGCAACCGTTCCCGGCGGAGATTATACGGTAAAGGCGGTGGATAACAGATGAAAAAGAAAAAAAGCGAATTAGCAGTGAGACAGGCTCGCAAGGGCTACGGCTTTATCGGTCTTTGGCTTTTCGGTATAATTTTCCTTTTCGGAATTCCGATAATTCAGTCCATGATTTACAGCTTTTCCGATGTAGGTATTGAGGTAGGCTATGTTGATGTTCAGTTTGTCGGTCTTGAAAATTACAAAAAGCTGTTATTCAAAAATACCGAGTATATTCCCGCCTTTTTCCCCACGATAGGCAATGTTTTGATTGAGACGCCCATGATTATTTTCTTTAGCCTGTTTATGGCAATAATGCTCAACCAGAAATTCAAAGGCAGAATATTTTTCAGAGCAGTATTTTTCCTTCCTGTAATTATTGCGGGCGGTGTTGTTATGAATATCATCACTAATGACAGCTATTCGACCTCAATAGTTTCGGGTGCCCGTTCATCTATGATGTTCCAATCGGTCGGTGTTGAGCAACTGCTTGGTAATCTGAATTTAAACAGTACCATCACAGAGCTTATTATCGAATATGTAAACGGAATATTCAACCTTGCGTGGCGCTCGGGAATACAGATGCTTATATTCCTTGCGGCGTTGCAGTCGGTACCGCCTCAGCTTTATGAGGTTTGTAAGGTTGAGGGCGCAAATTCCTGGGAAACCTTCTGGAAGGTTACCTTCCCGATGATTTCCTCAATGGTTCTGGTAAATGTAACCTATACCTTGGTCGATTTGTTCGGAGATTACTCTAACGAGATTTTGCAAATGATAACCTCCGCTTCGGAAAAAAGTCAGGTTGGTAACGCTTCGGCAATGGCATGGCTTTATTTCATGGTTTCATTCATCATAATTATCGTTACATATTTCCTTATCAACCGCAAGGTTTGCTGGATGGATTAGGAGGTGCCGCTATGAGTAAAATTAAACCCCAAAATATTTTATCCAAGGTGTTTGTTTATATAATGGTGTGCGCCGTTGCCTTTATAATACTTTATCCCATGATTTATATGGTGAGTATGGCAATCCGCGAAGCGGACGATATGCTCGACCCTGCAGTTATCTGGATACCAAAGCACCTGACCTCGGAAAATTTCAAGCTTGCTTTTGAAGCCCTTGATTACGGTACATCGGTATTCAGAACGGCATTTTTAACCCTTGCCTGCTCACTTTTGCAGTGCTTTTCAACAGCGCTCGTGGGCTACGGCTTTGCAAGATTTAAGTTTAAAGGAAATAATCTGCTGTTTATGATAGTGCTGTTTACCTTTATGGTGCCCACACAGATTATTTCAATGCCGCTGTTTCTGACCTACCGCAATTTTGATTTTGCAGGGCTTGGCGGCTTGCTTGAAAGGCTCACAGGCACAGGCTTTTCCTTTAACTTTATAAACACTCCTGTTCCTATGATGGCTTCGGCATTTTTCGGAACGGGTATAAGGGCGGGCTTGTTTATCTATATATTCAGACAGTCCTTTAAAAACGCACCGCGTGAGCTTGAGGAAGCGGCTTCTATTGACGGCTGCGGCAGTGTGGCAACCTTCTTTAAGATTATGATACCAAATTCTCTTGCAATTTTGCTGGTTGCCTTCCTTTTCTCGCTTGTGTGGTATTGGAACGATTATTTCTATTCCGCAATATTCTATAACCAATCGAGACCTTTGTCTGTAACGCTTGCCAATCTTAATATAGATTTCAGTGATTCCAGCAAGGGCGGCACAACCATTTTCGTAAATGATATTTTAGTTGTTAAGCAGGCGGCTGCACTGCTTTACATAGCGCCGATTTTAACTTTATATCTTTTCCTGCAAAAATATTTTGTTGAGAGTATAGAGCGAATCGGTATCGTAGGTTAAAAAAATTTTTAAGGAGGATTTTTTATGAAAAAAAGATTGTTTTGCTTGGCACTTGCGATTGTAATGCTCTTTGCAGTTGCAGGCTGCGGAAACAACGGCGGTGGCTCCGGCAGTAAAGACGGAGACAAGGACACCCATCAGGGCTTTGAGCTTACAGAAGCGGACGGTGTTTCGGGTGATATTTACTCGATTGCCAAGCCTACCCGTAAGCTGGACAGTAAAAAGCTCACATTTTACACATGGGTTGATGAGGAGTCGGTTTTCTCATCTATTCCCGAATTACCAAGCGTTGCCGATATTATGACTGATGAATTTGGCGTTGAAATCACAGTAAACACCGTTTCACAGAGTAACTATTGGCAAAACCTTGCAACCCTTATCGCAGGCGGCAGCTCGCCCGATTTGGTGCAGGTTCCTAACTGGGATTATTATCCCGTTGGTATCACAAGCGGATGCTTGCAGCCCCTTGACGATATCATCAATTTTGATAAGCCCCTTTGGGAGCAGGGTAAGGAAGCCCGCGAATCCATCAGATGGATAGACGGCAAAATCTATTATCCTACAAGCAGCTCGGGCAGTGTTCAGAAATGGCTTTTCTTTAATAAGGCACTCTTTAAAGAGGTTGGTCTTAAAACTCCTTATGAGCATTTCCAGGAGGGTACATGGTGCTTTGATACCCTTAAGGATATGTGCGTGAAGCTTAAAAAGGAGGAAAACGGCGAGGTTACACAGTGGCCATTGCTTATTCAGTCCAACTCACTCATAGCTTCTGCAGGCGTTGAGATTGTTGAGCTTGACCGTGAGAACAAGACCTACAAACTTAATCTCCGCCATGAAAATGTTGCTAAGGTTATGAACTTCTTGCACGAACTCGGCAGAGGCGGTCTTAATGTTTTGGGCGGCACACCCTCCGACTTCCGTCAGCAGAGACTTGCCATGATTACCACCGACTATTGGTGCGCTACATCTGAATTTAACAAAATCCGTCTTGCAGGAAACCTTGGTTGGGTTCCCATGCCTTCTATTGAAAAGGGCGGTCAGGTTTATCAGCTTACCACCGCACCCGGCGCCGGTATAGCAATGGTTAAGGGCGCTAAGAATGTAAACGAGGCAGCACTTTACATTGAACTCAGTGCTTGGAAGGGGCTCAGCAACAGCAAATACGGCGTTCCTATGTATATTGATTATGATAAGCCCTATTACCGTGCTTATGAAGGCTCGGCTGAGGCTGACCAACCTGATAAGAGCAAGTGGTTTACCGATGAGGAAGCAGAGATGACTAAGACAATGGGGCTTGACAAGCTTCCCCATGTAACCTTCGGCTTCCAGAGCTGGCTTGGCACCTCTGAGCTTGGTCAGATTAAGGTTACTGACTACGGTCAGCAATGGTCTGCTGTGCTTGAGGAATTAGAGCCAACCTTCAAGTCAACCTGTGATTCTTATTTTGAATAGTTTTCAATTAGGCTCAGGAACGGCTACCGCGCCGGCACCCGTATGATAAGATAAAGTCAAATACTTTGGTAGGGCAGGGGCTTGCTTCTATCCCCGTTATTGCGATGAACACAGCGACTAAGCAATCTGCAAATACCCCAAAAGGCTTGTCACCTGTGTTAACAACACCTTCGTAATGACAAGAAAAAGGTAACGGCTTCTCTTATCAAACGCGAAAACAATGCGGCTTTGGTAGGGTGGGGGCTTGCTCCCACCGGAAATTCGGAAATTGCGCAAAGCCTCTGTGTCTGTCATTGTGAGGAACGAGAAATCCCTCCACCGCCATACGGCGGTCCCCCTCCTGACGGGAGCCGTCCCCTCTGTCCTACGGACATCTCCCCACACTGTGGGGAGTCACCCTTTAGGCAAGGGAGGCGAGTCCGAAGCAATCCGTAAATCTCTTAAAAGAAAAACGGATTGCCGCGCTTGCGCTCGCAATGACAAGAGGTGAACTTTTGTTACAAATGTTCACCTTGTAGACAAAGCTTGTTGTAGGCTCCCCTTGTCAGGGGAGCTGGCTGCGCAAGCAGACTGAGGGGTAGTAAAACGGGTTATACCACGTTTTCTCTCCCTCCGTCTCGACTTTGTCGAGCCACTGTCTTGCCTGCCGGCTCGGTTGGTGCTTACTTCTCGCAGAGGTGTCCACCGAACACCCGCACCCTCATCAGAGGGAGGCAAGTCCGATGCAATGACAGTTACGGTGATTTGTGTGGCGCTGCTTCTGTGCCTTGCCCGAAAGGGTATATTGAAAAGGCTCGAACCGCGAGCTTGCTTTGCAATGCGCGGGACCCCTTGCAAAACATATCATTATTCTGTGCGGCAGTTACAGAGTATTTGGTATTTCCACGCGGTCTGGCGACCGCAAAAACAAATTGTAAAGGAGTATTTTTATGAAATTAAACAAATTAGTTTCCCTTGTTCTGGCACTTGCAATGGTACTTACCATGTTCTGTGGTATAAGCCTCACGCCTTCTGCCGAAGGTGACACCGAGGCGGCTACCGCTACAACCGTTAAGGCTTATCAGACATATAATTCAGCAAAATATACTGAGCATACTACTAATTTTGATATTTATAATTCCATTTGGGATTTAGAAGATGTTGCCGAGCTTGAGGGTATGAATCATGTGTATTTCTACATTAAGGGCGCAACAAATAACGAGATTAAATTCGGTCTTAATGACGCTGACGGCACATTCTGGTGTCCAAATAATGTGACACCTATAAATGTTACAACCGTAAGCTCCACAGGCACAGTAGGTACTGACTCTGCTAAAACATTCGATGGTCTGGGAGTTAGGCTTTCAACAGACTTTGAGGGCTATGTAGTTTTAAGCTTTACAGACGATATGCTAAACCACCCCGGTTATACCAGTAATACAATAGAAGGCTTTGATATAACAACAATTCAGAATATTAAGGTTTTTGGTTTCAACGCTGAAAAATACGGTGATTTCGGCTTTGCCGCAAGCAAGGGCGATGCTGTAAATGCTATTCTTACCAAGCTTGGCAAGGGCGAGCTTAACAGCACCTACAGCAGTGAAATTATTCCGATGAATATTGAATTGAATACTGCTGTTAGTAATGAAATTGGTGGTGGATGGTCCAATTATGCCAATTATCAGGCAGGTAATGAGAAACTTGCGGATGCAAAGTTTATAGGCTTCCGTCTTAAGGCTGACACAGCTTATAATTTTAATTTCCAGCTTCAGGCAGGAGAAACTCGAATTTTCTTGAACTCGGGTGAGCGTTTGCAATACAATTTATCTGCAGATGGTACACTTGTTGATTATACTGCACCGAATACTGCGACCTATGGTGATTCTTTTGACGGTTGGGTAATTCTCCCGATTGGCACTTTTGATTGGACCGTATCGGTAGCTGACCTTAACAAGGTATTTATTCAAAATCAAACAACAGATACATTTACAATCGGTGACTTTGCAATTTCCACCACAACAGTTGATGCTCTTGCCGCATATTACACCGTTGCTGAGTCTGGTGCTGCTTCTACTGCCATTGCAGCAAATAAAATCGGCGGAACCATTAATATGCTTGAGGACACAACCGTTCTTGAAGGCAAGAAATGGTTTGGCTTAAAGCTTGCATCAACAGACGCATCTGACCAGACTGTTAAATTGGGTATAAATATTTCCTCTGTAACAAATAACTATGCTTTGCATATTGCGGCTGGTTCTAACTATTATTTGGTTACTGATGATGGCACAGCTACCAGAAAGACCGCTGATGGTTATGCCGATTTGAGTGTTCCTGCCGGCTTTAATGGCTATGTTTTTATAGAAAAGAATTCATTAGGCTCTGTATGGGGTACTGCCACTGCTGATCAGATTGATGAATATTTAAACATTGGCTTCTTTAGTGGTACTTATACCAATATTACCGCAAACACCCCTGTATTTGCAGATACCTTTAAAGCCCTTTATGATGAGTATGCCGCACTTGCAGCGGACGATTACAAGGATAATACCTATCTTATAAACAAGAATGACATTGCTGTACCTGCTTCAAGTGCGAATGGTAATGAAATTGTAAGATTAGACAGACTTAAGGCTGCTACCGGTGATGCTTTAGGTATGCAGTGGCTCGGCTTCCGCTTAAAGACTACCGGCTCAAATAACTACTTCCAATTCTATCTTTATGAGAATGACAGATTGGCAGTGGATGAATATGGTGACATCGTAATTGATGAGACAACCGGCTACCCCACCTTCCTGAACGAAAATTATTGGACAAATAACACACCCTATTATCTTGTAAACAAGGATGGTACAATAACTGAGGGTAGGCTTGCCGCGAACGGTCAGCTTTGGGCACGTGAAGGTGCTGCTTTTGACGGTTATGTGGTTATTCCGCTTTCCTCTTTTGTTGAGCACCCGGCAAGTAATACCGTCAATGGAGAGCTTAATCCTGAGCTGATTTCGTATGTAGGCTTCAATGCTTCCTCTTATGGTCTCACTGCAGAGCGTTTTGCAATGGCAAAGACCCGCAACGAGCTTATTGAATACCTTGCTAATGCCGAGATGCTTTACAGCTGGGAAAACCGCGGTGATGTTACCGGCAATGGTGCAATTGATATTCTTGACCTTGTTCGTTACAAGAAGTATGCTGCCGATGATACGGTTGAAGTGGTAATCGAAAATCTGGATGCTAACGGCGATGAGGACATTGATTTCTCAGTTGAGCTTGTAGCTCTTGTTCAGCTTATTTTAGATAAGTAATGCAGGGGATATGTTCCCATCTCACACCCTATTGGGATAATTAATTGCAGGGGACTGTTTCACTAAATGCGTTTTGGACAATTCTTTCCTCCCTCTGACGAGGGTGCGGGTGTCCTGCGAACACCTCTGCGCAAGCAGAAGCACCGACCGAGCCGACAGGCGAGACGGTGGCACGGCGTAGCCGTGACGGAGGGAGAGAAGAGGTGAAAATTCTACAATTATGGTAGTTTTTCTCTCCCTCAGTCTTGTTTCACTCGACAGCTCCCTCGTCAGAGGGAGCCAACGTGGAAAGCAATGCCGGGAGTTGTGCATTTCACCCTTAGTGAGACAGCCTCTTGCGGGGAAACGATGCCTTTATCCATCCTTTCAAAAAAGACGGATTTTTGTAGGGTGGGGGCTTGCTCCCACCGAAATTTCCTATGATAAGCTGATAACATTTGTTATAAACATTTTATCCTTCTTTTTTGAGGGGATGGTAGAAATCACTTTAAAAAGGAATAGTGACATAAAAATGCGAAAAAGAAAAATTATTGCCTTAATGCTAACGGTGGTGCTTGCGCTTGCTGTTTTTCCGTTTAATATCGGCAGTGTCTTTGCCGCGGAAGCCGCGCAAAGCGTTGCAGCCTCCGATGCGGATTTTCTCATAGCAAACAACACCGTTACGGTAACGCTTGATCCCACTGTTGTTAATGCGGAACACTCTGTTTCAAATGCGGCATATAAAAATTCTGCGCTTGATGAAATGGAGTGGCTTGGCTTCAAGGTGAACACAGCTGATTCAGCCGGTCATTTTTGCATGGCGCTTGAGGAATCAAACGGTGCGCGGTATGCCCCGGAAGCTAAGCACAAACAAATCTATCTGATGGATAAAACGGGCAAGATGACCGAATTTACGAGCTACAATAGCGGTAATTATCGCCTTTGGCTTGACGGAAATTTTGATGGCTATGTTATTTTAAATATTCAAGAGTTTTTTTCAACAACACATACAGCCTATCCCGATAGTGACGGTCAGCTTACCCTTTCTGATATAACAGCGATAAAATTATGGCATTTGGTAGATTCAACATCTGATTGGACGGTTGAAAATTTTGTATTTGCAAAAACAAAAAGCGATTTTGCAGGCTGCTTCCTTGAAATGGACATATATGCCGATATTAATGCAGACAGGGAAATAAATGTTATTGATTTAGTTCGCTTTAAGAGGTATAATACAGATAAAAGCATTTCAATTGCCAAAAACAATGCAGACCTTGTTTTTGACAGTGCTATTGATGCATTGGATTTGGCAGAGCTTAGCAAATACCTTTTAAGCGGTGCTTATGCCAACGATAAAGAGGGGCTTTATTTCAAAACCCTGCGTGAGCCCGACACCGAATTTATAACAGACGGAAGGCTCTATGTAATATTAGATAAAACAATGCCGCAGGCGCTGTTTTATAAAACGGCTGACGGTCGTTACATATTCGGAGCAGGGGATATAACTCAGGAAACACTTGAAAACAGCTACATTATAAACGGCAGTACATATTCTCCTGCTAATGTTACCTTTGAGAAAACGGGTGACAGCACTGCTCAGTACAGTGTTACTATAAAAAGTGTTGCTTTAAGCAGCAGTGTTACATCCAACATATCCTTTACATACCGCTATACCGTTAAGGACGGTGAGCTTGTGAAGGAAATGCTGTCCCTTACGGGTGACGATAAAAACATCCCACTCAGCATTGAGGAAACCGCCCCTGTGTTAAAGGTATATGACACAATGGCAGGCGCAGGAATTGCCGCATCGTCTACCGAGTTTGATAAAAATGTGGGATATGTGGGCGAGGAGATGATAGGCACCCTTGCCGAGCTTTCAAGTGGAGACTCTATAAGCGACAGCAGCTTTTCCTTCGTGTGGAACGATAATTTAGCGGCTTCGATTTACACGGAATCAGCATTCCATAATCCTTACACCGCTAAGGTGAGCACACAAAGCTTGGGCAAAGCGGGTGAGCTTTATGCAGGTGTTTACTATCACCGTCTGCTTGGCGGTGAGCGTGTTCAAAGCGAGGACGAAAACGGCAAAATCACCGATGTGCTTTATAAATCGGTTATAGGCTTCTCTGCCGACTGCAACTCCACCGAAACAGTCGATTGGCAGGACGCCGCGGTATGGCTGAGAGGCAGAATACCTCAGATGTCCACCGCTTTAAGAGCCTATTTGAATCAGGGCGATTGGGCACAGACACAGGCGGCTTTCCCACAAAGCAAGGCTACTTCAGAGGAAGTAAACAATCCTGCGATTGATGTCCGTGGAACCTACGGACAGTATTTGTCCCGCCAGAAAAATGTTTATAACCTTACCGATAAGGTTGGTAAATTTGCATACTGTATGGTAGGCTGGCAGGGTAGAGGTCACGATTATAATTGGCCTGATTTGACCGACCAGATACTTAATCCTGCTTTGCTCGGCAGTCTTGATGAGCTTTTGGAATACAAGGAGCAGTTTGCAGATGTGGGCGGTGTGCTTTCCTTCCATATAAATCAGAGTGATATAAGCGAGGGAAGCAAGGCTTATGCCGATCACGGCTCTGAGGTTACAGTGACCACGGGTGATGTTGTCTCAAGCTTTGGCTGGAATATTTATCCTATGTCACACTATTTTGACTTTACGGGCGGTTATGCCACCCAAAGGCAGGATGCCTTTGCTGAGGAAATCTATGCTCCGTTTATTATGTATAGTGATGTTATGCTCGACACTGCGGCTTATGCCGGCACCTTTAAAGGGCTTACTGCTGTTGAGGAGCAATATGCCAAAGCTCGTGAGGTACAGCATTGGCGCGCATTGGGCACCAATATTGCTACCGAAAATTACAGTCAGGAGAAATACCTCAACGGTCAGTTCCTGTTTAATTTCTTAGCCTTCCCAACGGTTATTGACCAATTTATGACGGCAGGCAATATCCGTATATATAACTCGCGTTTAAGTCATAAATTTGCAGAGGAGGACCGCGGCATTTATACCTCGGATTATATTTGGGGTATGGTTTCGGGTTATCTGAATGTTGAAGACCCTTACACCGAGGCTTCATTCTTATATAGCGGCGACTATGTTTCTGCTGCTAAAAAGCTTGCCTACAATGTTTTCAGAGGCGGCTTTGTAAACGGTATGATGGGAAGCGCAGGTATCCTTTCGTATAAAGAAACCGATACAGGCTATGAAACGGTTTGGAATAACGGTATTTCCGCTGTTTATGACAGGGAAACCGATACCGTAAAGATTTGGAATGATGGTGTGCTTGTGGCGGATGGTGACAGCGTGTTTATTGCTTCACCTGACGGTGAGGAAAAAATCCTTGCATATACAATTTCGGCAACCACTCTTACACGCAAGCTACCCGAAGCCTTTAGAGGCTACAGCGCCCTTTCGCTTTACCGCCTTTCGGAGGATGGCAGGGTGTATATAGGGGAGGTTGCAGTTCAAAACGGTGAAGTAAGCTTTGAAACCGAAGCCTACACCTCTTATGTGCTCTTACCAAACGGTGCCAAAGCCTCTGTCAAGGAAAATGTGATGACCAAGGTTTCAAAGGCAGTAGGAACCTCCAAAAACGCGAATAGCTATGATTGGTACACAATCTATGATTTCCGCACAAGGGGCGGCAGTAAGCCACTGAGCATTGCAAAGGCGCTTTCACCCGATAATGATTGGCTTACAACCTTTAATAATCAGTTAGAGGATTATATGCTTGATTCGTCAGGTAATCTGCTTTGTGAATATCCTGCAAACCCATTCTGCACCATTGACGGCGATATTAATACCTATTGGGAGCCGGCAACCAACATAAATACCGATTCTTCACCGGACGATGGCAGTGAAAATGATATGGCAGCGAACAAGGCGTATATTACTTATAATTTCAAATCGGAACAGAAGGTTAAATATATAAAAATAACCGAGGCCTCCGAAGCTGATTCAGAGGTTCTGGACTTTGGTATTGCTTATTGGAAGGATGGAAAATTTAATGTATGCTATCGCTCTACCAACGGAATACCTGACACCGAAATAGATATTTCGGATTATTTGACGGATGTAACGGACATTTCAACAACTGCGCTGAAGCTGACAATCAATACAGCGGAAAGCAATACCCCACGCATTGCTGAAATAGCTGTTTATTCAAAATAAAAAATTTATTTTAAAGGAGAAATGAAAAATGAAAAAAATCATCAGCTTGCTCGTGGTTGCAGTTTTGGTTTTGACACTTGCTTTTGCCGGTGTTGTTACCGTAAGTGCAGACACAGCTACCAACACAGACGTTCTCGTTTTAACCGGTGAGCAGTCTAAAACATCATTGGCAGGCACAACCGATGAGCATCATTTCACCAATGAGCTTTATCAGGATGCCAATACTGATTATACCGGTATGGAGTGGATTGGTTTCCGTCTTAAGACAACCGGTAAGGGTGGTTCAATCGTTATCGCTCTTAATCAGGATGATAACGGTCTTTATTGGCCGACACCTCAATCCCACATAAACTACCTTATCACCACTGAGGGTGTTGAATCAAGCTTCACTCTTCTTGAGCAGGGACGCGTATACTGCGACAAGGAGAATTTTGACGGTTATGTGCTTATAAGCCTTAAGGATTATTTCGTTTGTCATCCGGGTTATACTGCTAATGATGCAGACGGCAAATTAAACCTTGATCAGATACCTGTTATCCGTTTCTGGCACAATACTTCTACCTCTGATTGGACTATCAGTGGTGTAACTCTTGCAAAGACCAAGGATGCTTTCCTTGCACATTATGATCTTTTACCCGATAGCGGTGACGGCAATGGTAACGGCACAGGAACAGGCACCGGTACAGGTACGGGAACAGGAACAGGTACGGGAACAGGTACAGGTACGGGAACAGGTACAGGTGCAGGTGCAGGCGCTGAAAAGGAAGAAAGCAAGGTTAAGGGCAATGATAATGTTATCGTTGCTAACGATGACACCGTTCTTGTTCAGCCTGCAAATGACACATCAACAAAAACAGCAGAAAGCTATGCTTTAGGTCTTAAAAAGGCTGATAATATGAAATATTTCGGTTTCTATATCAAGACCGAAGCAGGCGGTTCTATTTGTATTGGTTTGCGTGAGAAAGACGGTTCGCTTTATTGGCCTAAAACCGGCCCTAAAACCGGTTATCTTATCGCCAAGGACGGCACAGAGGCTGTATTCAGCATTGAGGATCAGGGCAGAGTTAAGTTCAACACCGCAATGGAGGGATATATAGTTGTTGCATTGGATGATTATATGACCATTCATCCTGGTCATAAGCCAGATGCCAGCGGTAAGCTTGAACTTTCAAATATTGAGAAGTTCGAAATCTGGCACTCTGTTTGCAATTCCGATGTTACAATCAGTCATTTTACCTTTGCAAAGACCAAGGATGATTTCATCAATTATTATTTGAATGGCGGTAACGGTGGTGCTATTCCTTCCACCGGTGACAACAGCAATGTAGTAGTTGTATCTGTTGTTTCTGTTATAGCTTTGCTTTCGGTTGCTTTTGTAACCTTAAAGCTTAGAAAAGCTAACTGATAGAGTATATCTAATTAGGAGAAATTAAGTATGAAAAAGATAATCACATTATTGATAGCATTTGTGCTGTTAATGTCTTTTGCAGTGATTCCTGCCTCTGCGGCAGACGACCTTACCCTGCTCAATCCCTGCGGTGATGGTGATTTTACTGCAAGCTCTCCCATGGTTTTCGAAGTTTCCGATGAGTCTCCTGACGGTGTTTGTGCTTCGATTGAATATGACACAGCAGGTCCGGTTGCAAGCTTTGGAAGCAAAGTCCCCGAAACCGAGCGTGCAGCAGATGCTAATAAAAACTATCTCTGTTTTTGGATTAAGACACCTTATACAGAATGTGACAGTGGTATTTTCGTAGGACTTTTTGAGACGACCATTGCGGGTCAGGAAATGATTTGGAACGGTCATGAGAAAACACAGGTTAGTTACAGCGGTCAAATTGTTACAATTGATAAGAACGGTGAAAAGGCATATATTGATGCTACCCGTCTGCTTATTTTGAAGCCCGGCTTTGAAGGCTATGTTGCGATTCCTTTAGAGGGTGCAATGCATATTCATAGCGGATGGAAAAAGGACGGCGTGTTTGATAAAAGCAAAATAAGCGGTGTTCAGATTTGGTTTGACGGCAGTCACACCGCTTGGGATGAAAGATATTGTTTTGACAATTTTACCCTCGCTAAGGATGAGGCATCCTTTGTTTCGATGGTTGAGGCTACAGGTTTGTCGGTTAAGACTGCTACTACCACGCCTGTAGAGGATGACACCCCTGACGATACCTCCTCTGACGACAAAACAAGCTCTGTTACAGACAGCAGTACTGACACAAGCTCTGATACTACTGTTGGCAGCACCAATACAGACAACGAAAATACAAATACCGGCACAACAAACGGCGGTGACAACAGAATAGGTATACTTATTCTTATCATAGTTATCGTTTTATTGCTTGCTGCGGTTGCTATTATCTTTATCTACAAGCCTGCATTTCTTTTCGGTAAAAAGGAAGAGAAGGTAGCTGAGGAAACCACAGAAACTAAATCTGAGGAATAAAATCAAACGGTGGATGGCAAAGCCCATCCACCGTTTGTTTCTTGGTGTATTTCTTTATCATTCAAGCTTATATGATTTACTTGCTATTTTTCAGCAAGTATCAAATATGTGCAGTTGGGAGTCAGCGTTAATGTAAGGGGTTCATTTCCTTTTTGAACGCTTACGGGCTTTAACCTACCTTCCTTGCGTAAGGCTTTTAGCATATCCTCGGTCATTTCAGGCTTACCTGCGCGCTCCCACATACGGTAAGGATTATTATTGTTTTTATCGATGCAGTAGATGGTGAGCGTCATATCCGAAATATCGTCAGAAAAGCTTATTTCCTCTGTGATTGCAGGCAAATCCTCCTCAAAATGCTTGGAGCAATAGGTCAACAATACAGAATAGTTATCAGCTTCATCCTTGGTAGGAACTGTAAAAATATTTTCGTTTTCACATGTGACGCCAACCAGATAATCTCCCATCTTGGAGGTCATAAGATGGGCATTATATATCGGTTTGGTGATGAAATTCAGGGTAAAGAAATTGCGGAAACCCGAAAAATCGGTTACCATTTCATGCTGTCCCGAAAGGCATATCATCATTTTTGAGATATTGATACCCGACTCGATTAGTTGATATATTAACTTTGCGAAATACGAGGAATATACCTCGTTCTCTCGGAATATCAGCAAAGGACATTCCTCAATATTGTAAAAGCCGTGAGTGGAAGCACCCCATTCGTCTAAGATAAGCTCGGTATTCTCAAAACCGTACTTTTTGAGAACCGCCATATATGGATCAATTCTGAATACAAAATGATTCTCAGTAGCCAAAGGTGTCGATCCGTCATTTAACATGCGCACATCCGTACCGTAAGTATGCAATGCTACATAATTCATTTCTACACCGGTCTTTTTGACATGCGCCAAAAATTGATCAAGAAAATCTACATTATACGAAATTGCGGGACCGCCCACAGGGATACCCTTAGATGCTCTGCGTACACCTCTTACAAAAGCATCGTACAGCTTGCAGTATTCTGCACTCTTTACAGCGCAATCTTCTTCCCCTAAATTACTCATCCAGAAAGTACAGTCAGGCTCATTGTGGCATTGGCAATGCCATCCTGCTACGGTGTCCTCACCGTAGCGTTCAACCAAATGTTTTGTGTATTCATAGCATATTTCCTCCCAAACTGCATAATCCTTTGGTGGTGAGGAGTTCCACATCTTTCCTTTGTAACGGGTATTATTTTTGGAAGAGCCATTCAAATAAAGTATAGATTCAGCAACGCAATCAGGCATAGCACCATAGGCGAGCAGAAGGTCAAAGCCTTTCTCTAACAGATAGTCTATGCGAAGGTCGCTTATACGGAAATCATAGCAAATCTCTCCGTCCTCACCTATGTAAACGATATCCTCAAACATAGAATAAATTCGAATTGTTTTTATGGCGCCATCTGCTGCCATACGATCCAGAATACGCCTTCCCCAAGGATCTTCAACGGCATCGGTGGGGTGGAATAGTGCATGATTCCAGAATTTGGGTTGTTTTTTTAAAGTTGTATTTTGGATTTTAATCATAATTTGCCTCCCTTTATAGCATCTAAAATTCCTTTTAAGTATCCAATAGCGAAAAGTCTGCCTATTGTGGTGTATCCCGCAACTGCAGTATCCCCGCCTTTTGGAGTTGACATATTTATACGGATATTGTATCATTACATTAACGGTTGCGCAATTGATTATTCAATTATATATATATGCTATTCGTTAATTTTCAGGGAGGTAACTGTTATGGTCGATGTTTGCTTCAACGAAAAAATAGAGCATATGATAGATACCATTGGGTTTATAAGCGTAATGAGAAACGAGGGCTATACATTCAAATATAAAAACGGTAAAGAAAAGTATTCTTTAATTTATGTGGAAAACGGAGAGCTTGAATATTATTTTCCATCAACCAATCAATGCCTGCGTATTACAAAGGGAGCTGTTCTCTATATCCCCAAATTACTGCCATACGAAACTATGTATTTACAGGATAATACTATTATAAAAATACTCGTTTTTGATATTGCCGATTGTGGGATTCCGAAAAATCTTTCACTGCCTATTATTAAAAAAAACACAGCAGCAGCTTCCGTTTTTAATTCGATTGCGTACTTTAATATGAATAATACTCTGTTTTTAGTGTCGAAAGCATACGAAATGCTTTCGCTCCTGCAAAAAGACAGCAGTGAGATTCCGCTAAAGTATCAAAAGCTACTTCCTGCAATCAGAGAAATCAAAGAAAAATTTTTTGAAAACAAAAAAGTATCTTATTATGCTGACCTGTGCAATATGTGCGAATCTAATTTCAGGATACTTTTTAAGGAATTAACAGGAAAGTCCTTTATAGATTATAGAAATTATATTCGTATATTCGAAGCAAAAAAGATGATTGACAGCGGCGAAACCACTGTAACCGAGGCGGCATATCTGACGGGTTTTAATAATATGGCTTTTTTTTATAAGATTTATAATCGATATAAAAACGGTTGAGCATTATATGATGCAATAGAAGTTTTTTCTTTCCGTTTGGTTTATAATGTTTGGGTAATCCGGTCTATCCTGCTTTGACAAAAAACAGCACTGATTAAAGCGTGTTATCCTTAACGGAGAAATACGCAAACCGAGTAGGATGACAGAAAATACAGTATGGTCGTAATTGGCTATACTGTATTTTCGCTCTGCTCATAATTTGGTGCATGAATACTTGTACTTTGGGGACAATTCTCAAAAGTCATAATTGAAATTGAATTTTTTGTGTCTTTGCTATTCTAAAGTCTTGACGAAATAAAAAAAGTATGTTATAATATTATAAAATTAGATAATTGTAACAATATTTAATGGATCCAGCTGTCTGCAGAGGAAGCTGGATCCATTTTGTTTTTTGCAGCAAAATTGACTAAATATAAAAAGGAGATAGCATTATGGAAGTACAACTCCAAGAACTGATTGACCAAATTAAAAAGGAAGGTGTAGAGGCTGCTGAAACAGAGGCGGCAGCTATACTTAAATCCGCAAAAGAAAATGCGGAACAAATTATTGCTGATGCACAGGCACAGGCAGATAAAATCTTGAGCCTTGCAAGAACTGAAACCGAGCGAATGACGAAATCAAGCGAGGATGCTATTCGTCAGGCGGGTCGCAATCTGCTTATTTCTTTCAGAGAAAGTGTAACAAGAGAACTTAGGGCTATCGTTAGCGAAAATGTTACTGCTGTATATTCATCGGATGCATTCAAAGGGCTGATTATCAGCATTGTTGAAAATTGGGCAAACAAGCCGGATGCAGAAGATATCGCGGTAATTTTGAATACTCAAGACCTTAATAAATTGGAAGAAACCTTACTGGCGGCGCTTAAAGAAAAAACGATAAAGGGCATCACTTTGAAGGCGAATGATAATTTTGACGGAGGTTTCCGCATTGCTGTAAAGGGCGGCAGTGCATATTACGATTATTCAGCAGAGACGGTTGTGGATATGCTTTCAAATTATCTTAGTCCTAAGGTGACCGAGCTTTTGAAAGAGGCGAAGTAATAACTATGGCTGAATATTATTTAATATCGCAGTTGCCGTCTTTGGATGGGATAAGTGAAAACACTCCGCTTCCGATTACCGAAGAACGATTTACAGAGCTTTGCAACCGATTTTTAGGAAAAAGGTCGCAGGAGACTATGAAAGAGCTCACTTTATCACCTCCCAAAAACAGTGAGAGTTCGGGTTCTGTTTTGATCGATGCATGGAACGAGAGCGAGAGAAACCTTCGATTTGCGCTTGGAAAAGTTCGGGCAGAGAAAATGAAGAAACCATTCGATACGGAGAACAGAGTTTTTCCTGTGGAGTATATCAAAGCGGCAAAAGTGGCTTTAGAAATCGAAAATCCAATGGAAGCAGAAAAATATCTAAACAGTTACCGCTTGGAAATCTTAGAAACGTTAAGACCTATGGATAGTTTTTCTGAGGATTATATTTTCTATTACGGACTAAAATTAAAATTGCTTCTTCGCATAAGGCAGTTTGATACAAAGAGCGGAGAAAAAGCATACAAAAATATATACGACTCCATTTTAAATGGAGATAGGTTGGAGGCAAAACAATGACCGAAAATAAAGGAAAGGTAGTAAGCA
>JAFWAC010000015.1 GCA_017507805.1 Clostridia bacterium
CCGATAGACGGTCAGCCTAATAATGGGTTAAAGAAATAACCGCACTTTTGGCGAGGGGCGGTTATTTCTTTTTTGTTATGTCAATAACAAGTGCGATAATTGCTACAACAAGTGAACCGAAAAGGAACAAAGTCTCGTAAGTAACCATTGACACCCCTCCTTTCATTTAGGAGGGAAAAGTGCCCCTCCTTAGTAAAGAAGGGCTAACCGCCTACCGTTATGGTAGCCTCTAAGGGTGCAAAGCACCGTTACTATAATACAACTTTCGGCACTATTTGTCAATCGTGCGTTAGGGCTTCAAAGCCGCTGATGACGGTACTTTCCTTGATGTTTACTAACGCAAGTTTACGTATCTCTACATAACTTTTAGAAAAATAATTTTATAAATTTTAGATATAATGAAAGCGCCGTGCGAACTGCACGGCGCTTGATCTTTAGCCTATCATAGTGACTTTTCTCTGCAAACTTCTTTGTGAAAATTGGCGTAGTAGTTGGCGTAGTGGCGTGGTTTTTAGGATTCCAAACCACCGCGAACCCGCATAACTACTGGGTTTCTTTGAACTGTATTAGTCCAACGGTTTCATCGTAGGGAGAGAAAAACGGTTTATCATAACACCACATATCCTCTCATATCCAACTCATAAAATATCCTGTAAAATAGCGGTTTTGAGACATTTACATTACTTCGCATATTGTATCTCTAAATCGGCATATTTTCTCGGATATTTTGGGTAAATTCAGGGTAAAAAGGGTAATTTTAGGGTAATTTCAATTTTTAAATTAACCTCATTTATCCATCTCTATTACGGTTAAGATTATAGCATAATTATATTTAAAAATCAAGTTTAAATTATACTTACCAACCTACCCTGTTTCGCTATTTATAATAATAGTTTTTTTACATTAAAAATGATTGATTTTCAAAACCAACCATTTTTCATAATTCAAAAAACAGTTGAATTAACTTTATCCAAAATCATTCTAAAATATAACCGAATAATATTTCGCCAACAAAATGTAAATTACTTTTTTATTGAACCATGATAATTGGTCGGTTGGTAAATGTTATCTTCAGTCAAAAAAGTTTTTCGAGTTATAACCGCAAAACTTTTAAAAAATAGTAAGAGTTGCGGTTATAACCATAAAAAAGTCAGGTAAATAAAAAACAAAAAATTCGTAAAAAGCACTTGGCTTTAGAGGTAAAATATGGTATAATTAAGACACAAACTTAATAGTGCTTATCACATATAACATATTTAAATTTTAGGACTTACATATCATACTTTCTTGACGGTAGAGTATCGATATGTAAGTTTTTTTCATCTCTTTATTTCTGTTTTCTGGCGACAGAAAAATCTCTCTGTGTGTGTTTGTTTTTAGGATGTCCTCCAATACAAAAATCCTCCATCAAGACGGCAGTGGGCCAGACATTGCCGCACTACATAATCAAAGGAGGTTAAAAAATGTTAAAAATTTTAATTCAGAAGTTTATCGATGATAAACCGCAGTTTAATCGTTCCCCATATCAATTGAAAGAAGCGATTGAAATGGAATTGCCGAAAAATTTTGAGTGCATTGTTATACACAGGTTGTCTTCAAATACCATCAATGTCTATGGTATTTCTAAAGAATATGAAACCGAGGTGATAGTTTTATGACTTCTAAATCTTTTCTTGAGCAACTGTACTATGGGAATATTTCGCCAGTAGAAAGAAGCCTAAATCCAAAAAGTAAAACTTGCAAAATTATGAAGGCTGTGAGTGATGAGATTGAAAAGTTCAATTCAAAACTTTCAGAAGATATGCAAAAAGAACTCGACAGACTTTTATCGCTAAAAACAACTGAATCTTGTCAGATGGAGTTAGATGGATTTATCTATGGTTGTCGTTTCATTTTTAGACTGTTAATTGCCTGTATGGGCGATGAAAACAACGATTTTAAAATTGAAGAAATTCTAAATTTTGGAGGATAGTGTATGAAGTACGGTTATATAAGAGTTTCTAGCAAAAGTCAAGAACAGAATACTTCATTACAGTCACAAAGGGAGGCAGTTAAAACTGCAGGTGCTGAAATTATTGTAGAAGAAATATATACAGGCGGTACAGTAAAAGACAGACCTGAATTTGTAAAACTCATTTCCTTGTTAAAGGAAGGAGATGAACTTATTGTTGTAAAACTTGACAGGTTTGCAAGAACCGTATCCGAGGGTTCAATTCTTGCAAAGCAATTATACGATAGCGGTATCACCTTAAATATTTTAAATATGGGTAAAATCGAAAATAGCGGAATAGGTGCATTGTTGTTAAATGTAATGCTGTGTTTTGCACAGTATGAAAAAGATATGATAAATGAACGATGCAGAGAAGGTCGAATTATTGCAAGGCAAAATCCAAAATATCGTGACGGGCGACCAAAGAAATTTCATCGAGAACAAATTAACCTTGCTTTGTCATTGCTTGATGAAGGTAAGAGTTATAGGACTGTTTCAGAAATGACTGGCATATCAAAATCAACGATGATTAGAGCAAAAAAGAAGATTACTTCTGACACCGAATTATGACACCTCGCAAACCCAGTATTTACGGGCTTTTAAAATCGGTGTCAAAACTTAAAATATTTGAAATGGTTAGGATGCTATATGAAAAATGTAAAAATTATATTTAGTCTTGTTTTAATTATTGCATTATCATTTACTATCGTTTTTGCTTTTACAAACACCTACAAACAAAATAGGTCTGGTGGATATAGTTCGGTCTGTACCCTAACCGAGCAGGATAAAGAGTGGATAATAGAAAACTTTTCACAATATAACACTGTTGAAGATTTAATTGTCGGTATTAATGATTATATCTGCAAGAATTATAGATATGTAGACAAAAACTATATCCAGCACTTTGATTTTGCAGAAACGGTAAAAAGCAAAAGTGGTTTGTGTTTTGATTTTGCTTCTATGCAAAAATGTATAATAACCGTCATTTCCGAATATAACGGATGGGATACTGTAAAAGTGTATGTAGCAGATGTGGAAACACGAACAGATGCACATAGTTACAATTTTATTTGTGTTGGTGATAAAAAATATTTCTCGGACCCGACCACTAACTTGACCCGTTATAAAAAAGGTAAGAAAGTTGTTTACTATGAGGATATTGGCGATTTAAGTTTCGAAGAATATGCGAATTCTTATAACGAGGAAATTTTTAATTATCATTGAAGGAAGGGGTATAAATGAGTTACTTTTTTATTGTTGTAGCAATGACAAATTTGATATTGCAGGGGCAATCTCGCAACATAGTATTTTTTTATGTTTTTGTAGTTTGTATTGTAAATGGATTTCTGCTGTTGTTTATGGAAACAAAGACAGGAAAAATTGCCTCTTTGTCTTCGATACTATTGTATATGATTTTGTCTGCGATATCGTTGTATTACCATTTCTTGTACGGTTGTGTGATAAATGATTATATTATAATTATGACAGAAGCAGTTATACTTTCAATGCTGACCGCAATTTCAATCTTACCCATCAAGAATTCCCGACAGAATAAATCTGTCGGGATTATTTTTTCTTGAAAAATAAATGAAAATCTAGAATCCTTTAGTATCTTAATTTTTAATATACTGGAGGAATTTTTATTATGACAAAAACACAAATTAAAAGAGGAAAAATATTTTTCGCAGATATCCCTAAAACGGTTGGGTCAACTTATTTCGGAAAAAGGCCTGTACTCATACTGTCGAATAATCTCAATAATAAATTTGCAAAAACGGTAACCGCAATCCCATGCACATCTCGCACTGGAATTAGCCGAGGTGGAAAAAAGAAAGACTTGCCGACTCATGTATACATACCTCAAGAGCAAGAAGGCACAGGCTTCGCAAGGGACACTATCGTTATGTGCGAGAATATTTGCAATTATTCTGTAGATATTTTAGAAGAGTGTATTGGAAAAATCGATGAAAATTCAGAGTTGATGCGAGAGATTGAAAATGCAGTCCGAATACAAATTGGTATTGGATAACAAAAAGCACGGTTGCCCTCCGTGCTTTTTGTTTTTTGTATTAAGATTATGCTGCCAGAGCATTGGCATTGATAGATTTAATAATCTTCATAATATCCATCCAGACTACCGTATCGGTAAAGACATCATCAAGAGTGCCTTTGTTGGTGAACGGTGCTTCCTGCATGACTGCAAAATTCTTCATCATACCGTTCTGCACGATGTAGTTGATGATTTGGTTTACGAAGTAAATCTGTCTATCATCGAGGTTTACATCGTTAAGATACTTTGAAAATGCTTCTTTCGCAGAATTTATATCAAGACCAACAATCTCTCGAACGAGTTCGCCAAGAGGCTTGTCCTTGTATTCCTGCTGATAATCTTCCTTTGTACCGAGTTCCGACCACAGTATTTTTTCCAGTTCCGCAATATCTGCAGTAGTCAAAGGTTTATTGGTGTGCAGTTTGGCAATAACTTCATTGTCCATATGTTGACGGATATAGTGATTAACCTTTGCTCTGTAATTCGGTAAATCGCCACCATTGGGTTCGTATGGGTTCTGCACCATATTTATTATATCATCAGTAAAGTCGGTGGTATAGGGTTGCCATTCGATGACAGGAATATATTTAATAATATCTCTGATTTCCTTACGGATAAACTCAAAGTCGTTAATATCTGCCCGTTCAACATAATCGGTGTGTAAGATTTTATCAAGCAGTTCGCTCTTTTCTTTTACTGCGGGAATTGTAGAAACCGTTGCAACAGCACGAACCTTACCCATCAAATCTTTTATGCCTTTTTGATATATATTACCAGCAATATAACCCAGTTCAATAGCATACATAAGTGCATCAAATCGAACTGCATTGATTTCGTCTTCATAAGGCAATACCAATGGTGCGATTTCGTCCTGCAACTGTGAAATATCTAACGGGGTCAATGCTTCGTAATTCTTCTTATCAGAGTACAGGTCAACAAACTTCAAATGCTGTTTAACAGCAAAGTTATCACGGTTCAACTGATGCACCTTTTCTACAAGTTCATCAATAAGAGAGGTGCGGAAGGCAATCAGTTCCTCGGTTTGATATACCAAGTCCTGCAACTTATAAACCAAGTTCACTTTAAGGTTGAAAATTCTCTGTTGTACCGAAATGGTAGTAGGTACATTTTTACCGTTTTTATGTGTGCGGAAGAACTCAAAGTTTCCGCAGAAGTCAAATATGTAGAAGAGTTTTTTATCCTCTCCATCGAGCAGAGCAGGACATAAACGGGTGCCACGACCAATCATCTGCCAGAACTTCGCCTTGCTCATAACCTTCTTGAAGAAAACAAGGTTCACAACCTCTGGAACGTCGATACCAGTATCCATCATATCAACGGAAACAACGATTTGAGGCATTTTTTGGGGGTCAGAGAATTCGTCAATAAGACTTTGAGAGTAATTGGTATAGTTATCAATTACACGGCAGAAATTGGGCGAGAAATTTGGATATTCCTTGCCGAAAATTTCGTAGATTTTCTCTGCATGGCGATGGTTCTTTGCAAAGATAATGGTTTTACCTATCTTGTTGCCGTAGTCGATGCGGATACCTTTTTCCATCAGGATGCCGAGCACCTTGCGGATAGTATCCTCATTGAAAATCTTCTCGTTCAGAGCAGAACTATCTATTCGCTCTGGCATAGAACCGTCTTCGGTAGCAAATAGGTTTTCATATTCTTCTTTGTCTTCGTCAGACAGGTCATCATAAACAATGCCGTCTTCCATCAGTTTCAGAGTGGTCTCTACCGTCTCATAAGGAACAAGATACTTGTCTTCAACCGCTTGGTCAAGTTCGTATCCGTAGGTGGGAACACCGCTTTCTAATTCGAAGATTTTATATGTATCCTTGTCAACTTCGTCTCTCGGTGTTGCCGTCAGACCAACAAGGTGGGCATCAAAATATGTAAAGATGTCTTTGTACTTGTTGTAGATACTGCGATGTGCCTCGTCGCAGATGATAAGGTCGAAGTGACCAACGGTATAAAGTTTACCGCCTTTCTCGTCCTTTACATCGTCAATGCAGTGTATCATTGTCTGATATGTAGAGAATACACCACGAGCATTATAGTTTTCCTTGTCTTCACAAAGGTTTACTACCGACAGGTTCGGTAATAGGTTCACAAAGGCTCTCTTTGCCTGTGTAACGAGCGAATTACGGTCGGCAAGGAAAAGTACATTCTTAACCCATCCGTGTCTTAAAAGGACATCTACGATGGATATAACGGTTCTGGTCTTGCCAGAGCCAGTTGCCATTACGAGAAGAGCTTTACGGCGGTTTTCTTCATCAAAAGCACGGCATACTGCCTTGATTGCTTCTTTCTGGTAGTAACGGCCAGAAATATTGTCATCAACACGAACATTTGTAAGGTGGGTTCTCATCGTGAGCTTATTAAACTCTTTCTCCAAGTCTCTCTTGGAATAGAAACCACTAACCTTGTGTTCGGGGTAATATCTATCGTTCCAAATACGGGTATCAAAACCGTTAGAAAGGAATATAATCGGTCTCCTGCCGAATTTCTGCTCTAACAAGTCGGCATACAATTTTGCCTGCTGTCTGCCGATGGCAACATCTTTACAGGTTCTCTTTGCTTCAATAACTGCAAGGGGTTTGCCATCATCACCGAACAAAACATAATCGGCATATCCCACTTCAGACTTATTAGGCATACCAGCAAGTTCATATTCGTTGTACCAGTCTTTGCCTTCCACCCAACCTGCATCGATAAGCATAGTGTCGATATAAACCTTACGGGTCTTAAATTCCGAAATATCAAGTGGTTTCGGAACATAATTGGGTTGTTGTTCTTCTCGTTTACTTGTGAGTTGTGCTTTGAGTGCTTTGTTTTCTTCGATAAGTTTTTCTATATCAACCGTAATTTCGGGAATAGGTGCAACAGGGGTAGGCTCTGCCTTTAATAACTCGGCATTAAAGGATATTTCTTCGTATTCATCGGCATAGCAATATGCCACAAAATCAAGGAAATAGAACAGGTTTTCAAGTGCCAATTCTGCCTGTTCGGGTTTAATATTTCGTGTCGAGTGTGCAGAAGTATTACCTACAAGGCGAATAAAATCAATTCGGCGGAAAATATCGTTACCGACAATATCCTTAAATTCCACCGTATTGATAAGTGTAACGAAATTGTCCTGATACGGCATAATAAGAGAACCGTCAACAGAATACATCCACTTGACAGCAAATTCCGCCGCTTTGCGAACATTAAAGACACAAGAAGCGGTATCTATACCGTACAATTTTTCGGCAGTTATTGCAATATCGGCAAAACTACTGAATTTTTCATCCTTTTTTAGAAAATCAAAGTTGGTCATGTTTCGTCACATTCCTTATTAATTGAATCGTATTGTTTCAAAATATCATCACAATAATCGCTCAAATCAAATTTATTTATCGTTAAGGATTCAACATTTAATCTATATAGTACGAATATACAATCATAAAATACTTCTTTGAATGTTAGGTTATATTTGTATTTTAGATTAGTAATATATTTCAAAATACTTTCAGCCGTAGAAAAATCAGCCATATCACCTGAGTATTTAAATGTCTGAACATACAAATATAAATTATCAGAGTAATTATATAATCCCGAATTCAATTTTTTCATTTTTTTATCAATGGCTTGGAAAATAATATTAATGTTAAACGGCTCAAAATCTTTTTTATAAGCAGAAATAGTATTAGTATCTTTATCTATAATAACATCGTAAAAATGAGAACGAAAGTTAGACAAGCCTTTTGATGGTACTTCTGCAATTGCTTTTCCATCCAAAAATTTTTTATAATAAGAATTCAATTGCTCTTCTTTTTGGTCTGTTGCAAAAACGACCTCAATTCCAAGTTGAGAAGATGTTTTTATTAAATCTGGTTTGTCAGATAATTCAATATCAGAAAACTCTTCTGGCAGCACGGTTTTAAGTGTTATTTGAGCAAATAATTCTCTCCAATAATTGGGTCGTTGTTCGTTCATGTTCTAACCTCAACAACTTACCAGTTCATTTCTTTTGCCATTTGTGCAAGACAAGCATAAAATGCCGTTTGTTGATGTTGACCGTCTAATTTTTTTACCGCTTCGCAGAGGTCATGCATTGCTTTTACAGCATTTATAACCTCTTTGTTTTGTTCATAATTGTATTTTTCTATTTCTGCTCTAATAGAATTATAGTACTGTTGATTAACATACTGTGGATTAAACATCTGATTATTGAAATTCATTATTCTATTCTCCTTTGCTAAAATATCATTGCATATCGTCAAAGAACTATTAAATTGTTTTTATTAAATATCCTATAATTAAGGTCACAATAGCAGTCAATAGATAACCAAGCCAATTTGCAAGTAGGTTTTGTAATATCGATTCCACCCATTGTTTGAGTTTGGAAAACTTTTCTTTATCATTAGAAATAATTATATTATTACTTCCGCCTTGGTTTATATTGTTGTTATTACCTTTGATATTACTAATAATATATTGATTCTCTATGTATGTAGTATCGTTTGCTATTGTGTCTTTGTTTAAAATTTGAATTAATTTTTCAACATACATTTTATTATTTGATGATACCCGCAATCCACTATTATCGACATAAACATAGATGTTATCATTTCTTAAAGTTATTTGAAATATTGACATACGATTTAATTTGAAATCCGAATAACCAAAGGCATGTTTTTTAAATTCTTCAAAAGAGTCACATGTGCAAGTGATTTTTCCAACATTAAATAAAAAATTGCTTTTAATTTTTGCTTTTACTAAATTCGCTTCATTTAAAGATTTATAAATCCACTCGTATGTTTTTTTAGTGTTTTCAAAAGTATCAACAGAAAATTTATTTTTAATTAGTATGCTAAAATCCGCCATTGTTTCACCTCACCCAAAATATTGTTGCATAAGAGTTTTCTTTAATTCTTCCAATTCAGTAATGCTCTGTTGAACTGCCAATTTTGATTTGTCGGTCTGTTCGACGAAGGCTGCGAATTGGTCTTGTAACTCTATTGGCGGAATAAGAACCTCTATATCTTTGAGCAAGAAAATCTTAAACTCAGCAAACGTCGAGCCCGAACCAAGTTTGGGATACTCTACAAGCGTTTTTTCTCTCATAAACTGCTCAAGATACTTACAGTTAAAGAGTTTCCGATTTGGTGATATACAAAGTACACGTCCATCTTTATAGTAAAACGGCTCATCAGTATCAACCATCCACACTTGTCCCTTGTTACAAATAGATGGCATAAGTAAATCGCCCAATTTCGGTTTTGTTTCGTCACACGCTAACCTATCGTAGTGTTCTTTGGTAATGCGATATAGATTTTCGGGTTTAAGGCCATTTGCTAACTCACCAATCTCAGTTCCTCGGTAGAAAGGAACACCTTCTTCAACAAACTCAGTTGTAAATACTCTATGGCTTGACCCAACCTCTGCAACCTCGCCTAATTTACGAGTTTCAAACTTGTAGTCACCTGTTTTGATATCTCCAAACAGTTCGATAAATCGGGATTTGACGAGTTCATCCAACTGTTCTAACTGAGCAATTCGTGTGCTTAATAAAGAATCAACAGAAGACAGTACTTCTACTACCGTGAGTTGTTCTTCTTCGGTAAAGAACGGAATTTCAAAGTCGTTGATGTTTTGCAAAGATAAGTTTAATTGTGCTACTCCTTGCTTTTGCTTCTCTGCTTGTTCAATTATGGCATCAGATTGCAAAGCATACAGTAAAAAGCGATAGTCAATAACTCCTTGGGGTATTCTGATAATAGCAAGTGCTTGATTCGTATTTGCAGGTAAACAGTCCTTGGTTACAATAGCAGTTCTTCCGATAGCACCTGCAATAGAAAACAATATATCGTTTTCTTGGAGTTGTGACCTTTTTAGTTTTGTGTTACACTCATCGCTAATATGAGCAAATTTATCTGGAATAAATGTTCCATCTTCTCGAATGCTTTCAATTTTTACGAAATTCACACCTGTACCTGTAAAAGTATAACCAACTGATGTAGGAGTTGTTCCTTTGGTGATTAAAGTGGCAATATCGCCAAGTCTCATTTTATTTCTCATAACACACCTCCCAGTTATACACCTAACAGGGAGTTGAGTTTTTCCAACTCATCAGAGAACTGCATATGCAGTTCGTGCAAAGAGGTCATGATTTCAGTTGTAGAACGATACTGGACTGCTTCATAAACTGTCTTCTTGTACTTATTGATAGACAGGTCATAATCGTTGTCGATGATTTCCTGTTTGGGAACAAAGAACGATTTATCCGTTCTTTCTCTATTGGTTTCACCATCAAGGTTGTGGAAACGGGAAATAATATCGGGAATATCATTGTCCGAAACAGCAGTTCTTTTATCATCAAGACTGTAACCGTCAGCCTGCATATCATAGAACCAGACATTATCTGTTCCGCCGTGTCCAGTCTTGGTAAAGATAAGAATACCAGTTGATACACCAGCATAGGGTTTGAATACACCACTGGGCATAGAGATAACTGCTTCAAGACGGTTGTTTTCAATTATTTCCTTACGAATTGCTTTATGTGCGGTAGAAGAACCAAACAGAACACCGTCAGGAACGATACAAGCACAGCGACCACCGATTTTAAGCATACGAAGGAATAGAGCAAGGAAAAGAAGTTCGGTCTTCTTAGTCTTGCAAACCTTTAATATATCGGTAGATACGGTGTCGCTATCGAGCGAACCCTTAAAGGGTGGGTTGGCAAGAATAATGGAATATCTGCCTGTATCGGTGTTCTGGTCCGAAAGACTGTCACGATAGTCAATATTAGGATTATCAACACCGTGTGTCATCATATTCATAGCACCAACACGAAGCATAGTTCTGTCCATATCGTAACCAAAGAACATATGGTTATTGTAGTGGTCTTTTCGCTCGTTGTTATAGAAAATCTCGTTATTATACTTTTCTTTTAAGTATTCACCTGCAGCAACAAGGAAGCCAGAAGTACCACAAGCAGGGTCGCAGATGGTATCATCGGGTTTAGGGTCGAGCATTTCAACCATCATACGAATGATATGACGGGGTGTACGGAACTGACCGTTTACACCAGCAGTAGAAAGTTTGGAAAGCAGACTTTCATAAACATCGCCTTTGGTATCGTTTTCAATATCCTTTGCCATATCAATATACAAAGTATCAAGTGCATCTACTATTTTAGAGAGTAACTGCGGGGTTGGTATCTTAAAAATAGCATCGGACATATATCTCGAATAAGTGCTTTCTTTATTGCCGTGCAAATTCTTAATAAATGGGAATATTTCACTCTGCATAAGTTCATACATTTTCTCGGCGGGCAGGTCACGAAATACCGACCATTTATATTGGTCGTGTCCCTCGAACATTGAAGTATAAGGCAATTCTAACATCATACTGCTCTTTGCCTTTTTAGCATCGGTTTCGTCCAAATCGTGAATGAACATTAAATATGTCATTTGTTCTACAACATCAAGTGGGTTAGTGATACCGCCTGTCCAGAACATTTCCCATATCATATCAATTTTATTTTTAAGTTCGCCTGTAAGCATATAATAACCTCCATCATATCATCGGTAATATAATTCTAATAAGAGAAGTGTCCGTTATGTGGGACTTTAGAATTTTAATTATCCAACACCGCCAGATACTCGCCAAGTCGCTCGTTCACATATTCGGCGATTAAATCTATCATTTTGTTAGGATTGCCGTCTTTGTAATAGGCATCAAAAGCATCGTAATATCGTTTACGGTCTGTAAATTTCACATTGATAGGCGGATAACCGCATCTGATAAGTTCAAGGTTCATAAGTAGGCGGCCAGTTCTGCCGTTGCCGTCAATAAAGGGATGGATACCCTCAAACTCTAAATGGAAACGAGCAATTCGCTCAATATCGTGAATTACTCCCTTACGCTCATTATCGTTGTTAATGAGTTCTGCCATTTTAGGTTCAATAAGATACGGTTGCACTGGCTCGGTATAGGCACCCATTATTTTCACGGGGATTCTTCGATACACACCTTTATCGTCTGGACGGTTCATAAGAACAAGTGAGTGAATATTCTTAATCTCATTCTCTGACAAGGGGGTATCTTTCTTTGCAATATCCTGAACATAAAGGAAAGCATCACGGTGTCCAACCGCTTCTAAATGGTCTTTAAGAGGTTTTTTATCAATAGTCATACCTTCAAGTGCCAATGCGGTTTCTTTAAGGGTAAGAGTATTTCCCTCAATAGCATTGGAATTATAGGTGAACTCTATCATAAACTCTTCACGAAGTCGCTCAACCTCACCTGCGGTAAGCGGTCTTTGTGCTTCAAGTTTCTCTTTTTTATAGTCAACCTCAAAAATTATATTATTCTTGCTACGACGGCCATCGAGGGGTTTTATGGCATTTTCGGGAACCATATATAAATTCCCTTTACGGATAACGCCTTCAACCTTTCCTTCAGCACATAAAATACGGGCTCTGCGAGCAGAAATACCCCATTTTTGCGCCGCTTCGGATACCTTTATATAGTTCACTCGGATACCTCCTAAACTAATTACAATTTCACAAAATACATTATATCACAAATTAGGAATAATAACAACAATTATTTTTAAAACATAATAACATTATTCCTAATTTAATTTTATCAAGGAATAAATTATACTTGATTAATTGTTAAAAAATTATTATATTATAGTTGCCATCTTTCTTACTTCGTTAACATATAAAGAAACTCGCCAGTTGACTTCTTCGTTGTCTTCTGGCGAGTTTCATTTTTTAATGATATTTAATGTTTTGAGAGCAACCAAATAAAAACATTGCATAAAGCACGGTCATATTATCTTTAAGTTTACCTTCTATACCGAGCAAAATTTTCTTTTGATGGGTAAGAGTGAGGCAGTCATCAACTGCCAAACTTTGAGCAATTCTAAATGTTTCCTTTGCCTTTACTGCATCCGAATTTAGCAACAAACCAACCAACACACCATCAATACTTAATACCGTATCACTTAAAATAGAAGTAATATTAATATAATTGTTTTCTTCATCATTCGACATTTCATTTACTATCCTGCAAAAACAACCTGCTGCGAAAGCAAGTTCAAGCATCTTTTTAGGTTTTTTGAACTCTTGCTTGGTGGCATTATAGGTTTTAACTAAAAGTTCGGAACAGTAATCCATCGCTATCGATTTATAAAAATCATCGTGGATAGCGGGTTGGTCGGTTGTGTCAGTTAAAACTGAACCTACACACTCAACGATTTCATTAAATAATTCTTTATTATAATTCATTATAAAACCTCCTTTATTTGGATGTACATGTTAGCGCATTTCAAGGGTAATTACAAGGCCCAAAATAATAAATTTACCAACCTTTTTCACATAACCCTTAAAAATAGTCAGGGGTTTAAAACAATATCCAAAATTTTATACCGTCAATCGATTGTCGCTGGGTGGCGGTTGGTGGCATACGATTATCAGTTAATTAAGTGTATATAATGTAGTGTTTTGTATGGTATAATACCCATTTGATTTAAGTAAAGGGATAAGGAGGCAGACGATTTTAAAATCGATTGCTTTTAAATTGTATTTTTTTAATTGCCATATTTAGGTAATAAAAACAATACAATTTTCTTTTTTATATATTGTGTTATAGGGTTGGTTGGTAAAGTAACAACCATATTTTTTACCATATTAACAACTATCTTAATAACTATATTAACGACTATTTTAACAACCATATTTATAACCATAAAATAACCGTGATAGCAACTGTACTATCACGGTTATTCTTTAAATGAGGTTTGCCGAAAGTAGCATAGAATAAATTTTTTCTAAAACATCGTTTCGATAGACATAGTACGATGATGGGGGTTCGGTCAGTTTCATCGGGATGTCTTTAAAATTAAATAACATCACTTTGTTTTTGAGAATAAGTTCGCAATACTTTTTACCAAAGTCCGCAAGTGGCATTTCGGTTTCATCATATATAAAAGCAAAGTCGTCGTATGCTTTTTTAACCACTTTTCTTATATCTTCATTTTTTAAGCAAAGTGCAAAAAGTTGTCTTTCAAAATCGGTTCGTTGAGAACTTGTCAAAATCTCTTTTTTTCGGAAACGGGACATAAAATTATCACCTCTAAAAATTTGATTACAAATAAATTATTGATAATATTTTTTTGAATTTCAAGTAATTCTATAAAAATCTTGGAATTTTTTTGACAAAATAAAAAATTTTTTCTATTATTTTTAAAATACAAAACAACAGTTTTTCTTGCAAAAAAAGGCGTTTTTGAACTGTGAGAGTTTAAAACACCGATTTTTTGCAAAAATAACTTTCAAAAAACAAAAACCAGAGGCAATTGGTGCTATTGACAAATTATAATTTTTAAATTAATCTTAAAAATAATAAGACAAAATCTATTTATAAATTTACGAAAAGACAGTTTTAAGCATATAACTCAACAGAAAAATTATGGGTTTATATGATAAAGAATTCACCAAAACAGAAAAAAGATAACCGTTACTCATAGCAGTGTTTTAGTTGTATGAGTGACGGTTATTTTCGTTTGAAGGGTGGTGAAAAATAAATGACAAAATATGTTGAAACAGATTTGACGGTAGATACGGTCACACTGTGGTGGCCATATTATGAAAGAAATTTCGACAAAAAAGGTTGGAAATACAAAAAGCGAAAAAGAGAAGACAGACCTGATTCGTTCACGAAAAATATTGATAATATTCATCTAATTTACTTACCAAATTGGAATGAGTTCATGGTTTCATTTTCTGCATCAAAACTTGCGAACGGATGCAATGCTTTTCCATATACAAACAATCAATATGAACTTGTTAAAGAAAAAATAGAAGAGGTAATTCAATCCACATTCGGACACCCATTAAATATTGAGAACTCTTACATAAGCAGATTTGATGTCAATAAAAATATAGAATTCCCCAGCATTAAAGATGCCAAGGAATTCATTGGGTGGGCACAAAACCACCCCATTATCGGAAAGTACATAAAAACACCATACGGAGATAACGGCGATTACAGAAGATATAAAAGCGGTTTGGTCTTGAAAATTTATCTAAAAAACGAAGACCCCGCTTTGCCAGAAGAAATTAGGAAAATTTTACCTCCTACTGTTCGTATTGAAGCGGAATGTAGAAAAGATGCTCGTAGAAAGATGTTGGGAACGGATGCAACTGGTGAAATACTTAAATATCCTGCAATTTGGCAACATTTTTATAATGAAACTTTAGAAAAATTCAAATTAGGTGGCACTATATTGAACTTCAAAGACTATAAAAATGCGGTACAATCAATATTGCAGTTTGAATATCCAAGCAATCGTTACAGCACCATTACGAAAAAGGTGAATACATTAATCAAAACCTCTCTCGGTCAAAATATTAAAAACCATAAAGAGCAGGTTGAACTGATAAACAAGGTTTCAAACTATAACATCTTACCATATGCTTTTTCAAAAGCAGAACTAATACCCGATAATACTCTTTTGGCACATTCTGTAATGTCAGTAGAAGAACAGAATTTTCAAGAGTATAACGATTTCGCTTTAGACGAGAATTTAAAGATATTTAGACAATGCCTCAACAAGAGAAAGAAGGAAGCAAAATGTACAAACATTTATCCAAAGCATACCATAGTTATTTATCCGTCAAACATTATTATTGGAAAATATTTTTGGGTAGTTCCGATAGACGACAGTTCATAGGTCTAATAACATATAAAATTTATTTCATAACTTTACACTTAAAGAGTAGTGTAAAGTGTATGAAAAGTCAAGAAAACAAGACTACTTTGATAACTTTTTTAAGAGTAATCGTAAGGTGGTCTGCTTTGCTATGTTTAAATTTAGTTAAATTAACTCTCGTAATGGGGTTATTTGCCCCTTCGGGGCATACTTACCAACCAACCTAAATCACCATTCAATCAAGTAAGTATTTTAAACATTAAAATCGCCTTGGGTTTATTACTGATTTTTAAAGGATTATGAATTGGAAAATGGTTAAAATTACTTTTTAAAACATTATGCAAATGGGTAGGTTGGTAATGAATACGATTTGATTATATTAAAAAATATCTCTATTTGAAGATATTTCTATAGTCAAATTTAATAAATTACAATACTTACTTTTTGTATATAAAAGCGAAAATAAATTTTTTATAAAATTATTTTTTTAATAAAAAAAGTCTTTTTCCTTGCAAAAAAATGCGGTTTTGATTTATGAGAGAGTAAAATGCCGATTTTTTGTAAGAAAAAGCATCTAAAAACTGCAAATGAGGCAAAATGAGGGGTCTTGACAAATCGTATTTTTTGATTAAACTTAATATTAGATGATGAAAAAACACTTAAAGACATTTCTTAAACACGATAAAGAATATAGAACTCAATGAAAATAGTATGAGTTATATATGATAAAGATTATACTAAAAACAGAAAATAGATTAACAATTTGATATTACCGTCACTCGTATTGTTTTCAAATAATATGAGTGGCGATTTTTTATTTTTACGAAAGGTGGTGATTATATGAAAT
The DNA here is from genome assembly GCA_017507805.1 of Clostridia bacterium. GTDB lineage: Bacteria > Bacillota > Clostridia > Oscillospirales > Acutalibacteraceae > UBA737. The sequence goes on from JAFWAC010000015.1 coordinate 16,610, forward strand.
TATTGTTATATGATTGAATTTTTATTCAATAAAACTTTATGCAAAAACAAAAATAACGATTGGTTTTAAATATAAGAATGATAATGCATATCAACTCTCTTTTAGATTTAAATTTTGGTGGGTTGGTTAAACAAGATAATGAAGTTACTTAAAAAACCTAATATTAAATTTTAAAAGGAGCAATATATATGGCAATTCCAAAAATTAAACCTGAATTTAAAATTATGCTTACCGTTGAAGAAACCTGTGGTGTTTTCGGCATCGGTGAACATACGATAAGGAAACTTATTCAAAGTAATCCTAATGCAGATTACCTGCTTCGTATTGGTACAAAAACTTTGATTAAAAGAAGTCTTTTTGAAAACTATCTTCTCAAAGAATCGGTATTACATTATTGATTTAGAGAGGAATGTTAAGATTATGAATGTAAATCTTGAAGGTATGAAATTTAACCATTTAACTGTGATTAAATATGCTGGGACAGATAAATTCCAAAAAAGATTATGGGAATGTAGGTGCGATTGCGGTGCTACAACATATGCTACCACAAGTGCTTTGAAAAACGATTATAAAAAGTCTTGCGGTTGCTTGAAACATACTTCAAATGCAAACGACTTAAAAGGTCAAAGATTTGGTATGTTGACTGTAATGAAACGAGCAGGAACAAACAAACATCGCAAAGCACTATGGCGATGCAAATGTGATTGCGGGAGAATCACCGCGGTTTCATCTGTTGACCTAGTAACTGGTAATACCAAGTCCTGCGGTTGTCTCGGCAAGAATTATGCCAAACGAAATCTAATGGAAGGTGGTTATTGGAATGGATAGAAGAGACTTAAAAAACAGACTGCTTCTAAAAGGAGAACAACAAAAGAAAACTGGTAAAAACAAAGGTCTATATGAATACCGATATAAAGACCAATATGGTGAACTACGAAGTGTTTATAGTTGGAGATTAACTGCATCAGACCCTCAACTGAAAGGAAAACAAAAATGCGAACCGCTTCGTGATATGGAAAGAAAAATCGAAGAAGACTTGCACGATGAGATTGATACTTACACTTCTAAAAAAGTTACTTTAAATGAGCGATTTGATTTGTATATGAGCAACAAAAAAGCACTCGAAGAGACCACAAAAAACAACTATGTTTATATGTATAACCATTGTGTTAAAGACGAAATTGGCAAATTAAAGTTATGCGACATCAACTCAACAAGAATGAAAAAATTTTATATGGACCTTGTAAGCAAAAGAGGTTATCAACCTGCTACAGTAGATAATATCCATACCTTTCTAAACCCAGTTTTCGATGATGCTGTTGATGATAATATCATTAGAAATAACCCTTGCACAAAAGCGAGAAAAGAAGTTAAAAATTTACATGGTTGGTCCAATAAAAACAAGATAAAAGGTTTAACTTGTAGTGAACAACGAAATTTTGTTGATTTTATGCTATCGCAAAAGTGTTTTGCGAGATGGGTAAATGTTATAACCGTGCTTCTCGGCTCTGGAATGAGAATCAGTGAATTGAGAGGTCTTTGTTGGGAAGATGTTTCGTTTGAAAAAAACCAAATCTATATCAATAAGCAATTAGTCTATCGTCAATGGGAAGAACCAGACGGGACTAAACGATGCTATGACAAAATAAAGGATGTTAAAACAACAGCAGCGGAACGAGTTTTGGAAATGGAACCGAAAGTTCGAGAAGCACTTTTAGCAGAAAAAGAAAGACAGAAAAATCTCCCACATAGAGATAATTTAATTGATGGATATAGTAACTGGGTTTTTCTTAATCGTTACGGGCTTATTTTAAGTGCCAAAAGTGTAAATGATGCAATTGATAATATCATTAAAAAATATAATAGTGCTGAAAAAGCGAAATCAGAGAAAGAAAGTAGAGACCCAGTATATTTACCACATCAGACAAATCATATGCTACGACACTCGTATTGCACTCGAATGATTGAGAAATGTTGCGAACCCAATAGTGGAATTACAGTTAAGGTAGTCCAATATCTGATGGGACACGAAGATATAAAAACAACACTTGATATTTATACAGATGTTAGCGAAGAGTTTGCTAAAAAAACAATGTCTAATCTTGCAGGTGAAATTTATCTTGGATGAATTTAAAGCAAAAGAAAAGTAGGTATCAACTCGAAATTGATACCTACTTATTTTATATATTTTCTTTGGGTAAATCACGGGCAAAAAGGGTAAATTTGGGGTAAACTCAATATTTTCCACCATTTTAAGTCCCGCAACCCCGCATAAATAAAGGGTTTTATTAGTCTAACGGTTTCATTGTGGGGAAAAGGATTACCTCTCTTATTGTATCTGAGTTGGTGAGGAGCATAACAGCTCTGTCTATACCGATACCCATACCGCCTGTTGGAGGCATACCGTACTCCATAGCAGTGAGGAAATCCTCGTCAAGCATCTCTGCCTCATCATCGCCGCGCTCACGAAGCTCTAACTGCTTCTCAAAGCGTTCGCGCTGAACAATGGGGTCATTAAGCTCGGAGTATGCGTTAGCAAGCTCACTGTGGCAAACGAAAAGCTCAAAGCGCTCTGTAAGTCTGGGGTCAGCAGGGGAAGCCTTTGTAAGTGGCGAAACCTCAACAGGATACATTGTTATAAATGTAGGCTGAATAAGCTTTTCCTCAACCCTTTGGTCAAAGCAGGCGTAAAGAGCATTGCCCCAAGTCTGGTCTGCGGTTTCAGCAAGCTCGACACCGATTGCCTTTGCCGCCGCTACTGCTTCGGCATCGTCAGTAATACTATCGAAATCTATGCCCACATATTCTTTTACGGCATCAACCATAGTAAGTCTTCGCCAGCCGGGGGTAAGGTCGATTTTCTCGCCTTGCCACTCAACCTCATAAGTATCTAAAATTTCTTTTGCCGCACCTGAAATTATACCCTCGGCAATATCCATCATATCGTGGAAATCGGCGTATGCCTGATACAATTCAACCGTTGTAAACTCAGGATTGTGCTTAGGGTCCATACCTTCGTTACGGAAAATTCTGCCTATTTCATAAACTCTGTCCATACCGCCAACGATAAGGCGCTTTAAGGGAAGCTCGGTTGCTATTCTCATATACATAGGAATGTTGAGGGTATTGTGGTGAGTAATAAAAGGACGGGCGGCAGCACCGCCTACGATGGTATTAAGTACGGGGGTTTCAACCTCGATGTAGTTCATATCGTCAAGGTATTTGCGCATAAATTTGATAAAGCTTGAACGAATGATAAAATTGCGCTTAACATTATCATTCATAATAAGGTCAACATATCTCTGACGGAATCTTAAATCGTTGTTAGTAAGTCCGTGGAATTTTTCGGGCAGGGGAATAAGGGATTTTGAAAGCAGCTTGATTGAGGTTGCATGAACCGAAATCTCGCCTGTCTGGGTTTTAAAAACAAAGCCTTCAACACCGATTATATCGCCTATATCCCACTTTTTAAAGCCCGCATAAATTTCCTCACCCACATCGTCTCTGCGAACATAAAGCTGGATTTTACCGCTATTGTCCTTAAGACCGACAAAGCTTGCTTTACCCATTATTCTGCGAGCTACAATACGGCCTGCAATTTTTACGGTAGTGCCTTCGAGCGAATCAAAATTGTCCTTGATTTTTTGTGAATCGCTTGTAAAGTCAAACTTAGTAACGGTGTAGGGGTCATTACCTGCTTCTTTAAGAGCCGCAAGTTTTTCGCGTCTTAAACGCAAAATTTCGTTAAGCTCCGGTTCATTATTTGAAACAATATTTTCTGCCATATCTGTGCCATTCCTTTGAATTATTTTGAAATTTCTAAAATTTTAAGCTTGAATTCTCCGCCGGGGGCTTCAACAATTACTTCATCACCGATTTTTTTGCCGAGCAAGGCTCTGCCAACGGGGGATTCGTCCGATATTTTTCCGTTACGGGGGTCAGCCTCGGTAGAGCCGACAACACGGTATTCGCTTTCGTCACCGTATTCAACATCAAGCACCTTGACCTTGACACCAATCATAACGCTTTTAGCTTTGCCTTTGATATCCTCAATAATTTCAACATTCTTGAGCATTGCTTCAATCTCAACGATACGCGCTTCGATTTTAGCCTGTTCATTTTTAGCTTCGTCATATTCACTGTTTTCGGAAAGGTCGCCGTAGCCGCGTGCTACCTTGATTTTTTCCGCAATTTCTGCGCGCCCCTTAGTTTTAAGGATTTCCAGCTCGTCCTGGAGCTTTTTTAGTCCGTCGTCGGTAATTTTGATAGTTTTCGCCATGAAAAAAACCTACTTTCTATATTTTTATTAGGGAACAACCTTATTAGTCTAATAAAAAATATTATATAATTTTTATTCCGTTATGTCAAGTTTTAAATAAACGAATGTTTTATTTCTTGACAAATGGTCGTACGGTAGTATATTATATGCTAAACAGCATAATTTTAATTTGGCTGTTTTTGTTAATTAAATCGGTTTTGTACCGAGAAAGAGGAAAGCTTATGAATAAAAAGGTTGTAATTATCGTAGCTGCTGTTGTGTTGGCAGTTGCACTTGTTATCACCGGCACAGTTTTGATTTTGGAATCATCTTTCGGTGGCTCTGCAAGCGGAGATCCAACTATTACCGTTGGCACCGTTTCCGGATCTAAGGGAGATACAGTTAAGGTTCCTGTGGAGATCAGCTCAAATCCGGGAATAATGGCATTTTTGCTTGAGTTCAATTATGATAAAGAGGCTCTGGAATACACCGGCTATAAAGAGGGTGATTTCCTCACAGGTTATGATGTAAACGCAACCGAAGGTACGGTTAAGTTCTTAAATCTTGAGGACAACGATGTTGCTAAAAACGGTGTTTTGATTTATCTTGAGTTCAAGATTTTGGATGGTGCCGCCGCCAAAAATGATATTAAGCTTGTTATCGGAGAAAACAGTATCTGCAATTATAATGAGGAAGTTATTGAGGTAACCGCAAAAGACGGTAGCGTTAAGGTTAAATAATTGTAGGGGAAATATCTATGGATTATAAAGAAACAGAATGGTATGGCTTCAAGTGCCTTGAATTTAAGCTTTTAGACAGAAGAGCCCTTCTTGTTGTTCCGAACCAACCAAACGGAAGCGGCAAATGGCTTTTAAAGACCGAGTATTTCGGAGCTTTTCCGAATTTTGAAATCGAGATGCTTAAAAGGGGCTATTATTTGGCATACATAGCAAATAAAACCCGTTGGTATCATCCGTCTGACAGTGATGCCAAGGCAGAGCTTTGCAAGTTTTTACAAAGGGAATTTTCTTTGAGCGAAAAGTGTGTCCCCGTTGGTATGAGCTGTGGCGGAATGCATGCGGTTTATTTTGCTGACCGTTATCCTGAACACATTGCTGCACTATATCTTGATGCGCCGGTGCTTAATTTGCTTAGCTGCCCTTGCAAGCTCGGTGTGGCTACAAACGGCTTTTATGAGGAATTTGTAGAGCATACGGGTGTTACCGTTTCGGAGCTTCTGAATTACCGCAATCACCCGATTGACAGGGCGGAGAGTATTGTTAAAAACAATATCCCTGTAATGCTTATATGCGGCGATAGTGACGATACTGTGCCTTATGTTGAAAACGGAAAAATTCTTTCTGAATATATGCGCGCAAACGGCGGTATTTTGACCGAGATTTTAAAACCGAACTGCAACCATCATCCCCACGGTTTAGAGGATGTAGCTCCACTTGTTGAATTTGTGGAAAAGTATTATTAATAGTTGATTGAATGATAACCGCGGCAGAAGCTTGGATTCTGCCGCGGTTTTGTGTATTACTGCGTATTGTCTTGATTTGTGGCTTGTTTGTTGAAATGAAAATAACATTTCGTAGGGAACGACCTGTGTGTCGTTCCTTTAAAATTCATCAATATCCAACAGAACGACACACAGGTCATTCCCTACAAATAACCCCAATAAACTATAATTTATATGTGTTTACGCCATCGGGGTATCGTGTTGTAATTTTGCAGAATAAAAGGGCGGAATGACCGCGGGGGCACCCCGCTAAACTGTAATTTACAAAAAGCATTGATGAATAATATTTTTAAAACAAAACGCGGTAGAAGTTTAAATTTGCCTCTATCGCGTTTAATTTATTCAATATCCGTTTTAAAGTGATCTGAGATAAGCTATAATTTTGCGTGCGAGCAGTTTTTGTCCTGCATCATTGGGGTGCAAGCCGTCAGGCATATAAAGATTTCTGATAAAATCAAATTCCGGTTGCATCTGGCTTGTTCTGTAAAGGTCTAAAATGGGAATAGAATAGTATTCCAACACCTCGCAGAGAATGTTTGTGTAATCCTTTAGTGTTGCGAATTCCTTCGATTTGGTGCCATCTCCACGGAGATTGTCCTCATCGCATCTGTGCAGGGGAGTGAGGAAAACTATATCTGCTTGTGGGTACATCTCCAAAAGCTCGGTACAAAGTGTATGCACAGCACCGTAGAAGGTGAAGGGTGTGCGGTCGCTCATTTCACCGAGTGGTGCATTTCCGTGACCGTAATCATTTGTTCCTCCAAACACCACAATAACATCGGCATCCTTATCCATACTGAGTGCGCGGATGCAGTAATCCCAGCGGGCTTCCTCGGGCTCATCAATCTGCGCGGCAATTCTCGAGCCGCCTATGCCGTAATTGCGGCAAATTGCACCGGTTTCATTGGCGATAAGGGTTGAAAAGCGGTTTTCCTCCGGAACGGTTGTGCCATGACCGTAGGTGATACTGTCACCTAAAAAATTGATTTTTTTGCTCTTTAATTCCATTTTTATTCACCTTGATTTATTGGGACAGGGGATGAAAATTCATCCCCTGTAATTTGTTTTTTACTTGTAAAGCGGGCCGTAGCTTGCGCAAGCTCTGTAATCCTGACCTTCCTTATCCATTCCGAAAGCATTCCATGCTGCAGGACGGAAAATCTTATCCTCGGGAACATTGTGCATACAAACAGGGATACGAAGGATAGAACAAAGGGTGATAAGGTCGGCGCCGATATGACCGTAGGAGATAGCGCCGTGATTAGCACCCCAATTATTCATAACATCATAAGCACTCTTAAAGGGGCTGCCATCCTTACCGTCACAACGGGGGGCAAACCATGTGCAGGGCCATGTGTAGTCGGTTCTTTTCCAAAGTGTGTCGGAAACATCCTCGGGCAGTTCAACCGTCCAACCCTCAGCAATCTGTAAAACAGGACCAAGACCTTTAACAAGGTTAAGTCTTATCATTGTGGCAGGCATTTCGGCTCTGGTTTCAAAACGGGAGGAGTATCCGCCGCCTCTGAAATAGCCGATGTCGGCATAATTCCATGTAGAATTTTCAAGGATTGCCTTTTGGTCAGCTTCGGTAACATCATACCAAGGCTTTATAACGGCATTTCCGTTCTCGTCCTTTGCAGCGCCGTTTGCATCAAGACAGCATGCGCCGGAGTTGATAAGGTGAATAATACCGTTTGCAGCCTTTGCCTTGCCCTCGATTTCGTAATCGGTTACTCGCTTAATGGAATCTCCGTTCCAGCAGGTGCGAACATCTGCAAATAACTGAGGAGTATTTGTGAGAAGCTTGCCGAACAGCATACCGATACCGTTGAGAACATCGTTTTCGGTAGCAAGTATGTAGGGCTCACGCGCGCCGTTCCAATCGAAGGAGGTGTTTAGCATTGATTCGGGGAAATCACAGTTGGGATAGAAGTCTGTCCACTGTCTCTGTCCCTGGAAGCCGGCGGCAATAGCGTTATGACCGACCATTTCCTCCTCACAGCCCTTGGGAAGGTTGGGATTGCCGTTCATAAGGTCCTTGATGATAACCATCATCTTAACAACAAACTCCCAATCGGCATCCTTTTCCTCTCTTGTTTTTTGCAGGCTTTCGGGATTTTTATCAAAGCCCTCAATGCAGTTTTCCTTGGTCCATTTAAGCGCTTTTTGGAATTCTGCCTCGTCATAGATGCCCTCGCTCATTCGGCGGATGATTTCTACCTCATCAACCGATTCAACGCGCATACCTAAGTATTCCTCGATAAACTCGGGGCTGATTATAGAACCGCCGATACCCATGCAGATAGAACCAATTTGCAAATAGGATTTACCGCGCATGGTAGCAGCAGCAACAGCGGCGCGACCGAAACGCAAAAGCTTTTCCTTAACATCCTCGGGGATTTCGGTGTCATCGCAATCCTTGACATCGTTTCCGTAAATACCGAATGCAGGCAAGCCTTTCTGTGCGTGTGTTGCCAAAACGGAAGCTAAGTAAACCGCACCGGGTCTCTCGGTGCCGTTAAAGCCCCAAACAGCCTTTATGGTGTTTTTATCCATATCCATTGTCTCGGCACCGTAGCACCAGCAGGGGGTAACCGTGAGTGTTATATCTACGCCTGCTTTGCGGAATTTATCAGCACAGGCGGCGGCCTCGCCAACGCGGCCGATAGTAGTGTCGGCAATGATAACCTTTACGGGTTCACCGTTTGAATATTTAAGATTTTCTTCAAAAAGCTTCGCGGCGCTTTTTGCCATGTTCATAGTTTGGTCCTCAAGTGATTCTCTTACACCGAGAACACCGCGGCGACCGTCAATTGTGGGGCGAATACCTATTACGGGATAATCACCGATGAGTCTGTTCTTTGCCATAAAATATTAACCTCCTTAAATTCGCAGGAAAACCTGCTTAAAAATATAATTTATATTTTTATATATTGAATTATAGTATGAAATTTGTTATAATGCTTGTGCAATTTACACTTAAAATTATGATAATATTCACTTTAGGGGCTAAAAAATGAAATTTACTGATTTTATTGAGAAAAAACACCGCGGAACACCCGATTTTCCTATTCAATATTACTTTTTGGACAGCGAAAGCCCGCAATATGTTATGCATGCACATTGGCATAAGGAATTTGAGATTGTAAGGGTGCTTTCGGGCGAGTTTAATGTTTTTCTGGATAATGTTGAATATTCTCTCCATTCGGGTGATATTCTTTTTGTGGAGTGCGGATGCTTGCATAGGGGAGAGCCGAAAAACTGCGTTTACGAATGTATTGTTTTCGACCTCAATATGTTGCGTAAAACCCAGAATGATGTTGCTTCGGGCTATATTTCTCCAATAGTAAACGGAAATGCAGGGGTTAATTGTATGCTTGATAAAAGCGATAACTCGCTTTATGCGGCAGCAAATTCGCTTTTTTCAGCCTTGAAGCAGAAAAAGCCCTTTTTTGAATTGGATGTTTACAGTCTGTTATACCGCCTGTTTTCTCAGCTTTATTGCTGTGAGTACATAGTTTCTGCACCCAAAATGCCGAGAGGCAGTCAGGCCGAAAAAATAAGTCGACTGCTTGATTGGATAGGGGAAAATTTTTCGGAGCCGATATCCCTTAAAAAGCTGTCCGAAATTTCGGGTATGAACGAAAAATATCTCTGCCGTATTTTCAGGGAATACACCTCAAAAACTCCGATTAGCTATATTAACGACCTGCGGATTGAAAACTCCTGCCACGAAATGACGGTGATTGGTCTTTCGGTTACCGAAGCGGCATACAACAGCGGATTTAACGATTTGAGCTATTTTTCAAAGACCTTTAAGCAGTATAAGGGTATGACACCAAAGGAATACCGCAGTAAATATTTGAAAAAATTTGGACAACAGGGTATTACGGTATTGACAAATGAATAAAAAACAGGTATAATTGTATACAGATATGCAAAAGGAAGTGATTTTATGTTAGAGCTTTCAAATAAAACGAATTTATTAGAACAATCGATGTATAAATATTCCTTGCAGGATGTGGACGAGCCAAATCTTTACAGGGATTTGTATACATACGAGGATGTACCGCGTGTTGCCTTCAATCATCGCCGCGTGCCTATGGGTATGCCCAAGGATATATGGATCACCGATACCTCCTTAAGAGACGGTCAGCAATCGGTTGAGCCTTATACCGTTGAGCAGATAGTGGAGCTTTATAAGCTTATGTCAAAATTGGGCGGTCCTTACGGAATAATCCGTCAGACCGAGTTTTTTGTTTACAGCAAAAAGGACAGAGAGGCTATTGCACGCTGTCAGGAATTGGGTCTTAAGTTTCCCGAAATCACCACATGGATAAGAGCAAGCAAGGAGGACTTCAAGCTTGTTCGCGATTTGGGAATAAGAGAAACAGGTATTCTTGTTTCCTGCAGTGATTATCACATTTTCAAAAAGCTTAAAAAGACAAGAAAGCAGGCAATGGATACATATCTTGCCACCGTTGCAGAGGCTTTTGAAGCCGGTGTTATGCCGCGTTGCCATCTTGAGGATATTACCCGCGCTGATTTTTACGGCTTTGTAGTACCCTTTGTTAATGAATTAATGAAAATGTCCAAGGATGCAGGTATTCCTGTCAGAATAAGGGCTTGTGACACTATGGGATACGGTGTGCCTTACAGTGAGGTAGCATTGCCGAGAAGTGTTCCCGGTATTATTTACGGTCTCCAGCATTATGCCGATGTGCCGAGTGAGATGCTTGAATGGCACGGTCATAACGATTTTTATAAGGCGGTTGCCAATGCGTCAACAGCTTGGCTTTACGGTGCCTCTGCCGTCAACTGTTCACTTCTGGGAATAGGCGAGAGGACGGGTAATGTTCCGCTTGAAGCAATGGTTATGGAATATGCCTCCCTCAGAGGCTCGCTTGACGGTATGGATACCTCGGCAATTACTGAGATTGCTGAATATTTCAAGAATGAAATGGGCTATGAAATTCCGCCGATGACACCCTTTGTGGGCAGGAACTTTAATGTTACCCGCGCCGGAATTCATGCGGACGGTTTGTTAAAGGACGAGGAAATTTATAATATATTTGATACGGCTAAAATCCTTAACCGCCCGGCTTCGGTTTCGATAGGAAAAACCAGCGGACTTGCAGGTATTGCTTATTGGATAAATAATAACTATAACCTTAAGGGTGAAAAGGTGCTCGATAAAAAAGACCCCCTCATCATAGCTTTAAAGGAATGGATAGACGCCGAGTATGAGGACGGCAGACAAACCGCCCTTTCAAACGGTGAGCTTGAAGCTAAAATTGAGGAGCTTGCGGGAGGTAGATTTAAATGATAGAGCATAAGACCGTATCTCTTGCCGACCAGGTTTTTGAGCATCTCGAAAATGCTATATTAAGCGGTAAATACAGCCGCGGTGAAATACTTACCGAAAGTAAGCTCAGCGCTGAGTTGGGTGTAAGCCGTACTCCTATAAGGGAGGCTTTAAGGAGACTTGAGCAGGAGCATATAATTGAAGAATCCGGCAAAGGCTCTGTGGTTATAGGAATTACCGAAAAGGATTTGGAGGATATTTTCCTTATAAGGGAAAAGCTTGAATGTCTTGCGGCATCTCTTGCGGCGAATAACCGCACCGAGGAACAGCTTGCAGAGTTTAAGGAAATTCTGGAGCTTCAGGAATTTTATCTTGAGAAGCAGGATGCTGAGCGTATAAAGCACATGGATAACCGTTTCCATAGAACTTTATATAGGTTAAGCGGCAGTATGAGCTTTTATGATACCTTGGTACCGCTTCATAAAAAAATACAAAAGTATCGCAGAGCATCTGTGGAAAGCAAAAGCCGCGCGGTAGATTCTGTGAGAGAGCATCGTGTTATTTATGAAGCAATAGCCGCTAAGGATGAAACAGCGGCGGCTGAGGCTGCAAAGCAGCATGTAGAAAACGCATATAGGCACATTATAGGAAAGGACTAATAAAAATGGGTTTAACGATTGCACAAAAAATTATTAAGGCGCATATGCTCAGCGGTGATATGACCGTTGGCAGCGAGGTGGCATTGAAAATAGATCAGACCTTAACACAGGATGCCACGGGAACTATGGCATATCTTGAGTTTGAGACAATGGGACTTGACCGTGTTAAGACCGAGCGCAGTGTGGCTTATATTGACCATAACACTCTGCAGTCGGGTTTTGAAAATGCCGATGACCACAGATATATTCAGTCGGTTGCCAAAAAGCACGGGATTTATTTTTCACGCCCCGGTAACGGTATTTGCCATCAGGTTCACCTTGAGCGTTTTGGAAAGCCCGGCAAAACCTTGATAGGTTCGGATAGCCACACCCCGACAGGCGGCGGTATCGGTATGCTTGCTATGGGTGCAGGCGGTCTTGATGTTGCAGTTGCCATGGGCGGCGGCGCTTACTATATTACAATGCCTAAAATGTATAAGGTAAACCTTACGGGCAAGCTTAATCCGTTTGTTACCGCAAAGGATATAAGTCTCGAAATTTTGCGTATTCTTTCTGTTAAGGGCGGTGTTGGCGCTATTATCGAGTGGGGCGGCGAGGGTATAAAAACGCTTTCCGTTCCCGAGCGTGCAACTATTACAAATATGGGTACTGAATTGGGTGCCACCACATCGATTTTCCCTTCGGATGAAATTACAAAACAATTTTTGGAGGCAGAGGGCAGAGGAGAAGATTATGTTGAACTTCATAGCGATCCTGACGCGGAATATGATAAGGTTATTGAGATCAATCTTTCGGAATTGGAACCGTTAATTGCTTGCCCTCACAGCCCTGACAATATCGTTACTGTTGCATCTCTTAAGGGGACTAAGGTTGATCAGGTTTGCATCGGCTCCTGCACAAACTCGTCCCTTTTGGATATGCTTAAGGTTGCGGCGCTTTTAAAGGGTAAGGTTATCGACCCAATGGTTAGCCTTTCAATTTCTCCCGGCTCAAAGCAGGTGCTTAAAATGCTTGCTGACAGCGGCGCTTTAACCGATATTTTGGCAAGCGGCGCAAGACTTCTTGAATGTGCTTGCGGACCTTGTATCGGTATGGGCTTCTCACCAAATTCTGCCGGTGTGTCTTTGAGAACCTTCAACCGTAATTTCGAGGGCAGAAGCGGAACGGCGGACGGTCAGGTTTACCTTGTTTCTCCCGAGACGGCTGTTGCGGCTGCTTTGACAGGCGAGATTACCGATCCGAGACTTTTGGGCGATATGCCTGAGATAAAAATGCCTGATAGCTTTGTGATTGACGATACCGCTGTTATTGCTCCTGCTTCGCCCGAGGAAGCTGAAAGCCTTGAGGTAATGCGTGGTCCGAATATTAAACCTTTCCCACAGGAAATCCCTCAACAGGATACACTTTCTGCCGAATTGGTGCTTAAGGTAGGGGATAATATCACTACCGACCATATTATGCCGGCGGGCGCTAAAATATTGCCTTACCGTTCAAATATACCCCATCTTTCACAGTTCTGCTTCGGTGTTTGTGATACCACATTCCCCGAAAGAGCAAAGACTTTGGGTAAGAGTATAATTGTGGGCGGCAGTAACTACGGTCAGGGCTCGTCCCGTGAGCATGCTGCACTTGTACCGATGTACTTGGGTGTGCGTGCGGTTATAACAAAGAGCTTTGCACGTATCCATGTAGCAAATCTTATAAACGCAGGTATAATGCCCTTGACATTTAAAAATCCGGAGGATTATGATAAGCTTAACCAAGGCGATAAGCTGAGCCTCACAGATGTTTTCGAGGGTATGAACAAGGGAGAAATTATGCTCAAGGATGAAACAACAGGAGAAAGCTTCGTGCTTTGCTGTTCGTTCACTGAGCGTCAAAAAGCAATACTTAAAGCAGGCGGACTGCTATCTTATACAAAGGAAGGAAAGTAATTATGGAACAGTATGTAAACGCGGCGGTTGAGCAGTTTCGCTCTATTTTAGAGGAACAAATCGCAAGACAAAGAAAAATGGAGCAGGAAAAGAAATATACCGATTATTCCAAGCTCGATAAAATAGTTATCGGTGTTTGCGGCGGTGACGGTATCGGCCCGATTATTTCTGCCGAATCCGTAAGAGTGTTAGAATTTATATTAAAGAAGGAAATTGACGCAGGTAAGGTTGAAATCCGCACAATCGAAGGTCTTACCATTGAAAACAGAATAGCACATAATAAGGCAATTCCCGATGATGTTCTCGCAGAGATCAAGGCTTGCAATGTTATATTAAAGGCTCCCACAACCACCCTCAAGGGCGGTACGCTTGAAAGCGCAAATGTGGCTATGCGCCGCGAGCTTGATTTGTACGCAAATGTTCGTCCCGTTGCAGTTCCCGAGGATGGCATCGATTGGACCTTTTTCCGTGAGAATACCGAGGGTGAGTATGTTTTAGGCTCACGCGGTGTTGAAATTCCCGATACCTTGGCCTTCGATTTCAAGGTAACTACTAATGAGGGTACAAAGCGTATTGCACGCGCCGCATTTGAGTATGCCAAGAATAACGGAAAAACAAATGTTGCAATCGTTACAAAGGCTAATATAATGAAAAAGACTGACGGAAAGTTCTCCGAGCTTTGCCACGAGGTTGCAAAGGATTATCCCGGTATTGAGGCAGAGGATTGGTATATCGATATTATGACCGCCAACCTTGTAAATCCCAGAGTTCGCTCCAAGTTCCAGGTGATTTTGTTGCCTAACCTTTACGGTGATATTATCACTGACGAAGCCGCACAGCTTCAGGGCGGCGTTGGAACAGCAGGCAGCGCAAACCTTGGTGATGTTTATTCTATGTTTGAGGCTATTCACGGCTCTGCACCCCGTATGATGGAGGAAGGCAGAGGAATGTATGCTAACCCCACAAGTATGCTCAAGGCAAGCGAAATGATGCTTCGCCATATCGGCTTCACAGAGTATGCAGATAAGCTCGATAAGGCATTGCATATCTGCACAGAGGTAGAGCCTAAATATGTTATCACCGGCAGAAGTGACGGAGCAACCTGCTCACAGCTCGGCGACTACATTATGGAAACAATCGAAACACTGTAATACTAAACCCCCACCGTGTCGGTGGGGGTTTTTGTAGAAAAGTAATATTAATTTTAAATTATAGTTTATTGGGTAATTTACTTATCTGTTCCTGTCATTTTTTCCTGCTTTACCTTATGGTCGATAATATGACGGGAGGCAAGCTCTTTCTTTATATCGTCCACTGAAATTCCCATCTCAACCATCATCACCATTATGTGATATGCAAGGTCTGCAATTTCGTAAACGGTTTCCTCTTTGTCGTCTGCCTTACCCGCAATAATAACCTCGGTACATTCCTCGCCAACCTTTTTGAGAATTTTATCAATTCCTTTTTGGAAAAGGTAGGTTGTATATGAGCCTTCGGGCAAATCCTTTTTTCTGCCTTCAAGCAGGGAATAAAGAGCTTCCATAGAAAATGCAGAACGGTTTTCGCTTGTAAAAACCGGTTGTGTGAAGCAGGAGTCGGTACCCATGTGGCAGGCAGGCCCGTCCTTTTCGACCAATACCGTAAGGGCATCAAGGTCACAGTCGGCAGTAATAGATACTATATGCTGATAATTTCCGCTGGTTTCACCCTTTAACCAAAGCTCCTGCCTTGAACGGCTGTAAAAGCAGGTAAGCTCCTTTTCAATGGAAATTTCAAGGCTTTCCCTGTTCATATAGGCTAATGTTAAAACCTTTTTAGTCTGTGCATCAACCACAACGGCAGGTATAAGACCGTTACTGTCAAATTTAAGCTCATCTATGTTAATCATTTACTTTCAACCTTTCTAAATTCTTACAGTGATATTGTTTTTATTAAGTAATTCCTTTAAATCGGAAATTTTAACCTCGCCAAAGTGGAAAATCGAAGCGGCGAGACCGGCATCAATATCGGGGATTTCCCTGAAAAGCTTAACAAAATCCTCTGCACAGCCCGCGCCTCCCGAAGCTATCACAGGCACATTCACAGCTTCGCATATCGGCTTTAACATTTCAAGGTCAAAGCCACCCTTAACACCATCGGTATCAATAGAATTAACTACCACCTCACCGGCGCCGTTTTGCACACATCGCTTTATCCAACCGATTGCTTCAATGCCGGTGTCCTCTCTGCCGCCCTTAGCAAATACGCGAAATTCACCGTTCACTCGCTTTATATCGGCGGAAATCACAACGCATTGGTTTCCGTATTTTTTAGCGGCTTCTGTAATAAGCTCGGGATTTTTAATTGCCCCTGAATTTACACTCACCTTGTCTGCACCGCATTTCAGCACGCGGTCAAAATCATCAACAGTGTTAATGCCGCCGCCTACCGTAAGGGGAATAAAGATATTGGAAGCCACCTCACGCAAAATATCGGTAAAAAGGCGTCTGCCGTCACTTGAAGCGGTAATGTCATAAAAAACAAGCTCATCGGCGCCGCATTCGCTGTAATATTTTCCAAGCTCAACGGGGGAGGAGACATCGTTCAAGCCTTTAAAATTTACCCCTTTAACTACTCTGCCATCCTTAACATCAAGGCAGGGGATTATTCTTTTTGTAATCATCGAGCCGCCTCCAATGCTTCTTTTAAATCAATTGCGCCTATGTAATAAGCCTTACCTATTATTGCACCATAAATATCAAGTGCGCGCAATACCGTAATATCGTCTATCGAGGACACGCCACCCGATGCTACAATATCAATGGAAAAGCTTTCGGATAATTCCTTGTATAGCATACGGTTTGTGCCCTGCATTGCGCCGTCCTTTGAAATATCGGTACAGATAAGGGTTTTAACCCCTATTTTTTGCATTTTTTCGCAAAAATCAAAGCAACTGTATTCGGAGGTTTCGGTCCAACCCTTTATTGCTACAAGACCGTCCTTAATATCAACACCTACCGCGATTTTCTCACCGTATGTATCAACAGCCAGCCTTAAAAAATCAGGGTCCTTAACCGCGGCAGTTCCCAAAATCACACGGTCAATACCGCTGTCAAGATATTTTTTCACCGTTTCAATCGACCGTATACCGCCGCCGATTTCGGTAAAAAGTCCGGTTTCGTTTGCAATTTGCTTAACTATGCCAATATTGGGGGTTGTGCCGTCTTTGGCACCCTCTAAATCAACTATATGAATAAATTTGGCACCCTTGCTTTCAAAATCAAGAGCTATTTCTATGGGATTTTCGCTGTAAACGGTCATTTGGTTATAGTCACCCTTGAAAAGGCGCACCGCCTTACCGTCAAACAAATCTATTGCAGGGAAAATTTTCATTAAGACTACTCCATTTCACAAAAAGCCTTTAAAATATTAAGTCCAACAGCACCGCTTTTTTCAGGGTGAAATTGGCAACCGTAAACATTATCCTTTTGCACAGCGGCGGTAATAGGTTTACCGTATTCAGAAACTGCAATCAGGGCATCGTTGCAGTTTTCGGCATAAAAGGAATGAACGAAATAAACACAGTCCTTTTCCTTTATGTATTTAAAAAGGGGAGAGGACTTTGTGAATTTCAGCGCATTCCAGCCAATGTGCGGTATTTTAAGATTTTGCGGTATAGCACCCTCCATAGGCACTACCTCGCCCTTAATAAGTCCAAGACCTGCATGCTCGCCGTATTCATAGCTTTTCTCAAAAAGCAACTGCATACCGAGGCAAATGCCCAATAGCGGTTTGCCTGAAAGAGCTTCGTTTTTAACTGTCTCATCAAGTCCTTTTTGGCGGAGCTTTTCTGCGGCATCGCCAAAGGCACCCACACCGGGCAAAATCAGCTTATCAGCTTTTCTGATAACTTCTATGTCACCTGTTACAATTGCCTGTTCACCGATAGCCTTGAAGGAGGAGGCAAGGGAAAACAGGTTTCCGACACCGTAATCAATTATCGCAAGCATTAAAGCACTCCTTTTGTGGACGGAATTTCCTCGGAATTTTCCTTGTCAATAGCTACAGCCGCCCTTAAACTGCGTGCCACCGATTTGAAAGCACCCTCAATAATGTGGTGTGAATTTGTGCCTGCAAGCTGTTTTATGTGCAGAGTTATACCTGCATTGCGCACAAAGCCGAGAAAGAACTCCTCTGCAAGCTCAGTGTCGAAGTCTCCAACCTTAGCGGCAGGTATTTGAAGGTCGTAGCTTAACAAATCTCTGCCCGAAATATCCACAGCAGACATTATAAGTGCTTCGTCCATAGGAAGCAGCATACTGCCGTAACGGATGATCCCGCGTTTGTCACCCAAGGCTTCCTTGAAAGCAACGCCCAAGGCAATACCGATATCCTCAACTGTGTGGTGGTAATCGACATGGGTATCACCCTTGCAGATAAGATTTAAATCAAATCTGCCGTGAGAAGCAAAGAGGGTGAGCATATGGTCAAGGAAACCACAACCTGAATTAATTTCACTTTTTCCGCTACCGTCAAGACAAAGCTTGAGGTTTATATCGGTTTCGGCGGTTTTGCGGATAATTTCTGCATTTCTCATTTTAAAGCTCTCCTAAAATTTCTTTTACCTTTTCTATAAAAATTTCCATTTCCTTGCGACTGCCGATTGTAATGCGATTATATTCACAAATGCGCGGCTTATCAAAGTGGCGCACAAGGGCACCTTTTTCCTTTAAAGCCTCGTACAGTGCCATTCCGCTTATTTTGTTACTTTTAGCAAAAACAAAATTTGCTTTGGAATCAAGCACCCGAAAGCCCAAGGCTTCAAGCTCTTTGGTTACATATTCGCGAGTTTGTATAATTTTTTTGCAGTTTTCGGTATAGTAGTCATTGTCTGTCACTGCGGCAATACCGGCAACCTGTGTGAGACGATTAATATTATACGGATTTGTGGAATATTTGATTTTTTCAAGGTCGGCAATTATTTCCTTGCCTGCTATGGCAAAGCCTAACCTTGCGCCTGCCATACTTCGTGATTTTGAAAAGGTTTGCACACAAAGTAAATTATCGTATTTTTCGGTAAGCGAAGCACAGCTTTCAGCACCGAAGTCCACATAAGCTTCATCAATTAAAACAATACTGTCGGGATTGGATTTGATTATTTCCTCAATCACCTCAAGTGACAGTGCAATACCTGTCGGCGCATTTGGGTTTGCAATAACAATTAGCTTGTTTTTGCCCATAAATGCGGAGGTATTAACCGTGAAATCCTCATTAAGCGGTATAACTGTTGTGGGGATACCGTGAAGCTCGGCAAAAACACTGTAAAAGCCGTAGGTTATGTCAGGGAAAATAACGCCGTTACTGCCGTACGCCATAAAGGCAAAATTTAAAATATCATCCGACCCGTTGGAAACAAAAATATTTTCGGCTTCGGTATTATAAAGCTTTGCCAAAGCTGTCTTAAGCCGAGCAGATTCGGGGTCGGAATAGAGCCTTAAATTTTTAATTTCTGTCTCATTTACCGCCGAAATCACACCGCCGGACGGGGGATAAGGAGACTCATTTGTATTAAGCTTTATGTAGCTTTTGTCCTGCGGTTGCTCACCGGGGGTGTATGCATCTAATTTTTGGTATTTTTCATTAAGAAAGCGGCTCATTATTTTTCACTCTCAATCCTTATGGTTGCACTCTTGGCATGTGCCGAAAGTCCTTCCTTTTCAGCAAAGAATGCAACATCGCTTGCAACCTTTGCCAAAGCCTCTTTTGTGTAATAGGTGTATTGTGATTTCTTAACAAAATCATCAACAGATAACGGACTTGAAAATCTTGCAGTGCCCGAGGTTGGCAAGGTGTGGTTGGGACCTGCAAAATAATCACCCAAGGCTTCGGGACAATATCTGCCCATAAATATACTGCCTGCATTTTTGATTTTATCAAGATAATCAAAGGGATTGTCAACACAAAGCTCCAAATGCTCGGGAGCAATTTCGTTGGCAACATCAATAACATCGCTGATGTTTTCTGCAATTATTATTTTTCCGTTATTGTCAATAGAGGTACGGGCAATTTCCTCACGCGGTAAAAGCTTTAACTGCGCTTCTATTTCCTCACTTACCCTTTGCGCTAATTCCTCACTGTCGGTTACAAGCACTGCGCTTGCCATACGGTCGTGCTCTGCTTGCGAAAGCAGGTCAGCAGCAACAAAGGCAGGATTGCTTTTACCGTCCGCAATAACAAGAATTTCGCTGGGACCGGCAATCATATCAATAGAAACTCTGCCGAAAACCTGACGCTTTGCTTCGGCAACAAAGGCATTTCCGGGACCTACAATTTTATCAACCTTCGGCACAGTCTGTGTGCCGTAAGCCAATGCCGCAACCGCCTGAGCGCCGCCGATTTTGAAAATGCGGTCAACACCGGCAATCTTGGCGGCGGCTAAAATCGCAGGATTGATTTTTCCGTCTGCGGACGGGGGAGTAGTGATACAAATTTCTTTGCAGCCTGCAATCTTGGCAGGAATACTGTCCATCAAAACGGTAGAGGGGTATGCCGCTGTACCGCCCGGTACATAAAGCCCTACCTTTTCAATCGGTGTAACCTTTTGTCCTGTGACAATGCCATCGCAATCATTTATTATAAAGCTGTTGCGCACCTGGCATTTATGAAAATTACGGATATTTTCAGCCGCGGCTTCCAAGATTTCTATAAAACGGGGTTCAACACTTGCAAAAGCCTCCTCTATCTCCTCGGCAGAAACCTCCAAAGATGAAAGCTTTGCCTTGTCAAATTTTTCACAGTATTCAAATAATGCTGTATCACCGTTTTGCTTAACATTTTCAATTATTTCACTAACGGTGTCAGCAACATCAAAGCTGGTTTTTCCGCGCGCAAAGATTTCCTCACTGCGAACCTCGCCGTATTTTAAAATTTTAATCATTTCCCTTTTTCACCTGTTTCGATAAACCTTTTTTGATTTCCTCAATGCGTTCTGTTTTAAAGCTGTAGCTTGATTTGTTTGAAATTAATCTTGCGCTTATCGGAACGATTGTCTCAAAGGGGGCAAGATTGTTTTCTATCAGGGTTTTACCTGTTTCAACAATATCCACAATAACATCGGAAAGCCCTAAAATCGGTGCTATTTCAATCGAGCCGTTAAGGTGGATTATATCAATGTCGCGGCATTTTTCGGAATAATATTTTCTTGCTATGTTGGAAAATTTTGTGGCAACGCGGAGTGTTTTTGAGGTGTCATCACAAAAATCTTTTTTGGCGGCAACTGCCATACGGCATTTCCCTATGTTAAGGTCTAAAAGCTCGTAAATATCCGGCTCATATTCAAGCAAAATATCCTTGCCTGCAACACCGATATCGGCGGCACCTCTTTCAACATATATCGCTACATCTGAGGGCTTTACCCAGAAAAACCGCAATGCTTTTTCCTCGTTTTCAAAAATCAGCTTTCGGTTGGTCTCTTTAATTGACGGACATTCAAAGCCTGCCGCCTCAAACATGGCATAAACCTTTTCACCAAGCCTGCCCTTGGGCAAGGCGATATTTATTGTTTGCTTTTCGGTTGCGGTATTTTCTTTTTCCTCCAATCTTTCGAGGGTGTCAAGATAAACCGCAAATCCGATGGCAGAAGCATTTCTGCCCATTTTTCGCATCAGCTTATCGTATTGACCGCCCGAAAGCACTTTTGAAGCTACACCGCTTATATAGCCCTTGAAAACTATACCACTGTAATACCCGGCAGAGCTTATTACCGAAAAGTCAATATTAATATTTTCTTTAAAGCCGCAAGCGCAAAGCTTTTTGTATACACCTTCAAGCTCATTCAGAGCTTCCTTTCCGCAAGAGGAAAGCGTAACACTGCCGATAGCTTTAAGCACCTCATCTGCACAGTTGAAGCTTTTGATAAGACATTCAAGCTGACAGTATTGCTTATCGGTGCAGGCAGTCTTTAAAATATCGGTATTTTTCTGTGTGATAGCTGTAAGCACAGCTTCTTTTTTGTCATCGGTTATGCCGCAATCGGCAAGCAGTGAATTAAGTAAGCCGATGTGCGATAATTCAAGAACAAAATCCTTTGATATAAGCGCCAGACTTTCAGCGGCTAACTGTGCTACCTCGCAAACCTCGTCACCAGTAACTGCACCGATACATTCAAGACCTGTTTGCATAATTTCTTTGTATGTATGAGAGCTTTCGGATATGCGGTAGACATTTTCGTTATAGTAAAAGCGTTCAACCGAATTTTCGTTATCCTTGGAATTTTTGATTATCGAAAGTGTAACATCGGGCTTTAGCGCCAAAAGCTTGCCGTTTGTGTCATTGAATGTAATAACTCCGTCCGAAACCAAAAAGTCCTTGTTTTTTGAGTAAAGGTCATATTCCTCGAATTTACTCATTTTAAATGGGCGGTAGTTGTGTGAGCTGTAAAGCTCGCGCAAAGCAAAAACTGCCCTTTCATCATATTTTAAGATACTTTCGTCAAATGTCATTACTTCTGCTCCTTAATCCGGTCAATGGCGATTTTATAGCCGCCGTCACCGTAGTTCAGGCATTTACTTACCCTGCAAATTGTGGCAGTGCTGGCGCCTGTATTTTTATTCACATCTATATAACTTTTGCCCTCGCTTAACTGACACGCAACCTCAAACCGCTGTGCCAAGGATTCTAATTCCTGAATGGTGCAAATGTCATCAAAAAATGCGGCACATTCCTCTGCAGTTTGCAGAGAGATAATAGCATTATAAAGCTTTTTGATTTCAGATATTTGTTTTTTAGGCATAAAGAATACTCCTATCATTTTGTCGCTTCATCATTGTAGCACATCACCGTGCTAAAGTCAACCTTTATTTTATAAAAAATTTAAGCAGTAAAAAAGGGGAAAGCGGACAGGTGTGTCTGTCCGCCGAAAATCAATTAATCCTTGCTGAAATCTTCAAGAATAAGCCCTTCGTTGCGTTCTGTAGCCCAATTGATGTTCCATTCGCTTGTGAAAATGAGCAGATTATTACCTTTGAAGTCCTGAACCCATTTAGTGTCCGAGGTAAGGTTAAGCTTTTTAATATCTATATCCTTATTTTTTACCCAACGGATATATTGGTAGGGCAGGTCATTACGTATTACATCAACATTGTATTCGTTTTTGAGGCGGTATTCAAGCACCTCAAACTGAAGCACACCCACAACGCCCACAATAACCCTTTCCATACCGGTATTAGGCTCGTGGAATATCTGGATTGCACCCTCTTGCGCAATCTGCTCAACACCCTTTACAAATTGCTTTCGTTTCAAGCTGTCCTTCTGTTCAATGAGAGAAAAATGCTCAGGCGCAAAGGTTGGTATACCTTCAAACTGCACCTTCCTTTTCGGTGAGCATACGGTGTCACCGATGGAATAGATGCCGGGATCAAATACACCGATAATATCTCCGGCATAAGCCTCATTAATTATTTGGCGTTCCTCTGCCATCATTTGCTGAGGCTGTGAAAGACGGACAGGCTTACCCGCCTGAACATGAAAATAATCGGCGCCGCGTTCAAATTTTCCTGAGCAAATACGGAAAAATGTAATTCTGTCACGATGGTTTTTATTCATATTTGCCTGAATTTTAAAGGCAAAAGCAGAAAAGTTTTCATCAAACGGACTTACCTGCTCGTCTCCCGATACTCTGGGCAACGGCGAGGTTGTCATTTTAAGGAAATTTTCAAGAAAGGGCTCTACACCGAAATTTGTAAGTGCTGAGCCAAAGAAAACGGGGGTAAGCTCTCCGCAACGCACCTTATCCAAATCAAACTCAAAGCTTGCGCCGTCAAGCAGTTCTATCTGGTCAACAAGCTCTGCACGCTGATATTCGCCGATAAGCTCGTCAAGCTTTGCAATATCGGTTATATCGCACTCAATTGGCTTAATTTTGTCTTGACCGCGATGAAATTCGCTGAAGGTAAGTATTTCACGCTTGTCACGGTCAAAAACACCCTTAAAGCTCACACCGCAGCCAATCGGCCAATTCACGGGATATGTGCCTATTCCAAACTCTTTTTCAAGCTCATCTAACAGCTCAAACGGATCGCGGGCTTCGCGGTCAAGCTTGTTGATAAATGTAAATATCGGGATATGGCGCATGGCGCATACCTTGAAAAGCTTTCGGGTTTGCGCCTCAATACCCTTTGCGGCATCTATTACCATAACAACGCTGTCCGCCGCCATAAGCGTACGGTAGGTGTCCTCAGAAAAGTCCTGGTGTCCCGGAGTGTCTAATATATTTATGCAATATCCCTCATATTCAAACTGCATTACAGAGGAGGTAATGGAAATTCCCCTTTGCTTTTCAAGCTCCATCCAGTCGCTTACGGCGTGCTTTGCAGTAGCTTTACCTTTAACCGAGCCGGCGGTTTGAATTGCTCCGCCGTATAGGAGGAATTTTTCTGTAAGAGTGGTTTTTCCGGCGTCAGGGTGCGAAATAATCGCAAAGGTGCGCCGTCTTTCAATCTCATGCTTTAAATTTGCCACAAGTAATACCCCTTTATATCAGCATTAAACTAAATAATAATACCACAAACCCATCATATTATCAAGATTTAAGTTTGTATATTATTGATTTTCGGATTTTCAACCTCAATTATGCGGAAATCCTCGGCTTTTTCGGCACAAATTGATAGAATAAAGCCGTCTTTTTCAAGGGTGCAGAGCCACCGACCTAAGTCAGTATCTGTTACATCAAAGCCTTCAAGCCCCTGTGCCAGCCCCATTCCGCTTTGTTTTATCACAGCTTCCTTTTTAGTCCAAATCTCGAAAAAACGGCGGTTGGTATCGGTGGGGCTGTCGAAAATATAAGCGTTTTCGGCTTGAGTGAAAAACCTATCGGCGATTTTTAAATTTGCAGGTTTTAAGATTTCAATGTCAAGCCCCAAGGGTGAACTGCTAACCGCAACCGCTACAGCATTGCCGCTGTGCGAAATGCTGAAGTGAAAATTGTCAGCCCCCTTGATGAGGGGCTTTCCGTTGTTTAGCACAGCAAACTCGGCAGAAGCCTTGTCCTTGCCCGTAAAAGCGGAATATGCCTGACGCACAATTTCATACCCAAGCAAAGAACAAAGCTTTTTTTGTTCGGATTTTGAAGTGAGTAAGTCGGTTTTTAAAAAATAAATATCAATCATATTTTGTTAATCCTTTTGTTAATTACATTAAATTATACTGTAATTTATTCTTTTTTTCAAGTAAGAGGGCATTTTCAGGATAAAAAACCGCATTTTTTTAAAAAAACTATTGACAAAGCATAGCCTTTAGTGGGATAATGTATTAGGTACTATGCCAAGTTATTTCTTTTGGTGATGCTAATGCGAGTTATTACAGGTACGGCGCGCGGTAAACGCCTTTTTACACCCGAGGGCAGAGATGTTCGTCCCACACCCGAACGGGTTAAGGAGGGCATTTTCAGCGCTTTGCAATTTGATATTGAGGGCAGAAGGGTTCTTGATTTGTTTGCAGGCTCAGGTCAGCTTGGTGTTGAGGCATTGAGCAGGGGAGCCGCAAGTGCTGTTTTGGTGGATAACTCTGCGGTTTCTGTTAAGGCGGCTAAAAAGAATATTGATGCCTGCGGCTTTGAAGAAAGAGCAAGAATAGTGCAGTCGGATTACGCATCCTTTTGCGCTATGTGCCGCGAAAGCTTTGACATAGTATTTCTTGACCCTCCATATAATGCGGGTATTTTGATGCCGGCTCTTAAGGCAACACTTCCGCTTGTCAGCGATTACGGTACGGTTATCTGTGAGCATCCGCCCGAAGTGAAGCTTGAACAGAATGTAGGCGGTTTTGCCGTATGGCGTACCTACCGTTACGGTAAAGTGCTTGTCACTGTTTACAGAAAAGAGGACCGCGTATGAAAGAAAAGGTAATTGCAATTTGTCCCGGCAGCTTTGACCCTGTAACCTACGGTCATCTTGATATCATAACAAGAGCCGCTAATATGTTTTACAAGGTTATCGTGGTTGTGGCAAGCAATTCAACAAAAAACTGCTCCTTCACTCCCGATGAACGGGTTGAAATGATAAAAAAATGTATTCCTGAAATTGAAAATGTTTCGGTTGTGCATTACGGCGGTCTGCTTGCAGATTATGCCGCTGAAACAGGAGCTACCGCAATTATAAAGGGGCTTAGGGCTATGTCTGATTTCGAATATGAATTTCAGATGGCTCTTACCAATAAAAAGTTAAATCCAAATGTTGAAACCCTGTTTCTCACAACAGCAACAGAGAATATGTATTTAAGCTCAAGCATGGTAAAGCAAATTGCCTCAATGGGCGGAGATATAAGCAGCTTTGTTCCTGAGGTGATAAGACAGGATATTATAAACAGAATTCAAAAATAACTATGCCGGTATACCGGTTGGAGGATGGAAAAATGACACTTGATGAATTACTTGAACAGTTTGACGAGGTGCTCGACAGCGGCATTAAAATCCCCGGCAAAAAAACCGTTGTTGATATTGAAAAGCTTAGGGCGGTTGTTGATGATATCCGTCTTAATATCCCTGCCGAAATTAAACAGGCTAAGGGTATTGTGGCAGACCGTGCAGATATTATTACAAACGCTAAGCGCGAAGCAGACGGCATTATAAGAAATGCTGAGGAGCGCGCAAAGGCAATGGTAGCTCAGGAAGAGGTTGTAAAGCTTGCACAGCAGAAAGCGGCTGAAATCATTGCAACTGCTCAGACCAAGAGCCGCGAGATGCGCAAGGCAGCACAGGATTTTGTTGATGATATTATGCGCCGCGCAGACGAGGGGCTCACCGCAAACCTTGGTGAGGTTCGCAAGACAAGAGCAGCTTTAAAGCAACAGATTCCTACCGTTAAGGAATAATCGCTTAATTTAAAATATGAAAAAGCACCTTCGCTCTGTAAGGGCGAGGGGCTTTTGGTTTTCGTTGAAAGGGGAACCTATAAAGTGTATAACAGCATTTCACCCAATCTCAACTTTGTTGAGGAAGAAAAGAAAATAGAAAAATTCTGGGAAGAAAAAAAGATTTTTGAAAAAAGTATTGATTCCAAGGCAAAGGGCGAGCCTTATGTTTTTTATGACGGTCCGCCTACCGCTAACGGCAAACCTCATATAGGTCATGTTCTTACCCGCGTTATTAAGGATATGATTCCGCGTTACAGAACTATGAAGGGCTGTATGGTACCCCGCAAAGCAGGCTGGGATACCCATGGCTTGCCTGTTGAGCTTGAGGTTGAGAAGCTTCTTGGACTTGACGGTAAGGAGCAGATTGAGGAATACGGTCTGGAGCCTTTTATCGGTCACTGCAAGGAAAGTGTCTGGAAATATAAGGGTATGTGGGAGGATTTCTCCAAAACTGTCGGCTTTTGGGCTGATATGGATGACCCGTATGTAACCTATCATAATGATTTTATCGAGTCGGAATGGTGGGCTTTGAAGCAGATTTTTGATAAAGGCTTGCTTTATAAGGGCTTTAAAATCGTACCCTATTGTCCCCGTTGTGGTACACCGCTTTCCTCACATGAGGTTGCACAGGGCTATAAAAATGTCAAGGAGCGCAGTGCTGTTGTGCGTTTTAAGGTGGTGGGAGAGGACGCATTTTTCCTTGCTTGGACTACCACTCCTTGGACATTGCCTTCCAATGTTGCACTTTGCGTTAATCCTGACGAAACATACTGTAAGGTAAAAGCGGCAGACGGCAATGTTTATTATATGGCAAAAGCATTGCTTGACAAGGTTTTGGGCAAGCTTGCTTCAGAGGAAACGCCTGCCTATGAAATTATCGGGGAGCTTGTCGGCACCGATTTGGAGAATAGGGAATATGAGCCCCTTTTTGATTTTGTTAAGCCCGTATGTGAAAAACAACACAAAAAAGGTCACTTTATAACCTGTGACAGCTATGTTACTATGACAGACGGTACAGGTATCGTTCATATAGCACCTGCCTTCGGTGAGGACGATGCCAAGGTCGGCAGAAAGTATGACCTGCCTTTCGTTCAGTTTGTTGACAGTAAGGGTGAACTGACCGAGGAAACCCCTTATGCAGGTGTGTTTGTTAAAAACGCAGACCCGCTTGTGCTTAAGGACCTTGAGGAAAAGGGACTTTTGTTTGATGCACCTAAATTCGAACATGACTATCCGCACTGTTGGCGTTGTGATACACCTCTCATTTACTATGCGCGCGAATCGTGGTTTATAAAAATGACGGCGGTTAAGGATGACCTTATCCGCAATAATGATACCATTAATTGGATACCTGAAAGTATCGGTAAGGGCCGTTTCGGCGATTGGCTTAAGAATGTTCAGGATTGGGGTATTTCCCGTAACAGATATTGGGGAACACCGCTTAATATCTGGCAGTGCGAGTGCGGACATATGCATTCTATCGGAAGTATCGATGAATTGAAAGCAATGTCCTCGGATTGCCCCGATGAAATTGAGCTTCACCGCCCGTTTATCGATGCCGTTACACTTGACTGTCCGCATTGCGGCAAAAAAATGCAGCGTGTTCCTGAGGTAATTGACTGCTGGTTTGACTCCGGCTCAATGCCATTCGCACAGCATCACTATCCTTTTGAGAATAAAGAGCTTTTTGAGTCTCAATTCCCGGCAGACTTCATTTCTGAGGCTGTTGACCAGACCAGAGGTTGGTTCTATTCACTTTTGGCTATTTCTACCTTGATTTTCGATAAAGCTCCCTTTAAGAATGTTATAGTTCTGGGACATGTTCAGGATGAAAACGGTCAGAAAATGAGTAAATCCAAGGGTAATGCAGTTGACCCGTTTGATGCTTTGGAGAAATTCGGTGCAGATGCTATCCGTTGGTATTTCTACACCAATTCTGCTCCGTGGCTTCCTAACCGCTTCCATGACCGAGCTGTTACCGAGGGTCAGCGCAAGTTTATGGGTACCCTTTGGAATACCTATGCTTTCTATGTGCTGTATGCCAATATTGATAAGTTTGATCCTACGAAATATGATATTAACGATTATAAGCTCACGGTAATGGATAAGTGGCTTTTGTCCAGACTTAATTCAACCGTTAAGGCAGTTGACGAAAACCTCGGCAACTATCGTATCCCCGAAGCCGCCCGCGCTTTGCAGGATTTTGTGGATGAAATGAGTAATTGGTATGTACGCCGCGGCCGCGAAAGATATTGGGTACAGGGTATGACGGACGATAAAATCGCCGCATATCTCACCCTTTATACAGCTCTTGTTACAATTGCTAAGGCGGCTGCACCTATGATACCCTTTATGACCGAGAATATTTATCAAAATTTGGTTTGCAATATTGATAAATCGGCGCCTGAGAGTATTCACCTCTGTGATTTCCCTGTGGTAGACGAAGCTTTGATTGACACAAAGCTTGAGGAGCAAATGGATAAGGTGCTTGAGATTGTTGTACTCGGCCGTGCGGCAAGAAACGGTTCAGCAATTAAAAACCGTCAGCCCTTGTCTGTTATGTATGTTAAGCTTGACGGGGAGCTTGAGGATTTTTATACCGAAATTATCAGAGATGAGCTTAATATTAAAAATGTAAGCTTTACATCACAGGTTGGTGATTTCGTAACCTATAGCTTTAAGCCACAACTCAAAACCTTAGGTCCGAAATACGGTAAACAGTTAGGCGAAATCCGTACTGCGTTGGCTGAGCTTGACGGCTCTGCCGCAAAGCTGGAGCTTGATACAAACGGTGCTCTTGCGTTGAAGCTTTCCTCGGGTGAAATTTCTCTCGGTGAAGAAGATCTGCTTATCGAAGCTCAGCAAAAGGAAGGCTTTTACACTGTAAGCGACAGGGGAATTACCGTTGCTATTGACACAGCTCTAACCGATGAGCTTATCGAGGAGGGCTTTGTAAGAGAGCTTGTCAGCAAGCTTCAAACTATGCGTAAGGATGCCGATTTCAATGTTACCGACCACATTTCAGTAACATTGAAGGGTAGCGAAACGGTTACTGCGATTGCGCTTAAAAATGCGAAAGACATCTCTGAGGATACCCTTGCTGACAGTATTACCGTTGGTGAGCCCTTGGGCTTTGTAAAGGAATGGGATATTAACGGAGAGAATGTTACTATCGGCGTTAAAAGAGAGGGGTAATAGCTGTGAGTGATATACCTGAAAATGAAATGACCTTTGAGGATATCAGCTCCTCCGCAAAGCCTGCTAAAAGGGCTAAAAAGGTCAAAAAGGAGTCTCCCGTTTCAGCCTATGCCAACATCGGCGCAAAGAATATCGATAAGGTAATAAAGGCAATTGCTTTTATTGTTGCCATAAGTATTTTATTGCTTTTTGTTGCTGTTGCTGCGGTACTGTTCCTTCTTGATGACATTTTTATGATCGTTTCGGTTGGATTGGTTATATTGGGAGTTATAGTTGCTCTTATCACACTTTTCCTAATATACGGTTTAGGACATATAATAACTCAAAACAATGAAATTTTAAAACGGCTTTAGAGTTTAAAAACGCTTTCTCTTATGGAGGAAGCGTTTTTTATCGAAAAAACACTACTTTTTAAAAGTCTTAATAATTATTTAAAGATTATAACATATTTACAAGGTTGTTTTTTTTGAAAAATATGGTATAATATCTTTATAATATACAAAGTATTCTTTTTGATTTTAATTTGATATAAATACTTCCTTGATTATTTGAAAGGACTGCTGTTAATGAAGCTTTTAACGGTTGCAAAAAAAACAGGTGCCGTTTTAAAGGAGAATGTACCGAGGTTTCTAAGAAATAATTTTGAGATAATCTCGACAAAGCGTTCCAAAATAATAGGTGCTGTGATTTTTATAATAACCCTGTTGATGGTCGTGATTTTTTCCGGTGCGTTTACCTCGCAGGCATTTTCCACAAGATGGGTTTTGCTTGCCTTTGCGCTTTCCTGCCCGATAATTTTAGGTCTTTGTGCAGGGTATAGCATAGTTATAAAAAACGAGCTTGCAAACAAAATCCAGCATATTGTTGTCTTGTTTTTAATGCCCATAGTTACTATTACAATGACAGAGGCACTTAACAATATTTTTATTTATAATATGACCTATTTGGGCTTTTTTGGGAATTATGTTATTGTGCTTATTTTTTATTTGATTTTCTTTGCCATAACAGGCAGACTCGGGCTTTCGTACCTTATTGTAAATCCGGTGCTTTTCGGTCTTGCAACCGCACATAGCTATTTGATGGATTTCAGGGGCACACCCTTTTTGCCAATGGATTTTTTGAGCGTTTCCACAGCGGTCGGTGTTGCAAATACCTATAATTACACCCCTACCTATAAGGTGATTACCGCCTCGTTAATCTTTATTTTTATAATTATTATAGGCGTAAAAACCAAAACCCCGAAATTCACCTTGCTGACAAGGATAATTTCACGCACATTTGCAGGTTCATTTTGTGCGGTTATGCTTCTGCTTTTTTACGGCACAAGTATTTTTGCCGATATTGGCATAAAGCCCGATTTCTGGAATCAGACAAGAGGTTACAGGAACTATGGTTTTGTATACAATTTCTTTTGCAACACGAAGTATCTGTATATGTCGGAGCCGGATAACTATAATCCCGGTGAAATTGATAACTATGTAAGCGGTGTTGTTTCGGGAAATGAGGAGGATAAAACACCGCCTCCCGATAACAGCTATACCAAACCGAATATCATTTGCATTATGAATGAGTCCTTGGCAGATTTGCAGGTGCTCGGTCAGTTTACTACTAATGAGGACTATATGCCCTTTATGCGCGCACTTAGCGAAAACACCGTCAAGGGTAATCTTTATGTACCTGTAATCGGTGCGGGAACATCAAACACGGAATTTGAGTTTTTAACAGGTCATACAACTGCATTTTTGCCTTCGGGAAGTAATGCGTATATGCTTTATGTTAAAAATCCTATTGCTTCCTTGGTTTCAACAGTTGAAGCACAGGGGTATTCATCATACGCACTTCACCCTTATTATGCTTCGGGTTGGAGAAGAACTGAGGTTTACGAAAATTTCGGTTTAAATAAATTTACAAGCCTTGAGGATATTCTTGATATTTCTTTGATGGGGCTATATCAGCAAAACGGCAGCGATGCTGACTATTTGCAGAGCTTGATAGACCAATATTATCCAGGTACCAAAATGCTTATCCGCCAATATATAAGCGATAGCTATAATTATGATTTGCTCATAGAGGATTTTGAAAACCGAGATAAATCACAACCTTATTTTGCTTTTAATGTAACAATGCAAAATCACGGCGGATATACAACCAGCAGTGTTAATTTTAATGAATGTATTTATACAACATCAACCACAAAAGCATATAATAAAACAAACAAGTATCTCTCACTTGTAAAGGCAAGCGATGATGCTTTTAAAGAGCTTATAGAGTATTTTAAAGGCGTGGATGAGCCTACTGTAATATGTATGTTCGGTGACCATCAGCCATCGGTTGAGTCGGCATTTATTGCAGAGGTTATGGGCGTGAATGACCTTTCTAAGCTAACAGTTGAGCAGACTCAAAGCCGTCATTGCACACCCTTTATAATCTGGGCAAATTATGACATTGAGGAGAAACAGATTGATAAGCTGAGTTCAAATTATTTATCCTCTCTCGTTCTTGAAACAGCAGGTATAAAGCTGACAAAATATAATAAATATTTGCTTGAGCTTTCAAAAACACTTCCTGTAATTGATACGGTCGGTTATATAGACAGCCAAGGCAATTATTTTAAATGGAGCGATGCTTCTCCTTATACAGTGTTGCTTGACGATTATGAAAAGGTTCAGTATAACAATATTTTTGACCAACAAAATGTTAATTCTAATATTTTTTATATTGACGGATTTTCACCGCGTACAACAACCGGTCAGACAGGGGAGTAGACTATATGCGTAACACAACCCTTTGCCATATAGAAAAGAACGGATGCTATCTTATGCTTCACCGCATTAAGAAAGAAAATGACCTCAATCACGATAAATGGGTAGGTATCGGCGGTAAATTTGAGGATAAGGAAAGCCCGGAGGAATGTAATTTAAGAGAAACCCTTGAGGAAACAGGCTTAACACTTAATTCCTACCGCTATTGCGGAATAGTTACCTTTGTTTCGGATGTCTGGGAAACCGAATATATGCATATCTTTCATTCGGATGATTTTTCCGGAGAAATCAAAGAGTGTGACGAGGGGAATTTGGAATGGGTTGAAAAGGAAAAGCTTTACAGCCTGCCTATTTGGGAGGGCGATAAGATTTTCCTTCGCCTTATAGAGCAAAATGTTCCTTTCTTTTCGCTGAAGCTTGAATATCAGGGAGATACACTTGTAAATTCTGTATTGAATGGAGAAAAATTATGAATATTTGTCTTTACGGCGCTTCAAGCGCATTAATTGAAAAAAGCCACATCTCAGAAACTGAGCTTTTGGGTGAAAAAATAGCCACAAGGGGACACACCCTTGTTTTCGGCGGCGGTGCAAACGGTCTTATGGGTGCTGCCGCAAGAGGAGCACATAAAAAAAGCGGAAAAATCATTGGCATAGCACCGACCTTTTTTCAGGTTGACGGTGTGCTTTTTGAGCATTGCACAGAATTTATTTATACAGAGAATATGCGTCAGCGCAAAAAGCTTTTAGAGGATAAATCGGATGCATTTATAGTAGCACCGGGCGGACTTGGCACCTTTGATGAGCTTTTTGAAATTTTGACACTCAAACAGTTAGGACAGCATCAGAAGCCGGTTGCAATTCTTAATCTTAACGGATATTATGATTGCCTTTATAAGATGCTTGAAAACGCCGCAGAGCATAAATTTATGACCGAGGAATGTCTTAAGCTTGCTCCCTTGTTTGATAATACAGATGAAATTATAAAGTATTTGGAGGATTACCGCCCCGAGGATTATGATTTCAACCTAATGAAAAAGGTTGGTAAATAACCGATGTTTGGGTTTAAGCGCTCTAAAACTAAAACAGACCCGGTATTGAGTCAGATGGATGGCAGGGAAATCAAGTATGTTACCCGCCGCATCCGTACTGCAGACGGGGATGTCAAGGAAACAATCCTCGGTAAACAGGGCAGAATAGCGGTTATTGATGACGAAATCCGAGTGATGTGCGGAGCAACCGATGTTTTCCGCTGTCCTGTTTCAGAGGCAACATATTATAATCTGCTAAGCGGTGACGGCATAACTGTATCAGGCATAAACAGTATTTGTAACGAGCATATGGATATAATAGTTTTTTATACCTACCACAGAAAATAAAAGAAAAAAACTGACCGGAATTGAGATGAGCTCAATTCCGGTTTGTCAAACTAATAGGTATTAATAAAGCTTTATATATCGTATGCGCCGTCAATAATAAAGGTTTGACCGATAACCTGAACAGCCTCTTTGGAGAGGAGATACATTGCCAATTCACCAACCTCCTCCACAGTGCCGAAACGACCGGTGGGAATACGGCTGTGAGCAAGGGAATCGCCCTCGTGCCAATGATTCATTTCGGTAGCAATAGGTCCGGGACCAATGCTGTTAATCACAATGCCAAAGGGGGCAAATTGCTTACCCCAACCCTTGGTAAGACCGGCAACGCCAACCTTGGATACTCCGTATGGACCACAGCTCGGTTCAATACTTGCTACTGAGCCAATATTCAATAGATTTCCTTTAATCCCATTCTCGTAAAAATATTTCACAGTGGTCTGCATCAAGAAAAAATTTGCCTTGAGATTAATGTTGATAACATTATCCCATTCATCCTCAGTAAGCTCCAGCATACCCATACCCCATTCATGGTCCTCACGGGTGAGCACACCGGCATTGGAAACAACGGTATCCAAGCCACCAAGCGTTTTAATAACCTCCCCAAATTTTTCTTTAAGGATACTGATATCGGCAATATCCCACACCATCCATTTTGCACCTATTGTTTCGGCGGCTTTTTTAAGAGTGTCTTCATTTCGACCTGTAACGATTACCTCGCAGCCTTCAGTTACCAGACGGCGGGCGATTTCGTAACCGATACCGCGACTGCCACCGGTTACCAATACCTTTTTTCCACGAATTGTCATATTTATTACTCCTATCTGTCAAAAAAATTTCTTTGTAAAAAGTCCTGCTGAACATGCTTGGGCAAGCTGATGAATTTAGCCGAATAACCGCAAACACGGACAATTAAATTCTTGTGCTTCTCCGGATTTTCCAGCGCATCAAGCAGTTCCTCCTTGGTAACACAGTTCACCTGTAATGCCTGAACGGATGACTTGGCTGCAGTGCGCAAAAATGCCTCGAAAATTTCAGGCTTCACATTTCCAAAGGGCAAATTGATATTAACAACACTGTCGGCGGCAATACCTGACGGGTCAATAGCTGCCACACTGTTGAGTACCGAGGTAGCTGAAGCAATGTGGTGCAAGGCTGAGGGTGTGAGACCGCGTTCAAAGAAATCACCGTTTCTTCGTCCGTCCGGAGTGGCACGGATTTTTGACGACCAGTGGTACATTTCCATAAACAGCATATATCCAACGGTTACACGACCGTCAAAAGCGGTTTTAATGCTTTCGGCGTGGCGGGCAATGCTGTCGGTAATATGGCGCGCCAAAGCAGAGCTTTCCTTCGATTCGTCACCGTAAAAAGCACAACCCAGCGCTTCCTTACGGATTATTTCATTATTCCAATTATTACGAACACAGGCAAGCAGCTCCCTTAAAGTATATTTTTTCTTTTTAAAGCAAAGCTCATCAATAACCAAGAGGGAATTTAGCACATTGGGGAGTCCCGTCATAATAATTTCATCCAAATAATAATGGGTACCGCCATCGGTAAGGTCTTTTCCGCTTTCAATACAATCTTGAAGTCCGCAAGAAAGCAGGGGATGTGGGTCGATTTTCTTTAGATGCATGCGAGCCTTTCGGGCAATATTACAGCGGGAATCCATTGCAGAATAAATATTAGCAAGGGTGATTTCAAGCACTTCACCAAAGCTTTTTGCACTGTCAAGGGGTTTAATATTAAGGATTTGTCCCTCATTGTGTAAACCGCCGTAAATAGAAAGCTCAAAAATACGAATAAGAAGCATATAGGCACAGTGCTCATTACTTGCACGCGGAATTACAGGTTCCCAACAACCTAAAAGGGAATAATCTCTGGCATCCTTTAATGCAACCCCTGCACGCGTAAAGGCAGGAATTAAACCGTCATCGTTTACATATAGAACGGTTGTTTTCCCATTTAGCACATCCTTGTTTATAAGCTCCAGATATTCCTTGGGTGAGGCTGCAGAAAAACGGCATTTGATTTTGGGGTAGATAATGTTTTGCTCACTGTTTGCGGCTAAAAACATACGGGTTAAATCATTGAATACAGCTTCGCCCTCGCTATCGCAACCGCCAAGGGTATAAACTGCACCCACCATGGAGTCGACTTGATTGCTACGGTCATGGTCAATACGCAAATCAAAGGTGAGCAAAAATTCCGAAATAAGTCGGAATACCTCCTCCTTGGTAGCGGTGCCATCGCGGATATCCGCCTTATAGAAAGGTAACAAAATGGTATCCAAACGGCCAACGCTGCACAAAAGTCCTCCCTCTAATGAAGGTACCACCTGTTGAATAAAGAGGACGGTTTCCAAAGCTTCATAAAAGGTTTCGGGTTTTTCCCATGGGATGCGCTTTGCGGTTTCTGCAATGCGGCGAAAGCGCCTCTTTTTTTCTTCTGTTTCGGCAGTTTTCGCCTTTTCTGCCGCCAACAGCGAAAAGCGCTCCGCCACTCGCTTAACCGCTGTAATTCCCGATAATGCAGAATTATAAAAAGCTAACTTTTCCTGATTTGTTTCACATTTTACTTTTTCTTTGATTTCCTCATAAATACCTCTAAAGCCCTTTTCTATAACTGCTTTGTTTTCAAAGGCAAAATGGTACAGCTCATCTCCGAAATTACCGCAATAGGTGTAAATCGGATATGAGGTGCAAAGCTCTTTTTCCTCGGTTAAATCCTTATTAAGCTCAATATACTTAGCTTCGTTATGATAATATGTCCACATTCCCGGTGTTTGAGGCACCTCATATGAGGCATTGCCGCAAACCTCATAATAAAAATCACAGGAATCAAACAGGGTGGGAACAACCCTTTCTGCAATAACACGGTATTGTTCACCTTTCATCGCAAAGGCAGAAATGCTTTCAGGTATGTTATCGTTTAAATATGTATCACATTCTTTTTTGCATTGCTCGGCTAAAAAATCACACTTTTGGCTATAAAATTGGGACAATTCTAATCGCAGGTCGGCAAAATCCATTAAATCATCTCCATTCGTGTTTCTTTATTTTCAGTATAAGCAATAAAAACACAAAAGTAAATGCACAGAACAGAACAACTTGCACTAATGGATACAAATTATTTGCATTTTTGTTTTCAATATGATAAACTGAAAGGGGTGATACCATGACCGAACGCTTCTGCATTACAGAAATTCAGAACATTCTTTATGTGCCGTCAGGCTCCTTCAAAGAAAGCAATGTCACATTTTCAAACAATATTAAGTGCAATGAATTAATCTTTATGATTTCAGGTGAAACAGAAGTTGCACTTGGTGAGCATACTTGCAAGGTGAAATCAGGTAATTTGGAGTTTATCCCGAAAGGAATTTATTCTAAATATGAGGTAAAGCACGCCGACCGTTGCCATTGCTACGATATATTTTTTGTGACCGATAAACCCCTTTTTCAAAAACTCACAGTCTGCACCGCCACTGCCGATTCAAAATGCGCCGTTCTTTTTAAAAGGTTTTATCATTTTTGGATTCGCCGCGAAAAAGGGTATTATATTAAATGTATGTCGATTTTATATGAATTGCTAAACTATCTTTTAGATGACAACTATTTTCCAAAGCACAAGAATGAAAAAATTGAGCCGGCAGTAGCTTACATCAGCGAGCACTTCAGCGAGAAAATAGAGGGAGAGCATTTGGCCCGTTTGTGCGGTATTAGTTATGCTTATCTGAAAAAGCTGTTTTATCAAAAATACCGTTTATCCCCTCGGCAATACCTGGTCAATCTGCGGATGAGTCGTGCAGGTGAAATGTTGTCGAGTGACTTTTTTTCGGTGAGCGAAATCAGTGAGCAGTGCGGTTTTTCGGATATCACCTTTTTCAGCAGACAGTTTAAAAATCACTACGGTGTATCTCCCAGAGAGTATAGAAAGCAATTACACGGTATTTCAGAGCAGTCCTCCAAAACTTAATTTTTGAGACAAAAAAATCCGAGATTCACATTCTGATATGAATCTCGGATTTTTTGCATTTTTGTATTTTAAAAACGCGTGTCGCTTATATATATTTTATCGGGCTGATGTGGTCTGCAATGAATTCTATATCGGGGAATTTTTCTGAAAGCAGAGCTTTAAGCGGCTCAACTATAACATCCTCTGTATTAAAGTGACCTGCGTCAAAAAGTGAAATACCGCGGTCTGCAGCCATAAGGAAATGATGATGCTTTATATCAGCAGTAACAAAGGCATCAAAGCCTCCCTTTATTGCTTCGTTTATAAAGTCACCGCCGCTGCCCGAGCAAACAAGCACATTGCTTATTTTTCGGTTGCCGTCAACAAACTTGACACAACCGCCAAGCTTGGATTTTATGAATGCCGCGAAGCTTACAGCGGTGCGGACAGGAGTTTTACCGCATTTTAAAATATATCCGTCCTCGGCAATTATGGGTTTAATATCGGTGAATTCCAATGCATTGCAAAGACAGTCATTAACACCGTTTTCTCCCATATCCATATTGGTATGCATAGAAATCACGGCAATACCGTTTGACACAAGCTCGAAAACAATGCTGCCCTTTGTCACTTTTTTTAGTGGCTCAAAAATAATGGGATGATGGGTAATTATCAGATTACAGTTGTTTTCCTTGGCGGTTTCCACAGTTTTAAGCGTGCAATCAAGCGCTATTAAAGCGGCAGTAACCTCACTTTCGGGGTTACCCACAAGTAAACCGGGATTATCAAAATCACAGGCGGTGTCGGTGGGGAATATACCGTTTAAAAAGCTATATATTTCATTAACAGTCATAAATTTATCCCTTTTTCACAAAAGAATCCTTAAGCGCTACCGTACGGTTGAAAACGGGCTTTTCGGCAGAGGAATCCTTGTCAACGCAGAAATATCCCTGACGCATAAATTGGAAGGTATCTCCGTCTTTTACAGAAGCCAAGCTTTTATCTATTTTACAGTTGCTTAAAACGGTAAGCGATTCGGGATTAAGGTTATCTGCAAAGGAGGAAACACCCTCCTCATCGCTGGGGTTAGGAACATTGAAAAGTCTTTCATAAAGTCTTATCTCTGCATCAATGCTGTGGTTAGCACTTACCCAATGGAGTGTACCCTTAACCTTTCTGCCGTCAGGAGTTTCTCCTCCAAAGCTTTCTGGATCATAGGTGCAGTGAACAACCGTAATATTGCCGTTTTCATCGGTCTCGTGTGAAGCATATTTAATAAAGTAAGCTCCCTTGAGGCGAACCTCCTTTGCAGGACAGAGACGGAAATATTTGCCCGGAGGGTCTAACATAAAGTCATCCTGTTCGATATATATTTCCTTTGAGAAGGTAACTGCCTTTTTGCCAAGCTCGGGCTTGTTGGGATTAACCTCAACCTCAATAATGTCTGTTTTATCCTCGGGATAATTATCGATTATCACCTTAAGCGGGCGCAACACAGCCATTGCTCTGTCCGCATTTTCGTTAAGATAATCTCTCACACAGGACTCAAGCAGGGCATAGTCAATAACGCTGTATGCCTTGGAAACACCGATTTTATCAACAAATGCACGCACAGCCTCGGCAGGATAGCCTCTGCGGCGCATACCACAGATTGTTGCCATTCTGGGGTCATCCCAGCCGGAAACAAGACCGTCATTTACAAGCTTTAAGCATTTGCGCTTGCTTGTGAGGGTGTAATTGACATTCATACGCGCAAATTCAATCTGTCTTGGAGGAGTGGGTATATCCAACATCTGCAAAAACCAATTGTAAAGCGGACGGTGGTTTTCAAATTCCAATGAGCAAAGCGAGTGTGTAACG
The DNA here is from genome assembly GCA_017507805.1 of Clostridia bacterium. Lineage (GTDB taxonomy): Bacteria > Bacillota > Clostridia > Oscillospirales > Acutalibacteraceae > UBA737. Next base: position 56,328 of record JAFWAC010000015.1, read on the forward strand.
CCCTCCTTTGCATCACTCAAGGGATGCGCAAAATCGTACATCGGATACACACACCATTTGTCACCTGTGCGGTGATGGTGCGCCTTCATAATACGGTAAATAACAGGGTCGCGCATATTAAGGTTAGAGGAGGACATATCAATCTTAGCCCTCAATACCATAGCACCGTTATCAAATTCACCCTTTGTCATACGGGCAAAAAGGGATTTAGTTTCCTCAATAGGACGCTCGCGGTAGGGACTGTTTACGCCCGGTTCTGTTAATGTGCCGCGCATTTCGCGGATTTCGTCAGCGGAGGACTCGTCAACATAAGCTAACCCCTTGTCGATAAGCTTTAAAGCACATTCGTAAATAAAGTCAAAATAATCGGATGCGTAATAAACATTGTCCCAATGGAAGCCTAACCACTTAATATCCTCCATTATGGCGTCAACATATTCCACATCCTCTTTGGTGGGATTAGTGTCATCAAGTCTCAAATTACAGCTTCCGCCGTATTTTTCGGCAGTTGCAAAGTCAATACAAATAGCCTTTGCGTGACCTATATGCAAATAACCGTTCGGCTCGGGTGGGAAACGGGTTTGCACCTTTGTGTAAACCCCTTCCTTTAAATCCTCATCAATAAAGTCGTGTATAAAATTAGAGGGAGCTGAAATTTCTTCGGTTTTAATAATATTCTCATCCATAAACATTAGTCCTTAAATAGATTTTATTGCCGCGTTTATACGGTTAATACATTCATCCTTGCCCAATACCTGCATAATACTGCAAAGATCAGGTGTGTTGCGTCTGCCTGTGACAGCAATGCGCAATACGGTACTCAAATCGCCTGCGTGACCTTTGAATTCCTCAGGTGAAGCCTTGTATTGCTTGGTTTCAGCCGCAAATCCGATTTTTGGTGCGATTTCCTTGATGCGGTCAAACCATGCCTGGCGGTCATCATCAGGGGAGTATACATTTTTGTATTCCTCCAAGAAGCTTATGGCATCAGCCTTTTGGATGTTTTCGGGAAGCTCATAGCAAGGGATATACAGCTCATCAAACAGATATGCGAAATAATCCTTTGCTTCATTCCACCTTGCAATATCCTTGCGGGGCTTTGGTACATCGCGGTCAATTGCAAGCACCGCCTTGGTATAATCGGGATTTTTTATCAAGATGTCGTAAAACTCCTTGTCAAATTCCTTTGCCCAATCGGTAAGCTTTGCGTATACCTCGTCACTCTTAAGCTTGCTAACCATATTCTTGCTGACATCTGTCAGCTTGTTTTCATCAAAAAGAGCGCCCGAAACACTCATTTTTTTCAGATTAAACTTAAATTCTTTATAAGAAGCATCGGGGTTAGCGCGGCGCCAATCCTCAAAGTCGGAGGCGGCAACCGTCATAAGATAGTTTATAACACACTCACTGTCATAGCCCTGCTCTGCAAAGAAATGCACAGCCGCTTCGGGGTCCTTGCGCTTTGAAATTTTGCGCTTTGCTCCGTTGTCAAGCTTCATAATGGGGGAGATGTGACCGTATTTAGGGGGTTTAAAGCCTAAAATCTTAAATAATTGAATGTGCTTCGGAACGGATGAAATCCATTCATCACCACGTAAAACATGTGTGGTGTGCATCAGGTGGTCATCTATCGCGTGAGCAAAATGGTAGGTGGGTATACCGTCCGATTTAAGCAGAACAAAATCCTCGTCATTTTCGGGCATCTCTATCTTGCCCTTTACTGCATCCTCAAATACGATTTTGTTTTCCTCGCTACCCGGGGATTTAAGTCTTATAACAAAGGGCTTGCCTTCATCAATAAAGGCTTTGGCTTCAGTGTAGCTTATATCGCGGTGCTTTGCCCATTTTCCGTAATACCCTGTGCGAAGCTTCTGCGCTTCCTGCTCGTTTCGCACCTGTTCTAATTCCTCAGCAGTGCAAAAGCAAGGGTAGGCAAGACCTTGGCGGATAAGCTCTTTAACATAGGTCTGGTATATCTCAGCGCGGCGGCTTTGTTGATACGGACCGTATTTACCGCTTTCCTCTGTGCCTGAAACAAAGCCCTCGTCAATGGAAATTCCAAAACGGTTAAGTCCGTCTATAATATCCTCAATTCCGCCTTCGATTTCTCTTTTCTTATCTGTATCCTCAATTCTTGTGTAAAAAATACCGCCCGTTGAGGTTGCGGTAATTCTGTTTACAAGCGCCGCAAAAAGCGTGCCTAAGTGCAAATATCCCGTGGGGCTGGGTGCTATACGGGTAACTCTTGCGCCTTCGGGCAAATTGCGGGCAGGGTAAAGCTCCTCGTAAAATTGGGGAAGCTTATCTATATCCGGCAGTAAAAGGTCTGCCATTAAGCTATTGTTGTTATTCATTATAATTCCTCAAATCAACTGTCAGACAAAAGCTTGTTAAGCTCTGACATAAATGTATTAATATCCTTAAATTGGCGGTAAACAGATGCAAAGCGCACATAAGCCACTTCATCGATTTTCTTTAGCTTTTCCATGACCAGCTCACCGATTTTTTCGGAGCTTACCTCGCGGTCGAGCGAGTTTTGAATTATGATCTCAATTTCATCAATCATATTATCCAGAGTATCAAACGAAACCGGACGCTTTTCACATGCGCGCAACAATCCCGTCATAAGCTTGTTACGGTCAAAGGTTTCGCGTGACTTATCCTTTTTAATAACAATTATAGGCAGGCTTTCAATTATTTCGTATGTTGTAAAGCGCTTGGCACATTGCAGGCATTCGCGTCTGCGCCTGATTCGTTGACCTTCATCGGTCGGTCTTGAGTCGATAACCTTGCTTTCTTCAAATCCGCAAAAAGGACATTTCATAAGTTTTTTCTCCTTTAAAAATTTTGGATTATTTTATATATTATACAATATATAGTGGTAAAATACAAGCAAAAAAAGGACAAGTTCAGTTGTATTGTGCCATTATACTCAAAAAGTAATCCTCACATACCTCAAGCTCTTTGTCAATATTTCGTCTTTTCTCGTGATTATCGGTTTGGGAGGAAAGTATTTTAAGAATATTTGCTTTTGCAACCTCTGTTCTGCCCAAAATGAGATTAACAAGCTCCCGAATTTCGGGACTGTCCGACCAAGCAGTAAGCTTGTTGCAGTGCTTGGCTGCAGAAACAACAATTTTTCCTATTACCGAGGAGGCATATTCCGTATCCTCAGAAACCCTGCAGGCATTATCAACACCTTTTTGTTCTAATGCCTTTGAAGGGGCGGATGGCTCTGTTAAAGCAGTTAATCTGCTGTTTTCTTCCTTTAAAGCCAAAAGCTCCTTTTGCAAAGCTTCATAGTCCTTTTTAAGCTCCTCAAAGGATGCAGTGACCGAATCAAGCCTTTTAAAAAGCTCATCATTAATTTTTAAAAGTTCTTTTTTTCGCATTGAGAGCACCACCGTTATGTATATTTTTTGGTAAATCTTATTTTGCTGAATTTTGTCACTAAAAAAAGCAGAGAAACGGCTAACATTGCACCGCAAAAATCAATCAGAACATCCCGTATTTCACAACTTCGTCCGGGTACAAATAATTGATGTACCTCGTCACTTATCGCATATAAAAGGCAAATACCGCCCGCTATTGCGCTTCGGTGCAGTAAATTTATTTTTGTATATGTAACAGTGGATAAAAAAGCAAATATCCCCAAAACCGCATAGAGCGAAAAATGCGCCGTCTTTCTTGCGATAAACTGAAAAGGTGCAATAAGCTCCTGCTGTTCGGTTTGACTGAGATTATCAAAATCAGGATAAAAAAATTCCAAAACTGCCGCAATCAGGCTGCCGCTTGTTTGGGACGAAGCATCGGCAGTTTCGGCAGAGAGACTGAATATTAAACACATCCAAGTAAGTAAAAAAATAACAGTTAGTATCCTAAATATTTTCAAAAGCTTCACCGGCCTAAAAAATCCGTCACCGTCAAAAGAAACGGTGACGGATTAATAATAATTATTATCCTACTTTTTTGTAATAATTAAGGGGATTTTTCCAACCGTTGTTTACAGCAATACCAAAATGCAAATGGTATCCGGTTGACCAACCGGTAGAGCCAACATAACCTATTACCTGACCCTTCTTAACCTTTTGTTTGGCGCTTACGGTAGTGCGTGCAAGGTGACCGTAAATGCTGGCGTAGTCCTTACCGTCCTTTGTGCCGTGTTGGATTTTTACATAGTTGCCGAAATTTCCGTTACAGCCACAGCTCCAACCCTGCTTCGGTTCGTTGTGTGGGCAGGAATTTTTAGAAATTTCAACCGTTCCGTCAGCAATAGCAACAACCTTAGCGCCGCTTATCTGACCGCGGTATGCACCGATAATGTCGATACCGTCATGGTCGCCGTTGTGAACCGAATCATAGCCTTGGAAATAAGCGGAAATTTTGTAATAACCGGGTGTAGGCCACAGGAAATCGCTTCCGTCATAAATGCCGCCCGAGGATCCGCTTGTTGAAGCCAAGGAGTTAAGTGTGTTCCGATAGTTTTTTATTTGGTTTTCAAGCTTATCATTTTGCTGTTTCAAAGTCAGCTTGTCGGCATCAATATCATTGATAACACCTTGAATGGCATCACTGTCTGCCTGAAGCTCTTTCTTTTTCTCATTGATTACATTTTTAAGCTCAACCTGCTCCTCTAAAAGTCTGTTGTTTTCCTTTTGCTTTTCCTGGAGCTTTTCTATTGCCTTGGTGAGCTTCTCCATTAAAAGCTTGTCTCTGGCAGAAACCGAGGAGGTGAGCTGTGCTAATTGCAGAAAATCGGCAAAATCATCTGCCCCCAAAAGCACCTGAACATTACTGCCGGTATTGCTCATATATATTGCGCGCAAACGCTTTTTAAAGGTCAGCTTATCAGCCTCAATCTGCTTGTTGCTTTTTTCGATTTCTGCATTGTTAGCCGCAATCTCATTATTAATCTTTGAAATCTGACTGTTGCAAATATCAATTTGTTGCTGAACAACCGCAATTTTTTGCTGAATGGCATCCTTGAGCTTTTGCTGTGCGTTTATATCGTTTTGAAGCTTATTTATATCAGCTTCAAGGTCTTTAGATTGCTGTTCAAGCTTGTTTATTTCATTTCGAATTTCCGAAGCACTGAGCGCCGCCGAAACATCCACAACAGAAAAAACACTGACAAATACAGTTAAAACCAATATAGCGGAAAGAATTTTTAATAATTGTTTTCGCATTTTTTCCTCCAAAATTCAGATTGCCGCAAATTCGCTGCCTTCCCGGCGCAAATATTTACCTATCATAATAACACTGCCGAGAACTCCCGCAAACAAACCAATTACTGCGAACACCAAGAACAGCCAAAGGGCAACATCGCCGTACTTAACAATGTCAGTGGTGCTTAAGGTAGAAATAATTGTTTCGGTTGCAACCCTGTAACAGAAATAGAGCAAGCCTTCTGCAATTACCGCAGAAATTAATCCGATTAGCATACCCTCAACAACAAAGGGGATACGAACAAATGTATCTGTGGCGCCAACTGCCTTCATAATGCTGATTTCAAGCTTGCGGTTATACATTGTAACACGGATTGTATTTGAAACAATAACAAGGGCAATAACCATTAAGATTGCAATTATCCAGACACCTGCAACTCCGATACCGTTTTTAATTGCAGTGATTTTTTCTGCCAAATCACTCTGTGATTGAATAATATCAATACCCTCTAAAGCGGAAATTTGTTCAAGTGTTTCGTCAAACAGTGCCATATCCTTCATTTTGATTTTTGCGGCACAGGACATGGGATTGCCGTATTCCTCATTAAGAAAATCAAAATATTCATCCTGACCTGCCAACATAGAGTCCTTAACGGTTTGCAGGCCCTCCTCGCTTGAAACAAAGATTACTTCGGCTACATTCGGAAGCTTGGCTATTTCATCGCAAAGAGCTTGCGCTTCCTCGTCACTGTGGATTATGTAGTCGGTTTCTTTGATGCCGTTTTTATCGGCTTCATCCTCGTCAGCGGAATTTTCCCCGTCCTCATTTTCCGATGAGGCGGTCTCAGACGATGAAGCTTGGTCTTCTGAGGTGTTATCATCGCTGTATAAAGCCCAATTATAATCCTTCATATAAGCCATAACAACATTTTGCTGTTCAAGATTACCGATTGCCACATTCACATTTTCTGTAATAAGAATGGCAAGACCGATAATTACCATGCAGGCAACAAGCACACCCACCGAGGCTAAGGTCATAAGGCGGTTTACCCATGTGTTTTTTATGCCCTCGCCCACAAGATATTTAACACTTCCTAATTTCACTGCAGGTCACCTCCGGCATTGTCGGCAACGATTTTTCCGCCGTCAAGCATAATTACACGGTGCTGAAAATCGCGGACAAGGTTATGGTCGTGCGTTACCATGAGAATAGTGGTGCCTTTTTTATTGATTTCGGTAAGCAGAGAAACAATTTCATAAGACATATTAGGGTCAACATTTCCTGTGGGCTCGTCCGCAATGATAAGGTCAGGGGAGTTGACAAGTGCTCTTGCTAAGCCGACACGCTGTTGCTCACCGCCCGAAAGCTGTGACGGCATTGAGCGCGCCTTGTGTCCGAGACCTACCTTGCTTAGCGCCTTGGAAACCTCGCGGCGGATATCTCTGCCCGAAGCCCCGACAACATACATCGCAAATGCAACATTATCAAAAACATTCATAGTAGGGATAAGGCGAAAATCCTGAAAAACAATACCCATTGTTCTGCGAAGCAGGGGAACATCCTTGCGCTTCATATCGGTAAGATTAAAACCGTTCACCTTAATTTCGCCGGTGTTGGTTTTTTCCTCACGCATGATAAGCTTCATAAAGGTGCTTTTTCCTGCACCCGATGAGCCGACAATAAAAACAAACTCACCGTTATGGATTTTAATATTAACATCCTCAAGGGCGTGTGTCCCCCCGGGATAGGTTTTCGAAACACCGCGAAATTCAATTATAGGTCTTTGCGGCTGCAGAATTTCTGCGTTGGTTAAAAATTGCTCCATTTGCCTGTCCTTTATTAATATTTAACGGGATTGCTTTTAAGATACTTATTAACCATAAGGGCAATCTTAAAGATGATTGCATGGTCAAATTCGCGCAAATCAAGACCGGTTATTTTCTTGATTTTTTCAAGTCTGTAAACCAAGGTATTGCGGTGAACAAAGAGCTTTCTTGAGGTTTCGGAAACATTAAGATTATTCTCAAAGAAGCGCTGAATTGTAAAGAGTGTTTCCTGATCAAGATTTTCTATTGAGCCCAATTTGAAAACCTCCTTAAGGAAGGTTTCGCAAAGGGTGGTGGGAAGCTGATAAATCAGTCTTGCAATACCAAGATTGTCGTAAGAAATAATAGTTTTCTCTGTATCGAAAACCTTACCAACCTCTAAGGCTGTCTGAGCCTCCTTGAAGGAACGGGCAAGGTCCTTAAGATTGTCAACAGTGGTACCGATACCGATAACCGCGTGAACATAAAATTCACCCGAAATAGTGTCAGCAATGGTGTTGGCAAGCTTTTCAATGGTTTTGTTGTCAATACCGGGCTTTGTTTCCTTAACGAGAGCAATATCGGTTTCATTGATATTGATTACAAAATCCTTGGACTTGTCCGGGAAAAGGTTTTGAAGAATATCATAAACCGAAATATCGTGATGCTTTGTTGCGCGGATTAAAATAACGGTGCGCAAAACATCGCTGTTGAAATAAAGCTCTCTTGCTTTGAGATAAATGTCACCGGGCAAGATGTTGTCAAGAATAATGTTCTTGATGAAATTGCTGCGGTCATACTTTTCGTCATAATAGAACTTAATATTGGCAAAGGCAACCGCTAAAACCGAAGCGTATTTGGAAGCCAAGAGGTCATCACCCTCAACAAAAATGATGAAATTGGCGCCCTGAGTATTGCCCAAGCCCTTGAAGGTAAGACCTCCGTTTACAGACAGGTCGCTGTTGGAAAGAGGGAAGCTTTGAACCTGCTCTCCGATTTTGCCAAGCTCACTGCATGCGATAATGGTGAAGGTCTCATCAATAACACCGAAGCTGCGGTCGATAGAATCCTTCATTTGGTGGATTACACCTTGGAAAAGACGATTTGACATAGTAAGTACACTTCCTTTTATTTATAAAGAATAATTATTTTTTACATACACATCTATTTTACACAATCTTGTTTCATTTTGCAAGTAATATTAATGAAAAAACGCAAAAAAGTTACAAATAAATTACAAAATCAGTCCTTTTTTGAAAAAAACACCGATTTTTAAGGAAAAAATACCCATTAATTACGGATATTTCTTTTTCCAAAGGTAAAGCTATTAAAAAACTTTAAGGAGAAAATATATGACAGAAAAGAAAATCATAAAGGTAGAAGGCTATGAATTGATGGATTCAAGAAGCAACCCGACAGTTGGCGCAAGGGTGATGCTGAATGATGGGAGTGTAGGCTTTGCGTTAGCACCGTCAGGTGCTTCAACAGGTGAATTTGAGGCGCACGAAAAAAGGGACGGGGACAGCTCCCGTTATTTTGGCAAGGGTGTGAGAGATGCGGTCAAGGGAATTTGCGAGGAGATTTCTCCACAGCTCATCAGACTTGAAAGTGTTGAACAAAGAAAAATTGATGAGTGTCTTATAAAGCTTGACGGTACAGAAAATAAATCAAGATTGGGCGCCAATGCTATTCTTGCAGTATCACTCGCAGCCGCAAAGGCTGTTGCAAGCTCTTACAATATGCCGCTTTACCGTTACCTTGGAGGAATAAACGGTGCAAAATTACCGCGTCCTATGATGAATATTCTCAACGGCGGTGCACACGCGACAAACAATATAGACATTCAGGAATTTATGATTATTCCCTTTGCGGTGTCAAGCTTTTCCGAGGGTTTGCGGCAATGCAGTGAAATTTATCATACCTTGGGTAAAATTTTAAAGGACAAGGGTATGAGCACAGGTGTTGGAGACGAGGGCGGCTTTGCGCCGAATTTAAGCTCGGACGAGGAGGCAATCGAGCTTATAGTTGAGGCAATAAACAAAGCAGGCTATAACACAGATGCGATTAAAATTGCGTTGGATGTGGCATCAAGTGAATGGTACTCAGACGGTAAATACAAATTGCCAAAAAGAGAAGTGGAGAAAACCGCCGAGGAGCTTATCACTTATTATGAGGAATTGATAGGGAAATATCCTGTTATATCAATTGAGGACGGCGTTGCCGAGGAGGATTGGAACGGCTGGGGCTTGCTTACAAGCCGCTTGGGCAAAAAAATTCAGCTTGTTGGTGACGATTTGTTTGTCACCAATACCGCACGGCTCAAAAAGGGTATTGCAAACGGTGCCGGCAACTCAATTCTCATAAAGCCCAATCAAATAGGAACTCTGACTGAAACACTCGATGTTATAGAGCTTGCCCGTTCAAACGGTTATACAACCGTTATTTCTCACCGTTCGGGCGAAACCGAGGATACAACCATATCCGACTTGGCGGTAGCGGTTAATGCGGGACAGATTAAAACCGGAGCGCCCTGCCGTACAGACCGCGTGGCAAAATATAACCGATTGTTGGTTATTGAAAAAGAAATATCAGGCTAAAGCTTTCCAACAATATAATAATCCGCAAATAACAAGCAGCCGCTTCAAAGCGGCTGCTTACATAAAGCTTTTTAATTTTGACTTTTATCCCAACTGCTGACAAAACGCCTTTTTAAAGTGTCTTGTTGCTGGTTATAACAGTTTTTCCGCCCATATAAGGTCTTAAAGCTTCGGGGATAAGCACACTGTAATGCTCACCGTCAAAACGGAGGTTGTTTTCAAGGAATGCAATCAACATTCTCGGAGGTGCCACAACGGTGTTATTAAGGGTATGCGCAAGATACTTTTTACCGTCCTCACCCTTAACACGGATGCCTAAACGGCGCGCCTGAGCATCGCCCAGGTTGGAGCAGGAGCAAACCTCAAAATACTTTTGCTGTTTGGGTGACCAGGCTTCAACATCATAGGATTTAACCTTAAGGTCGGCAAGGTCGCCTGTGCAACACTCAAGTGTACGGACAGGAATATCAAGGCTTCTGAAAAGCTCAACAGAGTAGCTCCACATTTTATGGAACCAATCCATGCTTTCCTCGGGTTTACAGATAACTATCATTTCCTGCTTTTCAAATTGGTGTATGCGGTAAATGCCGCGCTCCTCAATACCGTGAGCACCCTTTTCCTTGCGGAAGCAGGGGGAATAGCTGGTGAGTGTCAAAGGAAGCTTTTCCTCGGGTGTGATGGTGTCGATAAACTTACCAATCATTGAATGCTCGGATGTACCGATAAGATAAAGGTCCTCGCCCTCTATCTTATACATCATTGCGTCCATTTCCTCAAAGCTCATAACACCTGTAACAACATTACTGCGAATCATAAAAGGCGGTACACAGTATGTAAAGCCCTTATCAATCATAAAATCCCTTGCATAGGAAAGCACTGCGGAATGAAGTCTTGCAATGTCGCCCATAAGGTAATAGAAGCCTTCGCCTGCAACCTTACCTGCAGCTTCCTTGTCAATACCGTCAAACAACTGCATTATATCGGTGTGATAGGGAATTACAAAATCGGGATTGCTCTTTTCACCAAACTGTTCAACCTCAACATTCTCGCTGTCGTCCTTTCCAACGGGCACGCTCTCGTCAACAATGTTGGGAATTTTCATCTGAACCTCTAAAACCTTCTTTGAAAGCTCGGCTTCTTTTTCCTCCAGCATTTTCAATTCTGCCGCCTGCTCGTTTACAAGGCGCTTCATTTCTTCAGCTTCCTCGCGCTTGCCCTGTCCCATAAGCATACCGATTTGCTTGCTTACTTTATTTCTGTTGGCGCGAAGCTCACTTGCGCGGCTTATAGCGGCACATTTCTCGTTATAAAGAGCGATAACCTCGTCCACAAGGGAAAGCTTATTCTCCTTAAACTTTTTCTTTATATTTTCCTTCACAAGCTCAGGATTATCGCATATAAACTTGATATCCAGCATATTTTTCTCCTCCGTTTAAGGTTTAATAAATCAACTAAGTATAACACATACAAGGAATTATGTCAAATAATATCATATACCTCCACAATACCGCTTTTGTGGTAAAGAGATGGGGTAATAAGCAAGGAATAGCCTCTGCCGTTGTCGGCAGTCCATTCCACCGGTCGGTGTCTCGGCACAGCGGTTGCGCCCAAAAGCATCATAATTGCTCCTCCGTGCATTATAACGGCAGACTGTGTATTTCCGTTTTCGAGCATATCAAGCACAATCTGATTTAAGCCTATACACAGCCTTTTGATGAATTCGGAATTATCCTCACCGCCGGGAGGTGCTGAGAGCTTACCCGATGTCCAAGGCAAAAAGTTAGGATTTCCCTCAAGCTCAGCGGCAGTTTTTCCCTCAAAGCTTCCAAAATCATATTCTTTAAGGTTTTCCACCGGTATAACAGGAAAATCGGGGTAGAGGACAGCGGCAGTCTGTTTGCAACGAAGCATAGGACTTGAATAAACACACTCGATTTCCGGATATTCCATATTTTCCTTTAAGAGACGAAGCTCGTTAAGACCTTCGGGTGAAATCGGTATATCGGTTTTACAGCCTATATACTGACCTCTGTAATTAGCATCGGTAGCTCCGTGTCGAATAAGATGAATTTTTAAGGTTTTCATACTATGCACTCCAAAAGCTCTGAAATTATGCTGTTTGATAACAGCATACCGTTGTTTGTTAAATAAAAACGGTTATTGTATATTTCCATTAATCCTGCAGATTTGAGTTGCTTGCATTTGGTAATAAACTCTGTGGGTAAGGCCTTTCCAAACAAAAATTTATATTGCTCGGCACTAACGCCGTTTTTGAGGCGAAGCCTTAGCATAATGTACTCGTATTCTCCGCCGCCGTCACCGTCCGGCAAAGGGAAATTGCCGTTTAAAAAGGCTTTCAGGTCGCGGGGATAATAAAATCTTTTTCCCGAAACCAAGGAATGCGCCGCAGGACCTATACCTAAATATTCATTGCCGTTCCAATATTTAAGATTGTGACGGCTTTCTTTACCGTCCTTGCAGAAATTTGAAATTTCATAATGATTATAACCGATTTTTTCGAAAAACAAACACATTAAAAGATATTGCTCTGCCTGTTCATCGTCAGAGGGTAAGGAAAGCTTGTCTTTCTGTGCGAAAAAAGCGGTATTTTCCTCAATTTTGAGCAGATAAGCAGAAATGTGCTCAGGCTTAAGCCGATGCACAAACTCAAGACTGCTTTCAAGCGTGCTTTGTGAGGAAAACGGCAATCCCAGCATAAGGTCAAGCGAAATATTTTCAAACCCGTATTTTCTTGCAAGCTCCACGGTTTTAACGGTATCTGCTGCCGAATGTGACCGACCGAGCATTTTCAGCTCATCATCATTTCCGCTTTGCGCGCCGATAGATAAGCGGTTAATTCCTGTCTCTGTGGCAAAATTTAAAATTTCATCGGTATCGCCGGCAGGATTTAGCTCTAAGGTGATTTCGGCATCGCCTGCAACCGCAAAATTATTTCTTACAGCTTCCAGCACAGGCTTAAGCCTATTACCTAACAGAGAGGGTGTGCCTCCCCCTAAATACACAGTATCAATGGGGCGGCGAAAGCTGCCGCCCCATTGAGTTAAAGACTTAATTAGTGCAGTTGTGTATCTGTCAAGAAGCTCATCGGTTACAAACGAGGAGTAAAAATCACAGTATCTGCATTTTTTCTGACAAAAGGGGATATGTAAATATAAGCCTGCTTTATCAGTCAATTATCTCACCGGTACAGCTTCCGGAAACGCAAGCCGCATTTGCTTCATCGGTGTCGATGTGCATTGCTAAAGCATAGCTGTCGCTGACGCGGGCAATAACATCGTCAAAAATAAGTGATCTGCCCTCGGTGGGAATTTTAACATTTACAATCTGCTTGTCTTTTATTCCGTATTTCTCAGCATCGGCAACGGTCATGTGAATGTGGCGCTTTGCGGCGATTACACCCTCGGTGATTTCAACCTCACCTGCAGGGCCGACAAGCTTGCAAGCACCTGTGCCTTTGATGTCGCCGGACTCTCTTATGGGTGCAGTAACACCGATAGAACGGGCATCTGTGAGGGAAAGCTCAACCTGAGTATCGGGACGGACAGGACCTAAGATTGAAGCCTTCATAGAAGCCTTAGGGCCAACAACGGTAACCTTTTCCTCGCAGGCAAACTGACCGGGCTGTGAAAGGTCCTTTTTATTTGTAAGCTGATAGCCTTCACCGAAAAGGATTTCTAAATCCTTTTGCGATACATGCACATGGCGAGCTGAAATTTCAACCAAAACTTCCTTTTTCATTTGAGAAAACTCCTTTTAAAATTAAAATTTATATTTATTTATTGTAACATAAATTTGTATTATTTCAAGTATAAAATAGCATAAAACCGCTTATTTTTTAGATTTCACACCCGAAAGAGGGTTGGAATCCACCGCGTGCTTGATTTGCTTATCGGATACATGTGTGTAAATCTGGGTAGTGCCGAGATTTGAATGCCCCAATATATCCTTTAAAACACGGATATCAACATTTCCGTGCTGGTACATAAGGGTAGCGGCAGTGTGCCTCAGCTTGTGGGTAGAATATCCCATATTTCCAAGTCCCGATTTTTCAAGGTAGCTTTTAACAATGTGCTGAACCGTTTTGGGACTTATCCGCCGGTGATTGCGGCTTATAAACAGAGCATTCTTTTCTGTAACAGCCAATCCTTCGTGAGGGCGAACCGCCAGATATTCGTTTATTGCGTTCTGACATGCTTCGTTTAGATATACCAATCTCTGCTTGTTGCCTTTACCCGTAACCGTAATGGTGCCGTCAGTGGTAATATCGGAAAGATTAAGAGAGCAAAGCTCGGCAAGCCGCAGACCGCAATTAAGGAAAAGGGTTAAAATACAGTAGTCCCGCTTCATATTATTGCCTTCAACCGAGTTTAAAAGCTCCAAGGAATCCTCCAAGGTTAAATGCTTGGGCAAGCTTTGCTTTACCTTTGGTGATTCAAGCATCAGTGCAGGATTTTCGTCAATTTGATGTGTTTGTGAGGAGAGGTATTTGAAAAAAATTCTCAATGTTGAGGTTTTTCGCGCCCTTGTGGCAGTGTTATTACCGCGCTCATTTTTGCAGAATACCATAAATCCGTATAAATCAGAAATAGTAACCGATTTTATAAGATTAATATCAACAGGCGAAATGTCGATTTTTTCAAATTCGGTATTCCTGTCAACCATTCCGCGGACTGTCAGCAGATAGCGGAAAAAGCTTTGCAGGTCAATATAATAGCCTTCAACCGAGCGTGATGATTTTCCTTTTATGGTTTCATTGTATGTAAGAAAATCTCTTATCACAGGGGGGCAGTTTTGTAAAATTTCAAGCTTCATAATTGCAACTCCGTACAATTTGTTATATACTTAATATAACACCAAATCTCAAAAAATGCAATCTTAAAGAATTCTTAATAAAATAATGCCTTTTTTCTTAAAATGATTTATTGTATAATCATATCAAAGGGGATGAAACAGAGGATGTATAAAATACTGATTTGTGACGATGAAAGGGATATTGTTGCAGCTTTGAAAATATATCTTGAAGCAGAAGGGTATGATACCCTTTGCGCATACAACGGAAATGAAGCTGTAGAAATATTAAGGACTAACCAAGTGAATTTGCTCCTTATGGATATAATGATGCCCGAATGTGACGGAATTACCGCTATGGCAAAAATCCGCGATTTTTCAAACATACCTATTATTCTGCTTACCGCTAAGGGTGAGGATACCGATAAAATATTGGGACTTAATGTCGGTGCTGACGATTACATAACAAAGCCCTTTAATCCTGTTGAGGTGATTGCAAGGGTGCGTTCACAACTGCGGCGATATATGCAGCTTGGAGGTAACAAAACTGATGAAAAAAGCGGACTTACGATAGGTAATATTGAGCTCAACGATAACGCAAAACAGGTTACGGTTGACGGGGAAAGCATATCACTGACTCCAACCGAATTTGAAATTCTGAAGCTTCTTATGCAAAATGCGGGAACGGTGATGTCCCCGAAAGAAATATACCGCCGTGTGTGGAACGATGAAGCCTACGGTGCAGAAAGCACCGTTGCAGTGCATATAAGACATTTAAGAGAAAAAATTGAAATTAATCCTGCTGAACCGCGTTATTTAAAAGTGGTTTGGGCACACGGTTATAAAATGGAAAAGGATATTTGACTAAAGAAAAGACAGGAAAGGAGAGAGGGCTATGAAAAAGATTGCTGACAGCCTTGCTTTGAAAATTGCTGCAGTAATTCTTTCTTATATAACTGCGCTTTGTTTGGTGCTTTCGGTATTTGCTGTTGTGGTTATGGGTTATTATAAGTTCTATTTCGGTAACAGGGAAAATGTTACCGCCGAGGTACTCGGGGATATGGCGCAAAAAGAAGCGTATTATATAACAAATTTAATGTATATGGGCGAAAATTTGAGTAAATATTACTCGGATAAAAATGTTTATTTTGTTGTTACAGAGAGGGAAAACGGCAAGATTTTTTCAAGCAATTATAATGGCGAGGAATATATAGCCTCTGCCGACAGCGAGGCATTTTTTACCGATTGGTATCCAATTGAGGAATTACCTGAAGCTATGGAAAAATACGGCGATGAAATAACCGTCATCGGTACAGATGAATTTTATGTTGAACGGGAATATGAAATTAAGGTCTATATTGCTGAGAATATGACTAAAAACGATATATTTTCGGTGGCGGTAAAGCTTGTTGAAATAGGCTTTAAGCTTCAATATGCGGTTATTTTCATAATGTTAGGCTCACTTATTGCATTTATAGTAATAATGTGTTATCTTTATTATGCGGCAGGTCATAAGAACGGCACCATAAGGCTTAATATGCTCGATAAGCTTCCCTTTGATGTTTATGCTGCTATTATAGCAGGGGTGGCAATAATAAGTGTTTTGGGTGCCGATATCGTAAATGATTTGGCAACTGCGATAATATATATTTTCATTGTTGGTACTGTAGATTATTTCTTTGCCTTGGGCTTCACTTTAAGCTTTGCCACCCGTGTAAAAACAGGAACTGTTATAAAAAACACCCTTATTTACAGGCTGATTGCTTTTCTCGGTAAATATTTCAAAAAGCTTTTCGGATGGATTGGTTATATAATTTCAAATCTTTCGCTTGTTAAGAAAAGCGTTTTACTGATTTGTGTGGGTATTATCTGGGAAATCGCAATGATAGCCTTTATGCTTTGGATGGCTTATTGTTATGCGGATGAGGCTATAATACTTTTATTGGTTCCGATTAATATTGCCGGTATAGCGGCAGTGCTTTATTTTTCTGTGATACTGCAGAAAATCAAAAAGGGCGGCGAGCGAATTGCCGGCGGCGACCTGCAATATAAGATAGATACTAAATATATGTACGGTGAGTTTAAAGACTTCTGCAACAGCCTTAATAATATAAATAAAGGCTTGCAGGCGGCTGTGGATGAAAAAATGCGCAGTGAACGGTTTAAGACCGAGCTTATCACCAATGTTTCGCACGATATAAAAACGCCGCTGACCTCAATCATAAACTATGTTGACCTTATAAAAAAGGAAAATCCTGAAAACGAAGCTGTGCGGCAATATGTCGAGGTTTTGGACAGACAGTCAGGCAGACTTAAAAAGCTGGTTGAGGATTTGGTTGAGGCTTCCAAGGCTTCAACGGGAAATCTCTCTGTTAATCTCACCGTTTGTGATGTGAGTGTGCTGTTAGGTCAAGCCTTGGGTGAGTTTGAAGAAAAGCTTTTGGTCGCCGGTGTAAAGCCTGTTTTAAGAATTCCTGAAAAGTCAATCTGCATTATGGCTGACGGCAGACATCTGTGGAGGGTGTTTGATAATCTGCTGAGTAATGTTTGTAAGTATGCCCTGCCGGGCACCAGAGCTTATCTTGATGTTGAGGATAAAGACGGCAGAGTTAATATTACCTTCAGAAATATATCAAGATATGAGCTTAATGTTTCGAGCGATGAGCTTATGGAACGCTTTGTAAGAGGGGACGCTTCCCGTAATACAGAGGGCAGCGGATTGGGGCTTTCAATTGCAAAAAGCCTTGTCGAGCTGCAGGGCGGAGTAATGGAAATTTGTGTGGACGGCGATTTGTTTAAAGCAACCGTTTCCTTTGATACAGCAGTTGCAGGAGAGGGCGTATGATGCAAGGAAATTATAATCGCCAGGCGGTTTACAGCACAAGACGCAAACGGCGCAGACGCCGTGAAATTTTGAGAAGAATAAAAATCTGTCTGCTCACATTTGTTGTAACTGCGGCAGTTGTCTGCGCAACGGTTTTTATTTTCGGACTTATTAAGGGACAGCAATATGACGAAGGCTTCATACCCTCGCCTTACGGCAGTAATGTTTCCGAAAGGGTGGAAAAGGCAGAGGAGCTGGAAATTCCTGATTGGATTGATGTTCAGCTTATTCATCCGCATAATACCGCACGCAGTGAAATCAGACTTACCGATATAAAAAATATAGTTATTCATTATGTGGGAAATCCTGATACCACAGCGCAGAATAACCGCGATTATTTCGATAAGGAAAGCACTACAGTAAGCTCGCATTTCATTGTCGGTCTTGACGGGGAGATAATTCAGTGTCTGCCTCTTTATGAAAAATCCGCCGCAAGCAATCACAGAAATAAGGATACAATTTCAATTGAGGTCTGTCATCCCGATGAAACGGGAAAATTCTCAGGGGAAACATACAGATCTGTTGTTAAGCTGGCGGCTTGGCTTTGCTATGAGTTTGATTTGGATGAAAAGGATGTTATCCGACACTACGATATAACAGAAAAAATTTGTCCCAAATATTATGTTGAGCATGAGGATAAATGGGTAGAGCTCAAAAATGATATTGAAAACGAAATAGCTTTACTTAAGAAAAAATAAACCTGTTAGTATATTTTAATTTTACTGCACAGAAAGGTGGAAAATATCAAATGTTAGAAACAAGGGAATTGCTTAAGATTTACAAGCCTAAAAAGGGTGTGCCCGTAACAGCTTTAAACAAGGTGAGTTTGAAGTTTCCCGAAACAGGAATGGTCTTTCTTTTAGGCAAGTCGGGCAGCGGTAAATCAACCTTGCTCAATCTTTTGGGCGGACTTGACAGCTATAACGGCGGCGAAATAATTATAAAGGGTGTTTCGTCAAAGTCCTTTAAGCAGAAGCACTTTGATTCTTACCGTAACACTTATGTGGGCTTTATATTCCAGGAATATAATGTGCTGGATGATTTTACGGTTGGCGCAAATATCGCACTTGCAATTGAGCTTCAAAACCGCAAGGCAACCGATGATGAGGTTAATAAAATTCTTGAGGAGGTTGACCTTGCAGGCTACGGTGCGCGCAAACCAAATGAGCTTTCGGGGGGACAAAAGCAGCGCGTTGCAATAGCCCGTGCATTGGTTAAAAAACCGCAGATTATTATGGCTGATGAGCCTACCGGCGCACTTGATTCGGTTACAGGAAAGCAGGTTTTTGATACCCTTAAAAAGCTCTCCAAGGAAAAGCTCGTAATTGTGGTATCGCATGACCGCGAGTTTGCCGAAAATTATGCCGACCGTATTATTGAGTTGGCAGACGGCTCGGTTATCAGCGATATGGAAATAAATACCGATGCGGATTTTTCCGAAGCCGAAACCCGAACCATCACCTATAATCAAAATGTTATTGAGCTTCCTTGCGGTTATCACATAACCGAACAGGACCGCATTGCAATCAACGAGTATATTGACAGCATTAAAAACGGCACCGTTAAGCTTCAGGTGAATACCACTGCCTCCAGCTGCTTTGTGAAAACCGATGTTTCAAAAATTAAAACTCAGGACGGCTCAGCCTTTAAGCTTATTAAATCAAAGCTCCCGTTAAAGAACGCCTTTAAAATCGGCACAAGCAGCCTCAAATATAAAAAATTCAGACTTTGTATCACAATTTTGCTTTCTTGTGTTGCTTTTGCGCTTTTCGGTCTTTCCGACACCTTCGGAGCCTATAACCACATAAAAACCTGCACAAATTCCCTTGCCGACAGTGAGCTTAGTTATGTTTCCACCGCAAAATCTAAAAAGGTGGGAGAGGGCATAAACTCTTATTGGAGGGATTACGGTTATTCCTTATCCGATAAGGATTTAAATGCCTTGAAGGAAAACACCGGTGTGGTAATGCATGGAGTTTATGTACCTCTTGACAGTGATTTGAGCTTCGGTCAGTATATAGATCCGCAGGTAAGCCTCAGTGAAACCGATTTCGATATTTATAATACATTATTCACCGGATTTGCCGAAATAAGCAACTCTGTTATGGAGGATATGCATTTTGAACTTTTGGCAGGCACCTTGCCCGATGGAGCAAAAAATGAAATTGCTGTCAGTGAATATGTTTTTGAAATTTTCAAAAAGGCAAAATATACCGATATTACATTACCGTTAAAGGAAAATGAAAAGCCGAAATATGAGGAAATAAAATCCTATAACGACTTAATCGGTAAAACACTTTTGATAGACGGAGTTAAATATACCGTTACCGCCATTGTAGACACAGATTTTAATATCGAAAGATATGTTTCTCTTACCGAGGAAAAGGAATATCAGTCCGAAGCTGACAGATTGGTTGATTATATCCTTTTCAGCGAGTTTGATTTTTCAGCACAGTATTCTTATGCCTGTGTTATTATGACAGGCGAGGGTTTTGTTGA
Organism: Clostridia bacterium; assembly: GCA_017507805.1. Lineage (GTDB taxonomy): Bacteria > Bacillota > Clostridia > Oscillospirales > Acutalibacteraceae > UBA737. The sequence goes on from JAFWAC010000015.1 coordinate 76,088, forward strand.
TAAAATGATAAGTGAAAGACCTAAAATTTCTAATATTACTGAAGGATATATAGGCTTTGGCGGAAAAAATTACAATGTAGATACCAACTATATGGCAAGGCTTGGTGACATTGATAAAAAATTAATCACTTGGGTGGACGGTGAAAAAACCACACTTGGCGAGTATGAAATCATCGCCACCACAGACTCTGTATATGAGTATTTTGATGAGGAATCGGCAACACAACTGCCAACACTTGAGGACGGTTCGATAGATTATGTTACAATGATTAAAAACAGCGGAGACCTCGATGTATGGGGACATAAATTCGATGATAACGAAGTGCTGAGTAATACAAATAAGTATAAGCTTGTTGGAATTATCAATAACACAAGCAGTATACAATCTCAAAATATGAATATCCGTTCCACATTGGTTTGCAGTGATAAAATGTATAATGAATTCACAGAGGGACCTGACTGTTACTATAGCTTTTCTGTCGGGGAAATGCCAAAGGAAAAGAGTGACATTAAAACCCTTGTAAGCTATTGCTACCGTGAGGATTCAAGCCTCCGCTATCAGATACAGAATTCGGTCACCTATGAGCTGGATGCCATCAACTCGGCATTGCAGGAGGTTTCTAAAATATTCCTCTACATCGGATTGGGCTTTGCCGCTTTTGCCGCATTAATGCTTGCAAACTTTATCGGAACGAGTATATCCTACAAAAAGCAGGAAATAGGTATTTTAAGGGCGATTGGCTCTCGCGGAAACGATGTTTTCAGAATTTTCTTTGCCGAAAGTTTCGTCATCGCTATGATAAACTTCGTGCTTTCTGCCTTGGGCGTGGGAATAATAACGGCTGTGATTAACCACATTGTCCGCACCAGATTGGGTGTATTGATAACCGTCCTGAGCTTCGGGCCGAGACAAATAATTCTTTTGTTGGCGGTAAGTATTGCTGTTGCATTTATAGCAAGCTTCATCCCCGTAAAGCGTATAGCTTCAAAACGCCCCATTGACGCAATAAGAAACAGATAAAATTTAATTTAGAACTAAAAGAAATGGGGCTGTAAAAAAACTTAATTACCTCAAAAGCCAATAAAATAAACCAACTCAATAAAAAAGAATGCGGAAGAAGTTTGTTTTTTTTCACCACTTCCGCATTCTTAATTTTTAATCATTTTATTTGAAATATAAATTATAGTTTGTTGAGGTTACTTGTAGGGAACGACCTGTGTGTCGTTCCGTTAAAATTCATCAATTTCTAACTATAATTTGTGTTTATACAGTCCCATTTTCAGTTTTAAAATATTAAAATCCGATTACTCTCGGCTTTACAGAAATTAGTAATTTTCAATCTTTATTATAAGTCCCGGCTCTGATGTGTCCCCTGAATGCGCACACATAGTACCGATTTTATAAATTAGTTCACCTGAAACGGTTATAAAGCCATTGCCTATAATAATATTATCGGTTATATCGTAAGAAGCATTATCAAGCAAATCCTGTGCAAGAATATGTGATTTTGATATTGCCTTTGCCGTTTTAAGGGTGAGCGATTTATATTCACCGAAAATTCCGAAGACTGCGGCATCTTCTGTATCTAATACAAGCTCGCATTTTGGTGTTTTAAAGCTTCGCCCCACCGTTCTGCCGAGTGTCGCAATTGAAACGGCACCGTTTGGATTTTTTGCCGCGGTTATAAAGGGAATATCGCCGTTACTGTCGGGCACAACAGCGGGAAGCGGCAAGCCCCTTACTATTGCCGCAGGAGCGCGTTTTTCGATCACATCTCCGTTTTTAAATTTCCACCATGCCTCAATTTCACGCGGCTGATCCTCTACCTGCCAGGTATCTGTCAAAATTTCATCGGAAATAACGGTTGAGCTTCCGTTTACTGCAAAGGCAGGTGCAAGCCTGTGCCAACGCACTGCACGGGTAACCTCGTCCAACTTTGTTTTCAGGTTGCGGTGCAGGTCGGGGAAAGAGGGATCCGGTCTGCCGTCCGGGAGGGGTCCTGCCATCGGGTGGCGCATAACTCCCATACTGCAACCGAGGGCGGCAGCAATATAGACCTCGTCTTCACAGTCAATAAGTGCAAGACAGTCGCTCTCAGCATCAAAAACAAGGACTTCTGCAAGCTTTTCCATTGTCATCGGTATGGACATTATCGCCGGAACATCATAGGTTCTGTAAACATCGCTCGAGGGAACTAATTCCGTAATCATTGCCTGCTCGGCAATTAGCTTTGGGGCAAACTGCTTTTTTAAGGTGTTTATCATTTTACGGAATTTGATGTCTCTTGAATCCTCGCCCCAATCTATTTTCCAATAGCTCCAGCCTGAAAAATCCGCCTCCAAAAGGCGAGCTTTCCAATATTCCTCACGGTCGGCGCCCTTAAATGCGGGAGCTGTTTGAGCGCATATCCAACCGCCCAAGCCACGCCAGCCCTTTTGCTTAACTGCTTCATTTATGGCTTTGAGTGCAATCTTATTTTCTGTTTTTTCACCTGCAAATGATGGGAATTTTTCGGCATCCAGAATAAGACTGCCATACCATTTCGAGTCAAACGGTCCTTCGCCGTAAGGCACATCCCAGCTATCGTCCATAACAAAAAGCAGGTCGCGGCGTGCATCGGGATAAAAATCAGTCCAACCGTTTGGAAAAGACCTGCCGAAAAGCGCATTTTCATTAAGAATATCGCGCTGTCCCTGAGGACCACCGTCATTTGAAGCATAAAGCTGGGTTTGCCATGTGCAGTAATAGTCGGGGGAGGTATTAACAGTGTCTGGCACTAAATTTCTATTTAACTTTATCATGTTTCTTTTCTCCAAGAATGATTTTATTTATTATTATAATAAAAAATACTTTTTTGTCAACAATTAGCACATTTGACATTCTTTTTAAGTTTTTAATATTAATTAGGGTGGTTGGTATTGAAAAAGTTTAGATTTATAGTATAATGTTAATATGTAATATTCTAAGCTGCGGTTTAAAATCATATTTTTATAATGACTATGTTGATGTCGGAATGGCTGCCCCAAAAGTTATTTCGACAAAGCAAAATCATTATAACAGTATAGTGCCGGAGTGATAATGTGATTTTAAAGAGAAAAGTGATTGGAATAATACTTTTGTTATCGGTAGTGTTTACGGTCTGTTTTGTTACTGCGGATGAGGAGCACGCGGCGGATACCGCCTCGACTTTTCAAAACCGCCCGCAAATAATACTTGATGCCGGCCACGAGGGCTTCAGTTAATACTATGGATTTTTAAAGTTTCGCCCAAAATGCAAACACACGAAAACCCGCTTAAATAGCGGGTTTTCGGCGTTTTCAGTAAGGTTTCGTTGACAAAAAACGCAAAAATGATTGCTGATATAAACTGACAATAATTTATACTGATTGATACTATAATATATCAGAAAGAGAGATTGTTTTGGATATTTCTTTATTTACAAAAATTTTAAGGGATAAGCATTTTTGCGACTATGAAAAGTTGAGATATAAATATAACAATAATTTTGATGATTTTTTGCATACCTTATTAAAAATGGTAGGATAACCGAAAAAGAAATAAAGCTTTGAAAGTTTGTTTTATCTTTTTACGGGACATCGAAATTTTTGACAAAACAACTTGAAAAGGACTTCGGTGATGCCGCTTATGCCACCATCAGAGGTTTTGTTCTTAAATTTGAAGAATTAGGTCTGCTATCATCTGTAAAAAACGGTGTCCGGATAATATATAAGGTTGCGAAATAAAGTGTTTATCTTTTATAGTATATCTCAAATAACTATAGCCTCTTACAATATGTAATAAATATATTTAGATGAATTTAGTCTTGGCAAAAAAACAAAAAAAATTGGCAGATATTCATATTGTTAATAAATTCAATGTTTGCTAAAATGATGATGGTTAGTTGTATATTTTATCACTAATACGGTTCTCAAAACAAAAGTATATATTTGTTGAAATGGTGGAATTTTTTATGGTTTACACAGGAAAGCATTTAAAGGAAATTTCCTTTCCAATAGGCGGAATAGGAACAGGCAGTATTGGACTTACAGGAAACGGTATGCTTCTTGATTGGGAGATATTTAACCGTCCTAATAAGGGGAGCTATAATGATTACTGTCATTTTGCGGTAAAGGCAGAATATCCTGACGGCAGGGTGAATACAAGGGTACTTGCAGGAGATACTCTTCATAATCTTACGGGTAATTTCGAGGATGGCTGTTATCTTGGATTCGGTCATGGACCTGAGCGAAAAACCCTTTGCGGTATGCCGCATTTTAAAAAGGTGAAATTTGACGGCAGTTTTCCTATTGCCACTCTAACCTTTGAGGATGAAAACTTTCCGGCAAAGGTTATACTGAAGGCGTTTAACCCATTTATCCCACTTGATGCGGATAATTCCTCTATTCCTGCTGCTTTTTTTGATATAACCTTTAAAAGCCGTGAACCGAACATTAAGTATACAGCGGTGCTTTCGATGTGTAATAAGGTTGATTCGGGTATAAATAAAAGGGTTTCAAACGATAAATATACTATGATTTCGATGAAAACTGCGAATTTTCAGGAGGATAGTATCAATTATTGCGATATGACCGTGGCGGTTGATGCAAGTGACGGACTTTATCAGGAATATTGGTATCGCGGCGGCTGGGAGGATGCACTCAACAGCTTTTGGTACGAGTTTAATAATGGTAATCTTGAAAATCGCACTTATGAAAAGGATGGTTATCGTGACAAATGTTCGGTTGGGGCAGTAAAAGAACTTGATTCAAAAAATTCTTGTAATTTCAGGTTCATTATTTCTTGGAATATGCCCAACAACTATAACTATTGGGAGCCGTGTAAAGACGAAAACGGAAAAGATGTTAGTTGGAAAAATTATTATACTACACTTTTTAAGGATTCGGTGGCTTCTTGTCTATACAGTCTTGATAATTGGGATATGCTTTATAAAAGAACCGATAGCTTTTGCAGGTCGCTTCATTCCTCCACACTTGATAAAAGCATAATTGATGCGGTATCCTCCACTATGTCTGTCCTGAAATCACCAACCGTGCTTCGTCTTGAGGATGGCACCTTCTATGCCTTTGAAGGTGTGCATCAGACAGAAGGCTCCTGTGAGGGTACCTGTACTCATGTATGGAGCTATGCCTACGCGCTTTGCTTTCTTTTCCCGGAGCTTGAACGAAGTATCAGAGATACAGAAATCAAGTATAACACCGATGGGATAGGAAGTATGCAGTTCAGGAGTATGCTGCCGTTTGAACAGCGTGAAAGATGGGCTTTCCATCCTTGTGTTGACGGACAGATGGCAAATATTGTTAAAATATACCGCGATTGGAAAATAAGCGGTAATAGTGATTGGCTCAAACAAAATTGGAATGATATAAAGAAGCTCCTTGAGTTTGCTTGGCATAAGGATAATAAATACGAATGGGATCGCGACCGCGATGGAGTTTTAGAGGGGAGACAGCATCATACCCTTGATATGGAGTTTTTCGGGCCTACCGCATGGCTTGAGGGAATGTATCTTGCGGCACTTAAAGCGGCGGCAGAAATGGCAAAATTTCTGGGTGATGATGAGAAATGCAAGGAGTATACAGAGCTGTTTAATAAGGGCTATGAGTGGACTCGTGAAAACCTTTTCAATGGTGAATATTATTTCCATAAGATAGACCTTGAACATAAGGAATACGCTGAGCATTTTGATTGTCTTAACTATTGGAACGATGAAAAGCGCGAGCTTAAATATCAGATAGGTGAGGGTTGTGCAATAGACCAGATGCTTGGTCAATGGCATGCAACAATCAGCAATTTGGGTGATGTTTTTGATAAATCTCAACGCCGTATTGCACTTAAAAATCTTTATAAGAATAACTTTAAAACCAACCTTCGTGAGCATACTAATCCATGGCGCTCTTTTGCACTTAACGATGAGGCGGGCACCCTGCTTTGCAGTTATCCCGAGGGTACAAGAAAGCCGGTTATTCCCATGGTTTACTGCGAGGAGTGCTGGACGGGGTGCGAGTATGCATTTGCGGGTCAGTTATTCAGCGAGGGACTTTATAACGAGGGTTTATCGGTTGTGAAAGCGGTGCGAAATCGCTTCAGAGGCGATAACCGCAACCCATATAATGAGTTTGAGTGCGGCAGTAACTATGCAAGAGCAATGTCAAGCTTTGCACTTTTGCCAATTCTTAGCGGATATGAGTTTGATATGCCGAACAAGCATATCGGCTTCACCCCGAAAATCAAAGGTGATTTCAAATGCTTTTTCAGTATTGGAAGCGGTTGGGGCGATTTTGTTAAGACCGAAAGCTGTCAAAAAATTATTTTGCGTGGCGGAAAATTGGAACTTTGCAGTGTCACATTAGGCACGATAGGGAATGTAAAGAGGGTTATTGCGGACGGAAAATGTGTAGATTTCACTCAGCGCGGTAATGATATATTGCTTGACAATGTAACGGTTAAGAGGGAAATCAAATTTGAAGTATAGTATTAAAAAAGGATATATAATATTCGTTTTCATAAGTGCAAAAAACACTTTAATGCATTAAAACAAACAGCACCTTACCTGTTTTATGGTAGGGTGCCGTTCTATTATAAAAGGTGTTTTGTTGGAAAACATTTACATAAAGAAACAGGACAAAATCAGCCGTGGCAAAAAACAACAAAAAAATGGCAGATATTCACATTGTTAATGAATTTAATGTTTGATAAAATGATTATAATTAGGTACTAAAAGGGATAATTTCACTCAAAAAACAGTTTGATATTGGAGGTAATTATATGTTTTTCCCAAAAATAGTTTATGGCACTCAGTATTATCGTTCGCCAACTCCTCTCCCTGACGAATGGGAAGGCGATATTGCAAAAATGGAAGAATTCGGTATGGATGCTTTTCAAATCCGAATTAATTGGCGATGGAATGAAAAGCGAGAAAACGAATATGATTTTTCAGATATTGACGGATTGTTGGAGCTGGCACATAAAAACGGAAGAAAGGTTGTAATGAAATTTCTTTTGGAATGTGCTCCACAGTATATTTATGACAAATATAACGGTACGAGAATAGGACCGCGTGGTGAAAAAATCAGAGGCGGCTCTCACGGAGCTTTTTATGGCGGTTGGCGTCCCTGCTTCACCAATCCGGATGTTCAACGCCGTGCCAAAGCCTTCGTTGAGAGGGTTGCTGAGCGTTATGCAGATAATCCGGATATTATTCTTTGGAACACCTGGAATGAAATACGCAATAAACCCTTTGAGGATTGCTTTTGCCCTCATTGCCGCAAGGCATTCGGTAATCATTTAAAGGAAAGATTTGGAACAATTGAAAAATTAAATGAATTTTACGGAACGGCTGAAGATGATTTCGATACGATTGCTTTGCCGTCAACCCCTCACGGTTATTGGGATACTTTTGAGTTTAAAAAATTTAAAGGCGGTAAAGAGCTTTATAATTATCTGAAATTTGTGTATGACGGTATTAAGAAATATGACAAACGGCGTCCAATTATGGCGCATGTTGGTGTAACAAGCGCTTTTCAGCCCTCGCTGGACGATGTTTGTGATGACCATACAGTATCGAAGGCTGTGGATTTTTGGGGCACATCTATTCCTTGCGATTGTGCTATGGATACTCACGAAAAACGCATGGATTTTGCTATGCTTATGGACGCGGTTCGAGGCGTAGACGAGAATTTCTTTTTGCATGAAATCTATCCCGGACTTGGTATGTTTTGTATGCCGTACGACACCCCGTTTGACATGTCGTATAAGCTATATTCAGCTATTGCAGGCGGTGCAAGAGGCTTGATATATTGGCAATACCGCGCCGAGCGCATTGGATATGAAAGTGACTGTGCCGGATTGTTCCGCGTGGATGGATCGCCCCGTCCTGTGGCTTTTGCGGCTCAGAGCTTTGCTGAAAATTTACATAAGGATATGAATTATTTTGCCGGTGCTAAAGTGGCAAAAGCGCAGGTCGCAATCGTTTTTGATTTTAATTCTTCCCTTATTTCTGCTATTGACGATACTATTGGAGCTGATTTCTCTTTTGAATTCAAAGGCTATCGTTTTTATTATCAAAGGTCTCACTCGGGAATGTATCGATTGCTGCAGGATGCAGATATAGCAGTGGATTATATCGGTGTAAATGATGTTGAAAAATTTAAGGATTACAAATTGTTATATTTCCCGTATCATACAATGCTGAATCCTGAAATGGTACCCCATTTGGAAAAATTCATTCGTGAGGGTGGCGCAGCCATCTGCGATGAAGGCTTTGGTTTAAGAACTATGAATACATGGATGCAGCCGTATGATATTGATTGCAAACCGATTATGACAGCCCGTCTTTTTGAACGCCGATACATTAATCAGGATACAATTTCAGTAAACGGAAAAGAAATCAGCTTTACTCCGGCTAAAACAATTTATAAGGTGGAGGATGCTGAAACACTATTGTCCTTTAACGATGGCTCTCCGGCACTCTCTGAGGTCAAACACGGTGAGGGTAGGGTTTATTTGTCCGGTTTACCGATAGGATACAGTTATCATAAATATCAATCAAAGGAATTGATGAGCTATATAAAGACAATTTGCACCGATCAGGGTGTAATGCAAAATCAATATTCTGAATGCTTGTCTGATGTTACCGAAAAGCGAATGATAGGTGACGGCTATGAGATTATTTTCCTGTTTAATAGCTCGGAAGCAGAAAAAAGCTTTAAATTTGATGATGTGATTTCCTATGGCTTTACCTCGGGCTCCTTTGAAGGCGGCAAGCTTTGCCTTCCTGCCAAGACAATGGGATATGTTATCAAAAAAATTGATCGGAATATCAAATGACCGTAATATATCTTTTAAATAAAATTGCCCGATTTTAAATGTGGCAAAAAAACACAAAAGAATGGCAATTATACATATTGCCAACAAAATTAGCGTTTACTATAATTATATTGTGAAAAAAATCAACAAATAATCATTTTAATAGATGGTTTGATTTGAAACACAGAAATTTTTAAGGAGTTGTAATTAATGGAACGAAGAATTATTAGAATTTTATCGGCTGTTTTATGCGTAAGCATTCTTTTGACACTTACAGCGTGCGGAGATTCGGGGAGAACGGTTATCGATCCGGATTCTTTAGAAACCAGCACCGTTATTACTACCGAAAGCAATGATACCGGTTCTCAGGATGAAAACGGAGAGCAAACCGTAAGCGGTAGCTCTAATCTGCGCTTTGGGGTTACTAATACCAAAAAAATGCCCAACTTTATTTCTAAAATCAAGAACAATACGCTTACTGTACTTTCATCGTCAGCAGGTGGAAGCAGTGTTGAGTTTGATACCCAGCTTGAAATTTTTAAAGAGCTTACAGGAATTGATTTAAAATTCGATACCATCGTTGTTCCGTGGAGTCAGATGCCCGAAAAGCTTGCTTCAATGGTTATGGCGGGTTCAGCGCCTGACCTGTTTGATTATGCTCAAAGCTCTTGGCTTTCTTTGCTCAAGCAACCATATTGGGACGATTTGAATAAATATATAGATTTTGACGATGCGCTATGGAAGGATGTAAAAAATGTTGCTCCTGCTATATCTACATATAACGGCAAGCGCGTTGCATTTTTCACAACCGGTTATGGTTTGACAGGTAATACCATTATATACAATACAAAGCTTGTGCAGGATGCCGCAGAGGGCGATGCTTCATTATATGATCCCCTCGATATGTTCTATGACGGAAAGTGGACTTGGTCTGCTCTTCAAAAGTATGTTGAAAAGATAAGTGATCCTGATGATGGTATCTATGGTATCGCTCTTCCGAATAACCGTATATCTGCCTTTATTGCAACTACCGGTAATGACATTATCAGAATCAATTCTTCTACACAAAAGCTTGAATATAATCTTGAAAACAAGAATGTTACCCGTGCTTTTAATTATGCTAAGTCATTAATTAAATTATCCGATCTTCCGGGAACCTGGCAGGGTATGAGTATGGTTCTCAGTGATTCCTTAGGATTCTTCTGCGATGTAAACGGCGCATGGCCACTCAAGGATTCTGCCGACACAATAAAGGCTGTAAAAGCAGGAAAAATATTAGCAGTACCGTTCCCGAGAGACGATAATGTAGATGTTTATTATAGCGGAAGCCTTTCGGATCCTACCTGTATACCGCTTAAGGCTAAAAATCCGTGGCTTGCATCGGCGTGGCTGTATTTCAAGAGATATATGGCTTATAATCCGAATAAAGAGCTGTCTGCTAAGAATGAGAAGCTTTACAAAGAAACATACGGTTGGCCCGATAAGCTTTATATGTTAAATTCACCCGAAGCGCATGGGGATGTATTTAAGAAGGTTAATGTGACATATACCATGGATGTTATTCCGTTTGGTGAGCGTCTTGCCGATTTTGATCAGGATACATATTGGAGCCTTGCTACAAATGTCAATGTGCTTACCTCTCAAATGGTAGAGCAGGTAGGACCGAGCCTGAAAACAGCTATAAATAGATTTAACAGCAAATAATTACAGTTGTTTAGTTTGGTTCTATAATTATATTAATCATAGGAGGAAGTATGAAAAAGGTAATTTCGTTTCTTTTAGTTTTAACAATAGTTTTAACTTCTTTGAATATGATAATTTTTTCATCCGAAGCGCTTATAACGGACGCTATGAGCCCGGGGAAAGCAGATACCATTACTATTTTGGATAATCCGATACATGCATTGGGCGATGGAACAAGTGGCGATGTTTGTATTGTTGCAAACGGTAGCTTTGAAGGTGCTTTTGCTAAAGTGAATGAAAATGTAGCCGCTTCAAAGGTGTTTACCACTTGGCGCTGGTTTTTGTGGAACAGTAGCTTTTATTCGCATATTTCTGCCGGAAACTATGTTTATTGTCCAAATCCGAACAATAATGAAGGAATTCCCGAAATCGTTTATAGCATATCCGGAAACAGTGTGTTGAAATTTAGTTTAGGCTTGCGAGCAGATACTGCAGAATGGTCTGATTTTAAAATTGAATATTCTAAAAACGGTGATGAGTATTCAGCGGTAAAAGCCTCTGATGTTGTTTATACTACCGAGAATTTTCAGGCGGATGCAGCATATTGTCAAGGAGAAAAGTCCGGTCAACCTCATACAGTAGCTGTAAGGTCTTATGATGTCTTTGTTGAAGAAACGGGATTTGTAAAAATAACCCTTCCAAAAGCTAAGACAATCAAGACAAATACAATAGAAAAAGGGCTGAATACCGCTGATTATGCATTTATCGGTTCTTCGGCATTTCTAATTCCGGCAACTGTGACCGAGGTTGATGCTGATAGACTTAAGCCCGGTGATGATGATATAATTTCTGTAAACACTTCATCAAGTCCTTTGTGCGGAGATAAGGGTAAATTAGCATACTCTAAGGCAGATGTAACATCATTAGCTACGCTCAACGAAGGTGCTTCTGCCGTATTGGTTGACAGCGATTGGCATTGGTCTAATAATCCCAATTTTTATCTTGAGGTTGTTCCGGTTGATAGTTGGGTTTATTCGATAAACCCCTGGAATTCTACCGTTACTCCGACCGTTACTTATAAGGTGACCGGGGGAACAAGAGTCGATTTCAAGGTGGTGCTCAGAGATGGAGCAGCTTCCTTTGAGGATGTTGAAATTTCTTACTCGGTTGACGGGGATGCCTTTGAAACCGTTTCAAAAAACAAGTTAAATTATTCCGAAAATGTATACAGTGCTGATATCAGCAAATTGCGTGTCAGAAACTATCAGGTTTATATTCCTAAGGATAATGGTCTTTTGCGTATAACACTTCCTAAAGCAAGCACCGTTATGGATGCTATTGTTGGAAATTCGCTCAATCCTGACCGCGAAAGCGTTGTATATTCGTCCGCTATGGTCATTCCCGCTTCGTGTGAATATTCCAATAAGGTGTTGACAGCCGGTAAAAGTGATGAAATAACAGTTTCTTCGAATTCAACCGTAATTGCAGGCGGTTTTGCTGATGATAGCCTGTGCGCGGTTGGAGCATCGGATATAGGAACAGAATATGCCCGCGTAAACGGTGGAATTGCAGCAACAAAGGTATTTTCAACATGGAGATGGTTCAGAGGAAACAGCGAGTTTTATAACGATGTTATTCCTGCCAGCACTCCCGAAAAGACAAGCTGGTTATATTCGGTTAATCCGTCATATCTCGATGGAGCGCCCACTATACAATACGATGTTGTAGCGGATACCGAGGTAAGCCTTAAGATAGGAATTAGAAACGATACAGCTAATTGGAATGATGTTAAGTTCAGCTTTTCCACAGATGGCACTTTTTTTAATAACGAAGCCTTAAACTCGGTTTATATTTCGGAAAAATATGTGTGTGAAGATGTTATGTATTCCGGCGGAAAAAAATCGGGAACCTTCCATGAGATCGAGGTAAGAGAATATATTGTTTCCATTCCTGAGGATGGCATTCTTAAGATTGAATTCCCGACGGGCGTTGATGTAGCAAATAATATTTTAAATAACAATCTTAATCCGAGTTCATATAGCGTTGTATTTTCATCGGTGTTTATGTTGCCGGCAACCTGCTATAAAGCAGGCACAAGCACAGGCGCTTTTACCAGAGAATATCAGTATGTAGTTTCGGTTGGCAAAAAACTGATAACGATATCGGATAGCATAGCTCTTAAGGATATATCAAATTATATCGAATTTAAAAATATGCCGAAGGAAAAATATACTTTCCAGTATTTAGATGAAAAGGGAAAGCCGCTTGTTGATGAGAATGCTATTATTCCTGCGGGCTGCAACCTCAATATAATTGATTCTAAAGGCGAGATAGTTAAAAAATATATTATTGAGCGCAGTTACAACGAAAAGCGCCTTATGACAATAGGTACATCGGATAGTCTCAGCTTGAGTAATGCACCGCACTATTATGATGCTGACGGTAAAATGGTAATTACTTCGGCATATTTGCAAAATAGCGGTCTTGAGTATGCCACCGTTTCAGGCGCAGTCCTTCTCAAACAGACAGATAGCTGGGTATTCTCTCCGTTTTTTACCTTGGGCGCAGATGACAAGGTTTGGTCAACTGTATATGCAATGGGCGAAGCCTCCAAGATTACCGGAGAGAGAGTTTCGATTGCCTGGAGAGTAGCAGAGCGAAGTGAATTCCAGATTCCCATTATGTTGCCGGCTGATTGTTCGAGTTTTTATAATGAATTCGAGTTTTTGATTTCAAGTGACGGCGAGCATTATGAAAAAGTTCCCGCACATTTAATCGAATACAGGCAGACCACAAGAAATTATAACAATTGGGGCGATGCTTACACACGCTTCTATTCGATACATATGGTTGAAGAGGGATATATCAAGGTTGTTTTCCCTGAATTTAGCCGTACTCAGGAAGAAATTTCCAAAATAAACAGCGGTATAAATTTCATTGAATCGGTAGTATGTATTGCGCCGCCAACAGTAGTTAAGAGCAGTAAGGATAGCTCGGTTTCAGTTGGTGAAAAATCCGAAAATATTAATATTACAATCGATGAGATAAATAAAAAAATCGAAGCTGTAGGTCTTAATAAAGCTAATCTTACGGTTGGCGATTTAGTAAATAGTCTTGCTTTGAATTATTGCTATGGCAAGGTTATAGACGCAAACGGAAAAGAGGTTCCCTATAGCACCAAGCTTTCCGATAGCTTTAAGTTGTCGGTTTATACAAGAGGTAATGTCTTTACTCAGGATGATACCCATTTCACGGATTATGATGTGAAAGTAACAATGATAGAGAAATTCTTTAAACCGGAAATTTCTGCTAAGGATCAGACCGTAATCATTAATTATAATGATAATACAGTTAATGTCAGCTTTACAATATACGATACCATAAATTATGAGACCTTACTATCAAGGCTGAATTTCTCACATTGCACTTATAAGCTTACAACTGTAGGAAATGTGCCTTTTACGGATACAATGTCGAATGTAGGTAGCAGTCCTGTATTTATTAAGCTTTACACTAAGGATTGCCCCGGAATTGAGGATGGCACATACTACGATTCCTATGAAATTTTAGGAGAAATCCTTAAGGCTGACCGTGTATTTAAATCGAGAGATACATCTGTGCTTTATATAGATGAAGGCACCAAAACAATCTATTATAAAAATGATATAACAATCGGTCAAATGAAAAAAGGCTTGATAATGATCAACACTTCAATTAGCTTTTTTGATGCGGAAGAAAACGAGCTGTATGAGGATAATATTATTTTAAAGGAAAATATGTTTATTTCAACAACATACGGTTCCACAGAGCTTTATTATACCCTTCAGCCAATGACGGTAGTTATCAAACCCGCTTCAAAGCAAACTGTCACAACCAAAAACTATCGGATTATTGAGGGATATGATTCGGATATTAAGTTAGTAATAACTGTTTCAATTATAGCGGGAGCTTGTTTGCTTGTGTTGATTGCAACAATTGTTGTTCTTATCGTTGTTAAGCGTAGAAAAAGGAAGGGAATGCGATAAAATGAAAAATTCAAAAAGACTAATCGCACTTGTCTTGTCTTTGAGCCTTTTGTTTTCAGTCTGCGGATGCAGAGAAATTCGCTGGACAGCTAAAGACGATGAGATCGAATACTATTATACTACCTCTGATATTATAAACGAAGAGGAGACAAGTACATACTCATTCCCTTATGAAACACTTGATGAAGCAGATTTTACTGTTTCTTCACATTTACCCGGCGAATTTGCACTTATTTCCCCGAATAGATTATCCTTAATTTGTAATTCTGTCAGACCTGAGTTTAAATGGAGTGTCTCGGAGTGGGCAGAGAGCTATATATTGATAGTGGAACAGTATGACAGTAAAACTCAAACATTTAATGAATTGTTCAGGGAAAGCGGAATTGAAACAACAACCTATACCGTCAAGCGTGACCTTCCCGAATCCGAGATATTGAGATGGTGTGTTGTTGCTCAGAATAAATACGGAAAGAAATACTCCTCAGGTGTAAACGATAATTATTATGAGGCTTTTATTTCGTATGTTGATTCTAAGAATCATCCTGCAACGGCCGGTATGGATTTTAAATTTGATTATAAAATTTCCCGAGAGGTTTTGTGTAATTATCTTTCAAGAGCTGTTACCGCTGCAGACGATTTAACTTTTTTAAGCTTAGATAACCTTAAAAGCATATCTATTTTAAACAATGTTTTATATACGGGTGCTAAATATGTAAGCCGTGCGGGATGTGTTTGGACTCCGCGAATGAAGGAAATAAATTCAATGCCGGGACAAAAAGAATTTATAGCGCTTGCTCATAAGTATGACCCCGATATAATTTTTGAGGCTTGTCTTTTTGAGAATGTAGATGGAAATGTAAACGAAATTCCCATTCCCGATTGGGTTTTCCGTGCATTTGGACTGACACCTGAAAAACGCAATTTCAATTTTGGTAAGATTGTTCATTCCGGTTCAACTATACCGGATATGACAAAGCTTGAAGCTCAAATGCTCTTTTATTACCGAGGCACATTATACATTGATGCGGGATATGAGGCATTCCATATGGGACAGATTGATATTATTTCTTCAAAGGAATACGGCACTTGGGAGTGTACGGCTAAAGTATTCAATATGCTGCGTGATTATGCTAATAAAAACGCGCGCCGCCATTTTATCCTGATAAATGCGCATACACCTTATAACGATAATAAATCGTATGTAAGCACATTAGATAATAAGCTTATCTATGATTTTATCTGCTTCCCGCTTCGAGCAACCACAAACGAGAGCACTCCTCACCCGCCTTCAGCAAATAAACCGCAAACACAGTATTTGAAGGTTGGAAACGGCGATTCGCTGTTTGGCAGGGCTTTTGGAGGCGGAATGACACATTCGGGTTGGTATGCTGAAACCTTGCCTTATTATATTGAGTTTGATAATGCTTCTAATACCAATGGTTTGTTGGATATTCCAACGCCTAATATTGCAGTAAACTGGGGCAGAGACGATATAGGATGGTTTGCTTCGCAGCCTGCCTCGTATCGCTCATATTGGCTGGATTATGCTTATAGCTGGCTTAAAGAGCTGAAAAACGAATATAACGAGGATGCTTTCGTTTGTATGCCGATTTTCCGCCCCGCAACGCCGTATGGTTATACATCGCGTACTTTTTATGATGCATCTTGCAATTTATTATCTTCAAATGGTTATTCTGATATATTTGCGATTCGTGATATATGGATTAAAAATAACAGTTAAGGAGGATAATGATAACATAATAGCATAATTTAATCCGTTGGATAAAAGCGGTTTTCCGTATAATTGCGATTTGTGAAATATGAGAAAAAACATATAAATTTATAAGGAGGCTAATATTTATGAAAAAAATCTTATCCTTGGTTTTATCTTTTGCATTAGTCTTAAGTTTATTTACCGGTATAGTAGCTGTTAGGGCAGATGAGTCAAATAAGCTTGTCGCAGGAGCAGAGGACACTATATCAGTAGATACAACAAACACAGGCGCTCAGCTTTTCCAAGATGGAGATAGATATTCGTTCAATAAAGCTGCCGTTACATCACTTGCTGAAATTACCAACGGTGTGTGCGCAGTTCAGGTAGCCAACACTTGGCGTTGGCCTGAAAGCTGGTGTACTTTCTATGACGAGGTTGTTTCATATGGCTCTTGGGTATATTCTCCAAACGCATGGGCAAATATGGAGGTTCCCGTAATAACCTATAACACCGCTGCAAACACAAAGGTATCATTTAAGCTTGCTTTGCGTGATCCGGTAGCTTCTTGGGACAATATTTCTATAAAGGTATCTTATGGAAATGAAGCAGCTTATACACCGTCTTCCGATTACCTTTCTTATACAGAAAAGGATTATCCTTGTGCAAAGGGAACTATGAAAGTTCGCAGCTATGAGCTTATCGTTCCGAAGGATGGAAAGCTTATAATCACACTTCCTACCGCCGCAACCCTTTCTGACAATACAGTAGCAGCTAATTGGGGTCAGCCGGGAGATGCATTTGTTCATTCCTCCGCGCTTCTTATTCCTGCAACTGCAACTAAATATGTATCTGCTGCAAACGGTCTTACCGCAGGTTCGGCAGACGAGTTAATCGTGGATACAACGAACACAGGCGCTCAGCTATTCGGTGATGCTGATAGATATTCATTCAATAAAGCTGCCGTTACATCACTTGCAGAACTGACAAACGGTGTGTGCGCAGTTCAGGTATCTAACACTTGGCGTTGGCCTGAAAGCTGGTGCGATTTCTATAACGAGGTTGTTCCATATGGCTCTTGGGTATATTCTCCAAATGCATGGGCAAATATGGATGTTCCTGTAATAACCTATAAGGTATATGCTGGTACAAAGGTATCTTTTAAGATTGCATTGCGTGATCCGGTAGCTTCTTGGGATAATATTTCTATAAAGGTTGCTTATGGAAACGAAGATGCGTATGTGCCGTCCTCTGAATACCTTTCTTATGCAGAAAAAGATTATCCTTGCGCAAAGGGAACTATGAAAGTTCGTAGCTATGAGCTTATTGTTCCAAGCAGCGGAAAGCTTATAATCACACTTCCCACCGCTGCAACCATTTCTGACAACACGGTAGCTGCTAACTGGGGTCAGCCCGGAGATGCGTTTGTTCATTCATCGGCGCTCCTTATTCCTGCATCTGCTGAGGTATGTTATCTGAATGCAGGTGTATCGGATTCCTTAACAGTAGATACATCAAACGCAGGTGCTCAGCTTTTCACTGATGCAGATAGATATTCATTCAATATGTCCGCTGTTAAATCATTAGCTGACACATCCGGCGGTGTATGCGCAGTTCAGGTAGCCAGCACTTGGCGTTGGCCTGAAACTTGGAGTAATTTCTATGATGAGGTTGTTCCGAGCGGCACCTGGGTGTATTCTGCAAACGCATGGGCAAATTCTACCATTCCTGCTATAACATATAGAGTAATGGCAGGCACAAAGGTTTCGTTTAAGATTGCATTGCGTAAGCAGGCTGCATCCTGGGATGATGTTTTGATAAATGTTTCCTACGGTGGGGCTGCATACACACCGTCTGAATATTTCCTTTCTTACACCGAAAAGGAATACGCCTGCACAATCGGAACTATGAGTGTTCGTAGCTATGATCTTATCGTTCCGAGCACAGGAAAGCTTACAATCACTCTTCCGACCGCTGCATCCATTCAAAGCAATACTCAAACTGCTTGGGGTCAGGATCCTAATGCGATTGTTCATTCCGGCGCGCTTCTTATTCCTGCATCTGCAATAGAGTGTGTGATTGGCGGCGACTTAAATCATGACGCGGCTCTTAATGCTGCTGACCTGGTTGCTTTCAGCAAAATGCTTTTAGAAAACGAGGCTTACGATTCGGCTGACCTCAACTCCGATAACAATGTTAATATCTTAGACTTAATTCGTCTCAGAAAGATATTAGCTACAATGCCTCAGTAAGCTACTTGTAATAATTATTTAGTATAATAAAATGAACCCTCTATATTTCTAACCTTTACTTATCGGTGAAAGGGAAAGAAATAAAGAGGGTTCTTATTACTTTCAGGCGTCTAAATGTCTGAATTTTTTTCTATATGCTAAAGGTGATTGGCTTATTTCGGATTTAAATAATTGCGAAAAATAATAAACATCGGAATATCCGACTCTTGAAGCGATTGTTTTTATTTTATCGTCTGTGTTGATGAGGAGGTCTTTGGCGATATCCAATCGTACTGTAATGATTTTTTTGTTGATTGTTATTCCGGTTTCTTCCT
The DNA here is from genome assembly GCA_017507805.1 of Clostridia bacterium. Lineage (GTDB taxonomy): Bacteria > Bacillota > Clostridia > Oscillospirales > Acutalibacteraceae > UBA737. The sequence goes on from JAFWAC010000015.1 coordinate 94,900, forward strand.
TATAGCGGCGGGCGAGTGTGCGATAACTTACATTGAGTATGTCTGCTATTAATTTCGGACTGATATTTTCGGCAAAATATTTTTCTATATATAGATCGGTTTGATATACAAGTATTTGTGAAAAGGAGGAGGGCTTATTCGAAAAATCAATTTTTTCTTTGCAAATATCGATAATCCAATTCCAGACACCAAGTAAATTTGCAAAGTTGGATTCATGTGAAATGTTTTCAAGAAGACATTCCAATTTCATATCGTTGGATATGTGTTGTTTTTTGGAGAAAAGCTCATTGATTTGATCGTAAAGAACTCCGTTTTGGTATAAGCGTTCCAGCTTAAATCTTATACATATCTGCAAAGAAAGGTTGTCCTCGTGAGGATAGTGTGAGTGTACTATCCCCGGAGAAAGCAAGAGAGAGTCATTTTTATTCAAAGTGATTTTATTGTCCTGTAAGGAGGTGCCGAAACTACCGTCAATTATAAAAAGGAATTCATACCACGGATGACTGTGCTTGGGTACAAACCAATCAAGAATATCATAATTGACTAAGTGAACATCGAGAATAGTTATGCTGGCATCCTGAAAAGATATTGGTATCATCAGAAGCTTAGTTAATTCGCTGGAAATTTTTTCAGCAACTGTATTATTCATTTAAATCACCAATTTATATTATAAAAAAAACAAATCAAAAAGTCAATATCTCAGCAAAACATGGCAAAAAAACATAAAAAAATGGCAGTTATCTATATTGTGAATAATTGTAGTATTTGATAAAATATTATAGGATTAAAAGCCAATATTGGTGGAGAGTGATATTAATGAGGAGAATTTTATCCTTGGTTTTGTCTTTTTGTTTGGTTCTTACCCTTTGCAATGGTATGGCAACTGCACAGGCAGAGGATTCTGCGGAAAACTTACTCAATGCAGAAGCATCAGATTTTCTGATAGTAGACACAGCAAACACAGATGCTCAGCTTTTTTACGATGAGGACAGGTTATCTTATAATAAGTCTGCTGTAACATCCCTTGCAAAAATAACAAACGGTGTATGTGCTGTAAGAGTAAGTAACACTTGGCGTTGGTCTAACCAAGCAGATTTTTATACCGAGGTCGTTTCAAGCGGAACTTGGGTATATTCTGCAAATGCATGGGCAAATATGGATGTTCCCGTAATAACCTATAACACCGTTGCAGGTACAAAGGTATCCTTTAAGCTTGCTATGCGCAAGGAAATCACTTCTTGGGAGGATGTCTCAATAAAGGTTTCTTACGGTGACGAAGCCGCGTATACACCATCCTCAAATTTCCTTTTTTATACAGAAAAGGATTATAGCTGTGACTTTGGAACTATGAATGTTCGCAACTATGAGCTTATTGTTCCGAGCAACGGAAAGCTTATAATCACACTTCCCACTGCCGCAAAAATCAAAGAAAAAGCAACCGTATTGAATCCTGATCCCACCGCGTTTATACATTCCTCAGCACTTCTTATTCCCGCAACTGCTACAGCAAGTAATATAACCTATATCGGCGCAGGCGATGAAGATGTTATTCCGGCGGATGCTTTGGGCTGGAACAGAGGATTTTCTACCAAATACGGATATTTAGGCGGCGCTGCTCATCTGGGGAAGGTTAGCCTTACTGACGGTTGGCTTTGGGGCAATCCGTGGGGCAATCCATCCTATTTAATTCCTGAGCTTAATGAAAACAAAGTTTTCAAGATTGACGGAAACAATGAATTCAGCCTTACCTATAATGTAAAAGCAGGAACAACCCTGGTTATACCGGTTGTTATGAAAAGTGTTATTTGGGATGCACTTACAGATGAAAATGATTTGAAATTCAATGTAGATGATTCCACAGGTTATAAATCAGTTACCCCCGAATATATTGAAACCTCCGCAAAATGGTCGGATAGCGATACCATTAAAATTGTAATGCGTAAATATGTTATTCGTTGCGAAAAGGCTTCTATTGTTAATATCACTATTTCTACCGAAACATTAAACCTAATGATAACAGCCGCAGGCACGATTAACGGTGCTGCATTAAGCTATTTAGAAAATGGCGGAGCATTTGTTTGTCCGGCATACGGTTTAGAAAAGCTCCAAAACGATGTTATAACCAATAACGGAAACGGAACTTCAATCCATAATTATTATTATCAATCAAATGCCGTTTCAAGTGAAGTCTTTGCTTATAATGACGGTATAGCAATCTCACAGATTACTAACGATTGGCATTGGTTTATCTCGGATAACCGTTTCTTCAGCGATGTTGCCGAAAATGGTAGTTATGTATACTCGGTTGCATATAACCGTGATATTACACCTGAGCTTTATTATGCATTCGACAACGCATCGACCGTAAGCTTTAAGGTGGGTATAACCGAGGGCGTTGCATCTTGGGATGATGTTAAGGTTGAATATTCTGCAAACGGCAGTAGTTGGCTTCCCACCCAAATCCGTTGGCGCACGGATAGCTTCAGCACAAGCAGAGGCAACGGAACACAGTTCCCGATTAATGTTCGTTTCTGCGAAGCTAATATTCCCACAGCAGGATATTTGAGAATTTCATTGCCAAACGGAAATACTGCCGCCACAAATTGGAATAAAGAAATTAATGATAATAACCAGCTTCTGGGATATAGCTTGTTTGTAACAGGGGTTACCGCAAAGGAAGGTTGCTATGTTACAGGTGACTTGAATAACGATTCAAAGCTTACCGCCGCTGATTTGGTGGCTTTGAGCAAAATGCTGTTGAATGGTGAGGAAAATATTGCGGGTGAATTAAATTTTGACGGAGCTGTTGATATCAGAGATTTAATTCGTCTTAAGAAGCTGTTATCAAATGTAAGCATGTCATCATTTTCGTTGCTTGCTACCTCCGGCGATGAACTTTTTGTTGAAGCAGAAAACGCGCAGTTTACATGGAGCAGCTGTAGCACTGCAGATAATTATATTCTGCAGATACAAAGGTTAGATGAGGAAACCTCCATTTTTGAGGATGATTTGATTGTCAACGAAATTTCCGAAACAGAATATACAACAAATCAGGAAAATATGCTCTCTGCGGATTCGATTTATCGTTGGCGTGTTTTTGCTTGCGCCGGAATGAATAGTATTCTTGGCAATGGGGAGGGAAAAGATAAGGAAGGTTGGAATTATTTTTACACCTTATATGATAACGGGGGAAGCAGTGTCAACACAGGTCTTGATTTTGAATTTGACGGTTCTATTTCAAAAGAGGTTCTTTGTAATTATCTCTCCAGATCTGTTACTATGACAGGTGAAGATAATGTCCTTTATTATGAGGATTTTTCTTATGAGGGACTCGCGAGAAAAAGGGACATCCTTTACTCGGGCGCAAAATACATAAGCAGAGCCGCGGCTGTCTGGAATCCCACAATCACAGAAATAGAGCGTTTTGATAATCAGAAAAACTATATGGCTTCGGTTCATAATTATGATGATGAAATTATTTTTGAAGCTTGTATCTTTGAAAATATTTCCCGTGATGTTGAGCAGATTCCCGTACCCTCATGGGTTTTTGAAGCTTTTGGAAAGACGGTTCAAAATCGCAATTTTGATTTTGATGCTATGGTTTCGGGCGGAACAACACCCGATATTTCCAAAATCGAGACACAGATGTTTTTCTATTATAGGGCATGCAAATATATTGATATTGGCTATGAAGCCCTCCATTTCGGACAAATTTTGCATATTGCCGCAAATGATTATAATTATGCGGCAACAACTAAAGTGTTCAATATGATAAGAAGCTATGCCAAAACCCACGCTCGCAGACATTTTGTATTAATAAATGCCCATACTCCATACGGTACTTCAAGTAAGCATAAATATATCGGAACAGATAATCTGGCGCTTTTTGATTTTTTGGTTTTCCCAATTCGTGCAACCACAGAGGAAACCGAATCGCATATGCCGTCCGAGGAAAATCCGCAAACCCAAATTTTAAAGGTTGGCAATCTTGATTCAATTTATAAAAGGGCACCGGGCGGAAAAACACATTCCGGTTGGACGGCGGAGCATCTTCCTTATTTTGTGGAGCTTGATAATGCCGGTGTTTCCAATACAGACCACAGCAAGCCGACACCCGAGATGGCACTAAGCTGGGGCAAGGATGATATAAGTTGGTTTGCATCCCAACCTGATAATTACAGGAGATATTGGCTCGAGTACGCTTATAATTGGATTGATGCTTTGGGTGAGGGAGGATATCTTTGTATGCCTCTTTACAGACCGGCAACATCTGCAGATATTGAGCTTCAGGGCAATTATTATGTTGCTTCACTTAGTTATCTTTCAGCAAATGCTACATCCTTATCGGATATAACCTCCATTAAAAATATATGGAAAAAAAGTAAGGATCTGAAATAAACTATATTTTTAGGGTGAGATTTACAGATTATGAAAAAGTTTTTTGCATTTTGCATCGCAATAATTATTACCGTATCACAGCTATTGTTGGTATGTGAGGCAAATCAAACATCTTTGCAGGATGCTTTTGCAGATGCCGATTCAAATACTTACAGCGAATATATTTCTGAATTTTCAGCATCAAACGAACAAGCTGAAAGCGCTTCTGCAATTGTCGAGCTTGTTTCAGACGGTGCGGTAAAGACGGATGAAGGTGCAGTTCGTTTTGAGCAAAATAATAGTTTTGCCGAATATAAAGTGAACGTGCCAAAAGACGGCTGGTATAATATTAAAATCGGATATTTACCATTGGAGGGTAAAAGCTCGAATATTCAGTTTTCACTTAAAATTAACGGTAAAGCTCCTTTTAAAGGTGCAGAAGCGTTTGTGTTAAATCGTTTCTATGCCGATGACGGAATAGATAAGGATTATAGCGGGAATGAAATAAGAACACCTAAACGCGAAATCTTTTTCACAAGCTATACATTTATTTATGATAATTCAAGAGTATATCCATCTCCGCTTCTCTTTAAGCTTAAAACCGGAGAAAATATTATTACTCTCGATTTTGCGTATGCATTGGTTGAGGTAAAAGAAGTAAGGGTTACGAGCCCCTCCGAAGCTTTTTCATATAACGATTACAAGCTTTCTGTTAAGCAAAACGGCGATAATTCCAATGGTAAAGACACTATAGTAATTCAGGCTGAAACACCGGAGTACACAAGCAGTAAAATGCTTTATCCAACATACGACCGTCAAAGTGCGATTACTCAGTCAAGCGATGGTGAATTAAACAACGCGTATAGTCTTAATCTTAATACAATAGGACAGTCTTCCTGGAAACAACCGGGGCAGATAATTGCATATAGCTTTACGGTTAAAAATAGCGGATTTTATCATATTGGTATGCGCGCTAAGCAGAGCGAAGCAAGAGGAATTTTTTCAACAAGAAAAATCACGATTGACGGAGAATTATTGTTTGATGAATTAGCGAGCGTATCCATTCCGTTCGATAATGATTGGCAGATAATAACCTTAGGCGCAGAGGAGCCGTATGAGATTTGGCTGGATGCCGGTAAGCATACTATTGAATTTGAATCCGTGTCGGGAATTATCGGTGCATATACAGAGCGTCTTGAAAAAATAGTAGCTTCTCTTAACGAGCTTTACAGAAAGGTCATTATGATAACCGGTACTTCGCCGGATGTGTATCGTGATTACAGACTTGAAAATCAAATTCCGGATTTAAAATCACAAATGAAGGAATTATCAAAGCAGCTTGCTTCGGTTAAAAACGAAATGCTTGATGACGGAGTGCAAAAGGGTAGCGATATGGTTGTTATTGACCAGATTACCAGCTTGCTTGATAGCTTTGAAAAAAGACCCCGAACAATTCCGGAGCGCTTAAATAAATTTCAGGATGCAATCAGTAGCTTATCCTCGTGGATTTTGACTTTAAAGGAACAACCGCTTGAAATGGATTATATTTTCATTGAAGGAAATGCTTCAGAGAAAAGAAAAGAGAATGCAGGTTTTTTTGAAACAATAGTGTTCAGATTCAGGATGTTCCTTTCAAGCTTCACGGGAGATTATTATCAGTTATCGGACGCAAGTAATTCTAAAGAAGCATTAAAGGTTTGGGTGGCATTAAGCCGCGATCAAACACAGGTGATAAGCGACCTTATTAATAATGATTTTAAAGCAAAATATAATAGTGAGGTCACTATTTCCCTTGTTAAACAAAGCCTTGTTACTGCAATTGCGGCGGGGACTGAGCCCGATGTTTCGCTTTATGCCGGAGATGTTGTTAATTTGGCTGCCAGAAATTCTCTTTGTGAGCTTAGTTCGTTTGCCGGATTTGAGGAAGTAAAAACATGGTTTTCTGAAAATGCTTTTGTTCCGTACACCTATAATTCGGGTGTATATGCAATGCCATTGCAACAAAGCTTTTTAATGATGTTTTATCGAACCGATATTTTTGAGGATTTAGGAATCAAACCGCCCAAAACATGGGATGAACTTGATTCGGTAATCACAATTCTTCAAAAAAACAAATTGAATGCAGGTGTACCGGCGAGTGCGTCAATATTTAATGCATTACTTTTTCAAGCCGGCGGCAATTATTATAATGAAAATCAATCGAAAACTCGCTTTGATGAGGAAGTTGCAGTTACAGCATTCACTAAATGGACCGAATTTTACACAAAATACAGGTTGCCGCAATCCTTTTCGGGACTTGTTCGTTTCAGAAGCGGAGAAATGCCATTACTGTTAGAAAATTATACATTTTATAATACTTTGGCGGTTGGCGCTCCCGAAATTTCCGGTTTGTGGGAAATGGTTTCTATCCCGGGAACATTGAAAGCGGACGGCACAATTGATAATACAACGGTTTCTTCCGGAAGCGGTGCGGTTATTCTTAATTCATCTAAGAATAAGGAATTGGCATTTGAATTTGTAAAATGGTTTGCATCCGCCGAAATTCAGTATCAGTATGGTCAAAATGTTGAAAATATTTTGGGTTCAGGTTCAAGATATGACCCTGCCAATATAAATGCCTTATCAGAATTGAATTGGTCGCCCGATAATATAGCGGAGCTGACTGAACAGCTTGTAAACAGCACCTTTGAGCCTGTTATCACGGCATCGTATTATGTGGGCAGAAATTTAGATAACGCATATCGGGCGGTTACTCTTAAGGGGCTGAGCCCGAGAGAAGCACTTTATTCTTATAATGTTGATATTAATGCTGAAATCAAGCGCAAACGGGCAGAGCTCGGAATAGAGGAGGAGTAATTATGAAAACCGATTTTAAAAATATTGGTAAGCAGATAGTGCAAAATCGAACACTCTACCTCATGATGCTTCCTTTTACGATATTATTTGTTATTTTTACAGTTCTTTCTGTAATTGTTGCTATAGGATTGGGTTTTACAAGCTATAATCTTGTGGAAGCACCGCAATTTGCGGGATTCAGTAATTATGTGAGAATGTTTTTAGATGATGATTTGCTCCTCAAGGCGGTAAGAAATACATTGGTTTTTGCTATTGTAACCGGTCCGCTAAGTTATTTTCTTTGCTTGTTTTTCGCGTGGATGATAAATGAATTTCCGCGATATATCAGAATGTTGCTCACATTCATTTTTTACGCGCCCTCAATTTCGGGTGGTGTTTTCATCATTTGGACTTATATTTTCAGTGGAGATTCGTATGGATTTATTAACTCATTTTTAATGAATTTAGGGTTGATTGCAGATCCGATTCAGTGGCTTTCTGATACTACCTATATTTTACCTATTGTTATCATTGTGCAACTATGGTCATCGCTTGGAACATCGTTTTTGTCCTTTATAGCAGGTTTGCAGGGAATAGATTCTGCCCTTTATGAGGCAGGCGCTATGGACGGAATAAAAAACCGTTTTCAGGAGTTAAGATATATAACACTTCCTGCTATGGGTCCTCAGTTGATGTTTGCGGCAGTAATGCAGATTGGTGCGGCTTTTTCGGTAAGCGGTATTTGTGTAGCGTTAGCGGGCAACCCCAGCGTTGATTACGCTGCTTATACAATCGTAATGCATATAGGCGACTATGCTTCTGCGCGTTACGAAATGGGATATGCATGTGCATTATCTACCGTTTTGTTTACTGCAATGATTTTGACGAATGAATTTGTCGGTAGATTTTTAAGAAAGCATACAAATCTTTAGTTAGGAGGTATATAAAATGCGTTTAGGCAAAAGAACCGGGCGGCGTCAGGTTCATACTGTCGGCGGAGATATTGTGCTGGCAATATTTCTTGTAATAGTTGGAGTTTTTATGTTTTTGCCCTTTATTTATTCCATTGTGCAATCCTTGAAGCCAATGGAAGAATTGTTTGTTTTTCCTCCTAAATTTTTTGTCAGAAATCCAACACTTAGCAATTTCAAGGACCTGTTGTTGCACACAAACAATATGTGGGTTCCACTTGAAAGATATATTTTTAACAGCTTTTTTGTTTCTGTTGCAGGCACCGTTGGGAGTGTAATAATAGGTTCTATGGCGGCATACCCATTAGCTAAATTTCGTTTTCCCGGTAGTGCTCTTTATGAGAAAATAATTGTTTTATCTTTGCTGTTTGTATACAATGTCACGGCTGTACCGCAATTTATCATTATGTCAAAGCTTAAAATGGTTGATACCCTTTGGGCAGTGCTTTTGCCGTCTATGGCTTCGTCATTGTCGCTTTATTTAATGAAGAATTTTATGTCGCAATTGCCGGACGATTTGATTGAGGCCGCTAAAATAGACGGTGCAGGTCATATGAAGATTTTTTTAGGAATTGTCATGCCGAATGTTAAGCCTGCATGGGTGACGGCTGTGATATTCGTTTTTCAGGGACTTTGGAATATGCAGACCGATTCTTATATTTTTACAGAAAGTCTGAAAAATTTACCAACTCTCTTGATGCAGATTTCCACGGGAACGGTTGCAACAGCGGGAATTTCGGCGGCGGCTTCGGTAATTTTAATGTTACCTCCGATTATTGTTTTTTTGATAAGTGAAAGTCAGGTTGTGGAAACGATGGCTCATTCGGGAATAAAAGGATAGGAGAATCACAGTGAGAAAGGCAGTATTTATTTTATTTTTTATTGTTATTTTGTGTTTTTCACAAGTGTGCGTTTCGGCTGACGGATATACCTATATTCCTTATGATGCTTACGGTTATGATGAGTGGAATTCATTGCAAAGCTCAACCTCCGGTTATATTCCTGAAAAAGCGGTATATTCCGATAATCAATCAAAAATATTTTTCAGCAAGCCCCAGGATATGGTATTTGCCGATGACGGTAATATTTATGTTCTTAATTCCGGAGAAGTCGGCGTTATAATACTTAATACGAATTTTGACTTAATAGGACAAATTTCGGATTTTTATAAGGCTGACGGCGAAAAAATTAATCTTTTAGAGCCGATTGGAATTTATGTGCGGGAGCAAAAGCTTTATATTGCAGATAAGGGCTTGCAAGAAGTGCTTGTATGTGACCTTTCCGGAAAAATTATTAAAGAGCTGACAAAACCTACAAATGCAGTTTTCCCACAGCAGAAGGAGTTTTTACCTACGAAAGTTCTTTCGGATTCATACGGCAATATTTATGTGATAGTTGACGGTATATATCAAGGTGCGGTTTGCTTCGATGCTGACGGTAATTTTACAGAGTTTTTTGGTAGTAATGATGTTGTTTTAACTGCGTCACAGGCATTGCAACGCTTTTGGCGTAATTTTATGACCGAGGCACAACGTGACTCTACATCAGGAATAGTTCCTACAGAATACACAAATTTTGATATTGATTCAGAGGATTTCATCTATTCCTGCACCGCTGTGGGTAGCGGAGATACAAATCAATTAAGAAAGCTTAATCCTCTCGGAGATAATATATATGTTCAACGCGGCTATGGCGACCTTGAAAAAAATTGGGTAAAAGGAAAATACAAGCAGACATCGTTTATAGATGTTGCGATTGATAATGATGGCTTCCTCTTTGCGCTTGATGAAACATACGGAAGAATTTTTGTTTATGACTCAGAGGGTAACGAAACCTTTGTTTTTGGCGCCATCGGTGAAAGATTAGGAAATTTTGAAAATGTCACAGCGATAGATGTATATGATAATTGTGTATATGTTCTTGACGGCAAAAAAGCTTCCATAACAAAATTTATTCGTACGGATTATGGTCAAACTGTTTGTGATGCGACCTTGGCATATTTGAACGGTAATTACGAAGACTCCAAACAGCTTTGGGAGAATGTTCTGCAATATAATTGTAATAATAAGCTGGCTTATAACGGAATCGGAAAGGCTTATTATTATAGCGGTGACTACGAAAATGCAAAGAAATTTTTTGTCTTAGGAGCAGATAAGGCGCAGGAATCAAAGGTTTTTGATATGAGCCGAAAGGTATTTTTAAGAAATCTTCTTGTGTATGCCGTTCCTGCCGTCATTATTGGCGCAGTGTTATTGATAGCATTTAATAAAATTAGAAAGAGAGGCAAAACGAGATGCGGGAAAAGATAAACGAATTTAAGTATATTTTATTTCATCCTGAAGACGGATTTTATTCAATGCATATTTTCAAAACCGGCTCGGTTTTTATCTCGCTTGTCGTAGCGCTTCTTTGGTTTTTTGCCGAGCTTTTTACTCAGCAATACACAAGCTTCAGATATAATAACTATAATAAAACAAATATAAATATTATCTATATATTTATTGCAACCTTTATTTTCGCAATATTGTTTTCTGTTTCAAATTGGGCTATTTGCACCCTTTTTGACGGCGAAGGCTCCTTCTCTGAAATATTAATTGTAACAGGGTATTCGCTTTTTCCGTATGTATCATCAAGGTTTATTGCTATAATTATGAGCTATTTTTTGACAATTAATGAAAGCACCTTTGTTAATTTTGTTACGATAATCGGCTTGCTTTATACTGTGGTTTTGCTATGTATAGGGCTTATACAAATCCATGACTATTCTTTCACTAAGATGATACTGTCGGTTTTTTCAACGGTGATAGGTGTATTGTTAATTGTTGTATTGATATTTTTACTTATGACTCTTTTCGGGCAACTGTTTTCCTTTATTAGTTCAATTTTCAAGGAAGTAGCAATGCATGATTACATCGGTATGTAAAAAGGAGGTAAAAGATTATGCTTAAAAGATTTTTAGCTCTTTCGCTTGCAATGCTTGTTTTCATATCGTGTCCAACTGTGTTTGCCGAAAAAGGAACAGAAACAGCCTTTGAAACGAATGTAAATGCAAAATCAACCTTTGAGATAACGGTTAATGATGAAGAAGGAACATTTACGGTTTCCGATTCTTTGAACGACTGTGTCTGGAATTCATATCCATCTAATCTTGAGGAATCCGGTATGAAGAAATCCGGTAGAGAACAAGCAAAATCAGCACTTGTAATAAATGTTTTTGATACGAGTGCAAAAACACTCTCAATAACCGCCTATTCAAAAAGCGATGCCTCTGTAACAGCTGAGATTAATGGTGAAGCTACTAAGCTCATATATAATTTTGAACAATACGGTATAACGGTGCCATTGAGAATTTCAGCTACAAAAGACGGATTTTGCGCCTCGATTAATTGTAAAGACATTGTTGAAACAGATAAAAACTACAAGCTTGTTAATATTGAGCTTTTACCTTATTTTAATGCCGGATATTATGAGGAAAAGGGATATATGCTTTTACCGGACGGTAGTGGTGCAATAGTTGATTTTAATAACGGCAAAGGTGAGAACAGTAACTATTCTCAAGATCTGTATGGCAGAGATTACGGCATTGATTTGCAATATTCCAAAGCAAAAACGGAAAACCTCCCTATTGGTTATTTTGGAATAGTTCATGAAAATTCTTATAGTGCGTCCTTGATAATAAACGGTACTGCAAATGCAAATATTACTGCATACGGAAATAATAAAAATAATCCGTATAATAGAATTTATCCTGTAGTTGCTGTTCGTAAAGCAGATATGTTTATTAATTCCGGAAGCTGGCAGGATGTTCCTGTTTATCAAGATTCTGTAGCAAAGGATACGGTCTTTGAGGTTCAATATTTGTTGCGTAAAAAAGATACCGCCACCTATTCCGACTTGGCAACTTGCCTCAGGGAATATATGGTTGATAATAATTTAATAGCTCCAAGCGAGCTTAGAAGTCATTTGCAGATAGATATAGTTGGCGCCACCGTAAAAAAGAAGCCGTTAATCGGTATTCCTGTCAATCGCAGTCAGGAATTAACCAATTTTAACGAAGCAACCGAAATTGTCAAGACGCTTAATAACGGGAATTGCCAAAATGTATTGTATCGTTATATTAATTGGAATGCCGCTACTGCTTGGGGAAAACAAAAGGCATCGTCAAAATTATCTTTGCTGGGCGGAAATCAGAAATTTTCAGTGCTGAAGGACACCATAGCAAGCACTGACGGTATGCTTTTCCTAACCTTTAATTCGAATATGGTTTATAAAGGTAAGAACATATTTTCATATTTCACCGATTTCTCTCAGTCAATTTTTGGCGAGCCGATAAAGCTTTATAAATATAATCTTAATAATTACACGAAAAATAAGGATTACCGTGCGGCTTATACATTGCGCAATGACAAAATAGGTGCAACTGTAAATAGTTGGTGTGAAAAAATTAATAAGCTTGATGTTGAGGGAGTTTCGGCGGCAACATCGGAAATGGTTTATACTGATTTTAAAAATGAAGGCGCATCGCGAACACATACCGAAGCATATATAAAAGAGGCTTTGTCAGGTATCAAGATGCCTCTCATAGTTGATAACGGTAATTATTATACACTCTCAAGCGCCTCGTTCATATCAAACACTCCCGCTTCATCGAATGGGTTTGATATTTCTGATGACAGTATACCTTTTTATCAAATGCTAATTCACGGCTTGATACCGTATTCAATTAGTCCGATAAATGCGTATCCCGATTATAATACATCATTTTTAAGAGCTGTTGAGACCGGTTCCACACTTCATTTTGTATTGTGTAGTGCTGAAAAAAATGAAATAGCCAATTCCGAAATGTCCGATTTAATTTATTGTGACAGCAGAAGCTGGAGTGAGACCATTATAGAAATGTCAGACAGGTATTCTGAGGTGTATTCGGAGATATGCAATGATTTGATAATTGACCACGAAAGACTTTGCGAGGATGTTTTTGCTACGCATTACGAAAGCGGAATTACTATTATTGTGAATTATTCAGAGGATGATGTAATGCTTGATAATAATGAAACAGTTCCGGCAAAATCATTCATAACATTACAGAAGAATTAAAATTAATTTGGAGTTTTTTTGTTTTCTTTTAATTTTGTATTATGAAGGCGAGTGATAGATTTGAGAAGGTTAAATTATGAAAAAAAGAAGGGATTAACGGGTTTACTCATTGCGATGCCTTGGGTAACCGGTTTTATATTTTTCTTTTTGGTTCCGATTATTACTTCAATTCGTTTTAGTTTCTCTGAAATAGTTATTAATGATTTCGGAACAGAGTTTAAATATCAGGGCCTTTCGAATTTTAAATATCTTTTTTTGCAAGATCCTACTTTTCTGGTTGAGATGATTAAAGCTGCCCTTTTGGTTTTTAAGGATTTGTTTTTAGTTATAGCATTCAGTCTGTTTTTAGCGCTTATCTTATCTCAGGAATTTCACGGCAGATTGTTTGCAAGAGCAATTTTCTTTCTTCCTGTTATCGTTGCATCGGGCGTGGTTTTGGGAATTATCAACGGTGATGAATTTTCTCAGGAGCTTATGTCCGGTCAATCATCTCAGATGCAGTTGGATTTGTTGCAAAACATACTTATAAATACAGGCTTATCGGAAGATACAATCAGCACAGTTGTTGAAACGGTTGGCAATATATTTAATATCACATGGCGTTGCGGGATACAGGTTCTTATTTTTCTGAGTGGTATAAAGAGTATACCTGTTTCTGTTAAAGAGGCGGCAAGTGTTGAGGGTGCTACGGCTTGGGAGTTTTTTTGGAAAATCACATTTCCCATGATTCTTCCGATGGTACAGCTTAATATGATTTTTACCATCATAGATTCTTTTACTGATTCTTCAAATGCAATAATATCAAGGATATATTCATTAAATCAGGCTATGGATTTTTCCTATAGTTCTACGATTGCGTGGACATATTTTATTGTGGTATTTATTATAGTGATTTTGGTTTACGGAATATTAAATCGTATTTCAAAAAGATACGAAAGATAGGGGTGTATCGGATGCATTATAAATTGAAAAGAACTGTTTTTGATTTTAGGCGGTGTCTTTGGCCGATTTTCAGGACGGCTCTTTTAATAGGTCTCGGGTACATCATTCTTTACCCAATTATGTATATGATCAGTATGAGCTTCAGAGGTGTAGAGGATTTATATAATCCAACGGTGAATTGGGTGCCCATTCATTATACCTTTGATAATTTTAAGCGCGTTGTCGAGGGAATAGATTATTTCAGGGTCCTTACTAATACAGCCATCCTGAGTGTTGGTGTTTCGGTCATCTTGCTTCCCGCTTGTTCATTGGTGGCGTATAGTCTTGCAAGATTTCATTATCGGGGCAGGACGATTATATTGGCAGCGGTTCTTTTGACCATCGTGGTTCCAATGGGCTTCTTTACCTCTGCACAGTTTTTGAATTTTAGTCATTTTTCTATGTTCGGTATCTTGGATATGGTTAATGCTTTTTCCGGAAAAAACTTTAGCATTAATTTGATAGATTCTCTTGCGTCCTTCTTTGTTCCGGCAGCTTTAGGAATAGGTGTGCGAAGCGGACTTTATATTTATATTCTTATGCAAACATTTAAAGGTCTGCCAAAAGAGCTTGAGGAAGCGGCATATATTGATGGTTGCGGATTTATTAAAACATTTACCAAGATTATCATTCCAAGCTCGGTGCCATCGTTTGTAACGGTATTTTTGTTTTCGCTTGTATGGCATTGGAACGATTATCAGCTTTCATCGATGTTTATGCCAAATCATCGCACACTTGCGTCATCAATTAAGAGCTTGGGCAGTATATTATACGGCGCAATAGATCCATCGGTTTTGATTGATTCGAAGCAATCTGTTCTTGATAACCAAGTGGCGTGTCTGTTGTTGATTGTTCCGTTGCTTGTGATATATCTTTTCACACAACGGTTCTTTACAGACAGTATTGAGCGTACCGGTCTTGTAGAATAATATAAGGGGGTTGAAAAAATGAATGTAATTGAATCTTACGACTATAAAAGCCATCCTGCAAATATAGGTATGGATTTTGAGTTTTGTGAGAAAATTTCCGAAAAAGTATTGAAAAATTATCTTTCCCGTGCGGTGACTATGGCGTTTGAGACGGGAGAAGCCATAAACGACAACAGTACAGAATATATAAGATTTATACTTAATGTCGGGGCAAAATTTATTGGGCGATTAACTGCTCCATGGGTTGTAAGCATGGCTGAATTAGCCGAGCATGACGGACAAAAAAGATTTATCGAAAAATTACACACTTACGATCCCGATATTATCTGTGAAGCTTGTATTTTCGAAAATACTACCGATAAAATTAATGAAATTTCTATTCCGAACTGGGTTTTTGAGGCATTCAATATGAAAATTGAAAAAAGAAATTTCAATCAGGAGCTTATGCTTTTCCCCGATGGAAGATTAAAAAATATTTTTGGTGAAGGTAGTCCTCCGGATATAACACAAACCGAAACACAATTATTCTTTTATTGGAGAGCATGCACCTTAATCAATTTGGGTTATGAAGCTTTGCATATGGGACAGGTTAATATGATAGCAGAGACGGATGAAAATTTCACTTGCTTCACCAAAGTTTTCGATATGATAAGAGAATATGCTAAGACTCATTCTCGCCGCAAGATGGTGCTTATTAACGGTCACACCCACGGAATGTATAATTCAAGGGGAGAATTGCTTTATGATTTTCACGAATGGCCTTCAAGATGCATCGAACCCGAGGGAAGTGTTCAGCACACACCCGAGGAAGATAAGCAGGATATGATTTTTGGAATAAATTCTTATCCTGTAAATGATTGGCGTGCAGGAATTTACGGAAAAAGTATGGGCGGCAAGACACCGTCAGGCTGGGAATGTGAAAGCTTGCCTTATTTAGTTGAGCTTGATAATGCCGGTGGATTTAATCCGGAGACGCGCGATAAACCGACTTTTTCATGGTATACCTCTTGGGGATACGATGAAATTAGTTGGTTCGCAAATCAAAAAGCCGAATTCCGTAGGGAATGGTTAAAATATGCTTATTCTTGGGTTCGTGATAATGACGAGCCGGGGCATTTTGAGCTTCCTGCACGCAGATTGGCAAGGGTTATATTCAACGGCAGAGACACATGGATGTATTATGCAGGTCGTGATGATTATGGCGACGAATATATCATTCGTGAGATCTTTATAGAGAATAATTAGTTTTAATTGTAAGTATAATAATATTTATTCATTTTGGGGTGAATTATGAAAATACATTTCTTTTCTTCGAGTCATTGGGATAGGGAATGGTATATGCCATATCAGGCTTTCCGTATGCGCTTGGTAAATATGATAAATAAAATGCTTGAAATCCTTGAAACGAATGAGGAATTTGATACTTTTTATATGGATGGGCAAACTGTTGTTTTGGAGGATTATCTCGAAATATATCCGGAAAACAGGGGCAGAATTGAAAATCTGATAAAAAAAGGAAAGCTTGTTGTCGGCCCGTGGTATGTTATGCCCGATGAGATGCTTTTATCGGGAGAAAGCTATATTAAAAACCTCCAAAAAGGATTTAAAATTGCTCGCTCATTTGGAGCTGAGCCTATGAAGTTCGGTTATCTGTGTGATATGTTTGGACATAATGCGCAAATGCCGCAAATTTTGAAGGGGATGGGCATAGATAATGCTCTTTTAGGTAGAGGAGCAAATGATCATACTACACCTATGCATTTCGTATGGGAGGGTATCAGCGGGGACGGTGTGGTTACATTTAAACTGCAAGACTCAGCAGGCTATGGCGCTTTCCAAATTAAGGTTTTAAGACCTTTGAGCAATACGGACTATACAGAAGAACAAGTAAGAAATAACCTGAAGGGTTATATTGACGAGGAAATTGAGCGCGCAAATATTCCGATACTTCTCTTAACAGACGGTGACGATCATGCATATTGTAGAGCAGACACGGCATATTATCTCGATATGATAAGAGAGCTGTATCCTGAAGCAGAGGTTGTTCATGGTAAAATGGATGAGTTTTGTGAGGAAATTAATGCGTTTGAAGCAGAGCTTCCCTGTAGATTGGGAGAAATTATTGAGCCGACCAAAAAGGTTGCGGATTATTCTTTTTTACTTACAAATTGCCTATCGAGCAGATACCCCATAAAAAAGAAAAATGACGAAATGCAGACTATGCTTGAAAAGGTAATAGAGCCTTTATATGTATTGGGTAAAATTGATAATACATATCGTTTCATTGACCTTGCCAATACATATTTGCTTAAAAACCATGCGCACGATACTATCTGTGGCTGCAGTATTGATGAGGTTCATAGAGATATGATGACTCGCCTCGGACAGGCGGAAGCTATTTGCGCTCAGCTTTTTAATGGATATTGGGATTCTCGCCACAAAGAAAAAGCTACCGAAAATATTGCGGTAGAAATTTTGAATCCATTACCTTATAATGACACGCGCACGGTTGAGGTTGAAATTTTCTTCCCTCGGAATTGGCCAACAAAATTCGCCGAGCATTTTGGCTATGAATGGACTAATAGCTTTAAGCTATATGATGAAAACGAAAATGAAATTCCTTATGGAATCAGTGCAGTTAAGAAGAATAGTATGAGGCGGTATCATGACGTGACATTCTGTGTTTATGATGTGTATACTGTTACCTTTGAGGCGGAACTTAAGGCGATGAAAGCAAATCGCTTTATAGTTAAGCCTTGTAGCACTGCTCAACGCTATTTGGATGTAATGAATGCTGATGAGAATTCTGCAGAAAATGAGTTCCTCAAAATAAGCTTTGATGCAAGAGGTCTCCTCAATATTAAGGATAAGATAAATAATAGAGAGTATACAGGACTTCTTGAAACGGTGGATAATTGTGAAATAGGGGATGGCTGGAATCACGGCAGTTGTATAAATGATTATACTGTTTCTAACACATTGGAAAGCATCACCATAAAAGAAAAGAGTTATGCTCGCACTGCTTTTGAAGTCACACAAAAGCTCGTATTACCTCAAAGAGTATTGAGAACAGAACACGGTATAGTGAGAGACGATGTTAAAAAAGAGCTTTTTGTTATTCATACTGTTTCGCTTGGCAGAAATGCAAGGTATGTCGATATCAAAACTAAAGTGATAAATAATGTTAAGGATCATAGGCTTCGTCTTAAAATGCCTACGGGTATCGAAGCCGATACATATTTTGTAAATGGTCCGTTTTGTTTTGTTGAAAGGGAAAATGGTGTTGATATTTCCACTCAGGATTGGAAAGAAAGGTCATTGCAGGAAAAACAAACGGCTGGTATTGTTTATGTGAAAGATAAAAAGTCGGGATTCAGTTTTATTTCTAAATCGGGCTTGCATGAGTGTGGTGTTACAGAAAATAACGATATTTATATAACTTTGATGAGATGTTTTTCAAGAGTGCATTTGCACGACGGTATGCCGGATGCTCAGCTGCAAGGCGAACAAGAATATAGATATATCATAATGCCTACAAGCGCTGATACATCCTTTGCACAGTTGCAACGCAGACAGGATTTCCTTCAAACTGACGGTATTTACAGCAATGCAATATCGGTTGAACTTGAAAATGAAAATTCTGATATTATGCTTTCGGGTGAAAATATTGTATATAGCACCTTGGTGGCAAGGGAAGATTATAATGAGCTTAGAATTTATAATGCATCATACGATACATCAAGCGCAAAAATAGACTTCGCTCAAAATATCAGTGAAGCGTGTTTGGTAAACTTAGATGGTGAAATCAAAGAAAAGCTCACCGTAAATAACAATTCAATTTCATTAGACCTTACCAAATGGCAGATTGCGACTATAAGATATAAATATTGATTTAATGATTGTGCTTATGGTAGTTTGAAATGAAGAATTTAAGTATACCGACAAAATGAAGTATACTAAAATAATGGGCTTGAATTTTTGAGGGAAAAGCGGTGTGAAATCACTTGCAAAAGAGGGAGCGTATGGATTTTAAAAATGTGCCTAAAAAGTATAGACCGATTCCTTTTTGGTCTTGGAATGAGAAGCTGCAGGTCGAGGAAACTAAACTGCAAATAAGCCAAATGAATGAAGTCGGTTTCGGCGGTTACTTTATGCACGCAAGAGGTGGTCTCGAAACCGAATATATAGGCGAAGAGTGGTTTGATAATATTTCTGCCGGTGTAGAAATGGGCAAAAAGCTCGGTATGAAGCCTTGGGCTTATGACGAAAATGGTTGGCCGAGTGGCTTTGGTAACGGTATTGTCAACGGAAAAGGAATAAAGTTTCAGCAAAAACACCTTTGTTACGAAAAGGGAGAAAAGCAGACCAAATCTACCATCGCCAATATAGATGGGTATCATTATTATTATGAAGTCAATCCTTTTTATGTGGATCTTTTGGATAGTGAAGTAACCAAGACTTTTCTTGAAGAAATATATGCGCCTTATTATGAAAAATACGGTAATGATATTGAAGGCTTTTTCACTGATGAGCCTCAACTTTCAAGAAACTATATACCGTGGAGTTTTGTACTCGAACCCGAATTCAAGAGGGAATATGGTGAGGATTTAATATCTGTGCTTCCACAGCTTTTCTTTTCAACGGGCGATTATATGAAAACAAGAATAAAGTTTTGGCGCCTTGTTACCAAGCTTTTTTCTAATAGTTTCATAAAACAGATTTATGATTGGTGCGATGAGCGAGGCTTGAAGTTTACAGGACATATGGTAAATGAGGATGATATGTGGGGCCAACTGCCGACAAACGGAACGGTTATGCCAAATTATAGATTTTTCCATATTCCCGGTATGGATTGTCTTGGACGCCAAAAAATATCAAAGACCACAATTTATCAGCTCACATCGGTTGCTGAGCAGTTCGGAAAGGAGCAGGTTTTATCCGAAACTTTTGCTTTAACGGGATGGAATGTGGATTTTGAGGAATTGAAGGCAATGTATGAATGGCAGATGGTCAGGGGTGTTAATCTGTTATGCACACATCTTTCGGCATACAGTATCAGAGGTATCAGGAAAAGAGACTTTCCCGCCTTCTTTTCATATCAGGAGCCTTGGTGGGATAAGCTCAATGTATTTATTGATTCGATGAGCCGAATTGGTATGCTTTTGGCGAAAGGAAAATGCACATGTGATACACTGCTTATTCACCCTCAAACTACTGCTTGGGCATATTTTAACTTTGGACACTATGAAATAATTAGAGAATACAATAATAAGTTTAACAGCGTTATCAATGAGCTTGAAAATAAACACATTCGTTTCCATTTGGGAGATGAGCTGATTATTGAAGAAAACGCAAGGGTAGAGGGTAATAAATTTATAATTGGAAATCAGGCATATTCCACTATTGTTTTACCGCCGCATCTTGTTTTATTTGATTCCACCAAAAGCTTGCTTGAAGAATTTAAAAATAACGGCGGCTTAGTTATAGAAGATGTAAATGAAATCGAGAACGATAAGAGTATTGTTGATGATGAAAGAATCGTTTACACTAAGCGTAGCTTTGATGATTTTGATGTATATTATTTTGTAAATACAAAGAACGAAAAGGTTCACGCCAATGTTTTAAAGGGTACACACACCCTGAATATTATAACGGGCGAGAAAGAACCGTTCGGCCAAGAAAATGTATTTGAACCCTCCGGAAGTCTTGTTGTGTTGGATTACCGGTGTGAATTTCCAAGTGTTGCAGAGGAAAAAGCAGAATATAAAAAAATTGACCTTAGCGGTCAATGGGATATTACCGAATATGAATATAACGCAATAACCTTAGATAAATGTGATTATTCGTTTGACAGTGAGGTAATCGAGAAAAACGGTCCCGTTATTTCAATTCAGGATAAGGCCTGCGCTTTAGGTCGCAAGGTAAGAATTGATATGAAATATACCGTAAAAGCCGAATATGTTCCGAATGAGGCATTTTTGGTTTGCGAAACACCTGAAATATTTGAGATTTCTGTAAACGGTAAAATGCTTCAGAAAAAGGAATGCGGCTATTACAGGGACAGAGCGTTTAAAAAGCTTAATTTGTCGGGTTATCTTAAAGAGGGCAATAACGAAATTTTAGTTTCCTGCAATTTTGAACAGAGTGAAAAAACATATAAAAATCTTGAAAAAGCAAGGGAATTTGAAAGCGAAAAGAATAAGCTTACCTATGATATGGAAATTGAAAGTATATATATCATAGGTGATTTTTCGGTTAAAACAGATGGCGAATTTACTGTTATTCCCAAAAATGCGGTAAGATATAAGGGCGATTTTGTTATAGCAGAGCCGAAAAGAAGCATTAAACTCCAAAACATAGAGCAACAAGGTTTCTCGTTCTTTAACGGAAAAATGGTGTTATCGAAAAACTTTGATTTGAAAAATGATAACTACAAAATTGAATTTAATACCAAACTTGCAACAGTAGTATCGGTAAAGGTGAACGGTAAACAGGCAGGAGACCTGCTTTGGAAACCATATAGCCTTGATATAACACCATATATAAAAGAGGGCGATAATAATATCGAAATCACCCTTGTATCGTCACTCAGAAACCTTTTGGGCCCTCATCATATAGAAGAGGGTGAAAGCTATGATGTCACACCGGCAAGCTTTTTTAAAGAAGATACCATTTGGGGCACTTGGTTTAAAAAACCTTGGAACGATGATTATTGTTTCGTGAATATCGGCTTAATAGAATAATATAAGCACAAAAAATATATGTGACGGTATTTGTCGGCGGTCAGCCGGTCCTCCAGCTGGCAGAAATCCTCCATAGCAAGCATTTTCGTTGCCTTGCTCGAACTCACATACGAAGCGAAGCCCTAATCCTGAATTATACCCGAAAAGGTATAAACATATTTCAAAAACAAAAAACAATCCCGAAAGGCTATAATAATTAAGCCTATTAAGAGCATATGACTATTAAATGGTATGATGTAGGTTTTCATAACTCATAGCCTTATCCTTGGCGTTTTTTTATGCCCTAATATGTAGTTCATTTAATAATTACAAGGGTTAACAGTTGAATTTTAAAATGATATATTGTATAATGTATTAAATACTAAAAAGGAAAGGAGAAGTGGTTTATGAAGGATTTTGAGGTTTTAAGCCGTGATACGGTTGTAGCGATTTGGAAAGACAACAAACTTATAGTTTTAAATAATGATTTATTGCCGTTATATTTAAAACGCATAAGTAATGCTGAATCTTGGCTTGAAACAAGGGCTATTGACTCACACAGACCAAACTCTCGTTTGTTAAAAAAGGCTTTGAGACTTGCCGAAAAAGACGATGTTTCAACAGTACTTCATGTTAATGCCGCAACTATTACCGATACCTATTGGGTGCGTGAAATTGGCAGCAGTTTAAAATATGAAGACATCCGATTCACAAAAGACTATTTCTCCAATCTGGCACTTAGAGGACTATATTCAAGTTTTAATTCCGCGGCAAGACACAAGGATACTAAAACGCCTGAACTTACTAATATAGGCAGTTTTGAAAAGTGTTGGAAGCTGAAAGACGGAAAATGGTGGATTTATAAATCCGCTAACCAAAAAGAACAGTTCTCCGAACTTTTTATTTATGAGTTGGGTAAGGCATTCGGTATGAATATGGCACATTATGAAAAAGGTGTTAAATGTGTAAAATCACTTGATTTCACCGATTACGCCAGCGTCATATTTGAACCGGCTTCATCCTTTATGGGCGATGAAGAAGATTACATTAAGGTTGTAGAGAAGTTAAAAGAACTTTGTCCTAAAGCAATTCCCGATTATATTAAAATGATTTTCCTTGATACTATAACTGCTAACCCTGACAGACACACAGCAAACTTCGGTTTAATGCGTGACGCAAAAAATGGTGAACTGTTAGGACTCGCACCAAATTTTGATAACAATATGGCTCTTATTGCTCGCGGTTATCCCACAAGCAAACCCGCAAACGACCTTTTAATCACACTCTTTAATGAACTAATGGATAATTTTCCTGAATATAAAAAGTTTTTGCCAAAAGTCACAGAGCAGATGATTATGAAAGTTATAAGCAAAATTAATATGAAGGTTAAGTCACAAGTAATTGTTGATTTTGTTATTAAGCGTTATCAAGCAATTAAATAAGAGAAATGATTATGATGAAAGATTTAATATTAAGATATTTTGATGCATTTTCAAATTTATACGGTATTATTCCGATGAAAAGAGCGTATCGTATTATCGAAAAACAAAATCCGGAATTGAACCTTACCAAAGAGCTGTTTGCGGAAATTGTAAATGCCCTTGATTTTCCGGATAAATATTATGTTATCTGGAGCGAGGAAGAAGTATATGATGAAAATGCTGATGAAACGGATTTATTCGATAAAATATTGATTCCAGATTATATATTAACATTTGGCGATCCTGCGGATTACGAAAAACTCGTGTTTGAGCAAGGTGATAGACCTTTTTATGTGCCCGAAAAGGATGAACTTCTAAAATATGAGGATGATTTTTATTACGAAAGAACTAAACATGTTGTTAATTTAGAAAACTATTTAAGGGATGATTTAGGACTGCGCAATTATAGAGGAATTGTTGAAGATTTTGCAGCAATGTTGAAAATTGACGATGATGAACCTGATGAGATAGTTGCAATGTTAAGAAGAATGGGAGCTCCGAAATTTAAAGAATTTTCAAGTAAAGAGCAGGCACATAAATTTTTTATGCTTTATACCAATTTGAGAAATCACACCCGAAAGCATACGCATAGAGGGCATACACCTTTTGAGCTTGATGATTGCTATACGGTAGATGGTATTATCGAAAACGGTATACTAACTAAAGTGAATACTTCAAGCAAAAACGGAAAATGTCCGTGCGGCAGCGGCAAGAAATATAAAAGATGCTGTGGCAGAGAGTGAACAAAAAATAAGAGTATAAATGCATTTAAAGAATAAGTCGTTCACAGAAAATTAACACAATATATTGATTTTGAACGTTGACAAATCGTATATTTTGTGTTAATGTAAAAATGTAATTATTTTTGTGCGCTGCCCGGCTTGGGCTTACCGCAAAGATAAAATATCTTTGCATTGCACACACACGGTGAGTTTGTAAAGACCATAGGATTGTTGCGACCAAAAGTCGGCGTATAATCACTATGGAGGTTGTGAGGGTTATTATGCCCATTTACTTTTCAAAATGAATAGGGCTCATATTATGTGAGCTACAAAGGTAAAGGATCTTGATGCCGGTTTTTGCATCAAGTCCTTTTTTGCGTTTAAATGATATTGCAATCTTTATTTAATTGTGTTAAAATAACTTAAAATAGCAATTAAATATGTTTATATTATTTGTTAATTGTTTGGTGAAATTATAAATGATAGTTTGAATATATAATTCAATTATAGTGGAGGTGAGCTTATGGGTATCGGTGTTAAAGCTGATCTAATGCAAAAAGGCTGGAAATTCTTTGATATAATGCATAAAAACAGACAGGTTGCACGTATTTATGAAAACGGAAAATGCACTATATATTATCCTTCGTTTATGCCATATAATCTATATTTTGAGAAATCAAATGATTTCGATAGCAGGGTAAATAATTTAAATAATTTTTATTATTGGTGTGCTTCAAGAGTGTTGACTTTAGATAGAAAATATGCTAAAGAAATTTTGAGGGTTATTGGTGCAAAACAAGCAGTAACGGACAAAGATAGAGCTCTGATCGCTGTTTCTTATCATGGGTTAACTTTAACAGATGTGTTTTGGATAAGACGTGCCAAAGAACAGATTACTTTTGAGGAACTTAATTTATATAGCCATTCGCTTTCAGATGCCTTTGCTGATGTAAGTCTTAGAGGTAAAGATATAACTCTTCAAAACGCCGAACTTTTCACCACACAAGATTCAGCAGGAGATATTGGAACAGTTGGTGTCGCACCAAAAGCTTGGGTTAGAAAAAACGGAGATTTCTATCTTTTGAAAGATGGCGATGAACGTGATGTGGATGCAGAGCTTCTTGCTTCAAAAATTGTCGGTTGCTTTAAAGTGGACTATGTGCCATATGAAGAGGAATTTTTCGATGGTATAAAGGTGTCTAAATGTAAGATAATTACTTCCGAACAAACAAGCATAGTATCTTTTGAATTTATAGATGTGTATTGTACAAATCGTGATATAAATAAGTTTGAGTATGTTTTAAAAAAAGATAGTTATTCATATTACATGATGAATATTATTGATTATCTTATTGGTAATACAGATAGACATTGGGGCAATTGGGGCTTTTTTGTTGATAATTCCACAAACAAATTACAAGGTTTATATTCGCTGATGGATTTCAACAAATCTTTTTTATCATACGATACTATTGATGGCGCCAAATGTCAAACCACTGATAAGAAGATTACGCAGCGTGAGGCTGCTATAGAAGCAGTCAAAAAAATAGGATTAAATAAAATATCCGAAGTAAAAAAAGAATGGTTTTCTAATGAGCAGGAATGCGAGATGTTCTTCATAAGGCTTGAAATTTTAGAAAAATCAATCTAAATTAAAAAGGCATGAACTATTAATCGTTAACGGTAGTTTGATGAAGATCTGTTTCAGGACAATGCTTGACCTTGCTTAAATGTATCAGAGCTTATAAACAATAACCTGTTCACAGAAAAGTTTACACAATATATTGATTTTTAAGATTGACAAATCGCATATATTGTGTTAATGTATAGCTGTTGATGTTATATGCGCACGCACGAGAGGGCACCCGTAGAGACGAAAATTGCTCTGCATCGCGCAACGCCGTTGAGATTGTATTGACCTTGAAGTAGTATGCCTATTTGCCATGAAAAAAGGTTTTTAAGTGCTATTTTAATGTGTTTTTTGAAAAAATGAATATGGCTCATATTCTGTGAGCGACAGTAAACTAAAGGACTTTGATGTTTGTTTCAGCATCAAGTCCTTTTTTGCGTTTGAATGACAAAAAATACTGATTGACTAACCCAACAATCAAAAAAGTATTTTAAAGATAAAGGAGATTAAAATTTATGAAATTAAAGAAATCAGCAAATCAAATTTGCAAAAGTTCAAAAAAACCGTTTCGGTATTTCTTGCGATTTTATACCGAAACACACTACTGAAAACGGCAGGACGGTGCCGTTTTATTTTTTATAAATTTACATATATTAGATTTTCCCGTCCTAAAATCAGCGGAGTGGTAACGCTTAAAACTACCACAACAAAGCACCTGCAAATGCAGCCTGATATATCAGGTAGGTGCAACGCCGCAGAGGATAAGCCCACCCTCAAACTTTTCAAAGTTTTATGCGGAGATTTACTAAACACACCTCGTAATTCAACAGAGACAGAATCAAATCGCCAAATAATAATCCTTTAGATAAGCGGATTTATGCCGATATGGGTTCGGAAAACAGGCGGAAATGCCATAGTGTGTTAATAGGGATAATTGTGCTCATTTGCAGGTGAAAGAAAAAATTAAGGAGAAACATTATGAAAAATTTTTATACCAATCTATTATTCCAAGCACAAAGGCTTTACCGCCACAGCAGGCAGGGAAGTTACAAAACAAAGGAACGCTATTTTGAAGCATATAAGCGTTTTCTGAAATTCGTAGGTGATACCTATAATCTGCAAAAACTACAAAGCATATCCGGTAAACATCTATCCGCTTATATTGATTATATGCAAGATAAGGGATATTCTGCATCGACAATAAAGACCGACCTTGCCGCAATTCGTTTTTGGTACGACCAGATACCAAACGCAAAGTATACTTTACCTACCAATGATGAATTCGTTTTGGAAAGAAGAAAATTCGGTAATGTTGACCGTACATGGAGTATGCGGGAATTTAATTTGATGATTGCTGAATGTTGGAAGCACAAAAGAGATGATTATGCTGCCTGTTTAGTTGTTGCAAGGTATGCAGGACTGCGTTTGCACGAAGTATTAAGGATTGACACTGCGATAGCAAGAAATGCCCTTAAAGACGGTTTTATTACCATTAAGGGTAAGGGTGGCAAAATCAGGGAAGTACCGATAAATGAAAGTATATGCATTGTTCTTAAAAAGCATCTTAAAACCACGCCGCAAGGATACAAACTTTTTGTACCGAAAGATAAGCAGACACACATAGTAAAAACTGAGATTCAAACATTTATATTAAAGTATCGAAAAAAGGTTTGTGACGAAGGATCGGCAAGAACACTAACCTTCCACGGACTTCGCCATACTTGTGCCGCCGAGTGGTACAGTAAATTCATATCCGAGGGCAAGACCGAACACGAGGCAAAACTTATGGTATCTAAACTGCTCGTCACGAAAGGGAAAATGTGACAAGAATTTATCTTGCAAGCATTAAGGGAAGTGATGCCGATGGCTGAAGGGATTTAGGGATTTCGGAAACATTAAGAGCATTAAATTCGCATAATTATTTTGTAAGCGAACATTCATTGGGGGATATTTGCCATGAAAAATAATTTATGCAATTATGATGTTAAAAACATATTTATAAGCAAAACCCAAGATGAAGTGAAACAAATGATAAATTTAAAAATTAGAAACCTTTGTGTAATGGAAGTTGAAAAAATTTATAGTTTCGATTATAATATAGATATTCACATTTTGGGCGATACTTCTGAAACTGAAAAAGGGGAAGTGTCGTAACTATGCTGACTGAAATTGCGGATATTTATGTTCGGCTTTCCTCAGAGGACAGAGACAAGAAAAATGCCACTGATGAGAGTGAGAGTATCCAAAATCAAAAAACAATGCTTATAAACTACTGTGTGGAGAAAGGGTGGCAGATAAACGGTATCTACTGTGATGAGGATTACAGTGGTGCAGATGCTAAAAGACCCGCATGGAATCAAGTGCTTCGTGACTGCGAAGAAAGAAAATGCTCGATAGTTGTATGTAAAACACAATCCCGTTTTTCCCGTGATATGGAGATGATAGAACGCTATATTCACGGAAAATTTCTTGAATGGGGTGTGCGGTTTGTCGGTGTGGTTGACAATGCCGATACAAGCATCAAGGGCAACAAAAAAGCCCGACAGATAAACGGTCTTGTAAATGAATGGTATTTAGAGGATCTGTCCGAAAATATCAAATCAACCTTAAAGACTAAACGCCGAAACGGTGAATTTGTCGGCTCGTTTGCACCTTATGGTTATCTTGTTGACCCAAACGATAAAAACCATCTTATAATTGATGAGGTGGCGGCACCGGTTGTCAGACGAATATTTGAAATGTATATACAAGGGTTTGGTTATATCGCAATAGCCAAATCACTCAACAGCGAAAATATTCCGCCGCCGTGCGTTCACAAAAAACAACAGGGTCTAAGGTATTATAATGGTAATTTTGAAAAAAACTCAAATCCTCAGAAGGTTTGGTCGGAAGCGTCTATTTACTCTATACTTCGTCGCTTGGAATATACGGGTGCTCTTGTGCAGGGGCGGCGTGAGGTCATAAATTATAAGACTAAAAAGCGCCGTAAAAAACCTGAAAAAGAGTGGGATATTGTTGAGAATATGCACGAACCTATCGTTACCTTAGAACAGTATCTAAAGGTGCAGGAACTGAGGCACAATCGAGGAAGAGGGCAGAAGATTCCAAGCGGTAAATGCTATGCGTTTGCACGAAAGGTCTTTTGCGGCGAGTGCGGCAATACTATGTGGAAGATGAGTTATAAACTCGCACACGGCAGTTATAATTATCTTGCTTGTCGGACGAGAAAAACCGCAAACGGTGTTTGTGAAAACGAACACAGTATTCGGCTTGATGAACTTACCGAAATAGTGCTTTGTGAAATCAACAAGCTTCTTGAAAGGTACTATGACGAGGGACAAATAGGTAGCATTTCCAAACCTAAAAGAGGCGGCCGCAATGAAAACTCGTTGCTTTCGGAAATTGAAGAGCTTGAAAAAAAGATAAAGAGAAACGACGACCGAATGGCACAGATGTATAGTGATAAGTTGGACGGTCTTATAACACCCGAGCAATTTATTAAATACCGTGAAACATACATTAAAGAATCCTCCGCACACGAAGAACGCATTGTTTTACTAAAGCAAAAATTAAAAACTTTAACGGGAACCACTGATTATTTTGACCCCGAAAGTGTCCTGAAAAAGTATTGGCATATCGAAGAACTAACCTTTGAAATTGTCGATGAATTTATCAGTAAAATCTTCATTTTTAAAAAAGAGGACGGCAAAAAACGGGAGATAAAAATCGAGTGGAAAATTTGACGAAAAATGCCGAAAACCCGCATAAATAAAGGTTTTTCGGCACTTTTGAAAAACAGTAATTATTATCAAAGTATAGTGTTAGACGAACCACTCACACGGCGGGTTTGATGGCGGTGCAGTGGCAGGAGACGGTACGGTGGAAAAGGATATTAACCTTGAAATATGTCTTATGCTCGCAAAGCTTTTGCGTTCAAGCGGATATGATGTTATTATGACGCGCGAGTCGGATACATCTACCGAGGATAACGAAGGCGATAAAATAGCCGCAAGGAAGAAAAGTGACTTGAAAAACAGGTTGAAGCTAATGTCGGATTATCCTGATGCGGTTTTTGTGAGTGTTCATCTCAATAAGTTTACTACGAGTGCGGCACAAGGCTCTCAGGTTTTTTATGGCGCATCAAATGAGCAGTCGCGCCTTTTGGGTGAGAAAATTCAAAGCTGTATAATTTCACTTTTACAGCCCGAAAACACCCGTGTCAACAAGCAAGCAACCTCAAGTACATATATTCTGTATAATGCTACAATTCCGGCAGTATTGGTGGAATGTGGTTTTTTAAGCAACAGTGCAGAGCTAAAAAGGCTCAAGGATACTGAATACCAACAAAAAATGGCTTTTTGTATTTTTTGCGGGATTAATCAATTTTTTTCAAAACATAAGGAGGTTTAAAATGGCTGGAAAGCTTAAATCTGTTTATATCTGCCGCGAATGCGGTTATGAATCTCCCAAATGGTTGGGTAAATGCGCCGGCTGCGGAGCTTGGAATACAATGGAGGAGGACGTTGTTGCACCCGTAAAGAATGGTATAACATCATCGTCTGCCGTCCATAGCGTTACTGCTAAAGCTCTTTCGGAAATAAGCCTTACAGACGAGGAGCGTATTGTAACCGGAATTGCTGAGCTTGACCGTGTTTTGGGCGGCGGAATAGTAAAGGGCTCGGTCATACTGCTAAGCGGAGACCCCGGAATAGGAAAATCAACGATTTTACTCCAAATTTGCAACGCATTGCAAAAGGAATCCAATATTTTGTATGTTTCAGGCGAGGAATCTGCTATGCAGATTAAAATGCGCGCTGAGCGCCTGGGGGTTAAGAATGACAGTGTTTCTGTTATGACCGAAACCGATATACAGTCAGTTTGTGAGTATATTTCAGCCCAAAAACCGGATATTGTTATGATAGACTCCATACAAACTATGCACCATAGTGAAATATCCTCGTCTCCCGGAAGTATAGTTCAGGTTCGCGAATCTACAAATCTGCTTTTGCGTACGGGTAAAAGCTTGGGTATTCCTATTTTTATAGTGGGTCATGTGAATAAAGGTGGGGACATCGCCGGTCCAAAGGTAATGGAGCATATTGTGGATACCGTCCTTTATTTCGAGGGTGAAAGAAATCAGTCCTACAGAATTTTACGCGGTATGAAAAACCGTTTCGGCTCAACAAATGAAATCGGTGTTTTTGAAATGACGGATATTGGACTTCGCGAGGTTGAAAATCCCTCTGCAATGCTTTTATCCGGCAGAATGACCGATGTTTCGGGCGGGTGCATTACCTGTGTTATAGAGGGCACGCGTCCTATTTTGGCGGAGGTGCAGGGACTTGTCACCACATCAGGCTTCGGTAATGCAAGGAGAACGGCAACCGGCTTTGATTATAACCGTTTAAATCTTTTGTTGGCAGTTTTGGAAAAAAGATTGGGACTTTATTTTTCAAATCTTGATACCTATGTAAATATAGTTGGCGGTATGCGCCTGGACGAGCCTGCGGCAGATTTGGCAGTGGCAATGTCTTTGGTTTCGGGACTCAGAGATATTCCGCTTGACGAAAATCTGATTGCCTTCGGTGAGGTTGGTCTTTCGGGTGAGCTTCGCTCTGTGCCGAGAGCACAGGCGCGAATTAATGAGGCGGCAAGGTTAGGATTCACAAAATGTATATTGCCGAAATCCTGTCTCAAGCAAATTACAAGCTGTCCTGATTCGTTAGAACTCATTGGGGTAAGAAGTCTCGGTCAGGCAATTTCGATAATCAAATAATTTTGGCATAAAATGGGGACAGATGTTACCGTAGCTGTTGACTGTACTGCATTTTTCTAATTGACAATAGCCGTCCTTTTGAAAACGGCAGCTTTCCGAGCATTGAATCAATCCCATAAATTTTCGCCTCACAAAAGGGTATAAAATCAAATATATTATTAGTTTGTATTTTTAAAATATACAGATAAGACACAAACGGAGGAGTTTTAAAATGGATCTTAAAGGCATATTGCGACCGGTAGACAGAATGGGCAGAATAGTTATTCCGAAGGAAATCAGGGCGGCGCTTAATATCGAGGAAACAAAGGACAGACTTGAAATTTTTCTTGACGGTGATGTGATTGTTCTGAAAAAGCATATGCCCACCTGTGTTTTTTGCGATAATCTTGATGTTGGTGTTGTTTATAACGGATATAATGTTTGCAAAAACTGTATTGACAGACTTAATGAAATAAAGGACACGGCGGAATAAGCCGTATCCCTTATTTTCACAATTATTCTTTTATAACCGAAAACACCTTGTTTTCCACATGAACTATGCGGTTGCAGGCTTTAAGGCTTGTGTTACGGTGGGTTACGAATAAGACGGTTTTATCACTCATAGCGGTTATGTTGTTAAGCACATTTGTTTCGGTTTCCTCGTCCAAAGCGGAGGTTGCTTCATCAAGTAATAAGACGGGGGCATTTGTAAGCAGCGCACGGGCGATTGAAATTCGCTGTATTTGTCCCTCCGAAAGACCGGCGCCTCTTTCTGAAAGCGGCGAGTCAAAGCCTTCGGGCAGGGATTCGATCAAGTCATAAATTTCGGCAGCCTTGGTTGCATTTATAAGCTTTTCCTCAGGAATATTATCATTACAAAGGGTGAGATTTTCGCGTATGGTACCCGAAAGCACTAAATTTCCTTGCGGTACATAAGCAAACAAGCCTCTCAGCGATGTGTCAAGCTTTATGTTGCCGTTGACCGTGATTTCACCACTCTGCGGCTCATAAAGACCTAATAAAAGCTTAAAAATTGTGCTTTTGCCGCTACCTGATTCACCTGTAAGAGCAGTTATTTTGCCTTTAGGTATATCAAAGCTACAGTTTTTAAGTATGATTTCATCCTTGTAGGCAAAGGTTATATTTTTAACCTCTATTCCTGTGAAATCATTTTTAATTAATTCGAGCTTGTTCTTTTCAAGTGGAGGGAGATCCTCTTCACCCGATGCAACATCAATTATGCGTTCCGCAGAAGCTAAAGCTGAGTAATATTGCGGTACTATTCCTGAAAAATTTTGCAAAGGTGTCCTTAATTGCTGTACAAGCTGCAAGAATGCCATAAGTGTACCGTAGGTTATTGCGCCAGTAGAAATCCGACCGGCACCCCAAACAAGAACAGCATAGTAACCCAAGGTAAAAAACGAATAAAGACTGAGGGATGTTATTGTCCAAATAGTGTTACGCTTCATTCTGAGTTTGAAGTTCTCATTCATAAACTGATTAAGCTTCTTAATAAATGGTGTTTCACTTTCAAAAATTTTAACGATAACGATATTTTCAAAGCATTCCTGAGCAAATGAACGGGTTTTACCCTCTGTTTGCTGAAAAGCTTTGTGCAGAAGTTTGAATTTACGGTTTAATATTCTGCCGAAGGCAGGAACTACTAAGCCTGTCGCTAAAATTATAATCGCTATCTTTGGATTGAGCACAATCAAAGTAGTAATACCGCCTACTATCTTGGAGAGCATTGAACAAAAATTCGGTATTATATTAATTACACTGGATGCAACTACATCGGTATCCGAGGTGAAACGGTTTAATAAATCACCAGAATGGTAGACAGTAGCTTCTGAGTATTTTTTGCGGCTTAAAAATCCGAAAAGATAGGTGCGCAAAGTAATGGTAAGTTTGCCCAGGGTATAGGTTTTCAATACCGAGTCAGCACCCTGCAATATTATTTGAAGCAACACCACACCTACAATGAGACAGGCATAAAGCATTAAGTCGCTTTGCATGCTGCCGGTGGCAATATCCAGAACATCCTTAGAAAGCAATGCTAACCAAATATAACTTAATGAGGATATTACGGATAAAACCGAAATTAGTATTACCATTGGAAAATACTTTTTTGTTCTCCCGTAAATCCATTTAAGGGTTTTTGAATTGCTTTCTTTTCTTTTATTCGATGATTCCATTTTCTTTCATGGTGCGTACAAAAACATCAATGTCACCAAGAGCCAAAACGGTAGAAATATCAAAATTTTCTATCAGCTCATTAAGCATCTGGGTTTTTGTAACATCCTTCTCCTTTAATAAATTCCACAGAAAAACCGCTGTATCGGTAAGAACAATATAGTTGTCAGGCGAAGAAACAGCCTTTTTCTTTGACACAACAACAAACTGACCTGAACGGTTAATCAGTTCAAATCCTTCTTTAATTTTCAAGCTTGACACCTCGTTTGTTAATAAAAGGTAAATTTATTATACAACAAAATAAAAGGTATTGCAAGTATAATAGGTTTTGTTGTATAATGTTATTTATAAATAATATTATCTTTTTTGAGGAGATATGACATGGATACTTTTTTTGAACAAATTGTTTCGGTAAGAAAATCAGGAAAGGCAATAGCTGCAATCACAGGCATTTGGCTTTTAGCACTGCTTTTATCTGTGCTGTTGTTTTTATTTCCGTTTTTAGGCAGCCTTAATATTCTGCTGATTTGCGGAATACTTTTCGGCGCGTTTAAGCTTTGCGGCAAATTTAATCTGGAGTATGAGTATATTATTACCAACGGTACGATGGATATTGACAGAATTATAAATAAAAGCTCAAGAAAGCGTGAGCTTTCCTTAGAGCTTTCCACAGTGTCGCGAATCGAGAAATTTAATGCAGGTCTGCTTAATTCCATAAACCGACAAAGCCTTACGGTTGCTTGCGATGAAAATGCTGCCGATGCATACCTTTTGGTTGCAGAGCGCGAGGGTAAGGGCAGCGCTTATTTGGTTTTTGAACCTGACGAGCGCTTGAAGGGAGCCATTGTTAAATTTGTTCCTAAATTTGTTGCAAACAGTGCATTTAAAAGCTAAAAGGGGAGTGCCGCTATGAAGGTGTTGACTACTGCTTTAATAAGAAGCGCAGAGGAAAACGCTGTTAAAAGCGGTGCTTTTTCTTTCACAAGGCTTATGGAAGTTGCCGGAAAAACTGCCGCAGAGAAAATTTGTGAAAAATTTGATTTCACAGGAAAGAGAGTTGCCGTGCTTTGCGGCAACGGTAATAACGGCGGTGACGGATTTGTTATAGCCCGTTATTTATATGAACACGGTGCCGATGTTACGGTGATTTGCCCGCTTGGGAAACCGAAAACGGCAGATGCAGAGTATTATTACGAAAAACTGCCGTCTGTGAAAATAACAGATACATTTACCGATGATTACAGTATTATAATAGACGCACTTTTCGGAATAGGCTTTAACCGTCAGCCAACCCCTGAAATATTACAGCTTTTTGAAGCGGTTAATAAAGCCGGAGGGGTAAAGATAGCAATAGATATACCGTCCGGCTCGGCGGCAGATACGGGAGAGGTTTTTGGAACGGCTGTAAGGGCAGATTTTACCGTAACCTTTATAGCCTTAAAGCCGGGGCTTTTATTGCCGCCATGTTCGGACTATGCAGGTGAAATATGTGTTGCGGATATAGGTGTTCCCATAAAAGAATATAGCTTTTCTGTGACCGAAAAGCCTGTGTTTGAAAAAAGACGGCGTAATTCCCATAAAGGCACATTTGGTACTGCTTTGCTCATTTGCGGAAGCTACGGTATGGCAGGCGCGGCAATGCTTGCGGCAAGGGCAGCGCTGAGAAGCGGTGTGGGAATTGTGAAGTCTGTTTTGTGTGAGGGGATTTATTCTGCCTTTACCGCTGCTGTTCCCGAAGCGGTCTGCTTGCCGAAAAAGCAATCGGAAAAGGGTACTCTTTGTGCCGGAGATATAGATATAAAACAGTTGATATCGGGTTGCGATGCGGTGCTTTTCGGTTGCGGTATCGGGCAGAGTGACGATACCCGAAAAATACTTGAAATGCTGATAACCCAAAACGAAAAAAACATAGTTATTGATGCGGATGGTATAAATCTGCTGAGTGAAAACATAGAATTACTAAGGAAAAGTAAAGCATCTGTAATTCTCACGCCCCATCCGGGTGAAATGGCAAGACTTTGCGGCGCTGCCGTGGCAGAGGTGGAGGCTAACCGCATTGAAATTGCACGCGATTTTGCTATAAGGTATGCTTGTGTTTTAGTGCTCAAGGGTGCTAATACAATTATAGCAGAGCCTGACGGTGGGATAACCTTTAATTTGACCGGAAATCCCGGTATGGCAACGGGCGGCAGCGGTGATGTTCTTGCCGGAATAATCGTTGCGCTTCTGGCTCAGGGTATGAAGCCCGAGGAGGCGGCAAAGGCGGCGGTTTATCTGCATGGCGAAGCAGGGGATAGGGCGGCAGAGCGCAAGGGAGAGCGAGCAATGCTCCCCTCTGATATTATAGATGAGCTTTGATTTCGGCTTTTCCTGAAGGAAGCTTTGTTTGAAAAAGATTTTTTGTTTGTTGCTGTGTGCTTTAATTCTTTCGGGCTGTACTGCTGTAGGTGACGGTGTGACGGCAATTACTGCCGGAATTTCTTTTGTTGCGGATATTGAGTATGATGACGAGATTTACACATACACTGTGGAAATTTCCGAAAACGGTGATACGGTAATGACCGCTGTTTCGGAAAACTGTCTCAAGGGTACGGTTATGCGTTTTTCCGATAACGAGATATGCTTTGAATGTAACGAAATTTCACAAAGCAACGAAATTTCTACTTTGCCTGAGGGTACAATATCAGATTTTATTTATGCGGTATTTTCGGATGCCTCAAGAAAAAGTGAAAGCGTTGTGCTTGAGAATGACAAATACTGCTTAAAAGGAAAAACCGATAAATATGATTATAATATGTATTTGGGTGAAACCGGTTTGCCGATAGAAATAACCGATAAAGCCAACGGAATAACCGCTGTAATAAAAAATGTCGGCATAAAATGAAAAAAATGTTGACAAATAAAATTTACGGTGGTATAATACAGAAAAAATTAAAAAGGCTTTGACGAAGACGGTCTAAGTTTCGTGCTTAAAGAGAGTCGGTGTTTGGTGCGAACCGATAGCATTGTTCTTAATTTGACCCATCCCTTCCGAGCCGGAGCGTTGAACTGCCCAAGTGGGTTTAAGTAGGTGTTCCCGTGATTGCTGCGTAAAGGCATAGGAATTGTTGGATTCCAAGAGAGGCAGTTTTTAAACTGCAATTTGAGTGGTACCGCGGATGTATTTTAACATTCGTCTCAAAGTGTTGAGACGAATGTTTTTTTTATTTTTATTTACTGAAAGGGAGTAATAACAATGACAACCAACACAGCCAAGGAACAGTTAATGGAGATTGGATTGCGAATTAAGGAAATGCGCGAAATTATGGGCTGGTCTGTTGCAGAGATGGCAGAGAAAACCGAGGTTAGCGAGGAGCAGTACATAACATTTGAAAACGCAAATGCAGATATTCCCTTTAGTTTTATTCACAAATGCGCTTTAGCCTTTGATGTTGAGCTTACCGAGCTTTTAGAGGGCCATTCCGCAAGACTTTCAAGCTATACCGTAACCCGCAAGGGTAAGGGACAGAAAACCGCTAAAGAAGACGGTATCGATATTGCAAACTTGGCGCCTAAATTCAGGGATAAAATAGCCGAGCCTTATTATGTAAGATATGAGTATTCAGCTTCTCAGCAGAATAAGCCGATACATCTTACAACCCACTCAGGACAGGAGTTTGACCTTGTGCTAAGCGGCTCGCTTAAGGTGCAAATCGGTGAACACACCGAGATTTTGCGCGAGGGTGACAGTATTTATTATAACAGCTCCACACCCCATGGTATGATTGCCATTGACGGTGAGGATTGCGTTTTCTGCGCAGTTGTTTTGCCGGGCGAGGATACTAAAGAGGATGTTGTGAGAAAGAGTATCGCTTCAGCTAAAAATTCCGAAAAGCTTGTTTGCGAGAAGTTTGTTAAAACATTCGAGGATAAGGACGGTAGGTTGGAGAAAATCAACTTTAAGAATACCGATGTGTTCAATTTCGGCTTTGATATTGTTGACGGTATAGCTGAAAAATATCCCGAAAAGCTTGCAATGCTTCATATTGATAAAAATAAAAATGAGCGCCGATTTAGCTTTAAGGATATCAAGCGTGCATCTAATCAAACCGCAAATTACTTCACCTCTTTGGGAATTAAGAGGGGAGATAAGGTAATGCTTGTCCTTAAAAGGCATTATCAGTTCTGGTTCTGTATGGTGGCATTGCATAAAATCGGTGCTGTTGCAATTCCGGCAACAAATCAGCTTAAGGAGCACGATTTTGAGTACAGATATAAAGCCGCAGGTGTGAGCGCGCTTGTCTGCACAGCCGATGGGGATACCGCTGAGATAGCCGAAAGAGCAGCTAAATCCTGTGAGGGAGTAAAGCAGCTTGTAATGGTGGGCGGCAACCGCGAGGGTTGGCACGATTTTGACAGTGAATATAAGCTTTTCTCCGGAAAGTATGACAGAGAGGAAAATGCCTCTGCGGGTGATGATACCGCCCTTATGTTCTTTACATCGGGTACAACAGGCAACCCCAAAATGGCTGCACATAAGCATACCTATGCTTTAGGGCATTTTGTAACAGCTAAATATTGGCATTGCTGTGAAAGGGACGGTCTCCACTTGACTATTTCCGACACCGGCTGGGG
Source organism: Clostridia bacterium (assembly GCA_017507805.1). GTDB lineage: Bacteria > Bacillota > Clostridia > Oscillospirales > Acutalibacteraceae > UBA737. Next base: position 133,207 of record JAFWAC010000015.1, read on the forward strand.
TAAGTCACTTTGGGGCAAGCTTTACGGTCAGTGGCTTTGCGAGGGCGCGGTCTTTGTTTACGACTTTGACCGTTTTGAAGCGGATGAAATTCTGCCTATGTTTGCAGAGTATAACATAACCACCTTCTGCGCGCCTCCAACCATGCTCAGAATGTTGGTTAAAAGCGACCTTTCCAAGTATGATTTATCATCTATTCATCATATGACCACGGCAGGCGAAGCTTTAAATCCGGAGGTTTTCCGCCAATTCGAGGAAGCAACAGGTCTGCAGATAATGGAAGGCTTCGGTCAGACCGAAACCACCCTTACAATTGCAAATCTCTGGGGCACTGTGCCTAAGATCGGCGCAATGGGTAAGGCTTCACCTCAGTATGATGTTGATATTGTTGACCCTGACGGTAATCCCGTTGCAGACGGTGAGGTTGGCGAAATCATCATAAGAACAAACAAGGAAACCCCGTGCGGATTGTTTAAGGAATATTATCTTGATGATGAAAAAACCAACGAGGCTTGGTATGACGATATGTATCACACAGGAGACACCGCTTGGCGCGATGAAGACGGATATTTCTGGTATGTAAGCCGTATTGATGATGTAATTAAATCGTCCGGCTACCGTATAGGACCTTTTGAGATTGAAAGCGTTATAATGGAGCTGCCCTATGTTTTGGAATGCGGTGTTTCTGCGGCTCCCGATGAGGTGCGCGGTCAGGTTGTAAAGGCAAGTATTGTTCTTGTAAAGGGAACAGAGCCAACCGAGGAATTGAAAAAGGAAATTCAAAATTATGTCAAGGAGCATACTGCACCGTATAAATATCCTCGTATAGTTGAGTTTAGAGACGAGCTTCCTAAGACCATAAGCGGAAAAATTCAAAGAAATAAGCTTTAATATAGTTGACAAATCCTAAATGTTGTGATAAAATATACCTTGTTAAAGGCGTTGACGATGAGGGCACAGAGAAAAAGTGTTGTCAGAGAGGTAACGGTTGGTGTGAGTTATCGGTGCTTGCTTTGTGTTTGTAGCTTCTGAGCCGGAAGGAAGAAAACCGATTGGTGAGTAGAACCTTTCCGTGATTGCTGCGTAAAGGCATAGGAATTGTTGGATTCCAAGAGGGGCGGTTTTAAACTGCAATTTGAGTGGTACCGCGGGTATTGAAGAAATTCATTGCTCGTCTCAAAGTCATAGCTTTGGGACGAGCGTTTTTTCGTCCCGAGAATGGAGGATACTATGCAACAAATTACAGGACTTGATTTTAAAATTAAAGAAATGGCGGGGCGTATAAAGGAGCTTCGCGAAATAGAGGGACTTTCTCCCGAGCAAATGGCGGCTAAGACTGCGGTTTCAGTCGAGGAATACCTTTCCTGTGAAAACGGCGAAAGCGACTTAAACTTTGCTTTTATTTATCGCTGTGCCTTGGCTTTTAATGTCGATGTTACCGATATTATCGAGGGTTACAGCCCCAAGCTTAAATCCTACACCGTAACCCGCAGGGGTGAAGGTCAGCGCATCGAAAAAGCTCACGGTATGACCTATTATAATTTGGCCTATGCCTTTAAGAACCGTATTGCAGAGCCACTTTATGTTGAAAGCGTATACAGCGAGGAAGCACAGCATAAGGATATTGAGCTTACAACCCACGCAGGTCAGGAATGTGACCTTGTAATCACAGGTCATCTTAAGGTTCAGGTGGGCGAGCATAAGGTTGTTTTGGGCCCGGGCGACAGTATTTATTACGATAGCTCAACACCTCACGGAATGATAGCTGTGGAGGGTGAAAACTGTACCTTTTATGCAATGGTTTTAAATCCTACAGGTGAACCAATCCCCGAGCTGTCACAGCTTCAGACAGAGCCTGCTAAAACAACTGCTAAAATCCGCAAAAAGGACGATGCAGAGCGCGTTTACCGAAAATACATAGATGTTGAGGAAAACGAAAACGGAACTCCCGTTTCGATTAACTTCAAAAATACCGATAAATTCAATTTCGGCTTTGATGTAATTGATGCTATTGCAGATAAATCACCCGATAAAACGGCAATGCTCCATATTTCTCGTGACGGTGAGGAGCGCCGCTTCAGCTTCAAGGATATTAAAAAAGCTACAAATCAGTGCGCTAACTATTTTAAATCCTTAGGGATTAAAAAGGGCGACCGCGTAATGCTGGTGTTAAAACGCCACTATCAGTTCTGGTTTTCAATCATTGCGCTTAATAAATTAGGCGCTATTGCAATCCCTGCCACAAATCAGCTTGTGGAGCATGATTTTGATTATCGCTTTAAATCTGCAGGCGTAACCGCTATTATCTGCACTGCGGACGGTGATACCGCAAATCAGGTTGATATTGCCGCTAAGAACAACCCACAGCTTAAAACCAAGCTTATCGTAAACGGCAGTAAAGAGGGCTGGAGAAGCTTTGACGAGGAGTACACCCTTTACAGCACCCATTTCAACCGTACTGAGGATACTGCCTGCGGTGATGACTTGATGCTTATGTATTTCACATCCGGAACATCGGGATACCCGAAAATTGCGGCACATAATTATAAATATCCGTTAGGTCATTTCCACACAGCGAAATATTGGCACAATGTTGACCCTGACGGCTTGCATTTCACCATATCCGATACCGGTTGGGCAAAGGCAACATGGGGCAAGATTTACGGTCAGTGGCTTTGCGAGGCAGGAATATTCGTTTACGATTTTGACCGCTTCGATGCGGCGGAAATTCTGCCGATGTTTGCTAAGCATAATATAACCACCTTCTGCGCACCTCCCACAATGCTCAGAATGCTTATAAAGCAGGATATTGCTAAGTACGATTTTTCATCGGTCAAGCATATGACTACTGCAGGCGAAGCATTAAATCCTGAGGTTTACCGCCAATTTGAAAAGATTACAGGCTTGCAGATACTTGAGGGCTTCGGTCAGACCGAAAGCACAATGATAATCGGTAATATGACAGGTGCTCCACACAAAATCGGTTCAATGGGTAAACCGGCGCCTATATACGATGTAAGGCTGGTTGGCCCGGACGGTAATCCTGTACCTGTTGGTGAAACGGGTGAGATAGTTATCAATATCGAAAATGGCTTACCCTGCGGTCTTGCTACCTGTTATTACGGTGACGAGGAAAAGACAAAGGATACCTGGAAAGACGGATACTATCATACCGGCGACACCGCTTGGATGGATGAGGACGGATTTTTCTGGTATGTTGGCAGAGTTGACGATGTAATTAAATCCTCAGGCTACCGCATAGGCCCGTTTGAGATTGAAAGTGTTATAATGGAGCTGCCCTATGTTTTGGAATGCGGTGTTTCTGCGGCTCCTGATGAGGTTCGCGGTCAGGTCGTAAAGGCAAGTATTGTTCTTGTAAAGGGAACAGAGCCAACAGAGGAATTAAAGAAAGAAATTCAAACCTATGTTAAGGAAAAAACTGCGCCTTATAAGTATCCGCGTATAGTTGTATTTAAGGAAAGCCTTCCCAAAACCGTAAGCGGAAAAATACAGCGCAATAAGCTTTAAGATTATGGAATATAAAAGATTAACATTGCTTTGCGGTCACTACGGAAGCGGAAAAACAAATGTTGCTGTTAATATGGCTTATGATTTGAAAAAGCGCTTTGACAGAGTGACGGTTGCCGATTTGGACATTGTAAACCCATATTTCAGGACGAAGGACAGTGCAGAGGATTTTAAGGCTCAGGGGATAGAGCTTATCTGCTCAGAATACGCAGGTACCAATGTGGATATTCCTGCAATGCCTCAGCAAATGTATTCACTCACGGATGACCGTTCTGTAAGGGGAATACTCGATATCGGCGGTGATGACCGCGGCGCTCTGGCGCTTGGCAGATTGGCTCCTGCGGTTATTGAGGAAAACGATTATGAGATGCTTCTTGTAATTAATTGCTTCAGACCTCTCACACCCGATGCTTCGTCCACCGTGGAAATAATGCGCGAGATTGAGCTTGCCGGTAAAATACCCTTTACAGGTATAGTAAATAATTCAAACCTGGGCGAGGAAACCACCGCCGAGGATGTGCTTAATTCCTTGGGTTATGCCCGGGAGGTTTCCGAAATTACGAGGCTTCCGATAAAGTGTACCGCTGTGCGTGAAGAAATTTATAATGAGCTTGAGGGTAAGATACCAAATCTTTTCCCACTAAAGCTTCAAGGAAAAATAAAATAATTTTAGATAAGGAGTGCTAATATGGCAAAGCTTACCTTCAAAACAGATAAGTGCAAGGGTTGCGGACTTTGTGTTGATGTATGCCCTAAAAAGGTACTTGTTCTCGCTAAGGAAAAAATCAATAAAAAAGGACATCACCCCGTAGAGGCTGTAAATGAGGCTGATTGTATCGGCTGTGCTTTCTGCGCTACAATGTGTCCCGATTGTATAATCAAGGTAGAAAGGTGATAAAAAATGGCTGATAAAGTTTTAATGAAGGGTAATGAAGCTATTGCCGAGGCCGCAATAATTGCAGGCTGTAAGCATTATTTTGGCTATCCCATTACCCCACAAACCGAAATTGCCGCGTATATGGCAAAAAGAATGCCCAAAATCGGCGGTGTGTTTTTACAGGCTGAAAGCGAAATTGCCGCAATCAATATGGTTTACGGTGTAGCTGCCACAGGTCACAGAGTTATGACCTCCTCCTCAAGCCCCGGAATTTCCTTGAAGGGTGAGGGACTTTCATATTTGGCAGGCGCTGATTTGCCGTCACTTATAGTAAATGTTCAGCGCGGCGGCCCCGGTCTTGGCGGTATTCAGCCCTCACAGTCGGATTATTTTCAGGCAACAAAGGGCGGAGCTCACGGTGATTTCCATATGATAGTTTTGGCTCCTGCTTCTGTTCAGGAAATGGCAGACCTCACCGTTAAGGGCTTTGAGCTTGCCGATAAATACCGTATGACCTCTATGATTTTAGCAGACGGTACAATGGGACAAATGATGGAGCCTGTTGCACTTGACTATGAAATTGCTCCTGCTCCCGAAAAGCCTTGGGCTACTGTTGGTACTAAAATGGCAAGAGAGCATAATATTGTTAATTCTCTTTTCTTAGCCCCCGAGGAGCTTGAAAGGGTAAACTTTGAAAGATACGAAAGATATGCGGCTATAAAGGAAAACGAAACCATGTATGAGGAATACATGATGGAGGATGCCGATATTTGCGTTGCGGCTTTCGGTATAGCTGCCCGTGTTGCTAAAAATGCAATCAACGAGGCAAGAAAGCAGGGTATAAAGGTTGGACTTATCCGTCCTATCACACTTTGGCCTTTCCCCGAAGCTCCCTTTAAAAAGGCTGCTGATAAAGTTAAGGCGGTGGTTTCGGTTGAGCTTTCCATGGGCCAGATGATTGAGGATATCCGCCTTGCAACCGAATGTAAGGTTCCGGTTTCCCTTTGCAACCGCGCCGGCGGTATGATTCCTTCACCCGAACAGGTGCTGGAGGCTATTAAAGCGGCAAATAACGGAGGTGCGAAATAATGGTAGTTTTTGATAAACCTAATGCTTTGGCAGATGCTTCAATGCATTATTGCCCCGGCTGTACACACGGTATTGTTCACCGCCTTGTTGCCGAGGTTATGGATGAGCTTGGTATTGAGGGCAGAACCATAGGTATTGCTCCTGTTGGTTGCTCGGTTATGGCATATAATTACTTTAATTGTGATATGATTGAGGCGGCACACGGCAGAGCCCCGGCAGTTGCTACCGGCGTTAAGCGCGCTGAGCCAGACTCTATTGTATTTACATATCAGGGTGACGGTGACTTGGCATCTATCGGTATGGCAGAAACTGTACACTCAGCCGCAAGAAACGAAAATATAACTATAATATTCATTAATAACGCTATCTACGGTATGACAGGCGGTCAGATGGCTCCTACCACATTGCCCGGTCAGGTAACTCAAACCTCTCCCTACGGCAGAGATGTTAATCATTGCGGCTTCCCCATAAAGGTTTGCGAAATGCTTTCTGAGTTGGACGGTCCCGAATATCTCGAAAGGGTTGCCGTTAATAATGTAAAGAATGTTAAAAATGCTAAAAAGGCAATCAAAAAGGCTTTCCAAAATCAGGTAGACGGAAAGGGATTTTCTTTGGTAGAGGTAATTTCAAGCTGTCCTACCAACTGGGGTATGACACCTAAAAAAGCCCTTGAGTGGATAGACGAAAAAATGATTCCTTACTATCCTTTAGGCGTTTACAAGGATAGAACGGCTGCAAAGGAGGAGACAAAATGAGTACAACACAGTTTTTGTTTGCCGGCTTCGGCGGTCAGGGAATACTCTTTTCGGGTAAGTTTTTAGCATATAAGGGGCTGATGGAGGATAAGAATGTAAGCTGGCTTCCGTCCTACGGTCCCGAAATGCGCGGCGGTACGGCAAGCTGCTCGGTAATTATAAGCGATACCCCCGTTGGCTCTCCGATAGTTTCTAACCCCGATGTGTTGGTTGCAATGAATTTGCCCTCACTCGATAAGTATGAGGACAGTGTTGTTCCCGGAGGAACAATATTTATAGATTCAACCCTTATTGAACGCAAGGTAAAGCGTGACGATGTTACCGTTCACTATATTCCGGCGACCGGTCTTGCTAATGAAAACGGTATGCCCACCCTTGCTAATATGATAATTGCAGGTAAAATTCTGGCTGCAATGGGTGAGTTTGACGAGGACGGCATAAATGCCGCTTTGGGTAAGGTAATTTCTGCAAGACATGCAGATAAGCTTGGTTTAAATCTTAAGGCTCTTAACCTTGGTAAGGAGAATTAAAATGGAAATTAAAATCACTAAAGCTTCCACACTTAAGGAAAAGCCCGATAGCTCTGCGCTGGGCTTCGGTAAAATTTTTACCGACCATATGTTTATGATGGATTGGAATGATGAAAAGGGCTGGTCAAATGCCCGTATAGTTCCTTTTGAAAACATTTCCTTGCATCCGGCTTCAACCGTTTTGCATTACGGCTCTGAGATATTCGAGGGCTTAAAGGCCTACCGCCGCAAGGACGGAAAGGTACAGCTTTTCAGACCTATTGAAAATATCCGCCGTATGAACCGTTCTGCTGAAAGACTTTGCTTGCCCCAAATTCCTGAGGAGGATGCTTTGCAAATTCTTAAGACCTTTGTAGGGGTTGAACAGGATTGGACTCCTTCGGCGGAGGGTACCTCCCTGTATCTGCGTCCATTTATGTTCGGTAATGACGAGTCTTTGGGTGTTCATGCAGTACATAATGCTACCTATGTTATAATTGCTTCACCTGTCGGAAGCTACTATAAAGAGGGTATTAACCCCGTTAAAATTATGATTGAGGATGAGGATGTCCGCGCCGTAAGAGGCGGTACAGGCTACGCAAAATGCGGCGGTAACTATGCCGCAAGTAACCGTGCGGGTCAGCGTGCGGAGCAAAAGGGCTATTCTCAGGTTTTGTGGCTTGACGGTGTAGAGCGCAAGTATATTGAGGAAGTCGGCGCTATGAATGTAATGTTCAAGATTGGCGATGAAATCGTAACTCCGATGCTTTCAGGCTCTATTCTCCCCGGTATTACCAGAATGTCCTGTTTAGAGGTTCTTAAAAAACAGGGCTACAAGGTAAGCGAACGCTTGCTCAGTATTGATGAGCTTGGTGAAGCACTTGAAAACGGCACCCTTGAGGAAGCTTGGGGCTGTGGTACTGCGGCAGTAGTGTCACCAATAGGCGAGCTTTGCTATAAGGATGTTAAGTACACCATTAACAACGGTGAAATCGGTAAGGTTACCCAATATCTTTACGATACCTTAACAGGTATTCAGTGGGGTAAAATTGAGGATAGCTTTGGCTGGACTTTGTCGATTGAATAATTGAATTCTTTATAAAAAAACCCTCACACGGCTGTGTGAGGGTTTTTTTGTGTGTTATGTTGAGTTTTATGCCTGAGTAGCTTCGTTGGGCATGCAGAGAAGCAAAATTCCGGCAAGAATGTTTACGAAAAGAAGCACACAGATTTTCCAACCGGTGGTAAGCTCGTTCTTTTTCATCTTGCTCAAAGCAATTCCACCGAAAATAAGGGGCAGAATATACCAAAAGCCCACTATCATACCGATAATAATAAATATCTTTGCAGCTGTTTTCATAGTTTTCTCCTCCAAAACTAATTTTATATTTTCATATTAACAGTTTTTTATATAAATGTCAAGAAGCTTTCTTTTTCGGCAAATTATTTAATCATAAGCGTTCTTTTAATGCGGCATGGCAGGTAAATTCCCATGTTGCGATATTGCCTGTATAACGTCCTCTGTTTTCACACACAAAAATTTTTGCGGATATTTTGGCTCCGTTAAGTAATAAGCTTATGCTCTCACTGCCAATATCGGGGATTTTGTCGTTTTCAATAACATAAATATTGATTTTAATACTTGAATTTAACGGTGCTGTTACTGTGTCACCGCTGTAAATATTTATTCCGTTATATGTAACTCCTTTCAACCATTCGTTACCAACATGATTGTTTGCAAGCATGTTAAAAGAATAGTAAATTTTGTAAACCCCTTTTGTTGATTTGGTCATACCTCTAAGTGCGGTATTTAAATCATTGGCAGCCTGTTCTACATCTTGTATGGTGGCTTCCTCGTTATTTATAACCGCCTGTGCCGAGGAAATTTCAGCGTTGAGTGATAAGCAGGAGGCGGTGGTGTATATATTTTCGTTTATTGCCAAAGCCTTTTCAACTAAGCCTGCAAGCTCGGACTTATCAGGCTTTGGATACAAATTATCTATGGCTGATTGCAGATTTTTTTCAGCTTTATGAAGCTTTTCCGTGCTTGCAAATGTTTCTTTTTTTACTGAAATTGCATTTTGGAGCGCGACTTTATATTCTTGATATGAAGCAGGAGTATAGGTATCCTCTGCTTTAACTTCTTGTTCAATGACCTCCTGTAAGGAGGCTTTTTCTTTTTCGTTACAACCCGATAGTATCAATATAACAATTACAGATAAAATAACGCTTATGATTTTTTTCATAATAAACCTCACACAATAAATATAATATACAATTCACCTGTTAGAACAACTGCAATATACAGTTTAACATAACGGTAATAAAATTACAAGTATTGGGTATAAAACCGTTAAGTTTAGCGGTAAAATACTTGTAAAGGCGGTGAGATTATGGATATTCATAAGCGACTTTGTCAATTACTTGATGAGCGCGGTTGGTCAGAATATAAATTAGCAAAAGAATGTGGATTATCCGAATCTACTCTTGCTAATATTTTTCGCAGAAACACATTGCCCACAGTAGGTACTTTAGAAGCAATTTGTTCTGGCTTTGGCATTACTTTGTCTCATTTCTTTGCTGATGGTGATATGGTAGAAATGACACCTGAACTCAAGATGCTATTTGAAAATTGGGTAACTCTCACAGCAGAGCAGAAAAATGTAATACTGCAGATGATGAAAACATTAAATTCGAATAAATAAAATTTTATTTAAAGTAAAATACGATAATATCCTATACAATTCAAGTGTAAATTAATTGTGGGGGTAATTTGTGTATGGATTATTATAAAATTGGTCAAAAAATCAGAAAATACAGAAAAGCTATGAATATGTCTCAAGAGAAATTATCCGAATTAGTGGGAATATCTGTAACTCATATGAGCCATATAGAAACAGGGAATACCAGACTAAGCTTACCTGTATTGGTTGACTTAGCTAAGGTATTAGAAGTTAGAATGGATGATTTATTATTTGATTTTCCTTTAGAGAAGGAAATATCAATAAAGGAGCTTAGTGAAATTTTAGAAACCTGCACCCCTCAAGAGATAAAAATAATAACTGAGACTGTTAAAGCATTAAAAACATCGTTTAATAAATACTTATCTAAATAAATATGTAGAGATTTCTGTCCCTACATTATATTACCGCTTAAATTATTATACAATAATAGAAAAAGGGGTGTTGTTTATGGTTGATATGCAGTTTGTTAGAGACCGTATATCTGTACTTAGAACAAAAAAGAATATATCAGAATATAAAATGAGTATAGAATTGGGACATTCTAAAAGTTATATGCAAAGCATTTCTTCCGGTAGGTCAGCACCATCTTTAGGAGAATTTTTGTATATATGTGAGTATCTCGGCGTTACGCCTAAAGATTTTTTCGATGATGATATTAATGCGCCTCAGCTTGTGCGTAAATTATATGATTTAACATTAAATATGTCAGAAACGGATTTGAATATTTTAATTAATACTGCTGAAAGATTGAAGGATAAATAAATTCTACACAAGTTAATAAAATCTATTGTAGGGACAGGCGTCCTCGACTGTCCGTTGATTCAGATGTATTTTGCGGACAGTCGAGGACGCCTGTCCCTACATTCAAATTCTTAAGTTAATGACACCCCTCGTCAGAGGGAGGAGAAGCTTGTGCATTTGAAATGTTGAAAAGTGTGATTATTTAAGATATAATCATCGAGAGGTGAGGGAAATGATATATACAGAAAAAACAAAAAAGGCATTAAAGCTGTGCTTTGAAGCTCATAAAAATCAGACAGATAAAAGCGGTATGCCTTATGTGTTTCATCCTTTCCATTTGGCAGAGCAAATGGAAACCGAGGAGACTGCCGTTGTCGCCTTGTTGCACGATGTGATTGAGGATACAGATTATACCCTTGAGGATATAAGAAAAATGGGGCTTGGAGAAACGGTTGTAAATGCTCTGTCTTTGCTGACACATGATGATGCGGTAGAATATATGGATTATGTGCGTGCTATCAAAGAAAATTCCGTTGCAAAGTCGGTTAAGCTTGCAGATTTAAGGCATAATTCTGATTTATCACGATTGGATGCGGTTGATGAAAAGGCTTTGACAAGACGGGAAAAGTATCTGAAAGCAATTGAATTGCTGGAAAAATAATTTTTGGTTTGTAATCGAAAAATGAATAATTAAGGTTTGCAAAAAATCCCCACCGAAAACTCGGTGGGGGTTTGCTGTTATTGCTCTTTTGGCTGTTCAAGGGCAATTGTGAGCACATGTCTGTATATGCCTTTGAATTGCCCTTGTGCTTTCTTTAGAGCCTCAGGGGAAAGCGTACCCTCATCAAAGCGTTCGCGAAGCTTCTTTGCCTTTTTCTCAAGCCTTGAAAATTCGCGGTTGATTTCTCCTAATGCCTTTGCGGCAGTTGGATCTGAATAATAACCCATAGTTTTTCCTCCTATATTCTTTTTTTATACAGGAAGGCAAATAAAAAAGCCTATCCTGCAAATGGGCAGAATTCTCCTGTGGAAAATTCAATCCATTGCAAAATAAGCCAAAAATTTTATGCCCTTATAATATCACAGAGTTTTCGGTTTGTCAAGTGCTTTATCATTAGTAATAAAGAAATCCCTGAAGGTATTGTAAATTAAAAGTTTTTATCGTATAATATGTTATAATAAAACTTTGGTTCATAAAGGAAGTTGTATAATGAAAGAAATTATATACACATTCAATAATCGCGGTTGTTATTTACCGGATAAGTCTGAGGCATTTGAAGCTGAGAATAAAATAAAGCTTGTTATAAAACCGCACGAATTTGAGTTAAAGGTTTCTGAGACGGTTTTAAGAAAGACATCGTGCGAGGGATATGTTATTGAAGCATCCCGTAATGGAGAGGTGTTCTTTTACGATTATAGCAATAACCTCCTTGCTCAAATCAAAGCAACACAAAAGGAATTTTCTGAGTTCAGACTTTCCTGGAAGCAAAGCTCAATCTGCCTGAGCTTCGGCTCTCTGCAGACTGTTGATTATTACCCCGACTGTGATGGCGAATTTGACCGTTGGGGAACCGAATGGGTAACTGAATATGAGGTCTTTTTTGATACGGTCAATAATCATTTGTCGGCTGATTGAACGGATGATATTCTGTTGCGATTAATATACATAACTGAAAAAGCCTATCGTTTTTTACGATAGGCTTTTGGTTGTTATTTGCCATTATATATGCTGTCACAAATGCCCTGTATTTCCAAGGCGCGGTCAGCATTTGTATAATCGCGGTTTTGACTTAGAATAAGCTTGTTAAAGGCTTTAAACTGCTTGAGATAAATATTGCCCTTTTTGCCGTAGAAAAGCTGCGGCTTGGCAACCGAACGGTTTTGCTGTGCTTCATAAGCCCCTTGCGGTGAGTATATATACTTTAACCTGCCTGCTTCCTCCTGACCTAAAGTACCCTCGGCATATATGCTGCCCTCTGTACCGTATATTTCAAGCTTGGCAGAGGAACAGTTGTCGGGAATGTTGAAGTTGACATCAATTATACCGTATATACCGTTTTTGGAACGGAAGGTGATTACCGCACTGTCCTCAACCTCGTAGCTAAAGGTTTTATTGCCGAAAAAGCTCTTACATTCGGCAATTCGGTCACCGGTAATGTTATAAAAAAGCTCCATGCAGTGAACTGCAAGGTCCATAATACAACCGCCGCCACTCATACTTTTTTGCTGGCGCCATGCACCCGGAATTTCGGGATACCAGCATGAAAACTGCAGTCTAACTGTATTAATACTGCCAAGCTTTCCGGCTTGCACAAGCTGATGCGCCTTGCAATGAAGATTGTGATAACCCATCATGTAACCGATAATCAACTGCTTATTTTTGGACTTAAAGGCGTCAACTATTTTCTTTCCCTCTTTATAATTAAGGGCGAGTGGTTTTTCCATAAACACATGAGCGTTATATTTAAGAGCTAACATTGCGTGCTCGTAATGGCAAAATACAGGAGTTGCAATATATACTGCATCGCAAGGAACTGCGGCAAGCATTTCCTCTGCATTGCTGTAATAATGCTCCACACCGTATTTTTCTGCTATTTGCTTGGCAACGGCATCTACCTTGTCCATAACGGCAACAATTTCATTTTGTTTATCGCAAAGTAATGCCGGAATGGCGCGGCGATCTGCAATTCCTCCGGCGCCGATTATGCACCATTTTATTTTTTTCATAAATCTCACCTGTTTGTTATTAATTACATTCTGCCTCAAGCGGACCTGCAAGCTCCTTCAGGAAAAACAATTTTCCTGCAAGGGTGGGAATGTAAGAGGATGTAATCCAAGGGGTTTTGCCGTAACGCAAGGTCATCCAAAGGGACATACCCTGCCACTGCATACCTCTGCCAAAGGTTCCGTCTGCGCCGCCAATGGCATAGTCTGCCTTAAGGAATAGACCGGGACCTATTGTGTTTGCACGGCAGGGAACAAGTGTGGTTCTGGATTTAAAGCTTGTGAGAGCGTTTTGCTCAACGGTGAGTGGATGAATTTTAGCTCCTATTCTGTAGGGTGCGTTTTCCCAATCCTGTTCACTGCTGTAATCTGCGGCAAAGGTCGGCTCCCAGAAGGCGATGTGGCACATTCTGCCTATACCGTAAACAAGAACAAGCTTTGCACCCTCTGCTTTTAAAGCATTTATCTTTTCGGGGTATGTAGGAAGATTTTCTTTTGTGGCAAAGTTGCGTTGTGTTTTTGGAACGGTAAGCTCACCGAGTGGATTGAAAAGCGCCTGCTCCATGGCATACTGAAATGAGCCCGGGTTATCGGGTGAAAGGGTATTGCCCTCACCGTCTGCCCATTCGTCCATATTAAAGGTATAAACATGGTCGCAGGAAATGCCCCATTCTTTTATGAAATAAACCACCCATTTATACATACCCATTGGTCCGACAGGCAGAATGAAAGCAATTTTTTCACCTGCTTCTTTGGCAAGCTTTATCTGCATTGCGATTTCGTGCCCCATATAGGTTTCAAATTCGCCCAAGGTTTCGCATTTGACGGGGGCGAAGCTTTTGTTCCAATGTGCTTGTCTTTCGGTTATTTTTTCAGGCGTGTCTATGCAGGCATCAATTTTATCAAAATCCCAGCCTGCGGGGTAAAACCCTTCAAGAGCAGAGCCTTTTACGGTTGAATTAAAGTTCATAATTATATCTCCTTTTTAATTTATGGTAGCAAACGCTTTGTAGTGCCTTTAAGATATACCTGACATTGCCTGAAGCCCTCAGCATAATCAGCTCCGCATTGGAAGCCGCGGTATCTGCAGCAGGTTTTTACCATGTCGGGAAAATCTATATGATCGTGGTCACGCATCCAAATAATTTGCGATTCGTGACAATTTAGCATTTCTAACTTTTTGTCGATGAATTCGCTCACATCAACATACTCGGTGGGATTGAAGTTGACACCTGCAAGCGTATCCATATAATAAAGCGGCACCATGCGGGCGCGTCCTTCAACCTCGGTGCGGTAATTCGGAAGTGTTGCGGTAAAGCAGGCATCGAATACAAGCTTTGAAACAGCGGTATGGTCGGGCATATAATCATCGGGTGAATGTGTGATTATAAAATCGGGGTCAACAGATTTTATAACATCTACCACTTTGTCGCGCGATTCCTTGTTATTGTCGTAAATTTCCAAATCGTCAAACCTTGCGTGCATAATCTCAAAACCGCCAATGGCGGCACTTTTTTCTGCTTCGGCTGCACGCATAACAGTAAGCTTGTCAGGCTTTATTATTTCGTGACCGAGGTTTCCGCTTGAAAGATGGCAGACAACCACTCTGTCACCGCGGGCTTTGCATTTTAAAAGTGTCCCTGCACATGCGATTTCCATATCGTCAGGATGGCAGGATATTACCAGAACAGTATACATTTATAAAACCTCCTTTTATTTTTAATTATATATAGTTAAGTATTGAAATGGAGTGTAAAATCGGTTATAATATTTATAAAATCAGTCAAGGTGAGCGCTATTATGAAAGATGATTTTACACGCGTAGGCTTCGAAAAAAAGTTTAACATTGAAAAGATAATCACCATTTTTTATATGGAGTTTTCCAAGAATTTTTATTATGACGGTGAAAGCCATAATTTTTGGGAAATGGTGTATATAGATAAGGGTGAGATGATATGCACGGCAGATAAAAATAAATTTGTGCTTAAAAGCGGTGAGATGACCTTTCACAAGCCTAACGAATTTCATAATCTTTCGGGCAATAACAGCGTGGCGCCCAATGTCAGTATAATTACCTTTGAATGTAAAAGTCGGGCAATGAGATATATGGAGGGGAAAATTTTTCGCCTCACCGCAGAGGAAAAAACCTTGCTTTCCATGCTTTTCGCTGAGGGGCTTTCCTGTTTCAAACTTGTGGACGAGAGTAATCCGCTTTTGCAAAAGCTCGAAACAATTGAAAACTCGCCTTTTGGAAGCAGCCAGATGACTAAAAATCTGTTGGAAATTTTTCTTATAAAGCTCTGCCGCAACACCGATGTCCTTACCAAAAAGATGAGGCAAAGCTATGTCATTGACGGCGTGGATATACCTTATGATGTTAAGGAAATTATAGATTTTTTACATAATAATGTATATGAAAAAATAACCGTGAAGGATATAGCCCGATTTGTCGGCAAAAGCGAAAGTACCGTCAAACAGCTCTTTTCACGCTATCGCGGAGACGGAATAATAAAATATTTTAATTCTTTGAAAATAAAAGAAGCCAGAAGGCTTATCCGCGAAACCGATTATAATATGACACAGATTTCTGATATGCTTCATTTTGATACACCGCAATATTTCTCAAAATGCTTTAAAAGCTTCAATAAAATGACACCCACAGAATACAAGGCATCAATCCTAAAAAAGCTTTAACGGGAGTGACATAATGGAATATACTATGTTTGACAAGCCCATAAGGGTTTACGGAATTTATAATTTTGATAAAACACATAAAAATCAACGCCTTACACCTGAGCTTAGAAAAGAGCTTGATCTTGAATATTTGGGCAGACGCACTCCGGGGGCAAGAATTGCTTTTCGCACAAATTCAGAAAAGGTCAGGATAACTGTAAGGCTTGCTTCGCTTTCACCTGATATTGGCATCTCAATATATGGTTGCCAATCGGCAAAGGTATATGTAGGGAAAGGGAATAAGGCTTGTTATAGGTTGCTCATTTCACCGAAAAGCTATACCGAAAAAGAATTTTCGGGCAGCTTTACAAAGTGTGGCGAATTGGAGGACATTATGATTTTTCTGCCGCGAAACGAGCCGATAGAAAATGTGATAATCGAGCTTCAGGACGGCGCGCAAATTTTACCGCCCACACCCTATAAATATGAAAAACCAATTTTGTTTTTCGGCTCCTCTATTACCGAGGGCGGCTGTTGCACCACAGTTACAAATGCTTATACCGCGCTGTTGTCACAGTGGCTTGATTGCGATTATTATAATTATGGCTTTTCGGGTAGCTGCAGAGGTCAGTTACAGCTTGCCGAGCTTTTTTCAGATATGGATATAAGCGCATTTGTTTTGGATTATGACCACAACGCACCCACAGCGGATTTTTTAGAAAAAACGCACCGCCCCTTTTTTGAGCTTGTTCGTGAAAGAAAACCGAATTTACCCATTTTAATGCTGACAGCACCGAATTATGAGTATATGTCTGAGGCAGATAAAAGGCGTGAGATAATCAGGAACACCTATGAAACTGCTTTGGCAAAGGGTGACAAAAATGTCTATTTTTTAGACGGTAAGGATTTGTTCGGTGAAGAAAACCGCGAATGCTGTACTGTTGATAGAATTCATCCCAATGATTTAGGCTTTTACCGAATGGCTAAGAAAATTTATCCTACCTTAAAGCAGATATTGGAAAAAGAATAAGAAAAACAGCTTTTTATGATTAGCACCCATAGCTTTTTTATGCTTTGGGTGACTTTTTTAATGAAATGTTGAATAAAATGCGTTTTTAATGTTGCGAACAGGGAAAAAATATGGTATTATATATTGAATATATTTTAGTGTATTAGATTTTGGCTTGTGAGGAGTTGTCCCAATGGCAGACAGACGCGCAATCGGTGTTTTTGATTCGGGGCTTGGCGGTCTTACGGTTGTTAAGGAGCTTGCTAAAGCTCTGCCTAATGAGGATATTATATATTTTGGCGATACCGGCAGAGTGCCTTACGGTACGCGCAGTCGCGATACCATAAGAAAATATGCCGCCGAGGACGAGGCATTTCTTTTGAGCAAGGATGTAAAGCTTATAATTGCGGCTTGCGGAACAGTATCTTCTGTCGCGGCAGATACTGCTGAGAATTTACCTGTTCCTTTTTTCGAGGTTGTAACACCGGCCGCCCGTGAGGCTGTAAGTCTCACAAAAAACGGTAAAATAGGTGTTATAGGAACTGCGGCAACCATTAAAAGCGCCCGTCACGAAAAGAATATCAAGGCTTTAATGCCCGAAGCACAGGTCACTGCAACAAGCTGTACTATGTTTGTGCCGCTTGTTGAGGAGGGATGGCATAACAGCGAGGACATTATTGTCCTGGAAACGGTTAAACGCTACCTTTCGGATATTGTAAAATCAGGGTGTGACACCCTGATTTTGGGATGCACCCATTATCCGGTGCTAAGCGATGCAATTCAAAAGGTAGTCGGTCGGGATGTAAGGCTTGTTAATGCAGGAACTGCAACGGCTGAGGCGGTAAAAGAATATCTTAATAAAAACGGTATAGCTACCGATAAGAAGGATAACGGTGTTTACCGATTTTTTGTGAGCGATAAGCCCGAATCTTTTCGGAATATTGCTTCATCGCTTCTTGGGGAGACGGTTGACGAGGATATGGTTGAGCAGGTGAGCTTGAACGATTTATGATTAAGGATGTTTTAATTGAAATAAAAGGCACTCAGGGTATTGACGGTGATTTTGATACCATTGAATTTGTTACTGACGGCAGATTTGGTATTAAAAACGGAAGGTATTATATAACATACGATGAGGGTGCGATGTTTGACACGGGCGACAAGGTTAAAACCGCAATTTATATTAAGTCAGAGGATTCGGTTGTTCTGCAACGGACGGGAACGGTAACGAGCAGGATGCTGGTTGAAAAAGGAAAAAGGAATTCCTGCTTTTATAACACACCCGTTGGTGAAATGGTAATAGGTATTTTCGGTGAAAGCATAGAAAATAACCTGAACGATTTTGGCGGAGAAATAAAATTAAAATATACAATAGATTCCGATTTGCGCCTTATCAGCCGCAATGAGGTTAATATTAATATCAGAGAGGTAGAAAAGGATGTCAATACTTGTAGCTAAAGCAAAGGAACAGATAAAGGAAGCGGTTATCAATGCTGCAAATAAAGCAATGAAGTGGGGCGCGCTTGAGCAGTGCGAGCTTACGGAATTTGCCGTTGAAGTACCTGCAAACCGCGACCATGGCGATTATGCAGTGAATGCGGCGATGGTTTGGTCAAAGCTTTTCAGAAAAGCGCCCCGCCAAATCGCGGAAACTCTTTTGAGCAACCTTGATTTTTCGGATAACTATATAAAATCCTGCGAAATTGCCGGACCGGGATTTATGAATTTCGTTTTAAGCGATGATTATTATGCTGATATTGTTGCCGATGTTATTAACCGTGGTGAGGATTACGGTAAGAGTAATTACGGCGAAAACAAGCGTGTTTTGGTGGAGTTTGTTTCGGCAAATCCGACAGGACCTATGCATATAGGTAATGCCAGGGGAGGAGCCTTGGGCGATTGTCTGGCGGCAGTGCTTTCTGCGGCAGGCTTTTATACCGAGAGAGAGTTTTATATAAACGATGCAGGTAACCAAATTAATAAATTTGCGCTGTCCTTGGATTTGCGATATTTGCAGCTTTATAAGGACGGTATCGAAATGCCGGAGGATTCTTACCACGGAGAGGATATTGTTGCACACGCAAAGGCATTTGCCGAAATTTACGGCGATTCTTTTGTGAACGATACCGAGGAAGCTCGCAGAAAAGCTCTTGTGGAGTTTGCACTTCCCAAGAATATTAAGGGACTTGAGGTTGATTTGGGTAAATACCGCATTTCCTATGATACCTGGTTCAAGGAAAGCTCCTTGCACAAAAATGGTGAAACCGCAAGAATTATTGAGCTGTTAAAGCAAAGCGGATATACCTATATTCAGGATGAGGCTCTTTGGTTCAAGGCTACAGATTTCGGATGTGATAAGGATTTCGTATTGGTTCGTGCCAACGGTGTTCCGACCTATGTTGTGCCGGATATAGCTTATCATTACAATAAGCTTGTAACCCGTGGTTTTGACAAGGCAATCGATATTCTCGGTGCTGACCATCACGGTTATGTTCCGCGTTTGAAGGCGGCGCTTACAGCTCTTGGTGTTGATGCTTCAAGACTTGATGTCGTTTTAATGCAAATGGTACGCCTTGTAAGAGACGGTGAGGTCATAAAGGCATCAAAGCGTTCGGGCAAGGCAATCACACTCGTCACCTTGCTTGATGAGGTACCGATTGATGCCGCAAGATTTTTCTTTAATTTGAGAGAGCCCAACAGCCATTTTGATTTTGACCTTGATTTGGCTGTTAATGAATCAAACAGCAACCCTGTATACTATGTTCAGTATGCCTATGCCCGTATCTGCAGTATTATAAGAAATTTGGCTGCGGAGGGAGTTGGCTTAGATCCCGTTCCTTCAAAGGATGCGTTGTTAAAGCTTACTGCTCCTGAGGAAAGAGAGCTTATTATCCATCTTGCGGCTCTTACTGATGAAATTGTACTGTCTGCTAAAGCATACGACCCTGCGCGTATAACCCACTATGTTCAGGAGGTGGCAACGAAATTCCACAAATTTTATGCCGCCTGCCGTGTCAAGGGCGAGTACGAAACACTTGTAAAGGCGAGACTCTCCCTTTGCTCTGCCACTGCCACGGTTATAAAAAATGTACTGACTCTTATGAAAATTGATGCACCCGAAAAGATGTAAAAGAGGTATTCAATATGCAAGATAAAAAGCTTAATCTTACTATGATAATGGATTTGTATGAGCTTACTATGTCTAACGGTATCTTTAACAGCGAAATGCGTGATACCGTGGGATATTTCGATATGTTTTTCAGACGCGTCCCCGACAAAGGCGGATATGCTATTATGGCAGGTCTTGAACAGCTTATTGAGTATATGAACAAGCTTGAATTTACAGAAGCGGATATAGAATATCTTAAAAGTCTTTCGCTTTTCTGTGATGATTTCATTGATTATCTGCGTGATTTTAAGTTTTGCTGTGATGTGTGGGCTGTGCCTGAAGGAACGGTTATCTTTCCGCACGAGCCGATAGTTACCGTAAGAGGCCCGATTATTCAGGCGCTTATGGTTGAAACAATGTTGCTTTTAACCGTTAATCATCAGTCGCTCATTGCAACCAAGGCAAACCGTATAGTAAGGGCGGCTGCAGGCAGACCTGTTATGGAATTCGGCGCGCGCCGTGCTCATGGCTACGGTGCCGCATATTACGGCGCAAGAGCCGCAATAATCGGCGGCTGCACAGGAACCTCTTGCTTGCTTACCGCCAAAGATTTCGGTGTCAAAGCATCGGGCACAATGGCGCACAGTTGGGTACAGCTTTTTGACGATGAATACACTGCCTTTAAAACCTATGCAGAAAAGTATCCTGATAGCTGTATGCTTCTGGTAGATACCTATAATGTTTTGAAATCCGGCATTCCTAATGCAATTAAGGTGTTTGACGAGGTATTAAAGCCGTTAGGCAAAAGACCGTTAGGCATCAGAATTGATAGCGGTGATATTACATATATTACCAAAAAAGCAAGGAAAATGCTTGATGATGCCGGTTACAGTGACTGTAAAATTTGCATTTCGAATTCCTTGGATGAATATCTTATCCGAGATATGATTTTTCAGGGTGCCTGTGCTGATAGCTACGGCGTGGGAGAAAGACTGATTACTGCTTCAAGCGAAGCCGTTTTCGGCGGAGTTTATAAGCTTTCGGCTGTGGAAAAGAAGGGCGAGGTTATTCCTAAAATTAAGATAAGCGAAAATGCCGCCAAAATCACACTTCCGGGTGTTAAAATCCCTTGGAGACTTTATGACCGCGAAACCGGAAAGGCAATTGCCGATGTTATAACCTTGGGACACGAAAAGATTGACAGCAGTGAGCCTTATGAGATTTTTGATCCCAACCACACCTGGAAACGCAAGATAGCGACCAATTTTGTTGCCAAAAAGCTTCAGGTTAAAATATTTGAAAAAGGAAAACAAATATACGAATCTCCTGCTGTTAAGGATATTGCTAAGTATTGCGCCGAGCAGGTTGACTCGCTCTGGGATGAGGTAACCCGTTTCGAAAATCCGCATACCTATTATGTTGATTTGTCGGAGGAATTATGGAGCTTGAGAAACAGTCTTTTAAACAAGCTCAGAATTAAGGAGTAAAAAATGAAAAAAGTATTAGCTTTGTTGTTGACAACCCTTCTTGCTTTGACCTTTACCGCCTGCAAGGGCGATAAAAATACATCCTCGGGCGATACTGTGGATTTGGAATATTTTTCAAAGCTTGGTCAAATTCCGGAATGTGAATACAGCTTAGGGGAGAGTGTTACAAAAATCAAGGACGAGCTTTCAGCCAAGCTTGAGAGCCAAGATGAAAATTCCGATTTCTATTATGAGGTTACAGAGGGTGAGAATAATACCCTTATCGATAACGGTGCTTTTATGTATTATTATCAGAATGAAAAGGAGGAAAACGGAATTTCTTTCATCGCAAGCTATTCCGAGGCTTACGGATTTGCTGTTGGTGATATAATCATTGAGGTTGAAAAGGCAATTGAAAGCATCAACTATAAAAAGACCGAGCTGACCGAGAAAAACACTTTCTTTATGTATGGTGCTTCAGAGGGGACGGCTATCATTTGCGAGTTTGAAGAAAATAATATTATGTTTGTGTTTGTTGATAACGCTCTTTGTGCGACAGCAATTTATAATAATAACGATTGGGATTTGGACTAAGGAGTAAGCAATGCTTGAAATTAAAGAAAATATAATAACCATGCCTCTTTTAGCTCTTAGGGGTATGGTTGTGTTTCCCAAAACAATAGCTTCGTTTGATATTATAAGGGAAAAATCCTTGAATGCTTTAAGGGCTGCGATGGAGGGTAATCGCAAGCTTTTGGTGGTTACACAGAAAAATATTTATGCCGAGGACCCAAACCGCAAGGATCTTTATGATATTGGGTGCGTTGTTCGTGTTAAACAGATTTTAAAGGTTTCAGATTCGGTTACAAAGGTTTTGGTGGAGGGGCTTTACCGTGCAAGCTATGATAATTTCAGAACCATTAAAAATCTCTATCTTGCCAATGTTATTGAAAATACAGAAAAGCCGATAACAAACCGCGAAATTTACCGCGAGACACTTTTGCGAAAAATCAAAACACAGTTTCACAAATATATTTCTGTGTTGCCGGGAATTGCACCGGATATTGTTGTGGCAGTAGATAAGGCTAAGGATTTAGGCTATCTTGCCGATTATATCGCATTTAATATACCTGCGCCTTTTGATGATAAACAGTATGTCTTAGAGCAACTTTCAATAGTCAACCGCGCCAAAATCCTGATTGAGCTTTTGGATAAGGAACGCGAAATCGGAGAAATTGACCGAAAAATCAATGAGAAAACCCGTGCGGCTATTGATGAAAATCAAAAGGAATATTACCTGCGGGAGCAGATTCGTGTTATAAGCACCGAGCTTTACGGTGACGATGCGGCTGATGAGATTGATAACTATTACGCGCGTATAGAAAATCTTGATGCGGACGATTCTGTCAAGCAAAAGCTGGCATCCCATGTCAGCAAGCTTTCAAAAATGCCTCAGGGCTCGCATGAGGGAACGGTTGAGCGTGGATATCTTGATACTTGTCTTGAGCTTCCATGGAGAAAGAAAACTACGGTAATAACCGATATCGTCCGCGCTCAAAAAATTCTTGACCGCGATATTTACGGTATGGATAAGGTTAAAGACCGCATATTGGAACTGCTTTCTGTATATGCGCTGGCTCCCGATATTAAGGGACAGATAATTTGTCTTGCAGGCCCTCCCGGTGTGGGAAAAACCTCTATCGGTAAAACAATTGCCGAATGTATGGGGAGAAGCTTTGCCCGTATTTCCTTGGGCGGTATACATGATGAAGCCGAAATCAGAGGTCATAGGAAAACATATATCGGCTCAATGCCGGGTAAAATTGTCACTGCAATAAGCAAAGCAGGCTCTAATAATCCGCTTATACTGCTTGATGAAATAGATAAGCTTGGAAACGATTATAAAGGCGACCCCGCTTCTGCTTTGCTTGAGGTACTTGACCCTGAACAGAATTCCGCATTTGTAGACCATTTCATAGAAATACCGTACGATTTGGGAAACACTGTTTTTATCGCTACTGCAAATAACCTGAACACCATTCCTGCGCCCTTGCGTGACAGAATGGAAATTATTGAGCTTTCAGGCTATTCCAGAGAGGAAAAGCTTAATATCGCCAAAAAGCATCTTGTTGCAAAGCAGATTGAGCGCCACGGGCTTAAGAGGTCACAGCTAAAGCTTTCTGACAGTGCAATTTATTCGCTTATTGATTTTTATACACGCGAGGCAGGCGTCAGAAAATTAGAACGGAATATTGCCTCTCTTTGCCGTAAGTCTGCTAAGCTTATAGCTTCGGGTGAGCAGAATAAGGTCAATATAAAGGCGGCAGATGTTGAAAAAATGCTTGGTAAGCATCGCTATAAGGCTGAGGTAATTCTTGAAAACAATGAGGTTGGAATTATTAACGGTCTTGCCTGGACGGCTGTCGGCGGCACGATAATGCAGCTCGAAATCGCAACAATGCAGGGGACAGGCAAAATTGAGCTTACCGGCTCTTTGGGTAATGTTATGAAGGAATCGGCAACAGCGGCAATCAGCTTCGTGCGTGCCAATGCTGAAAAATACGGTATTGACCCTGATTTTTATAAAACTCGGGATATACATATCCATGCCACCGAGGCTGCCGTTCCAAAGGACGGGCCGTCTGCAGGTGTGACAATAACCACCGGTCTTATATCCGCGCTCACAGGCAGACCTGTTTTGCGCGATGTTGCAATGACAGGCGAGGTTACTATCAGGGGAAGGGTATTGGCTATAGGCGGACTTAAGGAGAAGGCTATGGCGGCATATACAGGCGGTGTTAAAACCGTATTTATCCCTACAGAAAATATTCCCGATTTGGATGATGTCGATACAGTTGTCAAGGAAAATGTTGAGTTTGTCGCCGTTTCCCGGGTGGATGAAATAATCGAAAGGGCATTAGCTAATTGTGAAACAGAGTCTGCCACTCAGGAATGGAAGGTAGAGACAGGTGTGCTTACGCAGTCTGCAGGCAGACCGGTTTTAAGAAGATAAGGCAAGGGGTATAAAATGAATTTTAATAATGCGCAGTTTGAAAAATCATTTGGTGCATTTTTTCAGCTCAAAGCATCGGATTTGCCGGAAATCTGCTTTTCGGGCAGGTCAAATGTTGGGAAATCCTCCTTGATAAATAAAATTCTCGGCAGAAAATCCATTGCAAGGGTAAGCTCAAAGCCCGGTAAAACCGTAACAATCAACTTTTATAAGGTTGACGGAGTCCGTCTTGTGGATTTGCCGGGTTACGGTTATGCAAAGGTTTCCTATTCGGAAAAAGAACGCTGGGCAGAGCTGGTTGAGGGCTATTTTGGTTCGGGCAGAGATATTAAAATGGTATTTCAGCTTATTGATATGCGTCATCCTGCGACAGATTACGATATTTCAATGCTTGAGTTTCTGCAACACAATAAAATACCGTATACTGTAATCCTTACCAAGGCTGACAAGCTAAATAAAACCGAAACTGCAAACCGTCTTGAACTTATCAAAAGCGAACTTTCTGCATTTTTAGCACATACACGAATAATTCCTTTTTCAATTCAAAATTCCGAGTGTGCTGAAAAAGTCAGAGAAATTATTACCAATTCGGTTTTTAATGTTTGACAATACCTTGTTTTGATGTTATAATGGAATAAATTATAGATTATTAAAGGCAATGACGAAGAAAAGTAGTATCACCTCCGATGCTCAGAGAGTTGCGTAACGGTGCAAGCGCAATCACCGCGTGATATGAAGAACACTTTCGAGCCGCAATCTGAAAGCCGTGTCAGGCAAGTAGGTGCGCCGTACTGATGCGTTAAATCAACCTTGAGTGACCGTTTATTAACGGTAAATTAGGTGGCACCGCGAATAAGCGTCTATTCGTCCTGATATGGGAATAATAGGCGCTTTTTTATTTAATAGCTTAGGGGATAGTTTTATGAAGCATATTGATATTATTGATATTTTTGAAAAAAACGAGCTTATAGGTACCGAAGCCACCGTTTGCGGTTGGGTGAGAACCTCACGCGATTCCAAAAACATGGCTTTTATTGAGCTTAATGACGGCACAAGCCTTAAGCATCTGCAAATTGTTATAGATAAAGCTGTTATTTCGGAAATAGCGGATTTTATGAAGCTTGGCACCTCACTTAAGGTTGTGGGAGAGGTTGTTAAATCTGCTGTTGCGGCAGACAGTGTGGAAATTAACGCCAAGGAAATTACTGTTTTGGGTGAGTGTCCTCAGGAATATCCGCTTCAGAAAAAGCGCCATACACTTGAATATCTCCGAACAATACCGCATTTGCGTGTTCGTACCAACACCTTTAATGCTGTATTGCGTGTGCGCTCGGTAGTATCTGCTTGTATTCATGAGTATTTCCAGCAACGCCGATATGTATATATCCATACTCCTCTTATCACCGCAAGCGACTGTGAGGGCGCGGGTGAAATGTTTAAGGTAACCACTATCGGTTACAGTAATAATTATAAATCCGAGGAAGAATATAATGCCGATGATTTCTTTGGCAAACGCGCAGCACTCAGTGTTTCAGGTCAGCTTGAGGGTGAGGTTGCCGCAATGGCTATGGGCAAGATTTACACCTTCGGTCCTTCTTTCCGCGCCGAAAAGAGTAATACACCCCGCCATGTTGCGGAATTCTGGCATGTTGAGCCCGAGGTTGCCTTTGCGGAGCTTCCCGATATTATTGAAATTGCAGAGGAGCTTATCAAGCATATAATTAACACCGTTCTTGAAAAATGTCCTGAGGAGCTTAAATTCTTTGATGCTCACTTTGAAAAGGGACTTATCGAAAAGCTTGAAAGCGTTGCAAGCAATGATTTTGCTGTTATGACCTATACCGAAGCTATTGATGCACTTTTAAAGGCCGATGTTAAATTTCAATACCCGGTCGAGTGGGGCTGTGACCTTATGACAGAGCACGAAAGATATATTTCGGAGGTTGTCTGCAAAAGACCGGTTTTCTTAACCGACTATCCCAAAGAAATTAAATCTTTTTATATGAAACAAAATGCTGATGGTAAGACCGTTGCCGCCACCGACCTTCTCGTGCCGGGCGTGGGTGAGATTATTGGTTGCAGCGAGCGTGAGGCAGACCTTGATAAGCTGCTTTCGGCAATGGAGGCACGCGGAATGTCGCTCGCAGAATATGAGCACTATATTTCTCTCAGAAAATTCGGTTCTGTGCCCCACAGCGGATTTGGCTTAGGTCTTGAAAGAATTATTATGTATGTGACCGGTGTTCAGAATATCCGCGATGTTATTCTGTATCCCCGTACGGTTGGCAGCATTTATTAATCTGGAGTGGTTTTTTTGGAAAAGTATGTTTCGTTATTAAACGAATTTGATACACAAAGCGCGATTGCGCTTGTAAAGGATAAATTCGCCGCCGAGCTGTGCGACAGCCTTGATTTGTCTCGCGTTTCTGCGCCGCTTTTTGTAAAGCAAGGCAGCGGTCTTAATGACGATTTAAACGGTGTTGAAAGACCCGTATCGTTTGACATTCTTGAAACGGGCGAGATTGCCGAGGTTGTTCACAGTCTTGCAAAATGGAAGCGAATGGCACTTTTGAAGTACGGTTTTCCGCTTCACACGGGACTTTATACCGATATGAATGCTATTCGGCGGGATGAAACCTGTGACAGTCTCCATTCAATTTATGTTGACCAGTGGGATTGGGAAAAGATAATTACTGCTGAGGATAGAAATGAAAACTATTTGAAGGCAACAGTGCGAAGCATTTACGGTGCTGTTTTGAGAACGGCAAAGGCTGTCAGTGAAAGATTTCCTGTTATTGACTGTTACTTGCCTCAAAATATTACCTTCGTCACAACCTATGAGTTAGAGGAGCGTTATCCAAACCTTACTCCCAAGCAACGCGAATATGAAATTTCTAAGGAATACGGCGCTGTATTTTTAATGCAGATAGGGGATAAGCTTAAAAGCGGTCAAAAGCATGACGGCAGAGCCCCTGATTACGATGATTGGACTCTTAACGGCGATATTTTAATTTATAACCGCGTGATAGATGCCGCTTTTGAAATTTCCTCGATGGGAATAAGGGTAGACAGAGAAAGCCTCTTGCGTCAGCTTAAAGCAGAAAACGCAGAGGACCGTTTGGACTTTGAATTCCACAAAATGCTGATTAACGGTGCTCTCCCGCTTACGATTGGCGGAGGAATAGGTCAGTCAAGACTGTGTATGCTCTTGTTACATAAGGCGCATGTAGGTGAGGTTCAGGTATCAATCTGGCCTGAAAAAGAAATCAGTAAATGCAAAAAGATGGGTATTAATTTACTGTAAATATTACATTAAAGGATGTTAATATGAAAAACCGATATTTAAATCTACTTTTTTTCCTGGGTTTTGATTTTGCATCAGCAATACTTGCAATGGCATTATCCTTTTTAGCTGCTGAAATGCCGATTTTAAACCAACATTTTGGTATACAGAATTTCTCTTATGTCCTTTGGGCAGTTGTGTTTTTGTTGGTTTCTTATTTGCTTAAAATTTATAATATTTTATGGCGATACGCAGGTTTTCTGCAATATTTGCGTATATTTGGGGCTTCTGTTATAACCTTAGGGATATTGTTTGTATCCCAAATGGCTGTTTTTGGTACGCATTTTAAGCTTGCAGTTTATATATTTACATTTTTCCTTGTAAATACTTTGATTATTGCTCAAAGGGTTGTTTTTAAGCATATAGTGCATAATACGGACGATTCTGCTCAACCTCTGCCGGAGGATGGAGCGCAAATGTCAGGAAATATTATGCTCATTGGAGCCGGCTCCGCAGGTGAGATTATAATCAACGAGATGACCTACAAAAAGGAGTATTCCAATTGTAAAATCAAGTGTGTTATCGATGATAATCCTTATAAAAAAGGTCAGTATATTTCGGGAATAAAGATTGTCGGTGCCCGTGATATGATTCTGTGGGCGGCTGAAAAATACGATATTTCATATATTATATTTGCAATTCCAAACTGCAAGCCCTCAGATAAATCAGAAATTCTTAATATTTGTCAAAAAACAGGCTGTACCTTAAGAATTGTTCCTTCTATTTGCAAGATGTATAACCCGTCTGAATTGTCGTCAGTTATTCGCGAGGTGCAAATTGAAGATCTTTTGGGCAGAGACCCCGTTGAAATTGATGTTAATGCAATCCTCGATTATGTTAGCGATAAGGTCGTTCTTGTTACGGGCGGCGGCGGTACAATCGGCTCCGAGCTTTGCCGCCAAATTGCTGTTCATAACCCTAAACAGCTTATTATATTTGATATTTACGAAAATAATGCGTATGAAATTCAAAACGAGCTTCGCTATAAGTTCCCCGAGCTTGATTTAGTAACTCTTATAGGCTCTGTGCGTGATTCTAAGCGCCTTGATTATGTTTTCCGTACCTACAGACCGAATATTGTCTATCATGCCGCGGCGCATAAGCATGTACCCTTGATGGAGGATAGTCCGAACGAAACCGTTAAGAACAATGTTTTCGGCACCTTGAAAACTGCAGAGTGTGCTGATAGGTACGGTGTAGAAAAGTTTTTGCTGATTTCTACCGATAAGGCTGTTAATCCAACCAATATTATGGGCGCAAGTAAACGAATTTGCGAAATGATAATACAAACCTATAACAAGCATTCCGAAACCGAATTTGCCGCTGTTCGCTTTGGTAATGTTCTGGGTTCTAACGGAAGTGTTATACCGCTGTTTAAAAAGCAGATACTTCACGGCGGTCCGGTCACCGTTACCGATCCTAATATAATCAGATATTTTATGACCATTCCGGAGGCTGTTTCACTTGTTTTGCAGGCAGGTGCAACAGCCCGTGGCGGTGAAATTTTTGTGCTTGATATGGGCGAGCCTGTAAAGATTTTAACATTGGCGGAAAATCTTATAAGGTTGTCCGGCTTTGTACCGTATAAGGATATAAAAATTGAATTCACAGGGCTTCGTCCGGGCGAAAAGCTGTATGAGGAGCTTTTGATGTCAGAGGAGGGGCTTACTGCCACTGCAAATAATCTTATCCATATAGGAAAACCGATCGATATAGATGAGGAGCTTTTCAAGGAAACAATCAATGAAATGAAGGCTGTTATGTATGATGAAACGGTTGATGTAAAAGCACTCGTATGCAAAATAGTTCCTACTTATACACCTGAAAACAACAAAGCAGCTAAATAGTTTTATTTCAGAAAATGCAAGGAAGGAGGGGAAGCTTTTGAATAAGAGGTATAATTCTTTATTCATAGATTTGGACGATACACTGTTGGATTTTAGCAGTGACGAGAAAAAAGCAATTTTAAATACGCTTGAAAAATACAATCTACCTTGCTCTGAGGATGTTTATACAGTATATTCCGAAATAGAAAATTGGCAGTATTTTAATTTAGGTCAAGAGTTTGATGCAAAAACCTTAATTACAAGCCGTTTTAAGGTATTACTGAAAATGTTAGAGGCAGAAAATATTGATGAAATTTCTGATGATTATTACTCTGCTATGTGTAACGGCCATAAGCTTAAAAAGGGTGCACTCAAGGTGTTGCGTTATCTGAAATCACAGGGCTATAAATTATACCTCACAACAAACGGCTTTCCGAGCTTTCAGTATAAAAGGATAAAGTCCTCCGGAATATCAGGCTTTTTTGACGGAATATTTATATCAGAGGAGATTGATTTTAAGAAGCCGACAAAAATGTATTTTGAATATGTTATGAATCATATACCGGAGAGCAATCGTTCTAAGGTCTTGATTATAGGTGATGCTCCCACAGCAGATGTATTGGGTGGATTGAACTCAGGGATTGACACCTGTTGGATTTGCGGAAGAGACAAGCAATGCCGATATAGGTATACATATAAAGTATCCAATATTGAACAATTGCTGAATATTTTATAACTTAAATTTATTGTTTTTCTTAAAAAAGTGTTGCAATTTGTGTGAACTTGTGGTATTATTAGTTGTACGCGAGTTAAGGTGACTGAAATTACTGTTTGTCACTATGTGTTGGGAGGTGTCATGATGCCGAATATTAAATCTGCTAAAAAGCGTGTACTCGTAAGCAAGGCTAATTATGAACATAACAAGGCTTATCGTTCTGCTTTAAGAACTGCTCTTAAAAAGGCTGATGCTGCTATTGACGCTAAGTCTGACGATATGGCAGTTGCTGTTACAGCCGCTGTTAAGAAAATTGACCAGGCAGCTTCCAAGGGTATTATTCACAAGAATAATGCTGCAAGAAAGAAATCTGCTTTAGTTACTCGTTTTAACAAGGTTAATGCTTAATTTGTTTTAAAGAGACTGCCTTTTAATAAAGCAGTCTCTTAAATTTTTATCGGAGATTAAAAACAGCGACAAGGTTAGTTATTTCCTTGTCGCTGCTTTTTGATTATTATCGGCTCTTAATAAATTTATCTTTTCCTTTTTAAGTAAATATGCAAATGCACCAAGTGAAACAACACTATCAAAGGCATTTCCGATACCGAATAGCAAAGCAATTCCGATAAGTGACGGTGTCCATATTCCTGTTAAATAAAGAATAAATGCAATCCCATAATAAACTGTATTAGTTACTACTGACTCAAAAAGCATATAGTTAGTTTTGCCGAGTCCGTAGAATATAGAATCAAATATATTCTGGAATGCATACAACACATAAAAGGGCTCTGTTTCAAGGCTCATATCGAAATTATACCATTTCTTTTCCTCTTTTTTTAAAGAAAAGTGGTTCATATCTATTTACAACACAGATTTTTCTTTGTCTACTGCGGATAAAAATTTGTTCTGCGAAAGGCCTTGACTTTTGGGGCGGGCAGAGTTACCATACAGACGACAAAAAACACCTCGGATGCGGCGGAAAGCTACATTCGAGGTGTTTTGCTTGACCACAGTTTATCCCACAGACATGACCGGAGGACACGGAAACAGTGGAGGTAAGAGTGCGGGAAAGCATCTGTTTCCGAGCGAAAAGGGGCGGAAACGGCTAAAACCGAGCGGAAACAGGTACTTCGGATTTCTTTGGGAACTAGATGCCGCAGGTTCGAGCCCTGTCACCTCGACCAATATTCCAAATTTAACCTTTGGGTTGAGTTTGGAATTTTCTTTTATATATAGTATAAAAACCATTTTATTAAAAAATGCTTCCATTTCTTAATGATTGATGATATAATACCCTAAAATATATCCGCGAAAGGATAAGGTGATTAAGATGAAATATCAAAGTCTTAACGGTGAATGGAGATATAGGGTAGGGAAGGGAGAACAAACCACAGTTACAGTCCCTTTTTCCTGTTTGCCTGTAGGTCATTCTGAATGTGAGCTTGTTTTTGATTTGGAGGAAAACGGCAAGCATATTTTTCTTGAATTTTTGGGTATTACATACGGTGCTGATCTTTATCTTAACGACATATTTTTAGGTAAGATGCTGCCTTACAGTGAGTACCGTTTTGAAATAGGAGACATCGCTAAGGAAAAAGGCAATATTTTAAGAGTGGAGCTTGAGGATATTCGGCTTAAATTCGGTCCTACCGAGGGTTGGGAAAACTTCGGCGGTATTATCCGCGATGTAAATATTGTTTATGCAGACGAATTTTATTTTGAAGATGTATTCTTTTGGTCGGAGCTTAAAAATAACTACAAGGATGCATTGATGTATGTAAAGATTAAGGCTACTCTTGATAAGGAGTGCACAGTAAGGCTTGCCTTAAAGGGTGAGGAGGTTTGCAGCTATACGCAAGCCGCTAATATAGATGCTATCCCCTTTGAGGTTGAAAATGTTGCCCTGTGGTCAACGGAAAATCCTGTTCTTTATGAGTTGACGGTTGCTTGCGGTGACGAGCTTTATAGCTGTAATGTGGGCTTCAGGGAAATTACCTGTGATAAGCATGCCTTTTTGCTTAACGGTAATCCGATATTTATTCAGGGTGTTTGCAAGCACGAAATGTTTGGTGACAGCGGACATACTCCAACCATCGAGCAAATGGAAACTGACCTCAGAATGATAAAAAATGCAGGCTGTAACTTTGTGCGTCTGGTGCATTATCCGCATAACAAAAAAATACTTGATTTGGCGGACAAAATCGGTCTTATGGTATCTGAGGAACCCGGGCTTTGGTGGTCGGATACTTCTGACAGCGAGGTCGCAGAGGGAAGTATAGAAGTGCTTAAAAGAACGATTATGAGGGACAGAAATCATGCCTCGATCGCTTTTTGGCTCTGCTTTAACGAGTGCAGATTTACCGAACAGTTTTTAATTGATTCCGCAAAGACCTGCAAGGAGTATGACCCGACAAGAATGGTTTCGGGCGCTAACTGTATGAGCCTTGAGGACACAAAGAAATATTATAATATCTGCGGCTTTGATTTTTATACAATGCATCCTTATGCGCCTACATTTGAGCGTTCAAAGCTTTCGGCGGAATATCTCACCGATAAGCCGCTTATATTTACCGAGTGGGGCGGTTATTATGTTTACGATAATCCGCATTTGCTCAAGGATTTTATTTCTTCGATGAAAAAGCTTTACAATAACCGTTCTGACGAAGCGGCTCTTGCAGGAATGTGCTTTTGGGAATGGTCGGAGCTTAATGACTTTAACCGTGGCAAGCCTGCTTGTGTAGACGGGGTGCTCCGTGAGGGTCTTACCGATAAATACCGTAATCCTACCTTGATTTTTGATGCCTTTTGCGAAGCACTGAAGGATGACGCTATAGAGGATTTAGCATCACTTTATGAGTACAACGGTCTTACTACTGTTAATGGCAAGGCTTTAAGCGGTAAAGGCGGAAAAGCTTTTGAAGAAGCATTAGAGGGCATAGATGCGCCTATTCCGTCACATTATACCCGTATGAGGGCGCGTAAAACCGCTATCGGACCTAAGCTTCAGCGCGAGGAAGTAAAAGGGCTTGCCACCACTCCGTTTGTGCTGTCAAAAGGCTTTCCTCTTGAGTTTGAGGGCGAGTGCGAAACCGATTGCGTTAGCATAATAGGTGCAGTGGCCGTTGCATACGGCTATCCTTTGGCGGGAGAATACGGTGAAGCAGTGGCTGAGGTTGAAGTGAGCTTTAAAAACGGTGAAAAGCAGACCTTTACCCTTAAAAACGGTGTGGATATTGCCACGGTTTTAACCACACTCGGTTCTTCGAGAATTAATCCCATAGCTGAAAATGCAGAAGGCTTTGCCAATTTCAGTTATGAAAAAAACCGCGAAAACTACAGAATTAATCTTTTAAAGCTCAAAACCGAAAGCAAGGGAATTATTGAAAAAATAAGATTTAATTGCGTGGCAGAGGGTTATGATATTTTAATATACGGCGTTTATTGCTGATGAAACAATTTTGGTGGGGACTGCAATTGCAGTCCCCTTTTTTAGAGGTGTAATATTGAAAAAGTCCATTTTAAATTAAAAAGTGCAGTATTTGAATTTTGACACAGCTTTAAAAATAAGTCAAAAAAAGAAAAGGAATTTTTTGCTGATTTTTAATTGCGGTTTAAAATTGAAATTATAGATTTATTACCTTAATATGGATGGTTTTTTATTAATTTTCCATATTTGCTGTTTTTTTCTATGTGTTTTTGTGAAAAATTCCATCTTTAATTGAAAAAATCCATTTCATTTATATGCTTGAACTGTTATAATAAAAACAACTAATAGGGGAATTGGATTTTGCGGTATATCCGAAATTCCAAGAATGAAAAAATCTATGTTTTGTGAAAAGTGGGGTGCCTGAGGTTTTGAAAAAACAACACAGTTATTTTATTTTCGGCAGAGACAGTCAGTTTTTATTGGATTCCAATTATGCTACCGATGAATACGATTTGTTTGTTAATGGTTGCGGTATAGACTATTATACAGAGCTTAAGAAAAATTATGTTATGAGCCGAAAAAACGGTCGCAAGGATTACCTTTTGCTTTTTATTGAAGAGGGAAGCTGTGTTTTTGAGCATGACGGCATCAGAAATACTGTTGACGAAAACTCCATTATTTTGTTCAAACCAAACCAATCTCAATTCTATTCTTATTTTATGGACAGAACAACAAGAGTTTTTTGGGTTCACTTTACCGGAAGGAAAGCAGAACAAATTTTAAAAAATGCAAATATAGACCTACCCTTTGCAACACTTTATTATAAGCCTACCCATCTGGAAACAGCAATTTATAATATAATAGCTGAATTTAAGAAGCCCACGCAGTATTATAGGGAAATCTGCAGTAGCTACCTTAATATTTATCTTAATTATATAGGCGATGCTTTGAACAATGATAACGAAAGCAGTAATGTCAATGATAAGCTTGCAGAGGTAGCCCGGAATATTTCAACCACCTATGACCAGAATTTACCTATAGAGTATTATGCCAATATTTACGGTTGCTCTGTCAACCAGTTTACTATTATTTTCAGAGAAAATTTCGGCTGTACTCCGCGTGCATATATTACTCAACAGCGGCTTAACACAGCAGAAAATCTTTTGCTTAACAGCAATTTGAGTATAAAGAAAATAGCCGAATCGATAGGTTATGACGACCCGCTTTATTTTTCAAGAATATTTAAAAAACGATACGGATATTCACCCAGAGAATTTAAAGAACTATATATGCAATAGCGGATATTTTGCAAATTGGAGATTTGTTTATGAAACGGTTGTTTGCGTTTTTAATGGTTGCGGTTTTAATATCGCTTACGCTTATTGTGGCGGCAGATAATACCCAAGGTTTACAGGAAGCAGAAGCTATAATTACATATTTTGATTACAGTAATACCCTTTTGCCCGATGCAGAGGATGGGATAACACTGCTTGAAGGCGATGAGGTTACACTTGGCTCAGGCGATAAGAAAAGCTTTGATTTTGAGACCTTGACTGACGGAAGCTATATAATTGAGGCTGAGTATAACGCAAAAAACAGCAAGGACGAACTTGAAATAGCTTTGAAAATAGACGGTGAATATTTTTTCGAGGAAATATCCTCTGTGAAATTGCCGAGAATATGGGTTAATGACGGTGATAAAAAAACCGATAAAACAGGTAATGAAGCCGCCCCTGCGCAAATTCTTTGGGACGGCTATACAAAGCAGTATTTAACCGATTTTGAGGGTATTGCTCTTGAAGCCTATAAATTCTCATTAACCGCAGGCTCGCACAGCTTGGAAATAGAAATTCTTTCGGGCGATATTTCTATCAGAAAATTGGCATTTGTTCAGCCCATAAAAACGGTGGATTATAAAACCTATAAAAGCAATAACGGTGATAAATCCAATTATAACGGTGAGCCTGTTGTTATCGAGGCAGAGGACGCAGTTTATAAAACCGACAAAACCTTAATCCCAAAGGCCGATAACAGCGACCCGGGCATCAGCCCTGCAAGCGCCACCAAAACCCTTCTTAACACAATCGGTTTTAATAGCTGGAATTCACCGAATGAGTCGCTTACCTGGAAGTTCAGCGCCCCGAAAAGCGGATTTTATAAGCTGGGCTTTAAGTTCAAGCAAAGCGAAGCGCTTAATAACATATCATACCGCAAAATTTTAATTGACGGCGAGACTCCCTTCACGGAAGCGCTTAACATACCCTTTGGTTACGGCAACGGTTGGCAGTTTGATGAATTTTCAAACGATGACGGCAACCCATATCTTATTTATTTAAGCGAGGGTGAGCATACCCTTACAATGACAGTAACATTAAGCGAGGTAGCCAAATATTACAGAAGGTTAGAGGAAATTGTAAACAGCCTCGGCGATATTTACATTAATATTTCTATGATAACGGGTGAGTCGCCCGATAAAAACCGCGACTATGACCTGTTCCGTCAGATACCTGATTTGAACGATAGTTTGCAGAGCAATTATGATAAAATAACAGCTCTTGCAAAAGAAATGAAAGCTTCTACCGAAATGTCGGGCAGTTCTATGATAGCGGCAATGAATAATATGGCGCGAGTGCTCAAATCTATGATAGATAACCCGTATACCGCGCAAAGGTATTTGACAGATTATTATTCTAATTATACAAGCGTTGGCGGTTGGCTTTACGATATGAAATCAATGCCACTCTCGTTAGACAGGATTATTTTTTCCTCCCCTGACGACAGTGATGTTGAAAATAAATCGGGCTTTTTCACAAGGCTGTTTTTCGGTATTAAAAGATTTATTTCATCCTTTAGCTCTGAGTACAATACATTAGGCTCTGTCAGTGAGGACGGCGCCACCATTAAAATATGGGTTAATTGGGGCAGAGATCAGGCAGAAATTCTCGGCAATATGATTGCCGATGATTTCACCCCCGAAAGCGGTATTAATGTTAAGCTTGAAATTGTTAATGCGGGTATAATTAAGGGTATTCTGGCGGGAAATCCGCCCGACCTTTCTCTGCATATGGCAAGAAGCGAGCCCGTAAACCTTGCAATGCGCGGCGCACTGTATGATTTAACCGAGTTTGACGATTATGACGAGGTTTGCAAAAGATTTGCAAAAACAGCATCGGTGCCTTATATGTATGAGGACGGTATTTATGCCTTACCCGATACACAGGCTTTTTATGTAATGTATTACAGAAAAGATATTCTTGAAAAGCTTGGAATAAAGGTGCCGACAGATTGGCAGGAATTTATTGACGCAACGGTTACTATTCAGCGGAATAATATGCAGGTTTGGCTGCCGTACCTGAAAATCACAACCGCAACCACAGTTAATACAGGTGTTGGCGGACTAAGTCTTTTCCCCACGCTTATGCATCAGTCGGGACTGAGTATGTATAACAAGGAGGGCACAGCCTGTACCTTAGGCACGACCGAGGCTTTAGAGGTTTTTAAATTCTGGACAGATTTCTATACACAGTATAAGCTGCCTAAAGAGGCAAGCTTTTATAACCGTTTCAGAATAGGTACAATGCCTTTGGGTATTGAAAGCTATACCCTTTATCAAACCCTTGTTAATGCAGCTCCCGAAATAAGAGAAAATTGGGCTATTGCTGAAATTCCCGGTACCAGAAACAGTGACGGAACAGTCAACAATGTAACGGCAGGCTCAGGCACAGGCTGTGGAGTTATTGCCGATACAGGTAATGAGGAATACGCTTGGAAATTTATCAAATGGTGGACTGAGGCTGAAACGCAGCTTAAATATTCCGATAGGGTGGAGACTATCTTAGGCACACTCGGCAGGGTGGCTTCTGCTAATATGGAAGCTGTTTCGGGTATGGCTTGGAATAGAGAGGACTTAAAGGTTATTATGTCTGCCTGGGATAAGGTGGAAGAGGTAGAGGAAGTCCCCGGAAGCTATTATCTTACCCGTGCGGTTGACCAGGCTTATTGGGCTGTGGTCAACGGAACAACTACTGCAAAAGAGGCTCTTATTACCTGGAGTAAGGTTGCAGATAACGAAATTACGAGAAAAATTAACGATTACAAAAATTAAGAAGGGAAGAGGAAGGCTTTGAAAATGCAGAACAAATCTAAAAACCGTTTTCGGAATGAATTTTCCTTCTATGTAATGCTTGCTCCCTTTACCCTGATGTTTTTACTTTTTCTTGTTTTGCCGATTATAGCATCGGTTGCTTTGAGTTTTACTTCATACGATATGGTTCATAAAATGGACTTTGTCGGTTTTTCTAACTATTTCCGTATGTTTGTGGATGACGAGGTGTTTTTGACAACCGTTAAAAATACAATTCTGTTTTCATTCTTTACGGGACCCGTCGGCTTTTTGCTTTCATTTGTGCTGGCTTGGTTTATAAATGAATTTAAAACAGGTATCCGCACATTTTTATCCTTCCTGTTTTATGCGCCCGCATTGGTCGGTAATGCATATTATATCTGGCAGGTGGCATTCAGTAATGATTCATACGGCTATATAAACAGTGTTTTACTTTCAATGAACCTTATAACCGAGCCTATCGCTTGGCTTAAAAATGAGGCTTATGTTCTGCCTGTTATTATGATTGTTCAGCTTTGGCAGAGTATGGGTATTTCCTTCCTTTCTAATATATCCGGTCTGCAAAATGTTAATGACGAGCTTTATGAGGCAGGTGCTATTGACGGTATAAGAAGCCGTTGGCAGGAGCTTTGGTACATAACACTGCCTGCTATGAAGCATATGCTTTTATTCAGCGCTGTAATGCAGATTCAGTCAAGCTTTACTGTGGGAACCATTGCAGTAGAGCTTGCAGGTTATCCAAGTGTCGGCAATGCGGCGGATACAATGGTAGCCTATATGTCGGATGTGGGTACTGTAAGATATGAGCTGGGCTATGCTTGCTCTGTTGCAGTCTGTCTTTTTGTGATTATGGCATTTGCCCGTTGGCTTATCGGAAAAGTGCTTAACGGCGTTGGTAAGTGAGAGGTAAAAAGCTATGAGAATTAAAAACGAAAAAATAAGAGCAGCTTTATCAATGCAAAAGTCGGGCTCAAATGTCAGAAGATACACACGCTCTAAGGTAGGAAATTTCTTTTATTTTCTTTTCCTGATTTGCGGAGGGTTATTTTCTGTTTTACCGCTTATTTACTGTGTTACAACCTCCTTCAAGCCGATAGATGAGCTTCTCAAATTCCCGCCAAGCCTATTCTGGGTGCAAAGACCGACACTGCAAAATTATCTTTCTTTGCCCAATTTGCTTTCTAATCTTAAAATTCCGCTTTCGAGATACATATTCAACAGCCTGTTTGTAAGCGTTGCCACAACTGCACTTTATGTAATTATTGCGGCAATGGCGGCATTTGTGCTTGCAAAAAGTAAGCTTAAAATCCGCAAGGCATATTTTACCGTTGTTCAATACGCCCTGCTTTTCACCTCATATACCCTTGCGGTTCCGCAGTATCTTATATTCTCAAAGCTTGGGATGATAGATACCTATTTGGTCTATATACTTCCTCACCTTGCTACTACAATGGGTGTATTCCTTTTGAAGCAGTATATGGAAGGCTCTGTACCCGATTCTTTAATAGAGGCTGCCGGAATGGACGGTGCAGGAAATTTCAGAATTTTCTTCCAAATTGTTTTTCCGATAATTAAGCCTGCGTGGTTGACCTTAACCCTTTTCACCTTCCGCGACATCTGGGCGGCAGTTCCTCAGGGTACAATATTTGCGGAATCCCTGAAAACTCTGCCGCAGATTATGGCACAGATAACTGCCGGCGGTATTGCCCGTTCAGGTAGTGCTATGGCAGTAACGGTTATTATGATGATTCCGCCTATTCTGGTTTATTTTATTTCACAAAGCAATGTTGTAGAAGCAATGTCAAGCGCAGGAATAAAGGAGTAATGCTATGAGATGCTTTAAAAAAATTGTTTCATTTTTATTACTGCTTGCAATCAGCTTTTCGGTTTTGACGGTATCGGCGGCAACCGCGCTTGATTCACCCGAGCTTTCCTTTGACTCCTATACCTATTGGCAGGACTATGCAGGGCAGGAGAAAAAGGCGGTTTACTGTAAGCCGATGTATGAGCCGTCCTTTGCGATGGATTATAAATATCTGGGTGCTGCCGAGCTTATACAGATTAACGATGTTTGTACCGATAAGGACGGTAATGTTTATATCCTTGACGGCGGAGCCGGCATAATTTATATTCTTGATAAAAACTATAAGCCGGTTTCTAAAATTGAGGTTATAAAATCGGAGCAAAACGAGGAATATTATTTTGATAACGCTTCGGGCATTTTTATTAAGGATGACGGTACAATTCTTATTGCTAATACAGATTATGAGACGGTTTTGGCTTGTGACAGAAACGGTAAATATCTGTACGAGCTAATTTTGCCGGACAGTAATATTATCCCGGAGGATTTCACTTATGCTCCCATCAAGGTGGCGGTTGACGCTAAAGGTAATGTTTATGTGCTGAGCCAAGGCTCATTTTACGGTGCATTGCTTTATTCGCCGGATAACGATTTTTTGGGCTTTTTCGGTGCTAATACCGTTGCGAGTACGGTTGGCGAGTCGCTGAAAGCGCTGTTCACCGAGCTTTTTATGACTAATGAGAAAAAGGCATTGTCGGACAGTAAGCTTCCTTATCAGTTTGTGGATTTATGTATAGATAAAGAAAATTTCGTTTACACAGTAACAGGTGTCACCGATTCAACTTCGATAGAGGTACAAAAGGGACAGGTCAAACGCTTTAATCCGGGCGGAGTAAGCGTTTTGGGCAAAGACGATTTTAACTATGCCGATGCTACCGTTTCAAAGGTTTTGAATGTCACAAAGGCGCAGGACCTTATGGGGATAGCGGTGGATGATAACAATTTTGTTTATGTTGTCGATTCAACCTATGGCAGAATTTTTATGTATGACCGTGAAAATCAGCTTTTGTGCGTGTTTGGCGGCGGTATTGGCAGAGGCAACAGCCTTGGTACATTCAGCCTGCCTTCGGCGATAGCTCTTAACGGGGACGATGTTTTAGTAGCTGACGGGGAGCTTAACAGGGTTACGGTATTTAAAATAACCGAATACGGAAGGCTTGTCAAAAAGGCGGACAATACCGTAATATCGGGCTATTATGATAAGTGCAAGGAAGATTGGCTACAGATAATGTCTCTTGATAAAAACAATCAGGTGGCATATAAAAGCCTTGCTAAAATTTATCTGTCAGAGGGAAATTATGATTTGGCGCTTGAATATGCCGAAACAGGCTACGACAAGCAGACCTATTCATTAGCCTTTAAAAGTGTAAGACGCGAATTTTTAGTCAAGTATTTTCCGGTTATTTTTGTCTTAATAATCGTGCTTATAATAGTGCTTGTCGTGTCAGTGCAGAGGGCATCTAAAAAGGAAAAGAATGTAATTAAAAACCAAAAACTCAGAACAATGCTCAACTGCTTAATCCATCCGTTTGAGTATTTTGACAGGGTAAAGTATAAGGATGAAGGCTCTGTATCGGGTGCATTTGTGCTGATTGCAATTTTTTATTGCACAACCGTTTTGAAAACTACGGCAGGCGGATTTTTGTTTACAGATTATGACCCTGCAGAGTATAACGCATTTTTAAAGTTTATACAAACCTTTGGTTTCGTATTTTTATGGACAGTTTCAAATTGGGCTGTATGCACCCTTTTTGGCGGAATAGGTAAGCTTAAGGAGATTTTCGTGGTAATATCCTATGCCTTGATGCCGCTTATCATTTATAACGCTTTGTTCCTCGGTCTGTCGCATTTCTTTGTTGCTAACGAGGTTGGCTTCTTAACCGTATTTAATGTAGTAAGCCTTTTGTATTCAGGTATACTTATTACGGTTGGCAGCCTTAAAATACACGATTTTTCTTTCGGCAGATTTGTCGGTACGGCGTTGCTGTCGCTTTTCGGTATGGTGGTTGTAGTATTTTTAATATTTATAAGCGCTACCTTGGTACAGCAGTTAGGCGGTTTTATCGTGACCGTTGCAAGCGAATTAATTTATTCTTAAAGGAGGAAAAGCTTTGAAGCTGAATAAAGGTTCACTTTTAACCGTAGCCGTTCTTTGCCTTTCGGTTTTGTTTTCCTCCTGCTCGGTAGCAAGCGTTGAAACAAAGCTTTATAAAACTCCTGAGGAATACAGCATATCGGAGGATTTCACAGTTGCCGATACAGGGGATTACAGCCTTGATTTTATTGAGGATATGGCTTCGGTTGTCCTTAGAAATAAGGAAGGGGAAATCGTCTGGTCAACCTCTCCGATTGAATCCTATGAGGAAAGGCTTGATGAATACGGTGATCCGATACCGCTTCATTCAAAGGTGAAGTCGGCCATAATAATTGAATATATTGAGCCCGGCACCTCAAAGATTTCAACAGCATATTCCTTTAAAGAATGTGCTGGCACGGGTAGCTATAGCGTTAAAGAAATAGCAGACGGTATAGAAATTACATATTATTTTGACGAGATAAAAATTTCCGTTCCCGTAGAGTTTACATTTAAGGATAATGTTGTAAGAATTTCGGTAGAGCCGTCTCGGATAACCGAGGGTGAATACCGGCTTTACAGCATAGCGGTGGCTCCGTATTCCTGCGGAATTTATAACCTTTCCCAAAACGGATATTTGTTTGTGCCGTCAGGCTCGGGAGCTATAATTGAGCCTTGTCAATTAGAGGAGGGAAGCCTTACCTACAGCCGTGAGCTTTACGGTGACGATGCTACAAGATACAGAGAAAGAGAGCTTGATACAGAAAAGTATCCCGAGAACCGTTTGGCGATTTTCGGTGCTAAGATTTATGATGACTCGGCTATTTGTGCCATCATAGAAAAGGGTGCAGAGCACGCTTTTATTGAGGCTGAAACAGGCGCTGTCAATACAGGCTACAGCAGTGTTTGGGCAAAGTTTGCACTGAGAGCCTATCAGTGGTCAAAAATCAGAAATGAACAGCAGGTAAAGCTTTACAGTAAAAGTATGTCACAGGATACCGTAACTGTTGCTTACCGTTTGCTAAGCGGTGAAAATGCCGATTATGTCGGAATGGCAGATACCTACAGAGAGTATCTTATTTCAAAATACGGTATGAAGCCGCAAAATGCAGATTCACTGCTCAATTTAAAAATTGTGGGCGGCGCCAATATCACCGAAACATTTTTAGGCTTTAAGTATGATAAATTCTTTTCCGCCACCACTTTAGACCAAGCGGAAAATATGATTTCTGAGGTAAAGCCTTTGGTGGACGGTAAAATAACGGCAGATTTAATTGGCTTTGGAAAATCGGGAATTGATGTTAAGACTATTGCCGGCGGCTATACCGTAAACAGCGATTTGGGCGGAGAAAAGGCTTTGAAGACATTGGCGGATTATGCCAAAGAAAACGATTGCAAATTGTTTTTCAATGCTGATGTATTAGGTCTTTCAAAATCGGGTAGCGGTGTATCTAAGGCATCGGATACAGCGCTTTCACAGGATAAACGAAAAATAAAGCAGTATTATTATAATCTTTATTTGAGAAAGAAAACTACTGAGCATACACCGTATCTGTTAGTTGCAAGAAAGCTTATTCCCGATATAACCGAAAAATTAGCTGTCAGCTTTTCGGACATCGGTATCCACGGTTTCGGACTTGATACTCTCTCTACGGTTTGCTATTCGGATTATACCGATTCTAAATATTTCAGCAAGGGTAATATGGCAAATGATGTAGGTCAGGCAATAAAAAGCATAAAAGAAAAGGGCTATGCAGTTGCAGTTAATGAGGCTAACGATTATGCTGCCGCAAATGCCGATATTATTTATGATTTACCGCTTACTTCCTCAAAAAACAATATTTTCAGCTTTGATGTTCCGTTTTACAGTATTGTATTTAAAGGCTATATTCCGCTGTCGGTCGAGTCTTTAAACCTTACCTCCAATGCAGATAATATGCTTTTAAAGGCAGCAGAGGTAGGGGCAGGGCTTTCCTATACCCTTGTGAACAACGGCAGTACAAAGCTGTTTGACAGTTTTTCCTCTGTTTTTTACGGTTCGGTTTTCGAGGATATAAAGCCTTTGATAGAAAAGGATATTGAAAAATACCAAAACGATTTTAAATTAATTGAAAATGCAAAAATCAGCAATCATTCGATTTTGGAGAATGGTTTACATAAAACCGAATTTGATAATGATGTAACGGTTTATACTAATTTTGCGCAAAATGCACTGTCCGTAAACGGCAGGACAGTGGAGTCGGGTAGTTACCTGTTTGTAAGGGAGTGAGAGAATGGCTAAAAAGAAGCATAAAGGCACAGAAGCCATAAAGCGCCGTAACGGACAGCTTTTTCTGCTTCCGTGGAGCATTGGCTTTATTCTGTTTTTTCTCTTTCCGTTAGCGCAATCGCTTATGTACTCATTCTCAGAGGTAAAGCTCGATTACGGTGAGGTTAAGCTTAAATTTACAGGTCTTGAGAATTTCAGAGCTCTGCTGTTTGAAAACCCTGATTTTATAGATAATCTGACAACAAGTCTGACA
Source organism: Clostridia bacterium (assembly GCA_017507805.1). Lineage (GTDB taxonomy): Bacteria > Bacillota > Clostridia > Oscillospirales > Acutalibacteraceae > UBA737. The sequence goes on from JAFWAC010000015.1 coordinate 177,333, forward strand.
AAATTCATAGCCTCATTTCCCGTAATATTGATTTTAAGCCTTGTGCTTGCAATTATACTTAACCAAAGGTTCAGGGGCAGGCTTCTTTTCAGAGCAATGTACTTTTTGCCTGTAATTATTGCAAGCGGTGTGGTAATAGAATTTCTGATGCGCACTAATTACAGCGTGCAGGGCTTGGGAGTTTCCTCAAGCCTTCAGGAGGATATGTTCTCCTCAACACAAATACTTGACTTTTTGGGGCTTCCGCCTCAGCTTGAGACCTATTTCCTCTCTATAATGGGTAATTTAATGACTGCTCTCTGGAATTGCGGAATACAGATAATTTTGTTTATTTCCGGTATGCAGGCAATTCCCGACCTGCTTTATGAGGTAGCTCATGTGGAGGGGGCTACTAAGTGGGAGGAATTCTGGTATATTACATTCCCTCAGTTAGCAAGGGTAACCGTTCTGGTTATCGTTTTTACTACGGTAGAAATGCTGACCTCAAAAACCGATGTTGTAATGGAAACGGCATATTCTTATATGCAATCTCAAATGTATGCCGAAAGCTCGGCTATGCTTTGGATTTTCTTTGCGGTTATAAGCTCCTTTATGGGACTTCTTATACTGCTCTTTAATCGGTTTTGTATGAAGCGTTGGGATTAGGAGGGGATAGTGTGAATAGCAGTGATTTAAAGCTTAACCGTTATAAGCGGGCAGAGCAGATTAAAAAAATATCCTATGAAATATTCAGATATTTCATCCTTTTTTCAATAGGCTATCTTGTAATTTATCCGCTTATTTATATGATAAGCGCGGCATTCAAATCACCTGAGGATTTTTTAAACCCCGGTATAGTGTGGTTGCCACAGAGCCCCACGGCTGAAAATCTTAAAAACGCCTTTAAGGTGCTTAATTTTAAAAGCGCCTTTGTGAATACCCTGACACTTGAAATGGTGAGCGCATTTTTAGAGATTATTTCCTGCTCGGTTGCGGCTTACGGTCTTGCAAGATTTGATTTTAAAATGAAAAAAATCACAATGGCGGCTTTAATGATGACCATTATCGTACCCTCTACAATGATTATTATTCCAACCGTTGTCAATTTTTCAAATCTTGACTTTTTAGGAATAATAGGTCTTATAAATAAGCTCACCGGCTCCGAAATAAGACTTAATATTCTTGACACACCGTTGACCTTTTATCTGCCGTCAATATTTGGCGTAGGCTTAAGAAGCGGTATTATGATATTCATATATATGCAGTTTTTTAAAGGGCTTCCCAAGGAGCTTGAGGAGGCAGCTCAGATTGACGGCGCAAATGCGCTTGCAACCTTTATAAGAATTGCGTTACCGTCCTCAAGAGTGGTAATTTTAACGGTCAGCGTGTTTGCAGTTATCTGGCATTGGAACGATTATTTTCTTGCTGTTATGTATACCTCACAAAACTATCCTCTTGCGGTGTCTGTTGCTAATATGATTGTAAATATAACATCCTCTGTAAGCACTAATACCGATGTTATAACCGCAACCACAATGGCAGGCTGTTTAATGTTTATTTTACCTGTTTTAATTCTTTATATGTTCGTGCAAAAGGGCTTTATTAAGAGCATTGACCGTGTGGGAATTACAGGTTAATTATAAAAAGGAGATTGATTTTATGAAAAAGCTTTTATCTGTCTTATTGCTTATAGCAATATGTCTCGCTTCCTTTTCCGCTTGCGGAAAAACCGAAAACAGCTCGGGGCAGACAACAAACGAAAATGTTTCTGATACATCGGCAGACGATACCGGTGCAGATACCGGAAGCACAGACGGTACTTCTGTGGATGACACTTCCTCAGATGACGGCGGTACAGCCTCAAACAGCTCACAAGGCTCTGACATTGAGTCATTAAGAGGTACTACCGTTACCTTCGCAAGCTGGGAGGACTTTAACGGCACAGAGCGTGCTAATGTTATTCAGAAGTTTACAAAAGAAACCGGTATTAAGGTAAAGGTTGTTCCTGTTACACAGAACGACTATATCGTTAAAATGGCTTCAAGACTGAGCGCAGGTAAGTCTGTTGATATTTTTATAGACAATCAGGAGTTTCCGAGAACATTATCCTTCGCACAGCCAATCACAAACGCAGGCATTGATGTTAAGGATTCCAAATGGAACAAAACCATTACCGAAACCACAACCATTAATGGTAAAACCTATCTTGTAAATGCTCAGTGGGATTTAAAATACTTTGTTCTTTCCTACAATAAGTCATTGTTTGAAGGCATTACAAGCCCTGAGGACTATGTAAAGCAGAACAATTGGACTTGGGATACCTTTGCTAAGGCGGCAAAGGCAATTGCGGGCCTTGGAAGCGAATATATGGGCGCACATTTCTCAACCCCGATATTTATGGCGGCTTATGGTGCTTCCTATGTTAAGTATGACAACAAGAAGCAGGAATTCTACCGTTCAACCGATGAAGCTAAATTCACAGAGGTTTGGCAGTACATTCTTGACGGACAAAAGGGCGGCTACCTTAACCCGACATATAATTCCGCAAAGCTTGTTGCAGGCACCTGCGGTATGTCTATAAACGATGTATTTGCTTTGCAGGCAGACGGCTATTATACCTCAATGAAGGCGTCTGATTGGGGCTTTACATATTTGCCTAAGCAAAAGGCAAGCGACCCCGATTATCCAAAAGCGGCTTTGATGTTTGCTTACGGTCTTATGAAGGGTGCTCCCAATGCTAAGGGTGCAGGTGTATTCCTTAACTACTATCTTGATGAAAAGAATTGGAACTTTGATAAATACTATGCTAACGCAAAGGCAAAGGAATTTGCTAATGTTCTTAATAAGAGAATTCCTGAAAGCACAGATTATATGTTTATCTGTAAAGGTCCTCTTACTATATCTTACACCTACGGCTATTCCGAAATTGATAAGATTTTCTTAAAGCTCAATTCATCACAGCTTAATAAGGGTATTCAGCAGTCTAAGAATAAGATTGAGAATGCCGTTACTAAAGCTAACGATATGATTAAAGCTGTTGGATAAGGATTAATTTATGATTAAAAGAAAGAATGCTTTAAACAAAATTCTTTCTTATCTGCTAATATTTTCTATTATCGCTTCACTGCCTTTGGGGATAAGCTCGTTTGCGGCAACCGTAAACGGTAAAGTGGATTTTGAAAGCTATAAATTAGGCTATCCCCAAACAAGCGAAAACGGAATTATATTAAGTACAGATAAGAAAAATGCTGTGAGTGGTAAAAAAGCTCTGCGTTACGGTTACGAATGGGAAGTATCAAATGCAAAGGACGGAGCTTTTGCATTGCTCTCCCTGGACGGCAGTAAAACAATAGAGCTAAAGCCTGCAACACAGTATCAGGTTAAATTCAAATATATGCTCAAGGGCAGTACCGCCTGCAGTGTTGATTTAAGCTTTTTTGCAAGCAGTGCGCTTACCCCTAATTCACCGAATTTGAGAAGCGAAATCGGCAGAGCAGAAAAAGCTGTTACTGTGACGACCAAGAAAAATGTCTGGTTGCAAAAAACGGTTAATATCGCTACCGATGAGGTCTTTAAGGAATTTTCCGGTGACGACTGCAACGCTTTGGCAATTGGCTTTAATGCTTATATTGATTCGGGTATGGGTACGGGTACCTTTATTTATCTTGACGATGTTGAGATAAAGGAAATAGGTACTGCGCCTACATATACAATCAAGTTTGAAACAAACGGCGGAAATGCGGTTGCCTCGATTAGCGGTTTGCTTAATAAGGAAATTGTTTTGCCTCAAACCCCTGTTAAGGAAAATTATGTCTTTGCAGGTTGGTATACCGATAAGGCGTTGACAAATAAGTTTTCTGACGGTATTTTTACACGAAACCTTACCTTATACGCCAAGTGGATAGCATCGTCAGGTTACTATATCGACTTTAACAGCGACAGCTATGATGCTCCTTATAAGGATTCGGCAGGAGTACAGACCGCAATTTCAAAGGAAAGCTTTAATTCGCCCGGAAAGAGCCTTAAGTATCGCGATATCGGTGCTTACGGCGCACGCCGACTTCTTATAACCGAGAATGGCGAGCGTGTTACCGTTAAGGATAAAACCTTATATAAGGTAAGCTTTTCTTACAGAAACTATTCCCGCACACCTGCATATTTTGAAGCTATGACAAGCGGCACCTCGCTTTATACGGGAACTCAGGTTTTTGGGGGCACATTTGTCCTCTCAAAGGAGGATGAATGGAAGCACGCTACCTACTATTTCTATACCGAGCTTTTCAGCCCCGAGGAAAATTACCTTGTTTTCTATATAACAGGTGATGATAACAACAAATCCGATATTTTTATTGACGATATAGAAATTACCGAGGTTGCAACTCCGAAAAACGAGCCTGTTACTATGATAATTGATTATAGTGACGGTGAAAATTCTACTTATATGACAGGTAAAGAGGATGCACCTTTAAGCATAAAAGAGCCTAAAAGGGACGGCTATAAATTTATTAGCTGGAGCGAGGATAATTGGCATATAAACGAATTTTGGGACGATGGCTTCTATTTCAGTAAGCGAATTTATGCCAAATGGGCAAAGCTAAAGCAAATTCAGAATTTTGACGATACCTATGACCACACGGGTATATCCTTGGGTTATGACCTTGATATGGAGATTTACGATGCCACAAAAAGCGGTAATAAGCAGAACGATGTGGTATCAGCTCCTAACTCAATGCACAGAATAGGGGATAAGAACCTTAAAAAGGCATTTACTTTGTTTGATGACAGTATGGAACCCTTGGTTCCCGACCAGAATTATCTTGTAACCTTTGCAGTGAAGGTTGACGAGCTTGATAATGCTGACGGTGAAATTCTCATAGCCCACACAACATCACCTGATTATGCGTGGTCTTGTGATGATGACAGTACATATTTTGTGACCATGCTCAGCGATTTGCCAAAGGGTAAGTGGGTAAAGGTAAGCTACCTGATGACTGTTTTCGATAAATATCTTTCTGTATTCACAACAGGAAATAACAGTGTTTATTTTGATGATTTTACCATTGAATGGATGCCTGATGATGCCCAGCTTCCAAGCGGTGAATCCGTGGAAATCAGCAAGCTTGATGTTAATACTGAAATTCTCACAGGAGATGACAGTGCAAGCGGCTCGCTTTCCGATACGGGAGACAGCAGCAAGCCGTTACAGTTTGTAATTCTTGCAGTGGTATCTGCCGGTATGCTTGCCGTTATTTACTGCTACAGAATTAAAAAAAGGAGGCAGAATGATGAATAAAATTGATTTTAAAAGTAAAAAATTCATTTTAATTTCTGCTTTGGCACTCCTTTTGATAACTGCAATCGTGCTTTTAACTGTATTCTGGCCTTTTGGCGGTGATGATAAGACACCCTCAAAGAATAAAAAGCCTTCGGGTAATACCTCGAATGTGGACGATGAGCTTGATGAAGATTCTGATGGCATAGATGTTGACGATGATTTTGATTACGGTTTTGAGGATGAAGAGGATAATATACTTTATCTAAACGAATTTGATTATTTTTCACATCAGATTTGCTATCCCGATTCAATGGAGGAAGCTGAGGTATTGCTTGTAAACCGAGTTTATACACAAGCTCACGAAAAGTATACGGCATTAGCAACGCCTACTACGGACGCAGAGCCTGTACCCGAGGCACAGTTTGAATTGCTTATTGGTAATACAAACCGTCAGATTTCCAAGGATGCGTTAGCATTGCTTAATAAAAATAAAAACAAAAATGCAAACGACTATATTATTCTTGAAAAGGACGGCAATATTGCAATAACAGCTCTTTCCACAGCGGCGCTCGAAAAAGCGGTTGACTATTTTATAGCAAGCTTTATGAGCGAGGATTATCCCGAAATGGAAAAGGGATATTGCTATGTTTATCAAAAAAGTCCTGTTATTAAAAAGGCAAATATTGCAGGGGTTGATTTCCGTCAATGGAAGATTGTAGTCCCTAACGGCTGTTCTTATATCTACACCCGTTATTTGTATTCTGTTATTGATGAAATACGCGAAGCCACAGGCTACGAAATCCCGCTTTGCTTTGATAAAAATACTCCTGCCACAGCCTATGAAATTTTAGTTGGTGACACTAACAGAAAGGAAAGCACCGCAGTTTCTGACAGAGATTCTTATTATATTAAACAGGTTGGCAAAAAGCTTGTAATAAACGGCGGTCATACCTATTCACTTTCCCGAGCAACTAAGGCTTTTTACGATTTGGTAAAAAGCGCGGTAGGTAAAAAATCGGGCAATCTTATAAAAAGCGGCCTTAATTCAAGCGGTAAATACAAGGACTCCGATACCGATTATAACATCGCCTTTGCCGATGAATTTGATGATGACAGTCTTTCTAATTGGGTAAACCGTCCGGGTTATTTGAATACGGTTACAGGTATTGCAACAGGCGGTACAGTCACCTTTACGGAGGATGAACGCGTCAGATATGTTAAGGACGGCAAGCTTGTATTTAAGCTTTACAGCGAGGATATGAAGGATTGGTATCAGGCTCCCGAGCTTATATCGAGAGACAGAGTGACCTATGATTACGGCTACCTTGAAATGAAGGCAAAGCTTCCTAAGGGCAACGGTGTTTATCCGGGCTTCTGGGTTGCAAGAAATTACACGGCATATCCAAACTCGCCTGAAATTGACCTTATGGAGCAGTTTAGTATTGATAATCAGTTTGCGGCTAATGTTCATGTTTGGTGGTATGTCCCTGATGCTACAAATAAGCTGGTTTCCAAGCATATAAACAAGGGCGACCAGCATTGGTTTGCAAGAAAGATAACCCTGCCCGAGGGACAAACGCTTAATGACGAATGGCATACATACGGCTGTGAGATTACCGAGGATCAAATAAACTTCTATTTTGACGGTATAAAATTCGGTGAATGCAGTCTTGAAAAGGACCGTATGGATATGTTTGCACAGCTTAAGGAAATAAGAATAGGCTATAACAAAATAGGCTCTAACAGCTCGGTGCCTATGCCTGATAAAACCACTGTTTCTGATTTCGAGGTCGAGTATATTCATATTTACCAGACCAAGGCTTTAGGTCAGATTGCAGACCATTTTTAAAGGAGGATTATAAAAGTGAAAAAACATATCAGCTTTAAAAGAATTTTACTTTGCGTAATCCTCATAGCAAGCATTGTTATAGGCACCTTTGCGGTCTCGGGTGACAGCACCTCAACCTATACCTTCGATTTTGAGGAGGCAACCTCTGGCGCATATAACGGCAGTAGCGGTTGGAGCTATGATAAACCGACAGGCGGCTTAGCAGGAAATGAGACCTCAATTCTTAAATTTGACCCGCCGGCAAGGAATACATATAACATAGCTTTCATTATGCCTGAAAACAGCGACCGAAAATATTATCTTGATTATAACTGTCAGTATGAGGTTACATTCAAGTATTACAGCGAGGGGATAGGCAACGGTGTCGTAAGTGACTTTATGTTCCGCGACAATGTCTCTCTTTTAGGCGGCGCTACACTTGAAATAGATAATAGAAACGGCACAAACGGGGAATGGAAAACCGCAACTGCAACCTTTGAACCTACTGCTGAGAATAAGTATCTTTATTTGGGTATCACCGTATCAGGTCAGTATTCAAGGGTATGTATTTACTTTGATGATTTTGTAATCACAGAAAAGAAAACTCTGCAAGGCCCTGCTGATGAAACCTTTTTAAATACCGCAGACGATGTAATCAATTTTGACGGTGAGAACAAAAGCATTAATTCCACAGGACTTAAATATGTAAGCGGCGAGAAAAGGTATGTTGAGGGTAACTCAACAACAATGCTTAAATTCACCGCCGTTGCAGCAGGCACAGATTACGGTGTGGCTTTTTATAACGGAATGGATGCTGTACCTATGAATTCGGGTAAGTACTATACCGTTAAATTTAAGTATTACAATCCCTCTGAAACGGGAAATACCGTATTTACCGTGGGAACAAGCGCAGAAAACAGCGCTTGGACTAATTATCAGATAGGCGATACAGTTACCCTTTCAAATGCTACAGAGGGGTGGGTAGACGGCGAGGCTTCGTTTGTTGTAACCCCCAAGGCAGAAAACGCGAATTATATGTTTATACGCGTGAAATCAAATGTTATGGGCAATGAAACCTATTTTGATAATTTCAGGATTGTGGAAGAACCCGATATGGATATTGATATTATTGATATTGACCTTGAGGGTACAAATGCCACACTGACCTCTGCAGCTTGGGATTGGGTGGACGGAAGCACCGAGCCGATTGGCGGCAATTCCACCACAATGATGAAATTTGACCCCGATGAAACAAAGCTTAAATACTATGTATCAAAGCTTTATAAAAACAAACGCACAGTTCCTATTAATGACGGTGCTAACTATAGCCTTTCTTTTGATTATTACTGTGGAGCTTATGAGGGAACCTTGGGCGAGTTTTACATTAAAAATAAATCGGGCGAAAATTTATTTAAAGCCGACCTTGATGCAACCCCCGAAAAGGGAACAGACGGCAATTGGAAACGGGCAAATTTTGTATTTACTGCAAATGCTGATACCGAAGATATATTACAGATAATGTGCTACGCAAAAGAGGAGAATACCTCTGCAGTAGTCTATTTCGATAATTTCAGGATAGTAAGGCTTGATAATATTATAGCGGCTGAAAATATGATAGAGGCTCAAAAGGATTCGTTTAATGTCTCGGTAACCGGGGCAGACGGTGATTTTGAGGGCTATGCCGATATTTCAATGCTTTTCAAGCTTAATTTCAAGTCTACATACGGTAATAAAAAGGTTATCGATATTGCGGGCGAAAAATACTTAGTTTCCGATTACGGTACGGTTTACCGACCAAAGCAATTCAGTATTATGGGACCGCTTTGCTATGATGAAACCGCTTTGAGTGAACAGCTTATCTCCTGCGGCTATCATACGAAGACTACTGAAAACGCTAAAGACTATATTAAATTCACTTCAAGTATTATAAATATCCGTTCACTTTATAAGGATATGGATATTGAGGTGAAGCCCTTTATTGTTATTTCTCCTATGAATGGAACAGGCACAGTTTATACCTATGGCGAAGCTATCACATTAAATGTGTCGGCAGTAGCCCAAAATTCACAGGACAGCGCTGTGAAACAGTTTGTATCCAAATAAATTAATATAAAAATTCAAAAAGGAGCGAAACACTATGAAAACATTTAAAAAGCTATTGGCACTTCTTTGCACAGCAGCCCTTCTGCTGACAACCCTTTCCGTGGGTACGGTGTTTGCTGCTGACACTACAGTAGCAGTTGATTATTCCAATATCAATTTTGACGGCGAAAACGGCATTACAGGTAGTATGGGTAGTACCAAGTGGTCATTCTATGACGCAAGTGAAAGCCCTGTAGGGGGAAATGCTACTAAAATGCTAAAGGTTAAAGCCGATGGTACAGGACCTTTTAACGCTCGGCTTTTGGCAGACGGTAACTATGTTGCTATTGAAAGCGGCAAAGCTTACGCACTCACTTTTGATTACTATGTTGATGCAAACGTGGATCTGAAAGGTTTAACTGTAAGAGATTCTGCTGCAATTGTAACCGATAAGAGCGTTTCCTCAGGCCTTATCCCTGCAAGTGAATTGGGTGTTACAGCCGATGGCACTTCAGGCGCTTGGAAAAGAATCAAGCTTACCTTTGCGGCTGATGAAGACGCTAATCTCGGGATTGGAATAAGCTACAATATAGCTGCTACAACTGAAATTTTTGCCTATTTCGATAATTTCTCACTTGTGGAGATGCCTGCTGAAGCAGAAAACGATTATTCTGCAATAACTTTTGATACCGAAAATGGTACGGCAGGAACCCTTGGTAGTACGGTATGGGAATTCTATTACGATGCGTACAAAGCTCCTGTTGCAGGAAATAATACAAGAATGCTTCGCCTTAGCACAACTGCGGCTGCTAATTACCAATTTAATGTTACATACGGTGCAAATCCGGTACCGCTGACAGAAGGTGCGCAATATCGCCTTGATTTTTGGTATTATGCCGAGGCAGGTGTAAATGTTAAGCAGGCTACCGTCAGAAATCAAGTGTCAAATATTCAGATTGTAAAACTGTCTATTGATCCGACTACCGGCACAAATGGCGCTTGGGTAAAGCAGTCTGTAACATTTATAGCACCGGAGGGCTCAACCTCACTTAAGATGGGTGTTGAAACCAATAGCGGAACACAGGGCTCTTTATATCTTGATAATTTTTCACTTGTGATGCTATATCCTCCTGAAAAAATCAATGATTATACAGATATTAATTTTGATACAGCTAATGGTATTAAAGGTTCTACAGGCAGTAGCTATGTAACTTTCTATGATGCTCGTGAAAAGGGTATTATTGCAGGAAATGATACCAGAATGTTAAGTTATTTTGCTAAGGGCACTGATAACGCTCAGTTTAATGTTCTTTATGGTGGTACTAATGTGCCGCTTATGCCAGGTAAGCAATACCGCATTGAATTTGATATTTATGCTGAGGCTGGTATAGATATTAACAAGGCTACTATTCGTGATGTAGAGAATAATTGTCTTAAAGATAATGTTCTGCTCCCTGTAGACGCTAACGGAACAAATGGCAAATGGGTTCGCTTTACTGCATTCTTTACAACAGTCTCGACTTCAACAGCACTTAAGATGAGTATTAAGTCGAATACTGCCACAAATAAATATCTTTATATAGATAATATTTCACTTACACTCTTTGATTCTGAGGATCCTATCACCTTTGAGGGCAAAAATCACGGCGCTGCGGTAGATAGCTCTACTGAAAAATGGAGATACAGCACTGATGAAATAGCAGGAAATGCTACCACGAAGCTTGTTTTCTCTCATACAAACGGTCAGGCAAACGGAACTGTTTATAATGATTTTGACGAGACTGTTGCTATCACAAAGGGCGGCTATTATATAATTAAGTTTGATTATTACAGTGCTCCTTATACAGGCTCATTAGGCGCAATTTTCAATAATGACATCGGCTATAAATGCAATCTTTCGCTAACTGCTGAGGAGGGCACCGGCGGTGCTTGGAAAACATCAAGCACAATATTTAAAGCTACCGGCAGTACCGATAAATTCAGGTTCTCTATGCAGCCTCAGAATGCTTCGGATGTAGCCCTTTATTTGGACAATGTAGCTATTGTTAAGCTTTATGATTACTATGATGAGCTTCCCGTGATTGAGAGCCTTGCCCCCGGAAAGCTTACCGTTACCGCTGTTGAGGGCTATGAATACAGTGTTGACGGAACACACTTCTTTGCAAGCGGCGCATTTAAAAACCTTAATTCCGAAACGGGAATATATCCTGTTTATGTCAGAGAGGCTCTCGCCGATAACGGATATCCCTCTGCACCGAGCGAGGCTATCTATGTTCAGCTTCCTTATGCCGGCGATATCAATAATGACAGACTTCTCAATGCTGATGACTTAGTTCAGCTCTCTAACCGTTTGCTGTCAGGTGTTGCTACCGAAATAGACGAAGCCTTCTTTGATGCAAATATCGATACATTTGTAGATATAAGAGATATTGTAAATCTTAAAAAGCAGATTGCCGATGAAAAGGATATATCCTCTAAGATAGAGATCACAAGAAACGGTGTAAGCTATTCACTTGCCTGGAATGATGAGTTTTCCGGTAGCTATATCGACCGCAATAATTGGGCAGACCGCAAAGCAACTGCTGATAGTGAGTATCAGTATTTCAAAAACGATTCAAATAACAACCTTTTTATCGATAATGATGTAGACGGTAACTCCTGTCTTATTTTACAGGCTGTTGAGGAAGAGGTAACTGTAAACGACAGAACCTATGCGTACACAAGCGGCGGTGTTGATACTTACGGTAAGTTCACCTTTAAAACAGGCTATGTTGAAATGCGTGCAAAGCTGCCTCAGGGCGCAGGTCTTTGGTCAGGTTTCTGGTTTGGCGGCACCTCTAACCGTGACGGCAATTCAAGCTGGCCCGCAAACGGTGAAATTGATGTAATTGAGCATTACGGCTACAAGGCAGATACAGTATTCCACAACTTCCACTACGCAACCTATGATGAGAATAATAATATTGTAGCTAATAAAATCAGACCTACTGAAGGCGAGTATAAGACTGTATTATCCAACGGCAATTTCTATGATGAGTTCCATACCTTCGGCTGTGAGTGGACAGAGGAATATGTTGCATATTATGTTGACGGCGTAATGACTAATAAATTCGAGAAGGATGCAGAAACCTTTGCTGAGGTTAATAATGAGAATATGTATTTACTTCTCACTCTTGCAGTAGGTGGCAGCGAAGAAGCAATGGAAGATATTGGAAGTACCAATTTCCCTGCACAGATGGCTATCGACTATGTAAGATATTATAACTGATAATTTTCAAGGAGCAAAAAATGCTAATCAATGGTATGCGGTGGTACGATACCGACAATAACGAAATTCATGCCCACGGCGGTTTTATGCTTGAATACGGGGACTATTATTATTGGTACGGAGAGAACAGAACCGATAACAATTTCGTTTCCTGCTATCGTACTAAAGACTTTAAGGACTGGGAGTTTTGCAATAATGTTTTAACCTCAAGCAGTCCTGTAAAGAAGATTAACGAAACAAATGATTTATTACTTAAAAGGAGCGAGGAGTCTTTCGACCCGAGTGTTGAAAGACTCGGCTTCCTGCGTTGGGACGGCGAGGGTAATATTATTTCAAATATCGAAAGACCAAAGGTAGTGTATAACGAGAAAACAAAGAAATTTGTTATGTGGATGCATTATGAAAACGGCCATGATTACGATGCTGCCCGTTGCGCTGTAGCTACCTGTGACACTCCTGACGGTGACTTTGTTTATCACGGCTCGTTCAGACCTCACGGTAACGAATCGAGAGACTGTACTTTACATAAGTTTAACGGTAAAATGTATTTTATCGCGGCTTGTAATGCTAATCTTGATTTAATAGCCTATGAGCTTACAGAGGACTATCTTGATGTGACCGAAAATAAAATGATTATGTTTCCAGGCGAAAAAAGGGAAGCCCCTGCTTTCTTTAATAAGGACGGAGAGGTTTTTGTGCTTACCTCAGGCTGTACGGGCTGGAGACCTAATCAGTGTAAATTTTCCAAATCAAACGATATGACAGAATGGGAAAAGCTACAGAAAATCGGAGACGAGGTAACATACCGAAGTCAGCCTGCATTTGTATTCCACAGTAAAAAGAATAATAAATATTATTACTTTGGTGACCGTTGGGGAAACAGCAGTGCGGAATACTTTGCTTCGACCTATGTTATTTTCGAAATCATATTTGATAAGAATAATATTCCTCAGCTTTTATACTGCGAAAACGCAAGTGTTCCAAAATAAAACTATTAAAAGGTCGGGGAAAGCTCGGCCTTTTTGTTATGATTTAAGATAAAAAGGTTCTATGACAAATGTTGGGATAAAACAGATGCGAATTGCTTCGGTTTTGCCTCCCTTGCCTAAAGGGAGGGGGACCAACTGTTAGTTGGTGGAGGGATTTTTCGCTTCTCGCAATGACACCTCGGCATTTAAAATAGAACCATAAAAAAGTCAAAAGGGGTGTTTGATATGAAACGAAGGGTTGGAATTTCTACAAATTTTTTGCAAAAACGCTTTGGTGATATCGAGGCGCTGAAAATTGCAAAATCGGTTGGCGCGGATGCGGTAGATTTCTCCACAATACTTCCTCATCACGATTACAGAAAGGACGACAGCATTTATGCTAAGAGTGATGATGAAATATATACATATTACAGAGGGCTGAAAAAATTAGCAGACGATTTAGGGCTTGATATTTGTCAGACTCACGGCAGAATTTCCGGCTTTAAGAACATAGAGTCTGAGGATGATGCACTTATTGAAAATATGCGTAGAGACTGCATCGCCTGTAAGGCATTAGAGGCTGAATACTGTGTTGTTCACTCAACAACCACTATTCATCTGGGTCCCGATGCTCCCAAAGCGCTTATGCACAGCCTTAATTTTGACCTTTTTAACCGCTGTATAGCAGAGGCAAAAAAATACGGTGTAATAATTGCAAGCGAAACCTTTGGCGATGCCGATAGATATAAATGCTGTGACTTTTTCGGTAATATAGATGAATTTGAAAGGTCTTACAGGGATGTGTCTTCTGTCGGAGATAATTCTAAATATATGGCAATTTGTATGGATACGGGACATTCCAACAAGGCAATGAGATTTAATAATAACCCAACTCCTGCCGATGTTATAAGAAGGCTTGGCGGCGATATAAAGGTACTTCACCTTAACGATAACGATACCCTTACCGACCAGCATAAAATACCGCTTACAGGCTGTATTGATTGGGTGGATGTTTTTGATGCTCTGGATGAAATCGGGTATGACGGTGTTTATAATATGGAGCTGAATTTAGGTATTATCGGCGGTAAAGGTCTTGAAATAGAATCTGCTGATTATGCAGTTAAGGTTATGCGTAATTTGCTGAAAAACAGATACGGTGAATAATATGAATATCGAACAAAGAGTGGAGGAAATACTTTCTCAGATGACCTTGCAGGAAAAAATAGGTCAGCTTAATCAGGTTAAAGCACCGCTTAAAGCCGATGAAGAGGTTTTCGAGCAGATACGACAGGGGAAAATAGGCTCATTTATAATGGCAACTACTGCCCACGCCGGTAATGACGATACTGTTCTCACTGAAAATCTGCTTATTAATAAAATGCAAAGAATAGCGGTTGAGGAAAGCAGACTCGGTATTCCTATTATTTACGGCAGAGATGTTATTCACGGTCACAGAACGGTTTATCCCATACCCTTGGCAGCCGCTGCAAGCTTTAATCCCGAGCTCGTAGAAAAATGCTACCGTAATATTGCAAGGGAAGCCGCGGCAGACGGTGTTAATTGGACCTTTTCGCCTATGCTGGATTTGTGCCGCGATCCCCGTTGGGGCAGAATAATAGAAGGTCCCGGTGAGGACCCGTATGTCGGCGCTGTTATGGCGGAGGCTTGCGTAAAGGGCTTTCAAGGGGAAAATATATCCGATAAGGACAGCCTTGTTGCCTGTGCTAAGCATTATATAGGCTACGGCGCGAGTGAGGGCGGCAGAGATTATCACCGCACCGAAATCTCCGATTATAATTTATATAACTACTATCTTCCGGCATTCAGGGCGGCTGTAAATGCAGGTGTCGGCACAGTGATGTCATCCTTCAATGATATTAGCGGTCAACCTGTGACCTCGGGTAAAAAATATCTCACCGATATTTTGCGCGGCAAATTGGGATTTGACGGCTTTGTCGTGTCGGATTGGGATGCGGTTAGTCAGCTTAAAAGACAGGGCGTGGCAGAAACCGATGCTGATTGCGCTGAGCTTGCAATAAATGCAGGACTTGATATGAATATGACCGATAGAGTGTATATAAATAATTTAGAAAGTCTTGTAGAAAGCGGCAGGGTTTCAGAGGAAACAATAAATACCGCTGTAAAAAGAGTTTTAAAAATTAAGCTTCAAAAGGGATTGTTTCAAAACCCCTATTGTGATGCACGCGAGATTGACCGTACAGTGCATTTGAAGGATGCCCGTACACTTGCGGCAGAATCAATGGTACTGCTCAAAAATGACGGAGTGTTGCCTTTGAGTAAAAAATCAAGGGTTGCGCTAATTGGTCCCTTTGTAAGGGAACGCAGAGCACTTTTGGGTAGCTGGACTTTGGACGGTAAGGCAGAGGAAACCGCAAATTTTGCAGAGGCTATGAAATCGGTCATAGGCGCTAATATGCTTCTTAGTGACGATAATATCGCCGTGCTTGATAACAGTATTGCAAGAGCCGTTAAAGCCGATGTGGTGGTTTTAGCCTTGGGCGAAAGCGAAAAGGTGACAGGGGAGGCGTATTCTGTCTCCGATATTTCGTTGCCTAAAAATCAGGTTGAGCTGATTCACAGATATAAGGTACTCGGTAAAAAGGTGGTAGGCGTATTTTTTTGCGGCAGACCTATGGCTATGGAGGGTGTGGCAGAGTATCTTGATGCAGTGCTTTATGCGTGGCATTCGGGAAGTGAGACTGCAAACGCGGCTTGTGATATTTTGTTCGGTGATGTTGTTCCAAACGGTAAAACTGCGGTCACATTCCCCAAAAGAACAGGACATATTCCGATGTACTACAATGTGACTTCAAGCGGCAGATGTGTCAACTGTTATTACGGTGAAAATCCGCAAAACTGTTATGTAGATAGCTTACCTACACCTGCCTTCCCGTTCGGCTTCGGTCTTTCATATACAAAATTCGAGTATGGCGAGATTAAAGCAGATACTGATGAAATTTTACTTGATGATTTAATAGACGGTAAAAGCTTTAAAATTACCGTTAATGTTAAAAACACGGGTGATTTTGACGGCAAGGAAACAGTACAGCTTTATATAAGGGATAAAATTGCAACTGTTATGCGTCCTTTGCGTGAGCTTAAAGGCTTTGAAAAGCGGAAAATAAATAAAAATGAAACCGAATGCTTTACCTTTGAATTAGGATATGATAAGCTCGGTTTCTATACCGAAAACGGTGAATATACCGTGGAAAAAGGCGAATTTGAAATATATGTCGGTGAAAACTGCCTTACAAAAAATAAGATTACAGTTAGATTGACTTAAGTTAGGGCAGAGCAAATAAAAGTAACCAACCGCTGAAGCTTTACGGCTTCAGCGGTTGTGTTGTTACCATATAAACGGTATTATTTTATATTTTACTTTTTGCTTGTATTCGGCATAGCCTTCGAGTTGTTCGGTTAAAATTGCTTCCTCGTTTTTTATGCGCAGAGCGATAATTATCGGATAGGCTAAAAATATTACAAACGAATACCACGAACCAAGGATTAGCGGTATCATTAAAAAGAGTAAAATTGTTGCCATATACATTGGGTGGCGTACAATTCCGTAAAGTCCTGTGTCAATAACCTTTTGGTTTTCCTGTACCTCTATTGTGCGCGACAAATATGCGTTTTCCCGCATTACCTCAGCATAAAGTCCGTATGCGACAAGGAAAAGCATCGATGCGATGATTGTAACTGCCCTTGGTATATGCGACCAAGCAAATCGAAAATCAAGACCTGCAACAATGAAGCCTGCAAGGAATATAAGAGCAGAAAAAGCCACAACACCTTTTTGCGTTTTTTCCTTTTCTTTGCCATCAAGCCGTTTTTTAAGCAGGTTTGGTGCTTTCAGCAAAAGCACTATTCCCATTATGAATACGGGTATAAACAGTAATCCGATAAATGCCCAACCGCCTATGTAATTCAAAGTGCCTGCGGGTAGAAAAATAAGCAATCCCACAAGCAGTAAACCGCAAATAAATTTGAGTGATGCGTTTAGCAGAAGTTTCATAATTTCACCAACTTAAAAGTATTTATTTTTGAATATGTATTTTGCAATTAAGGTTTATTCAATACGGTTATCTGTCGAAAATTATAAAGCGACCTCTATTATATGGTAAAAAACCGCAGAAGCTTTTAAACTTCAGCGGTTTTAATTGGCACCCGTAGTAGGAATCGAACCTGCATCTAAGTCTTAGGAGGACCTTATTCTATCCGTTGAACTATACGGGCAAATGAATTATTGAAGCCTATATATATTACACTAATTATCGCTTAAAGTCAATATTTACTTTTTGATTTTATGCATAAAAAGGCGAAAGTTGCCCGTTTTTAGTTGACAACGGCTTTTTGTTTGTTTATAATAATAAAAATATAACTATTATTTAAAGGGAGTAAACGCAATGGCTTACTATTTCAAAGAAATGTCACACACCTTTAACGAATACCTGCTGGTTCCCGGCTATTCATCCTCGGAATGTATTCCGGCAAATGTCAGCCTTAAAACACCTCTTGTTAAGTTCAAGAGGGGAGAAGAACCGGCTATTTCAATGAATATACCCATGACCTCTGCTATAATGCAGTCGGTTTCGGGAGACCGTCTGGCAGTTGCCTTGGCGCGCGAGGGCGGAGTTTCCTTTATTTATGGCTCACAGTCTATTGAGGATGAGGCTGCAATGGTTGCAAGAGCCAAGTCTTACAAGGCAGGCTTTGTTGTAAGCGATTCAAATGTTACTCCTGACAGTACATTGGCAGATATTCTTGAACTTAAGGCAATTCACGGTCATTCTACCGTTGCTGTCACATCGGACGGCACCGCAAACGGCAAGCTGTTGGGTATCGTTACAGGCAGAGATTACCGTGTAAGCCGTATGTCACCTGACACCAAGGTAAGCGAGTTTATGACACCCTTTGAGTCCTTGGTTGTTGCTGATGAGAGCACAACTCTTAAAAAGGCTAACGATATTATTTGGGATAATAAACTTAACTCCTTGCCGATAATTGATGCCCAGCAGAGACTTAAATATTTTGTTTTCCGAAAGGATTACGATGCTCACAAGGAAAACCCCAACGAGCTTTTGGATAAGGACAAGCGTTATGTTGTGGGCGCAGGTATTAATACCCGCGATTATGAGCAGAGAGTTCCTGCATTAATTGAGGCAGGCGCAGATGTACTTTGTATTGACTCGTCTGAGGGCTTCAGTGAATGGCAGTCAAGAACAATCGCCTTTATCCGCGAGAAATACGGTGACACCGTAAAGGTAGGCGCAGGTAATGTTGTTGACCGTGACGGATTTTTGTTCCTTGCAGAAGCAGGTGCTGACTTTGTAAAGGTTGGTATCGGCGGTGGCTCGATTTGTATTACACGCGAAACCAAGGGTATCGGCAGAGGGCAGGCAACCGCACTTATCGAGGTTTGTGCCGCCCGTGACGAATACTTTGAAAAGACCGGTATTTATGTGCCTGTTTGCTCTGACGGCGGTATCGTTCATGACCATCACATGACATTAGCCCTTGCAATGGGTGCTGATTTTATGATGTTAGGTCGCTATTTTGCCCGTTTTGACGAAAGCCCCACAAACAAGATTTCCATTAACGGAAATTATTATAAAGAGTATTGGGGAGAGGGCTCTAACAGAGCACGCAATTGGCAGCGCTACGATTTGGGCGGCGATAAAAAGCTTTCCTTTGAGGAGGGTGTTGACTCCTATGTTCCGTATGCCGGCACCTTAAAGGATAATGTTAATCTGTCACTCAGCAAGGTTAAATCCACAATGTGCAACTGCGGCGCGCTTACAATCCCTGAGCTTCAGCAAAAGGCTAAGCTTACACTTGTTTCCTCAACAAGTATTATTGAGGGCGGCGCACACGATGTTATCCAAAAGGAAACCTCCACCGGAGTTATAAAATAAATAAAAGCAAGAAATAAATGCGATATAAGCGTGGTAATTTACGCTTATATCGCATTTTGTTTTAATGAGGAAATGGAAAAGGTATTTTGTAGGGGACGATGCCCAATAAATTATAATTGGTTTTTCACAGCCACTTTTTTGTTAATAGCATCTGCCGCAGGCGCCGAATCCGCGATTAATGGCCTCGGTTTTTGTTACCTGCTCAGGGTCAATCATATTGCTGCAACCCGAATTGCGGTGATATTTTTTTCCGCCTCTGGTTGGAATCCAGACAAGTGTTTCACTTGAATAGCTTGCATCCTTTGCTCCGCAATAAACACATACTCCGTTTGTATATTTGTGCTCCAAAGCCGAGCCTTCGGTCAATCCGCAGACCTCGCATGTTTCAGGTGTTGAGCAGGTGGCGGCTGTGAAGCTGTGACCTAATGCAGAGCCGCTTGTTGCTCCGCATGAGCATTCCTCCGGTGAAGTACAGGTCGCTTCAGAAAAAGAGTGGGTGTGAACCGGAATTGTGCTTTCAACATCACTTTCGGTTTGTGATGAGGTAATATCTGTATCGTTGTTTGGAGTGTCGTCCTCTAAGCAGGCGGAACAACACAGCGCCAAACACAGTGCTAAGGCAATAGATAAAAATTTCTTTAACATTTTAAATTCCTCCAAAAATAAAAAAGTGTGCACAACCGAAGTCATACACACCGAAAAACGCAAACCCCGATTGTTGTCACACAAAAACTTAACAAGCATATAGTTCTACCTACATATTGGTCAAGTGGAATTTGCATTTTTGCAAAATTCAGTATTGACCAAAATTAGATAGAAACTCCCTATAAAAACAAAGAAAAAATCGACTGCTTGCAATTTGATTTTTTGTGTGACAAGCAGATTGTAGCACAAATATAATAAAAATTCAAGCTTTTATTATATTTCACCCATAATCGTTATGAAATATTTAACTTAAACTTAACCATAATATGATTACAGCTTTAACAAAGGGGCAGTATAATAATGACATAAAATTTAAAGGAGAAATGAAAATGAAAAAAATCATACTGCTTATTTTATTACTACTCACAGTTGCTTTATGTCTTGCAGGTTGCGGTACGGATAATGACACAATTTCCGTAATATCCCGCGAGGAGGGTTCGGGCACACGCGGCGCTTTTGTGGAAATTTTGGGTATTGAACAGAAAAATGCCGATGGCAAAAAGCTCGATATGACAGCCGATACTGCCGAAATAACCGATTCTACATCGGTTATGATAACCACAGTGGCAGGCAATAATAACGCAATAGGTTATATTTCTTTGGGCACACTGAATGACAAAATAAAAGTGCTTGAAATTGACGGCGCTTCGGCAAACGCAGAGAATGTTAAAAACGGAAGCTACAAGGTCTCCCGTCCCTTTAATATTGCAACAAAAGGCGAGCCAAAAGGTATCTCGGCAGATTTCATAAGCTTTATTTTAAGCAGTAACGGACAAAGCATTGTTGAAAAAAGCGGATATATAAGCGAGGGAAACAACGGAGAATACAAGGCTTCAGGATTATCGGGTAAGATAACGGTGGGCGGCTCGTCATCTGTAACCCCCGTTATGGAAAAGCTCAAAGAGGAATATATAAGGCTTAATCCCAACATAACTGTCGATATTCAGCAAAGTGATTCAACTATGGGCTTGAACAGCACTGCAGAGGGTATTTATGATATAGGTATGGCTTCAAGGGAGCTTAAGGAAAGTGAAACGACAAGCGGTCTTATATCTACTGCGATTGCGCTTGACGGTATTGCTGTGATAGTAAATAAGGAAAATCCCGTTTCAGGACTTACAGCTAAGCAAATTATGCAGATTTATACCGGTGAAATTACCTCTTGGAGCGAAATTTCAAAATAGCAAAGGAGAAATATATGCAAAAGCTTAAGGAAGCATCTATGCGGCTTGTGTTTCTTGTCTGCGCAATGGTGTCGGTATTGGCGGTTATACTTATTTGTGTGTTTTTGTTTGCAAAGGGCTTTCCTGCAATGGGAGAAATCGGTGTCCCTGAATTTCTGTTTGGTATGCGCTGGAAGCCGACACAGGAGCTTTACGGCATTTTCCCTATGATTATTGGCAGTATATATGTCACAGCCGGAGCAATTTTAATCGGTGTGCCGATAGGTTTGCCTTGTGCGGTTTTTATGGCGTATTTCTGCCCTCGATGGCTTTATAGAATTATGAAGCCTGCAACCGACCTGCTTGCAGGAATACCCTCAATAGTTTACGGCTTTTTCGGCTTGACGGTGATAGTGCCTTTAATGCAGAGGATATTCGGCGGCTCAGGCAAGGGTGTGCTTACAGCCTCAATTATGCTTGGAATAATGATTTTGCCCACAATCATCAGCGTTTCAGAGGCGGCAATAAGAGCCGTACCTAAAAGCTATTACGAGGGTGCCTTGGCACTTGGTGCCACCCACGAAAGAGGGGTTTACAGAACGGTTTTGCCCGCCGCAAAATCGGGTGTAGCTGCTGCTGTTATTTTGGGGATAGGCAGAGCAATAGGGGAAGCGATGGCGGTTAAAATGGTTGCCGGAAATCAGGCGATTATACCGAACAGTCTTTTAAGCGGTGTGCGTACACTTACATCTAACATCGTGCTTGAAATGGGCTATGCCGCAGATCTCCACCGCGAGGCACTTATCGCAACGGCGGTTGTGCTGTTTGTATTTATTCTTATTATCAATCTTTTGTTTTCACTTGTGAAAAGGAGGGAAAGGTGATGGCGATAAAAAAACAAAAGGCTTCTTTGCTTGAAAAATTAAAGCAATATAAAAAAAGACCTTTTTCGCTTTTCCTTTTTCTGTTCACATGGCTTGCGGCTTTAATAACCGCCGCCGCGGTTTTGGTTATTATATGCTACATTCTGATTAAGGGAATACCAAGCATTAAGCCGGAGCTTTTTGCCCTTAAATATACGAGTGAAAATGTGTCGATGATGCCGGCTATAATAAACACAGTAATTATAACCTCCTTTTCCTTGTTGATTGCTGTGCCGATTGGAGTTTTTTCTGCCGTTTACCTTGTGGAGTATGCCAAAAGGGGAAACAGACTTGTGAAAATAATCCGCACCACAACCGAAACCCTGGCAGGAATACCGTCCATTGTATACGGCTTGTTTGGATTTCTCATTTTCGTTGTGGCATTGGGTTTTGATTATTCTGTGCTTTCGGGTGTGCTTACCCTTGCTATAATGATACTCCCCACAATGGTGCGCACAACCGAGGAGGCGCTCCTTTCTGTGCCGGACAGCTTCCGCGAGGGAAGCTTCGGCTTGGGCGCCGGCAGATTGCGGACTGTGTTTCGGGTTATACTTCCAAGCGCTGTGCCGGGAATTTTGTCGGGCGTGATACTTTCCTGCGGCAGAATAGTGGGGGAGACCGCCGCCCTTATATACACCTCGGGCACTGTGGCAGGTATACCGTCATCGCCGTTTGACAGCGGAAGAACTCTTTCAGTTCATATGTATGCCTTGATAAATGAGGGTATTTATACCGAGCAGGCATACGCAACAGCGGTTATTTTACTGCTTGCCGTTCTTATAATTAACGTTTTTTCGGGGCTGATAGCAAGAAAATTCTCCCCTAAAACAGAAAAAAGGTGAAAAAATGAGTAAATTCTCTGTTCAAAACTTAAATTTATGGTATAATGACTTTAAAGCCTTGAAAAATATCAGCTTAGAGCTTCCTGAAAACAAAATCAGCGCGTTCATCGGGCCGTCAGGCTGCGGAAAATCAACACTGCTCAAGACACTTAACCGCATGAACGACCTTGTTGAGGGTTGTAAAATTACCGGCGAAATCCTGCTTGACGGCGAAAGCATTTACGGCTCTGTGGATGTAAACGGTTTGAGACGGCGGGTGGGTATGGTTTTTCAAAAGCCAAATCCGTTTCCAATGTCTGTTTACGATAACATTGCATTTGGCCCTCGCACACACGGCATCCGTTCAAAATCCCGTTTGGATGAGATTGTTGAAAAATCTTTGCGGCAGGCGGCTATATGGCAGGAAACCAAGGATAAGCTCAAAAAAAGCGCCTTGGAAATGTCGGGCGGTCAGCAACAGCGGCTTTGCATTGCGAGAGCCTTGGCTGTTGAGCCCGAGGTGCTTTTGATGGATGAGCCTACCTCTGCGCTTGACCCGATTTCCACCTCGCGCATTGAAGATTTGGTTAGCGAGCTTAAAAATAGCTATACTATAATTATGGTTACCCACAATATGCAACAGGCGGTGCGCGTTTCGGATTACACAGCCTTTTTCCTTTTGGGGGAGGTTGTTGAATACCGCGAAACCGAAAAGATGTTTTCTTCTCCGCAGGATAAACGCACCGAGGATTATATTACAGGGAGATTTGGCTGATATGAGAAATACGTTTGATAAACAGCTTGAGCTTTTGAATACAGAGCTTGTGAAAATGGGTGCTTTGTGTGAAAATGTGATTTCTGCCGCTGTTAAGGCACTGCTTGATAACGATTTGTCACTTTGTGAAAAGGTTTTTGCGGCAGATTCGGAGATTGACCGCAAGGAACGAGAGATAGAGGCGGTGTGTATGAGACTTTTGCTTCAGCAACAGCCCGTTGCGCACGATTTGCGGATAATTTCATCGGCACTTAAAATGATTTCTGATATGGAGCGTATCGGCGACCAAGCCTCTGACATTGCGGAAATCGTTGAATTTGTGGGCAAAAGCGATATTAAAAGCCGAATTCATATAAAGGATATGGCAACCGCCGCAATTAAAATGGTGGCAGACAGTGTACATTCCTTTGTAAACAATGATTTATCGCTTGCCTTGTCGGTAATGGAATATGACGATGAGGTTGACCGCCTTTTTGACTGTGTAAAAGCAGAGCTTGTGGGTGTTATTTCTTCCGATATTAAAAGCGGAGAATTATGTATAGATTTGCTTATGATTGCGAAATATCTCGAAAGAATAGGCGACCATGCGGTAAATATCGCAGAATGGGTTGAATATTCTATAACGGGTAATCACCGCAAGGCGTAATAATGGGAAGTGAAAAAAGTGATATATATTCTTGAGGACGATGACAGCATCAGAAAGTTAGTTATTTATGCTCTAAGACAAACCGGCTTTGAAGCAGAGGGCTTCGAAGCGCCGTCACAGCTTTATAAGGCAATCGGACAGAAGATGCCGCAGCTTTTGTTGCTTGATATAATGCTTCCTGAGGAGGACGGCATTTCGGTTTTATCAAAGCTTCGCAACAAAAGCGAAACCCGCGAGCTTCCAATTATAATGCTCACCGCAAAATCAACCGAGTATGATAAGGTTATGGGGCTTGACAGTGGCGCAGATGATTATATCGCAAAGCCGTTCGGCACGATGGAGCTTATTTCGCGGATAAAGGCATTGCTAAGACGAACTGCTAAAAATGAAACGATTTACCGTGTTGGCAACCTTTCGGTTGATGAGCAAAAGCATATTGTGTTGGTCGAAAGCAAGGAAGTAATACTCACACTTAAAGAATATGAAATTCTGCTTTTGATGATAAAAAATCAGGGGACTGTTTTCTCGCGTGATACTCTGCTTGAAAGAATTTGGGGCTATGAGTATGACGGTGAAAGTCGGACGGTTGATGTACATATAAAAACACTCCGTACCAAGCTGCGTGAAGCAGGTGAGCTTATAGAAACCGTTCGCGGCTTTGGTTATAAAATAAGGTGACACAATGGTAACGAAAATATTTAAAAGTATTTTATCCACAGCTTTGATAGTGCTTGTTGTGTGCTTGCTTTTTATAATCGGCACTCAGTATAAGCTTTATGCCGATGCACAGCTTGCTACCATTGAAAGAGAAACTTATTTTGCAAGTCTTTTACTTGAAAACGGTGAAAAACCTGCAATTTTCAATGATAATGAGCTACGTGTTACCGTTATCGACAGTGGCGGCAATGTTACATATGACAATATGGCACAAATCGGTGAGATGGAAAACCATTCTGACAGAGTGGAATTTATTAAAGCTATGCAGGAGGGCAAGGGGAGTGCGGTAAGATATTCAGATACCCTTTCGGGACGCACCATTTATTATGCCGTGTTGCTTAATGACGGCAGGGTTTTAAGGCTTTCGGCTCACAGCGTTTCGGTATTCAGCGTTCTACTTAAGCTGTTACCGGTAATTTCCGCAATAATAATTTTTACTGTTATTACAGCCCTTGTATTAGCAACTGTGATTTCTAAAAAAATTGTAGCTCCAATTAATGCTATCGACCCCAAAAAGCCCGAAATAGCTATCGGTTATGAGGAGCTTTCTCCGCTTATAGAACGGTTGCGCCTTCAAAACAAGAAAATCAGCCGCCAGATAAGCGAGCTCACACAAAGCCGCCGTGAATTTGAATTTATCTCAGAGAATATGAGCGAAGGTATTTTATTTACCGATAAAAAAGGAAATATCATTACCTTTAACAGCGCAATTAAAAGATTATTCAACTGCAATGAGGATTTAAAGAACAGAAACCTTTTATTTATAAACAAAAGCGGTGTTTTTTATAAACTCTTAAGCAATGTTGTTTCAGGACAGCACACAAGAGAATTGTTTTATGAGAATGGCAGTTGCTTTGAAATTATTACAAATCCTGTTTATGACGATTTTGGACAGATTGGTGGTGCGGTAATTATTGTAATAGATGCCACCGAAAAACAGAAAAATGAGCTTTTACGCCGTGAATTCACCGCCAATGTTTCGCATGAACTTAAAACACCGCTTACATCAATACTCGGCTTTTCGGAAATTTTAAGCGAGGGGCTTGTAGCTCCCGAGGATGTCAAGGGCTTCGGTAAGGATATTAACAGTGAAACCAAACGGTTGATTTCGCTTGTTAATGATATTATCAAGCTTTCCCAACTTGATGAGGGCGCATTTGAGGTGCAGACCGAGGAAATAAATCTCAAGGCAGTGGCAAGTGAGGTGGTTGCCAAGCTTTCCGAGCTTGCAAAAAACCATAATGTCAGTATAAGCCTTGCGGCAGAGGACACCACAATCAAAGCTAATTACTCAATGATTTTTGAGATGATGTATAATCTTTGTGATAACGCAATAAAATATAACAGTGAAAACGGTGAGGTTTCTGTCAGTGTCGGCACAGATGGGCAAAAAGCCTTTATCAAGGTGAAGGACACGGGTATCGGTATTCCGCAGGCTTGTCAGGAGCATATTTTTGAGCGTTTTTATCGCGTTGATAAGGCGCGCTCAAATAATGGGGGAACGGGACTTGGTCTTTCGATAGTCAAGCATATAGTGCAAGTAACAAACGGTGAAATTTTTCTTGAAAGCACTCCCGATGTGGGAACAGAAATAACGGTTATTTATGAAATGAATTAATTTTTGCTTGATTTTCAGAACAGCTTGTGATATTATAATGACATAATTTGGTTTAAGGGAGTAGCCGGCGTTAAAGCGCTGCAAATTGCGTCAATACGGTTTTGTAAAAAACCCGCTTTTGCATTAAACGGCAAGACTTTTACCGCCTGACAGCGGTGAAAGTCTTTTTTTTTCCTAAGCTTAAGAAAGGACGAATTTGATGGAAATTTTGAACGATCTCTACTTTTTGGTAGAAAACATTGCCCGCCTTACTGATTGGCGCTATGTTGTGATGTGGATAATCGGCGGTGTGCTGATTTTTCTCGCAATCCGTTTTGACATGGAGCCCACACTTTTGTTGCCCTTGGGCTTTGGTACAATTCTTGTAAACATACCCCTTTCCGGTGCTATCGGGGCAGAGGGCGCGCTTACAACCCTTTTTAATGCAGGCATTGCAAACGAGCTGTTTCCGCTGATTTTGTTTATTGGAATTGGCGCTATGATTGATTTCGGCCCGTTGCTTTCCAACCCCAAGCTCATGATGTTCGGCGCGGCGGCGCAGTTCGGTATTTTCTTTACTCTCTGTGTGGCATCAATGTTTTTTGATATTAAGGAAGCCGCTTCAATCGGTATTATCGGTGCGGCGGACGGCCCCACAGCAATTGTTGTCGCCAACAAGCTTTTGGGCTCGGATAATAACATTACAGGTGCAATAATGGTTGCCGCTTATTCCTATATGGCTCTGGTGCCGATCATTCAGCCGCCCGTAATAAAGCTTTTAACCACCAAAAAGGAAAGACTTATCCGTATGCCTTACTCTGAAAAGAGTGTTTCCAAGCTTACAAAAATTCTTTTCCCAATTGTTATCACCGTTATCGCCGGTATTGTTGCACCTGAATCGGTTTCGCTCATCGGCTTCCTTATGTTCGGCAACCTTATCCGTGAGTGCGGTGTGCTTAATTCACTTTCGGAAACAGCACAAAATGTTCTCGCAAACCTCATCACAATTTTCTTGGGTATAACAATTGCGTGCCAGATGCAGGCAGATAAATTCCTGCGTCCGCAAACCTTATTAATTTTAGGCTTAGGTCTCTTTGCCTTTATATTCGACACAGCCTTCGGCGTTGTGTTCGCTAAATTTATCAATCTGTTTATGCCGAAGAACAAGAAAATTAATCCGATGATTGGCGCGGCAGGTATTTCTGCATTCCCCATGTCGGGCAGAGTTGTTCATAAGATGGGACTTAAAGAGGACCCGCAAAACTTCCTGCTTATGCATTCCATAGGCGTAAATGTATCGGGTCAGATTGCTTCGGTTGTTGCCGGCGGTCTTATACTCAACTTCTTTATATAGGAGGAAAAACAGATGAATTTTAATCCAATGGCTTTTGTTGATAATTTGAATTATCTTATTGTTGGTATGATAAGCATTTTTATCGTTATCGGTATTATTATCATAGCAACCGTGCTTCTTAACAAAATATTTACCAAAAAGGACAAAAAATAGTAAAATTATTGTTTACTAAAGTTGAAATATGAGTTATAATAAGCTTGCGGTCATTGACTGCAAGCTTATTGTTTTTGGAGTGTGTTATGGAGCTTAATTCTAAAAATTTCAAAAAACTTGTTCTTTTGGTTTTTTTGGGCGCTTTTTTTCTGACCGCCTTGCAGAATTTGGGCGGTGTGTTTGGCTTTTTTAGTAAAATAATTTCCTTTTTTTCGCCTGTTATAGCGGCACTGTGCATTGCTTTTGTTTTGAATGTACTGCTTACTGCGCTTGAGACTAAGGTATTCTTTTTTATGGACAAAAGCCGTAAGGGGTTTGTTAAAAAGCTTAAAAGACCTCTTTGCCTTGTGCTGACATATCTTATTGCTCTTGGTATAGTTTCACTTTTGATATTGGTTATAATTCCTGATATAATCGATACGATAACATACATTGCAGAAAAAATGCCCTCCTTTGTGGTGAAAGCGCGCGATTGGGTTGAGGGCTTGCTTCACCGTTTCAATATTCGGGACGGGCTTCCTGAAATAAAAATCAATTGGACTGCCGCCGCAAAGACGGCTAAGGATTGGCTTTCGGGCTATTCGGGCAGAATTTTCGGTGATGCCGTTAATATTACAACATCTGTCTTTTCGGGCGTGTTCCAGACATTTTTCAGTTTTGTTATTTCTGTTTATGTGCTGGCTCAAAAGGAAAAAATCGGCAGGTTTGTAAGGGCTGTAATAGATGCCTTTATCCCCGAAAAGCTTACAAAACGCATTTATCATATTTCTTTCAGAACACACGAAGCTTTTTCGCGCTTTATCGGCGGTCAGCTTACCGAGGCATTGATTTTGGGTGTCCTTTGCTTTATCGGAATGACAATTTTCCGTTTCCCAAATGCACTCATAATTTCGGTTTTGATTTGCGTAACTGCATTGGTGCCTATAATCGGCGCAACGATAGGTGTTGTCATCGGCGCTTTGCTTATTGTAATTACCAATCCGCTTAAGGCTTTACTGTTTGTGGTATTTTTCCTGATTTTACAGCAAATAGAAGGTAATCTGATTTATCCAAAGGTTGTCGGCAAAGCTGTGGGACTTCCGGGTGTTATCGTTGTAAGTGCGGTTTTGGTCGGAGGTAATATCGGCGGCGTGCTTGGAGGACTTATTGCTGTTCCGACCTGCGCTGTGATTTATATTTTGCTTAAAGAGGCAGTGGCGGAGGTTAATCAAAGAAAACTAAATCATTAAAACTCCACGAATTATAGAGTTTTGCGTTTTATGCCTATGAAATTCTAACGGTAAAATTCTTTAAAACATAGGTTTACTATTAAGGCGGAAAATTTTATAATATTAGTATAAAATTATATGGGGTGAAATTATGGATGCTAAGGGCTTTGGAGCAACTATCTCATGCTTGCGCAAAAAGTGCGGTATGACGCAATCCCAGTTGGCTGACAGAATGAATATAAGCGATAAAACCGTGAGCCGTTGGGAAAACGGTTTGGGTTTTCCTGAGGTTACACAGTTTCCGGTATTAGCTTCAATATTCGGTGTTACAGTCGATTATCTTATGAACGGTGAACGCAAGGGTATAACCATTGCAGGAAATATTCTGACCGATATTGTTAAAACCATTAACAATTATCCTGAGGTTGGAACACTTGCAAATATTACCGATGTAAGCAGAGCAGTGGGAGGCTGTGTGCCTAATACTGCAATCGACCTTGCAAAAATCGACCGCAGTATCCCGATTTCTGTAATCGGAAAAATCGGTGATGATGAGTATGGACGGTATGTTCTGTCACAGCTCAGCCGTTACAGTATAGACTGTGAAAAAATCTCTGTGTCCGCCGATAAGCCGACCAGCTTCAGCGATGTTATGAGCCTTGCTTCGGGAGAAAGAACATTTTTCCACGCAAGAGGCGCAAATGCTGAGTTTTCACCTGAGGATATTAATATTTCACAGCTAAACAGTGTTATTTTCCATATCGGATATATTCTGCTTCTGGATTGCTTTGATAAAGAGGACGGGGAATATGGTACTG
The DNA here is from genome assembly GCA_017507805.1 of Clostridia bacterium. GTDB lineage: Bacteria > Bacillota > Clostridia > Oscillospirales > Acutalibacteraceae > UBA737. The sequence goes on from JAFWAC010000015.1 coordinate 207,546, forward strand.
TTATGGCGCGTCTTTTGCACAGTGTTCAGGAGCACGGCATAAAAACCTCGGTTGATGTTGTGAGTGACAGCACGGCAGACTATAAGGCTAAGATTGTTCCTGCACTTAAATACTGTAATTATATAATCATAAACGAGATTGAAGCCTGTATGATTTCAGACCTGCCGCCTTATAATGCTGACGGTAAGCTTGATGTCGAAAACATAAGAAAAACAATGGAGCTTATTGCATCGTACGGTGTTAAGGATAAGGTTATTGTTCACTGCAAGGATGCCGGCTTCTGTTACGATGTCCAAACACAGAGCTTCACCGTTGTGCCATCGCTTAAAATACCATCCTCTGAAATCAAGGGAAGTGTTGGTGCGGGTGACGCATTTTGTGCCGGTTGTCTTTGTGGACTTTATAACGGTTTTGATGATAAGCATATTCTTGAGTTTGCATCGTCTGCCGCCGCCTGCAACCTGTTTTCAAAGAATTCGGTTGACGGAATGTTAAGCAAAAATGAAATTGAAAAATTAGCCGATAAATATGGGAGGAAAGAGATATGACAAGAAGGGAATACGATGCGCAGGTGCAAAGCACGCTTGAGTATTTTGAAAAAGCGCAAATTGTGCTGACGGACGAGGAAAAGGCAAATGTTGAGGTTGCCGATTTCGGAATGGGGAAGGTAAAAGAATTAGGACTTCAGTTGGTGGTCTATATTAATACCGACCGTGTTTGCGCAAAGGAAATGGTTTTATTGCCCGGTCAGACCTGTCCTGAGCATAAGCATGTTCCCACAAACGGTCAGGCAGGCAAGGAGGAAACCTTCCGTTGCAGATACGGTGAGGTTTATCTTTATGTTGAGGGTGAAAAAAATACCGATGCAATTTCGGCAAAGCTGATTGAGAGCGAGTTTTCTGTTTTTCATGAAATTATCCTGAAGCCCGGTGAGCAATATACCATTATGCCCGAAACACTGCATTGGTTTCAAGCCGGTCCTGACGGTGCGGTTATCTCTGAATTTTCCACCCGCAGTACAGATGAAACAGATGTGTTTACAGATAAGAGATTAATAAGAGAAACAAAAATAGAGGTGTAAAAAATGTTAGTTAATATGAACGAAGTGCTGTATAATGCGAAAAAGGGTAAATATGCAGTAGGCTTATTCAATGCCGTGAATTTGGAATTGGCGCGCGGAATTATAGCGGCGGCAGAGCAAACAGGTTCTCCGGTTATTATGGGAACAGCAGAGATTTTATTTCCGTACGGACCGTTAGAGGAGGTATCTTATTACCTGCTTCCTATGGCGAAGAAAGCAAATGTTCCTGTAGTAATACACTTGGATCACGGTTTAAAGAAAGAAACCTGTTTGAAAGCTCTTGAGCTTGGTTTTTCATCAATTATGTATGATTGCTCAACCGATTCGTATGATGAGAATGTAAGAAAGGTAAAGGAAATGGCAGATATAGCCCACTCATACGGAGCAACAATTGAGGGAGAGCTTGGTCATGTAGGTGATAATGAAGGCTCTGCAGAGGGCAGCTCGCATTTAACAGACCCGTCAGAGTTCTTTACAGATCCTAAAATGGCGAAGGATTATGTAGAAAAAACAGGTGTCGATGCGCTTGCAATCGCAGTAGGAAATGCGCACGGTGCATATAAGCTTCCGCCTAAATTAGATTTTGAAAGAATCAGTACAATTGCTAAAACGGTAAATGTACCGTTGGTACTGCACGGTGGCTCAGGGCTTACAGACAATGATTTTAAGCGTGCTATAAAAGAGGGTATCAGCAAGGTAAATATATTTACTGATATTAACATAGCGGCAGTAAAGGCAGAATTCAGTAGATTTACCGATATGAACAAGGGTATTATCGATTTGATTCCTGCAGCAGTAGAGGCTATTAAGCAGGAAACTGTTAAGAAAATGCAACTGTTTGACTCTGTAGGCAAAGCTAATGCCAAAAACAATGACATAGATATTGATTCTATTGTGGCAGCTGTTGTTAAAAAAATATCACAAGAATTGAAATAATATTTAGTTGCGACTATGATATGTATAAGGCGTTGCCTTATCTTGAAATAAACCTAAAAACATAAAATCCCTGCACGGATTACTGATACCGTGCAGGGATTTTTATCTATATTTGTTTTTTGCTTTTTAAGCAGTTCAATAAAATGTAAATCGAAATGAACACAGCAATTGCCAGACCAAGAATAATATACATCGTGCTTATTTTTACGCGGCTTTCAAAGAAATAAAGATTGTAATCTATGGAGTTTTTGATTGCTTCGATTACCTCGGTGGATAAGCCTGTTTTTTCCATTTCTTCAAACACACCCCGCATAGCATGATTTTTTAAGAGGGAGGTGCCGTATGTTCCGGGCAGAAAAGAGATTACTCTTTGCAATCCAACCGAAAACTGCGATATCGGCATATATGCTCCGCTGATAAAGCCGTAGCCTGAGCTTATGACCGTTCCTACTGCCGATATTTGTCCCTGCGTGGATAAAAAGAAATTAATAATGCTTGACAATGCAGTGCCGAACAAAACAAGCAGAAACACATCAAGCAACAGAAGCAGAATATCACCGACCGAAAGATACCAGCCAATCCTTGCAATGTAAATAAGACAAATTCCCGTAGCGGAAAGACAGACACAAAGGGTTGATATGAGGGTGGAAAAATAATAGCTTAGTGCAAGGTGAGACGGCTTTACAGGCGAGATAGTCAAATCCTTGATGCTTCCTACCGCCTTGTCCTGTACCATAAGCATATTCGAGCAAAATGCCACCGTGACACAGGAAACGGCAAGAATTGAGGAAATTAATTGCCCGCCCACATAGCCGTTAATCAGCTTTTCACTCATATCAAGACCTTGCGGCAGGGCAGATAAAAAGCTTTGTTTGTAAACATTGCCTAAAAAGGTCGCATAGAGAACAAGCAGTATCACAGGGGTGATAAGTGAGGTGAAAAACATTCCCTTGTCTTTGAAGAAAAGCTTTGTGTTGCGTTTTATAAGCGCTTTTAATGTTTTCATTTTTCTGTACCCCCTGTAAGCTTTTTGCCCGTCACTGCAAGGAAAACGTCATCCATTTTTCCCTTTGTTATTTCATAATCCCTGAATATTTCGGGATGCTTTATAATAAGCTCGGTTGCCGCAGATGTGTCTGCAACAGATAATTTGTAGGCTTCCCGTATTGCTTCATACGGAACACCAAGTGTCTTTACTGTAGCCTCATCAGTTCCGTAAAGTGTGATAAAATCCCCTGTGTAGGTGTTTTTAAGCTGTAGGGGAGTGCCCTCAGCAATAAGTCTGCCGCTGTCGAGAATTACCACATAATCCGCGTCCGCCGCTTCCTCCATATAGTGTGTGGTAAGAAAGACGGTCATATTTTCTTTTTTTCTAAGGTTGCTTATAACATTCCAAAGCAACCTTCTTGTTTGTGGGTCAAGACCGGTGGTCGGTTCGTCAAGTATAAGGATTTTTGGATTGTGTATAAGTGCGCGGGCAATGTCAATTCGTCTCCTTTGACCGCCTGAAAGCTTGCCTACATTCCGTTTGAGCAGATCTTCAAAATCAAGCATTTTGCTAAGCTGAGAAAGCCTTTGCTTGAAGCTTTCTCCTGTTATACCGTACAGGGCGGCGCGGCTTTCAAGATTATCCTTTACAGTAAGCGCCTTGTCAAGCAGGCTGCTTTGGAAAACAACACCTAATTTGGTCTTGATTTGGGAGATGCTTTCCTGCAGATTTTCTCCGTCTATTATAACAGTACCGCTGTCACAGCTTAGCTGACCGCAGAGTATGTTTATCGTTGTGGATTTACCGGCACCGTTGACGCCGAGAAAGGCAAAAAGCTCACCCTCCTTGACACGAAATGATAAGCTCTGTACCGCCTTTACACCGTCAAAGGATTTATTAAGGTCGGTTATTTTGATTATGTCTCTCATTTGATTTCTCCTTTGGTAAGAGCATTGAAAATTTCCGTAAGCATAAGGCTTATATCCTCCATTGTGAAAACACAGCGTCTTTGTGCATATAAAACAGCAAGACCGTGTGTGTAAACAGACAGGTGGTTATAAAGCTTTTTGGCTTTTTCCTCATTTAAAGAATAGCTTGATTTTACTGTGTTGAGAACGGTTGCAGTGTTTTCATCGGCTGCAGGGAAAAAATGCGTGATTTCCTCATTTTCGTCCCCCTGCATAAATAAAAGCTTAAACAGTTCCGGCTCATCCTTTGCAAATTGAATGTATTTTAAGCCTGTGCCTTTAAATGGGGGAGACAACTGCAAGCCCGCATTAAGATAGCACACATAAAGCTGTTTTGCTTTTTCGAGCACGAGCGTTTGTACCTCCTCAATGCTTTGAAATGCCGTAAAAATCGGTGCAGTGGAGGTGCCAAGCTCTGCGGCTAAGCCTCTGGCGGTAAGAATTTCCATTCCGTGCTTCCGCACCATTTCATAGGCGACTTGTGTAATCTGCTCCTTTGTGTATTTCACATTTGGGGGCATAGTTTTTCCTCCTAATAAATAACAGATGTTTTATAACACCTGTTATTATAAACCGAAAATGCTGTTTTGTCAACGAATTTTTAAAAAATACCGCCCGAGAGTTAATTCTCAGGCGGTATTTTTTAATAGCTGTATTCAGGCTCTTTGATTTTCTTAACCTTAAACTGCTTAACAGCATAGTCGTTAATGTCAACCTCAAGCTTGCCGGCAAAATCATCAATGATTTTCTCGTAATCCTCATCTGCAATAAGGTGGCGGATTGTCATATCAAGATTTTCCAAATAGTAGGGGTCAGCCTTAATATCCTGCTTAACAATAATAACATATCCGGCTTCGTCCTCAAGCTCAACAAGCTTAATTTCACCTGTTGCCATTGCTTTTGCGGTTTCGTAATGGTCAGAGTCATAACCTGTATCCTCAGCACCCAGAATAGATGCATATTTATCAAGCGGCTCTGAAACCTCTTCTTCAGCGGTTTCCTCATCAGTGCTGTCAGTGGTTTCCTCAGTTTCGGTTTCTTCCTCAACCTCATTATAATCGTTGTAAACCTGCTCAAAGGTTTTCTTGCCGTCCTTAAGCTCTGTAACATAGGTGTTCATTTTATCCTTAAGCTCGGTTTTTTCAGTATCGGTCATTTCAGAATCAATAGAAGCCTCAAGCACATTGGCAATCAGGAAGTTATCGTAAAGCTTTTTAGAAACCTCATCTGCGGCAATAGCCTTTTCGCCCTCCGCACCGTAAAGATGCTCGAAATAAAGCTCTGAGTAATAGGAGTCCTTCATATACTGTGTATATGTAGCAAATCCTACACCGTTAGGCTCAAAGTAAGCTGAATAACCGTAGCTTGACCAATAATAAGAGGCATAGCTTTCAATATTTGCAAGCTCCTCCTTGTCAATTTCAAGCTCGTTATCCTTGCAAAGGGTTTTATATGCAGCTATCTTTTTAAGATAATCGATAGCGGCGTCCTCTACCCAGGTAACAAAGCCTTTACCGTCTATTTTTTGTGAATAATAATCGATTTCCTCGGTGCTTTCCTCATCGGAAAGATTTTCACTAACCTTAGTCTTAGCTTCAGAATCGGCATTGATAAGGGCACACATATAGTATGCAGATGTGAATTCGATGTCCCCGATAGTAACGGCAATTTCATCCTTCTTGTGGCAGCCTGCAAAGGAAAATACCACAACAAGCACCAAGAAGGCGGCAAGTAATCTTTTTATATTTTTCATTTTGTTTTTTACCTCCGAAAAACATATTAGCAATTATAGCTATTATATAACAGATTTATAAAAAAGTCTATAAAAACTTTTATTCTTTATAAAATATCTTTAAAAAACTTATTTTTTTCGCCTTTTAAAACGAGCCTTCCAATAGGAACCGCAGGAAATATATTCTGCAAGCAGGCACATTGGCAGAGCAAAAAAGAAATCAAGGGCAGAGTGTTGCTTGATAAACACTGTTGAAAGACAAATGCTTACCGCGAAAAGAACAATAAACAGCTTAAAGCCCTTTGATGCGGCTTTTTCTTTAAGCCACACAGATGCTATTCCTATTGAATAAGCACAATGCAGTGAGGGACAGACACCTGTGTTTGTATCGAGAAAATAAATCAATCCTATACAGTCGGTCAAAAAGTTATCCCGCGGAAATTCGGCAGGGCGGTGATTTTGACAATTCGGTACAAGGATATAAACCGCCATTGCAACCACCTGCGTCACAATAATAAATATTTGAAGCCTTTTAAAGCTGTCTATGTTATAAAGCGCAAAATAGAGCAGCGAGCCTGCCACCAGCAGATACCACCCGACATAAGGAATAACAAAGATTTCGCAGAAAGGAACAATATCGTCAATAAAGCAGTGAACGGGTATGCATCTTTCCACAGGAATAAGCTGTTCTGTGAGAATAAATGAAATGAAAAAGCCAACCCAGCCAAGCAACAGCTTTAAATGTGAAAACTGCGGTTCATTAAGCCTTGACAGACGAAATTCGCGGTAATCCACCACCGGTTTTTTCATTTTATTCCCCCTCGAAAGATACAGTAATGTATGCAGTATAATATTACCTTTTTTTACAAAGTATAACAAAAGTTTTTTAATGTGGTTTTAATAAACCGTAAACATCGTAATTATTTTCACTTGATTTTTATATATTTGCGGTATATAAAAACTGCTTAATGTGAAATCATACTAATCCTTTTATTTGATTGTATTGCGAATATATGTAAAAAATGACTGCCTCACTAAGACTTAAATGCACAAACAACGGAGTAGCTACCAACTTAGGCTCCCTCTGACGAGGGAGGCAAGGTTTCTGCAAACAGCCATTAGTGGGACAGTCGCTTTGTATTAATCCTGTTAATTCACACTTTCCATCCTAAGCAATGCCCCCGATTTTACAGGGCGGGGAAATGGGATTTTCACCGTCATCATAGGTCTGGGCGCGCTTTCTATCGGGTTGTCGTCACCGTCAAAAAGCTCATCGGCGCAAACAGGAAAGGGTGAGCTTTTAGGCTCAAGGCAATCCAATCTTTGTCCCCTTAAAAACTTGTTTTTTAAGGTGGCTATAATTTTTCCGTCCCCATATCCGTCCACAATAGCGGCAACCGAATAATCCCGTACATAGCCTGCATTTTCATAGGTCTGCGAATTTACCGGCTGTCCCAGATAAAAGCCTGTGGAGTATGTGCGGTGGCTGATTTTATTAAGCTCCTCGGTTACCCACGCGGGGCATTTCCAAGCGGAAGCGGTGTTTTTGATACTATCCAACGCACCGCGGTAAGCGTTTGTAACAACAGCAACATAGTAATGTGATTTAGCTCTGCCCTCAAGCTTAATACTGTCCACCCCGGCGGCAATCATTTTGTCAAGGTGCTCTGCCATACACATATCGTTTGCATTCAAAATATAGGTGCCTTTATCGGTTTCGGTTATGTCGAAATACTGTCCCGGACGCTTTTCCTCCATAAGTGAATAGCTCCAGCGGCAGGATTGTGCGCAATCGCCGCGGTTGGCATCTCTGCCTGTCATATAGCTCGAAAGCAGGCAACGCGCCGAAAAGGAGACACACATAGCGCCGTGAGCAAAGGCTTCGATTTCCAGGTCCATAGGTGTTTTCGCCCTGATTTCCGCAATTTCATCCAAAGATAGCTCACGCGCCAAAACAACACGCTTTGCGCCCAAATTATAAAAAGCTCTTGCGGTTTCGTAATTGCAAATTCCCGATTGAACCGAAATGTGCAAATCACAGTTTGGAGCATACTTTTTAACAAGCCCCATTGTACCTAAATCTGCCGCAATTATTGCATCTGCCTTTAAATCGTTAAGCTGTTCAAGGAATGCCGGCAGACGCGGCATTTCAGCGTTGTGGGGGATTGTGTTACAGGTTACATGCACCTTTACACCGCGGCTGTGTGCATATTCAATGCCAGCCTTTAAATCCTCCTCACCGAAATTTGTCGCGGCAGTCCTCATACCGAATTCCTCACCTGCAAGATAGACTGCATCTGCTCCGTAATCAACAGCGGCCTTAAGCCGAGTTAAATCTCCTGCCGGACTTAAAAGCTCAGGCAGCTTCAAAACATCAGTTAAAATATTCATACACCCACTTGTTTTCTCGCTGTAAGCGGTTAATTGTTACCTGTTGCTCAGATAGGGTTTTGTGGTAATAAAAATTGCCCTCCGAATCGGTAACAAAATAGTAATAGGGAACATCCTCTGTTGGGTAGAGTGCCGCCTTTATAGCATCAATACCAGGTGAACAAAGGGGCCCCGGAGGTAAGCCCTTAATGTTATAGGTGTTATACCTGCCATCATCATTCTTATAAGAGCTTCCGTAATAGCAGGTAGGGGAGGAGCCCAAGGTTGAAAATGCCTCACTGTTAAGGCGGTTATAAAAAACTGCCGCAACATTTGCCATCTCGGATGAGCTTTGCCCCGCTTCCATTTGAATTATTGATGCCATTGTTAAAATTTCATTCATGGTATAGCCCATTTCCTCGGCACGGGCAAACATTTTATCGGTGATGCGTTTTTCACTTTCCTTTATCATACGGGCTATTGCAAGGGCAGCACATTCGTCAGAATCATACGAATAAAAATCATAGGTTTCAGGGAAAAGGTATCCCTCAAGCTCGTAATAGGTTTTACCGACATTTACGCTTTTTAGAAGCCTTGAATTAAGCTCCACATAGTGCAGGGCTGACATAAACTCCTCTTTGGTACACACTCCCGCCTTTTCAAGCAGAGTGCCTATTCCGGGAACGGTTACATTTTCACCGTTCACATTCTTTGTGTAATCCGTAATTCCCGTACCCTCGGGTATAGTAACGGTAATGCTTTCGGCTTTTGCTCCCTCGGTCATAAGCATTTGAGAAATGCTTTCATAGCCGGATTCGGTATTAAAGTTATAAAGCCCGTATTTGAATTGGCTGTCATAGCCCTTGAATTTGGTATAAACACGGAAAAGCATCGGTATTTTAACAGCGCCCGTTTCTTTAAGCTGATTTGCAATTTCAGATGCAGGAGTGCCGGGTTCAATCTGCATACTGCAGTCATCGCCTCTGCCGAAGCCAATACCCATAAAATCCGCACCGGCATAAATTATTCCAAAGGCAAGGCCTACCGATACTACTATAATTGATAGTATCCAAATAATATTTTTGACAACCGAAGCGCCTCTTTTTTTCTTTTGTTTTTTCTTTTCTGCTTCTTTTGAAGAATTATACTCGGATTGGTCCAACTGAAAGCCTTTGCCGATTATAAAATCATCGTCCGAAAAAGGGGTGTTGCTTTGGTTGACATCCTGAGGTTTTTGGTTGTTAAAATTCTCGTCCATTTTAATCTCCGTTCCGCCGCTAAAGCATTAGCTCAAAGCTGAAATTTATTTTGTATATCTCATTTGTTGCTTTAATTCATCGGAAGTGCTTTTATTGCTAAGGGCTTCAAGCAATAAAAATCCGAAATCAAAGGCGGCACCTGCGCCGTAAGCCGTTATTATGCTTCCGTCCCTGACAGCCGGCTGAGAAACCACCTCGGCGCCGATAAGCTCTTTTTCGAAGCCTGTGAAGCAGGTTGTTTTTCTGCCCTTGAGTAACCCCTTGTGACCTAATATAGAGGGTGCGGCGCATATAGCACCAATCAAAAGATTATTTTTTACTGCAAAATCAATTGAGTTTTGAACCGTTGCGCTTTGCTCAAGGTTGAGTGTTCCTGGCATACCGCCGGGTAAAATAACACCCTGCAAACCGTCAAAATCAATCTCGTTTTCATCAAGGTCGCACTTCACCTGAATTCCGTGCGAGCCATTAACCTCTTTACCGCCTATTCCCACGGTTTTAACCGTAAGACCTGCCCTTCTTAATATATCTATCGGGGCAATTGCTTCACATTCCTCAAAACCGTCAGCTAAAAAAACATAAATCATAAATCCCTACTCCTCGTAAAGCCTTAAAACACTGTTTAATATATCGTTGGAAATATCCTCGATTTTTCTGGGGCTTCCTTCTGCCGCACAGGGGATAATTTCCCATCCGGAATATTCTGCTGTGAAAACGGCGGCTTTTCTGCATTTGTCTAAATACTCGGTGTCGCGCTCGTGAATATCTTTTTTGGAATTGTCACCGTTATATCTGCCGGACAGCAGCGTTTGCGACACATCCACAGGCATATCAAGGAAAATTACCTTGTCAGGCTTAGGTATTCCGATTTTACAGTATTCAAAATCGTAAAGCCATTCAAGAAAATTTGCCCAAAGCTGTTCGGGCAACTTGGATGCCTGATGTATGGCATTAGAGGTGGTGTATCTGCCTGAAATTACTGTGCCGCCGCCTTTATAGTATTCTCCCCAAGAGGTTTTATACGAGGCATAGCGGTCAACTGTATAAAACACAGATGCGGCATAGGCATTAACATCGTCAGGTTTTTTCCCGAAGCTGCCGTCTAAATACATTTTAACAAGTGTGCTTGACGGATTGTCATAGTTCGGAAAGGAAACCGCCTTGCAATCAATATTCTGATTTTTAAGTCTGTCATACAACAAATCAAGCTGTGTTGATTTTCCGCTGCCGTCAAGACCTTCAATTACAATAAGCTTACCCATTACTGCTTTTTCAATCCTTTATAGAATTCTCTGACCTCTTGCGGCTTTCCGCAGGACATTTTCCCCTCGGAGCATTTTCCGCCAAGGCAGGAGGGACCGGCATTTTTAAAGATATTTGGTGCAACCTCACAGACCAATGCCAGCATTTGATTTGCAATATCCTGAATTTCCCATTGAGCGCGTCTGCAGCAACGGATTTTAAAGAAATTCATTAAGGAACGGGCATTCATCGTCATAACCATCTGGGTTTCACAGGCATTGGGAAGCACAAAGCGAGCATCCTCGATTGCCTTTTTTTCGGCAAGCCTTGAGGCGGTTTTTTCGTCCTTGCCTTCAGCTAAGAAGTCTTTTTGGTGCTTGTCCTTCAAAATTTCGGTTAAGCGGTCATATTTTTCCTGATCTGCCGCCATAATTTCCCTGTAAATTTCCAAAGCCTCGGGAATGGCTTCAATTTCGGGCGGAGTGACATATTCAAAGCAACCCTCTCTAACATAGCGCTGACTTTTAACCGAGAAGGATGCCATACGGTGGCGTGTAATCTGTGCCAGAAGCGAACGGGAAACACCCTCAATTCCAAAGGTGAAGCTTGCATGCTCAATCGGACTTTCATGTCCTATTTCCGAAAGCATTTCCACAAAGGAAGCCGCCTTTTCATCGGTCAAATTATCGGTAAGCCCTGTTATGGTGGAGCTGCTGTAGCACAGCTTTGCGGCAGAAGCTACCGTATGCTCAGGGTTGGGGGTATGCGCCAAAAGAAAAACCTTAGCCATTTTTATTATTCTCCTCGTTTACAAAATCTTTTTTATTTGCGAAAGCCGGGTTACGGTATACTTGCTTTGATATTTCGCTTTGCTGCCATGCGGATTGTACCAGCAGGTATCAATTCCTGAGTTTATACCGCCTAAAATATCCGAGCTTTGACTGTCTCCTATTATGAGCATTTTGGTTATATTCTTTTCGGGGATGCCGGATATCACAAAATCAAAATATTCCTTATCGGGCTTTTGGTGCCGTGCATCCTCTGAAATGAAAATTTTATCAAAAAAAGGCTCCAGACCTGCACCTCGTATTCTGTTGAACTGAGTTTTTGCAAAGCCGTTGGTTGTGGCATAAAGCTTATACCCCTTATCCTTAAGGTATTTAAGCAACTCTTTTGCACCGTCAACGGTGAAAAATTCATCTGCTAAATTTGCGCAGTATCGGTCAGATATAGCGCTGACATCACCCGTAGCATTGTAATGCTCCAGAAAAACGCGGAAACGGCTTTCAAAAATCATATCCCTCTCTATTTCTCCGCGCTCAAACCTTTTCCAGAATGAGAGGTTTATGTCGGAATAAAGCTTTATTGCTTCCTCGTCACAAGGCAGATTATGCTCCTTAAGCACACGGTAAACCGCATGCGCTTCTGCCTTGTTGAAATCAAGAAGGGTGTTATCAACATCTAAAAAAAGTGTGGTGTATTCAATCAAAATGTTTTGCAAAGCTCCTTTAGATATTCTTTAAGCTCGCCGGCAGTTTCGGGGTGCTTGAGGCCAACCTCAATGTTTGCCTTTAAAATACCGAATTTGTTACCCATATCGTAACGGGTGCCGCTGAATTCAACACCGATCATACCGTATTTCACAGCAAGCTCACGCATTGCATCAGTCAGCTGTAATTCACCGCCCACACCCAGAGGTGTACGCTCTAAAATATCGAAGATTTCATTATCAAGAACGCAACGCCCAAGAATTGAGAAGTTTGAAAATTTATTTTCGAGCGCGGGCTTTTCAATCATGTCCGAAACGGATAAAATCTTATCCTCTAACCGAGAAACCTTGAGAGAACAGTATTTTACAACCAATTCGTCAGGAACCTCTTTTATGCCAACAACACTCTTACCGTATTTTTCATAGGCATCGCAAAGCTCGCCAATGGCAGGAACCTCGCCTATTATCACATCATCACCGTAAAGCACGGCAAACGGATCGTTGCCAACAAATTCTCTTGCCTTTAAAACCGCATCTCCGAGACCGCGGGTTTCTTTTTGTCTGATATAGTAGATGTTTGCGAGATTAGCCGTGTTTTTGAGTGTTGACAGCATCTCGGTGTTTCCGCGCTTTTCAAGCATTGCCTCAAGCTCAACCGAATGGTCAAAATGGTCCTCGATAACACCCTTGCCGCGGTTTGTAATAATAAGAATATCTGTGATGCCCGCTTTAACGGCTTCCTCAACTATGTATTGAATTGCGGGCTTATCCACAATCGGAAGCATTTCTTTTGGTAATGCCTTGGAAGCCGGTAAAACACGGGTGCCTAATCCTGCCGCAGGAATTATTGCTTTTTTTATTTTCATTTTCAAAAACTCTCCCTTATAAAATCATTGCCAATACAGTGTTGATTATTGAGGAAATATTATTAACAGAAATCAATATAACTATGCCAAGTGTCAGCATACCGCCGGAAACTCCGCCAATGGAGGCTAAGCCTAAGCGATAAAACCGTTGGTCGCCTTGAATTGTTCTGAAGCTTTGAATTTTTTGGACGGTGTATTCCTTGTAGAAATAATAGCCGAAAAGACCGCAGAGAACACCCGATAAAATGGAAGCTAAGTTGCTGACAAAGCCGGCCGCCATATAAAGCAGAAGTGATGCGGTATCTAAGCTTTCAAATATATTGAATACCTGCTCACCGTTGCCTGACATCAAGGCTTCGATAATATTATCAAAGGTATCAGCGGAAATACCAACCGTCATAACAGAGGTTATAACGGTGATTACTGTGCCTATAACCGCTAAAATAAAGGCGTTTTTATACATTTTGCGGTAGAAAAACCACAGCGCAGAGCCTAAAGGACCGAACAAAAAGCCTAAGATGCCAGCAGGCCAGCACCAGGAAATTTTGCTGTGCGTAAGCTCCATTTTGGAAAGCTTCGGTAGAATATCAACCGCTTTGCGACCGATAAAAAGCGTAAATTCCTCTCTGGAAACACCGTCAATACTGTCGGCAGTGTAGCCCTTAAAAGCTGTACTGTAGGTTGGTGCAGAGACGGTTTGATTTTGGGTGTTAAGGGTACTGAAGCTGTCAGGTTGAGCATTTTCGGTAGCTTCGCTTTTTATGTTGAGAGGAGCGCCGCAGTTTTTGCAGTAGGTATATTCTTTTTCGTTTTCGGTACCGCATTCGGTACAAATGTGTTTTTCCATAATCTACTCCTAAATAAAGGTTAAAATAATATTCGGTAAATATTGAACAGCCATAGTTCCCAAGAAAAATAAGAAAATATTAACGCCGCCCTTTTTGCGGAAATCAAAGCTTATATCATCGCTTTCGGATTTTATTTTTTTGATACTGTTCACGGTGTACTTTTTATAAAAATAATCACCTAACATCGCACTGAAAACCCTTATTCCTAAATCGAAAATCAAGCCGAGTAAGGCAAATATGATTACCGAAGCTCCGATTTTGGGCAAGGCTTCTGCAAATAGTTCTAAAAGCTGGGGATAGGAGGCGGTTCTGTCAATTCCAAGGTTATATATTGTGAGATTAAGAGGATAGGAGAGAAGTGTCACCATAACGCTGAGAATACCGGCTATAATACCGTTTTTATACATTTTTCGTGACAGCATCCATCCGCAGGGGAATAAAAAAGCCATCCAATTCCACGAAACGCGGTTTTGCTTGTTCATAACCGCAAATTTTGGAATATATCTGTGGGTGTTGGTCAGGATAAATTGCTTTGCATCGTTTGCGGTCACATTTTCATCAAGCATAAAATCGGCGGGAACACCGCCCAAAAGGTCAAAGCCCTGAAAATGTACATTTCTTGAAAGGTTGGGTGCTCCGCATTTAGGACAGCGTGGAAGTACCGTATTATATTGCTCTCCGCACATATTGCAGGCGGTAACAGTTTCCGATACTTCTTTTTCTGCCGCCTTTTTTTGTGCCTGCGCAGCCTTTTCACGGGCTTCCCGTATTTTTTCGGGTGAATATTGCTCGTCTGTTCCGTGAAGCTGTTCCAAGGCACAGTGCCCTAACGCATTATAGCATTCTCTGTGATGTGGGGCACCGCAATCGGGGCAGTAAACAATATCGTCCTCAGAAAAAAGATATGCCTTACAACGCGCACAGCTTTCACCTTCAATTTTTAAGCTCATACCAAAGCTCCTCTGTAATTATCAATTTTTTCAAAAACCTGACCGAAGTATTCGGCACCGTAGTTGTGGAAGCTGCCGTTTTGTATCATATCCTCAAGCTCGGTTTTTGTAACCCATTTTGCCTCCGCAACCTCGGATTGCTGCAAGATAAGCTCCTCGGCAGGGGTATCGCAAAGAATAAACCACACATCCAAAAGTGAGTTTCTGCGTTTTATGCGAAAGCCCTTGTTGAGCTCGGAAGCCTTTGCGCTGATTCCCAATTCCTCGCAAAGCTCCCGTCTTGCGGCAGTAAAGGAATCCTCGCCCGATATTGCCGCACCGCCGGTTGCCGCCCACTCACCGGGCATCAGCTTTTTACTGTCCGAACGGCGCTGAATTAAAAGCATACCGTCCGGAGAAAAAATCCATATGTGAACAACCAGATGGTATTCACCGTTTTTAAAAAAGCCTTTGCCTCTTATCGCGGTTTTTCCGGTGGGTGTTCCGTTTTCGTCAACTATATCCCATTTTTCGGAAATCATAGCTTTTCAACAACCTCGCCGGCTTTTTTATAGATGGAATTCTCACGAACAACACCTCTGACAGAGGAAAGAGGGTATATATTTGAATTTTTGCAGATAACCGTGCCGGGATTTAGCACCGTGCCGCAACCAACCTCCACATGGTCTCCCAGAATTGCGCCGAATTTTTTAAGTCCGGTTTCAAGCTTTTGACTGCCCGACTTAACACACACAAGACTTTTGTCTGATTTAACATTTGAGGTAATGGCACCTGCACCCATGTGTGAGCCTGTTCCCAGAACCGAGTCTCCCACATAATTATAGTGCGGAACCTGAACTCTTTCAATTAAAACAACATTTTTAAGCTCTGTTGAATTGCCAACAACACAGTTGTTACCGACAAGTGCATTTCCGCGTATGAAGGCGCAATGCCTTACCTCGCTGTTTTCACCGATGATGCAGGGCCCTTGTATATATGCACTCGGTGCGATTTTTGCGCTTTTTGCAATCCATACATTTTCACAAACCTCTGTGTAAATTTCTTTGTTCAACTGCGGACCTACCTTTAAAATGTAGCTTCCGATGTTGGGCAGAATTTCAAACGGATAGGAAGCACCGTCAAAAAGAGGGGCGATGATTTGGTTTTCTATTGTAAAAAGCTTATGGGTGGTAATGAAATCCATAAATTAAATCCTTTCTCTCTTGAAATAATAAATATTATAATGTATAATTATATCAGCATTGTTAAATTTTTTCAACATTTTATATCTTAGGTATTGTAAAAAATAAAAAAATGTGTTAAAATCTTATTCGTAAACATCAAAATTTGCTTGTTGCGTACTGTAATGTGCGAATGGGCGGGTCCTGTGCGACGGGACGCTACGAACCATGTCAGGCGGGGAACCGAGCAGCATTAAGTAGTTTTTCCTGTGCGCCGCAGTAAATCGGCTCATTCGTACACTACAGTACGCAAATTTTATAAAAGCTTAAATCAGGGGTGAAATTCAATGGCATATCAGGCACTGTACCGCAAGTACCGTCCGCAGTATTTTTCAGATGTGGTAGGGCAGGAGCATATAACCGAAACACTTAAAAATGAGCTTGCCCACGGCAAAACCGTTCACGCTTATCTTTTCACCGGAACAAGGGGAACAGGAAAAACAACCTGTGCCAAAATTCTTGCAAAGGCGGTAAACTGCGTTGCTTTAAACAACGGTGACCCTTGCCTTCAGTGCGAAAGCTGTCTTTCAATAGACAACGGTGAAAATACCGATATTGTTGAAATAGATGCGGCTTCAAATAACGGCGTTGACAATATCCGCGAGCTGCGGGAGCTTATAAGCTTTGCCCCTGCCTCCTCAAAATACCGCGTTTTTATTATTGACGAGGTGCATATGCTTTCAATCGGAGCATTTAATGCACTGCTCAAAACCTTGGAGGAGCCGCCTGCTCATGTGGTTTTCATCCTTGCCACAACAGAGGTTCACAAGCTGCCAGCAACCATTCTGTCACGCTGTCAGCGCTTTGATTTCCGCAGAATAGACAGTGCTAAAATCTGCGAACGCATACAGTATATTGCAGAAAAAGAGGGGCTCACCGTCACGGACGATGCCGCAACCCTCATTGCCGCCGCGGCTGACGGGGGTATGCGTGATGCACTTTCAATTCTTGACCTTTGCGCTTCAAGCAGTAAAAATATTGACGAGGCAACCGTTGAAAGCGTTTGCGCAATGGCAGGCAATGACTACCTTTTGAATATAGCCGATGCAGTTAAAGCCGGTGATACGGAAAAAGCATTGCTTCTTGTTGATAAGCTTCATAATTCGTCTGTTGATATGCTGCGTCTTTTGACCGAGCTTACTTCGCATTACCGTGATTTGATGATTGTTAAAACCGTCAAAGGAAAAAACCGCCCCGTGGTTTGCTCGGCAGCACGGCTGAAGGCACTTGAGACTCAGGCAGAGCAATATGATATAAAGGATATTATATATGCCTTAACTACCCTGCAGTCGGCATTTGCGGCAATGCAAACAGGCAATCGCCGCTGTGAAATGGAAATGGCTCTTATCCGTATGTGCGACCCATCGCTTTCTCCCGAATATTCTGCTTTGGAAAGACGGGTGAGCGCACTTGAACGGGGAATAAAGCTTAATATGGCGGCTGCTGTTCACAGTTCAAATTCTCAGGGTGAAAACGAGACTGTAACCAAAGCTGAGCCTTCAAGCCAAACCGAGGAGGAAATACCACCGCCCGTTTCGGAGGACGAGGCTCCTGCAACGGTTGCAGAAAACGAAGCTTCCGAACAGCAAAAGACATCGGAGGATATATATCGTGTTGAGCAATGGAACGAAGTTTTGCGTATATTAGCAACTGAATGTCCGTTGATAGCCGGAGTGTTAAAGGACTCCACAGCTTATATTAAGGGTGCTTATCTGCTGATAGATGCGCCTAACAGCCAGTTCCGTTCCTTGATAAACAGCGGTAATTCTTATTACAGAGACAGCATCCGAAAAGCGGCTTTTGCGGTTTTGGGTGTAACTTATAAATTAGGACCCTACACAAAACCTGCGGCTGACAGCGAAACAGATCCATTGTCCGCCTTTGCAGACAGGTTAAAAAATTTTGAATTGAATTAGAAAGGTTGAATTAAAATGAAGGTAAGAATCCCTAACTCCGGCGGTCCCGGAAATATGAATCAAATGCTCAAGCAAGCACAAAAAATGCAGGCTGATATGGCGGCTTTGCAGGAGGATTTGGAAACCCGTGAATACACTGCAACCTCAGGCGGTGGAATGGTTGAGGTAACGGTTGACGGTAAACATCTCGTAAAGGCTATAAAAATCAAGCCGGAAGCGGTTGACCCTGATGATGCAGAGATGCTTGAGGACCTTATAACGGTTGCTTTGAATGAGGCTATATCCAACGCAATCAAGACAGCCGAGGAAGAAATGTCGGCTATAACCGGCGGACTTAATGTGCCGGGAATGTTTTAAAAAATATGGCTAATAATATTATACCCTTAACCGAGCTTATTTCTCAATTTGAACGGTTGCCGGGAATAGGTAAAAAAACAGCCCAACGATTGGCATACAGTATTCTTGAACAACCT
Source organism: Clostridia bacterium (assembly GCA_017507805.1). Taxonomy (GTDB): domain Bacteria; phylum Bacillota; class Clostridia; order Oscillospirales; family Acutalibacteraceae; genus UBA737. The sequence continues at coordinate 225,884 of JAFWAC010000015.1, forward strand.
CCGGAATATGCCGAAAGGTTTGCTGATGCACTTTTGAATGCGAGACGGAAAATTCATTTTTGTAAGGTCTGCCAATCTCTTACAGATTTGGAAATATGCTCCATTTGTGACGACCAAACACGCGATAGGCGTATTATTTGTGTTGTGGCAGAGCCGCGCGATGTTATGGCATTTGAGCGCACCCGTGAGTATAACGGTCTTTACCATGTGCTTCACGGTGTTATTTCTCCGCTTGACGGAATCGGTCCTGACCGCCTTCGTATAAAGGAGCTGATGGCAAGACTCGGCTCCGGGGAGATAGAGGAGCTTATAATGGCAACCAACCCAACGGTTGAGGGTGAAGCCACCGCAAGCTATATTTCCCGACTGAGTAAACCAATGGGCATTAAGGTTACCCGCTTGGCTTACGGTATACCGGTAGGCGCCGAATTGGAATATGCCGATGAATTTACCCTCGCCCGCGCTTTGGAGGGTAGAAATGAGATATAGGAGCAGAATATGACACAGGAAAAAATTGACCGTATAAATGCGCTTGCAAGAAAGCAAAGAGCTGAAGGACTTACCGAGCAGGAAAAGCAAGAGCAGTATGCTTTAAGACGCGAATATATTGACGGCTTTAAGCGCAGCTTGTCCTCTCAGCTTGAAAATACTTATATTGTTGAGCCGGACGGCACTAAACGAAAGGTGAAACGCAAGGATGAAAATTCTGCTGACTGAACGCGCAACCTTAGTTTCAAATGGGGACCTTTCACTCGAGGTTTTCAACCGCTTCGGTGAGGTTACTGTTTATGATAATATATCCCGTTCCGAGCTTTTGCGCGAAGCTACGGATGCAGAGATAATTCTTTGCAATAAAGCTCTTATAAACCGTGAGGTTATGGATGTTGCTCAAAAGCTTCGCTATGTCGGTCTTTTTGCAACAGGATATAACAATGTTGATATTGAGTATGCCAAAAAAAGGGGAATTACCGTCTGCAATGTTGCAGGATATTCCACTAATGCTGTCGTTCAGCAGGTAATCGGATATATTCTTATGCATTATACCAAGATTGCCGAGTATAACAGCTTGGTAAAGTCGGGCGGTTGGAAAAGGTCAGAAACCTTTTCGATGCTTTCCTTTCCGTCTGATGAGGTATTCGGTAAAACCTTGGGAATTATCGGATACGGAAGTATCGGTAAGGCGGTAGAACGGGCGGCAACAGGGCTTGGAATGAAAACGCAGATTTTCACACGCACAAAGCCAATGGATGCGGATAGCCGCTTTGTGAGCCTTGAGCAACTGCTCAAAACGAGTGATATTGTTACGGTGCATTGCCCTTTAAATGAGCAGAGCGCTGATATGATGAATGAAAAGACATTTTCCATGATGAAACGCGGTGCATTTTTTATAAACACCTCGCGCGGAGGCGTGGTTGATGAGAAAGCATTAGCAAAAGCGCTGGAAAGCGGTCAGCTTTCGGGTGCGGCGATTGATGTTATTAAAAACGAGCCAATGCCTGATGAATGTTTGCTTGACAGTATTCCTAACCTTATAATAACACCTCACACCGCATGGGCGCCTTTGGCTACACGAAAACGCTTAACCGACCTTGTGGCTGAAAATCTTGATAATTTTTTAAACGGAAAAGCAGTAAACAATCTTGCTGAATAAAAGGGGAGAGGCTTTAATTGTTTTCAAGAGTAAAGGGAATTGGTCTTTTTGGTATTGATTCTTATATGATAGAAATTGAAGCCGATGTTTCAACGGGCTTGCCGGCTTTTGATATTGTCGGTTTGCCGGATACCGCAGTAAAGGAATCGCGGGATAGAGTGCGTGCCGCAATAAAAAACTGCGGCTATAAATTTCCTTTGGGCAGAATAACCGTTAATCTCGCTCCTGCTGACCGCAAGAAGGAAGGCTCGCTTTATGATTTGCCGGTTTTACTTGCCATTTTAAAAGCATCAGGTCAGCTGAAAAATGAATTTGAGGATAGCATTATTATCGGCGAGGTAGCCCTTGACGGTATGGTGAGAAGCATAAACGGCGCACTCGCCATTGCAATTACCGCACAGCAAAACGGAATTAAAAGTATTTTTGTTCCTGCAAATAACGCGGCGGAAGCGGCTGTTGTGGATGGGATAGATGTCTATCCTGTGGAAACCTTAAGTCAGCTTATTTCTCACATAAAGGGTGAAGCCTTGATTGAAAAGGCAGAAAAACCCCCGCTTGTTGGACTTGCTGCCGGTGCTGTTCCCGATTTCAGCGATGTAAAGGGACAGCTTGCGGCAAAAAAGGCGCTTGAGGTTGCTGCTGCAGGCGGTCATAATATTCTGTTGATCGGTCCTCCGGGAGCAGGAAAAAGTATGCTTGCAAAACGCTTGCCCGGAATTTTGCCTGAAATGACCTTTGAGGAGTCAATTGAAACAACAAAAATTCATTCTATAGCCGGAGCACTTAATAAGGATGCCCCATTTATCACTAACCGCCCTTTCCGTTCTCCTCATCACACTGTATCTGTGGCAGGTATTGCGGGCGGAGGAACCGTTCCGCGCCCCGGAGAAATTTCCCTTGCTCATAACGGGGTGCTGTTTTTGGACGAGCTTCCCGAGTTTAAAAGAGATGTTATGGAGGCACTGCGCCAACCTATTGAGGACGGTAAAGTGACCATTTCCAGAGTTTCCGGCTCTTTGACATATCCAAGCTCAATAATGCTTGTAGGTGCTATGAATCCGTGTCCCTGCGGATTTTTCGGGCACCCAACAAGGGAATGTACCTGCTCTCAAAATTCAGTACATAAATATCTTAATAGGATTTCAGGGCCAATGCTTGACAGACTTGACCTGCATGTAGAGGTGCCGCCTGTTGATTACACGGCACTTAATTCCGATACAAAGGAGGAAACCTCTGCCCAAATCCGCGAAAGGGTAAACCGCGCCCGTAAAATACAGATTGAAAGGTATAAGGGTACGGAAATCACCTGCAATGCCAGACTTACACCGTCTATGCTTAAAAAATATTGTGTAATGACAGATGAAGCCTCAAAGTATTTGGGACTTTCCTTTGAACGGCTTGGAATGTCTGCCCGCGCATACGACAGAATTTTAAAGGTTGCAAGAACGGTGGCAGATTTATCCGGCAGTGAAATTATAGAAAAGGAACACATTTTTTCAGCAATTTCATTCCGCAGTCTTGACAGAAAGTATTGGGGTGTGTAAAATAATAATGGCTGTGATATACAGAAATACCACAGCCGATAATTCGGGGTTGTAGCTCAGCTGGTAGAGTGCCTGGTTCGCATTCAGGAGGTCGTGGGTTCAAGTCCCATCAGCTCCACCATAATTCGTGGTTAATTTGGAACCACAGTCGAAAACCCTTGATTTTTCAAGGGTTTTCAGCATTTTTAAGGGCAAAATTTATTTCCCGATTTTGAAGCACCATTTGGGTGTGTTTTTAAGTCTTAAGGGAGTCGAACTCACCATTTTTGCTCAATTTCGCAGAAATAACCGAATTTTTATTACAAAATAATGTAATGAGGGTTCGGTTATTATTTTTTTACCGAATTTCTCAAAAAAGGAGTATTTATGAACGGTAAAAACTATGAATCTGTGTTTAAAAATGTCGGTGAGCCTATTGATCTGTTTCTTATAGATGATTTTCCCGGTCATCCGTATAAAGTAATAGATAATTCGGACATGACAGAACTGACCGAAAGCATTAAGGCTAACGGCCTGCTTAATCCCATAATTTTGCGCAAAAAAGCAGATGGTCGATATGAATTAATTTCCGGCCACCGTAGAAAAAGGGCGTATGAAATTTTAAAGTTAAAAAAGATTAATGCAGTTATAACTGACCTGAATGACGATGAAGCCATTATTATGATGGTGGACAGCAACTGCCAACGTTCGAATATATTACCAAGTGAAAAGGCTTTCTCATATAAGATGAAGCTCGATGCCATAAAACGACAGGGGAAACGTACAGATTTAACTTTATCCCAAGTTGGGAAAAAGTTTAATGCGTATGAAGAATTGGCAAGGAGCAGCGGGGATAGCCGCAATCAAGTACATAGATATATCAGACTTACATATTTGGTCCCGGAGCTTCTGGAGTTTGTTGATAACGGCAGAATGAAAATGCAGCCTGCCGTTGAGTTGTCTTATCTGGATGAAGAGGCACAAAGGGATATTGTGGATATAATTGATGAGACTGATGTTTTTCCTTCCTTCTCACAGACAGTCAGAATGCGTAAGATAGATAAGGGGGAACTCACCTATGAAAAAATATCGGAAATATTGTCAGAAGACAAACCGAACCAAAGACCTACTTATCGAATATCCGCTGAAAAAATATCACAATTAATTCCAAGGGAATATAACGACAGGCAAGCCGAAGAGTATATTATTAAAGCATTAGAGTGTTATAGAAAAACGTTAAATAGGAAAATGAAAAAAGATAAAATTGCATAGAGGTTAAAGCCTTTCGGTTTTGAAATTAAGGGGACTTGTTTCATAAACTGAAAGGCTATTTATTTTGAAACATACTACGCAGATTATTGCAGTTTTTCATTTTTCGTATTTTATTTAATGCGATTGATTCTATTTGGCGCACCCGTTCGGGTGTTAAATTTAATATTCTACCGCATTCATCAAGATTATGCGATTGCTCATTGATAAGACCGAAACGAAGGAAAATCACCTTTTTTTCTCTAGGTGATAAATGTTCTAAAAGACTATACAAAGTTTCTTTTTTCTCTTGATTTTCTAATGATTTTACTGGGGAAAGTAAAGTATTATCCTTAATAGTGTTAAGCAATGTACCATCTGATTCATCGCCTGAAGGGGAATCGAGCGAACAAACGAAGTATTCAAGGGATGTGAAATATTTTACATTAGCTATTGTAAATCCTGTAATAGTCGCAATTTGGTCATCTGTGGGATAGGTCTTAGTTTGTGAGTAGAAATCCTCCCGAGCATTTTTAATTTTTGTTATTGCGGCATTTATATGGTTGGGAAGTCGTATCAATCGTATTTGTTCTTCTATGTATCTTAAAATAGACTGTTTTATCCAAAAAATAGAGTATGTAGTAAGCCGTGTACCCCGATTTGGATTATATAAGTCTATTGCTGTTATTAGACCAATGATTGCCTGCTGAACAAGATCTGGCAGGGGAAGCCCAATATTAGCGTATTTTATGGCAATCATATGCGCAAATTTAAGATTACAGTTTATTAATTTTTCCCGTGCTTTGGTGTCGCCGCAATTCATCATACGTACTAATTTTAAATTTTGTTTGTGCGTAAGTGTCGGGTATGAATGGATTTTATTTAAAAATTCTTGGAACGTTCCGGTTGAGGCTGTGTCCATGACAGGATTTGAATTGCTTGATTGATTAAAATCATTGCTTATATTATCAATGAAATCATCGAGCATTTCTTCATCAAAAATAACCCTTATACCGGCATTCTCAAAATTCGAAATAATATTTTCGGTTTCAATATAATCTAAATGAAAACGGGCAAACCGTTTTAAAATGGTATCAGAATTAATATATCCTTTTTTAGAAGACTGTAATAATAACGCAGAAAATAATTGTTCCTTTTCTTTCTCAATGTTATTTTTTTCAGTCTGCAAGCGCGGCCTCCTTTCAGTGTTAGGCACATTTACTTTAACACAAAATAAATCGAAAGTCAATAAAATGTTTAATAAAAGTATAAAAAATAATTTTTGTGCTTGACATATTGCGACAAAAGTTATATACTGTATTTTGCAAATGTTTTCGGAAAAAAACATCAAACGGGGGTAAAAAATGCTTGCTGAAAAAAATGCTGCAAGCGTAGAAGTTCTGTTATATTGGGTAGATAATTATTTATTGAATGATAATGTAGGTCCCTTTGAAAAAAGATTGTTTGATTGGTGGATTGGCGAAGGCTTTTTCTGTGTATCAAACTTTAAAAATACCGATACAGGGGTTAGCGCCGAACTGATACTTTTGTTAGGGGATTCTATATATGATATAATTCGTTCACTGGAAAATGATAATTCAAAATATTCTTTAAATGATTCTGTTCAAAGAAAAATGGATGAAGGATGGGATTTATCTTTGAAAATTCCGCCAAGCCATTATTATGTTAAAGATACCGAAAACAACCGTGTTCTAATTATGCGTCTCTTAAGAGATAATATTAGGAATTTCGAAATATTAAAATTTATTACTAAGGAAGATTGTGGTGTGCAGATCATAAAATCAGTGGTTATAAATGTTATTAGAAATAAAAAGCAAGGGAATATTGAGAAAGAAGGAATATAATGAGCGTTACAGTTTATGCATGTGAAAATTGCGGCTTTTTGTTTTCGCGAGTATCGGAATGTGACCAATGTCCTGATTGTGGGAAAAGGCTCATAAGAAAAGCAAATGAGGATGAAATTGCCGAATTCGAAAAAAGGCAGGAAGAAAATTTCTGATATAAAGCGAGTATGAAATGGATATAAAGAAAGAATATAAAGAATTAGATAAAATCGCACAGATAATCAGGTCGGCTGGATATAAAGCTTATGATCAGTTGTACGGTTATTCCACAACAGGTAATCTTAATTACATTACAAGAAAAGATTCTGTTAGAGACCGAATAAAGGATATTGACATTTTTACAGTAAAAAAATATGTTATAGAAAACAAATTTGAACTTCTACGATAGTTTTCTTGAATTTAATTTTGCTTTCCTTAAGTTATACAAAACTTAAGGGAGGCTTTTTTTATGTCTGAATTATATGATGTAGTTAATAAAATAGTTGAAAATGATACCGAAAATGCAGAAAAAGAAAACTCAAAAGATGAAAAAGAATACATAGAAGAGGATGAAAAGGATACCGGATATTCTGACGGAAATATTGATGGTGCTGTATACAATAGTGTTGGCCGTGGTGCTGTAGAAGACTTTATAAAAAATTCTGTGTATGAAAAATATGATATTGATTCAAAAGCGATGAAGGAGTTCTCGCGTCTTTCGCCTACAGAGATGATATCTGATTTCGGAGGCAGTATCAAAGAACTCGCACAACTTAGAAGTGACTATAATGACGGTAAATTTACAAAGGAAGAGTATAAAGCACTAAGCAGTAAGATTAAGGGTGAAATAAGCGGTAAAATGCTTGAAATGGGTAGTTGCCGCAAAAGTATATTAGAGGATGTTCTTTTGCGTTCTTTCGGCGTTTCTCCGTCTGAGGTTGCCAATGTTAAATCATTTAATGAACTTGTTGATATTTTTAAGCCTGATACAGAGATTTCGCCTGATGCGGAAAGAGAAACTGATATAGAAAGTAATTTAGATAATCTGGCCGATTCAGAAATTAATGATGCAGAATCCTTGATAGAGCAGGATGCAGAAACACCCGATATTCAGGAAATGGAGCAGAATATAGAGGCAGATACGGAGGCTGATAATGATTTAGATAAGGAAAATGATAAGGACAACGAGCTTGAAACCGATAATGAGGATAATATTGAGACAGATAATGAGGATCTAAACGAGGATACTTCCATTGAGGAGAATGACAGTTTAGGAGAAGAAAATGAAAGTCTTACAGATGATCAGGAATTAAATGATGAAAAATTATTGGATGTTGTAGAAGATGACAGTGATCTTGAGGATTTAGAAGACAATAGCGATATTAATGATGAAAGTGATACGGAAATTGAGGAAGAAGGAGAAAAATCGTCTGATGATGAAAAGGAAATAGATGAAGAATCTACAGACGAAAATATAGAAAAGGATACTGATTCTGACGATACTAAAAAAGATAATGTAGCAACCGATGATGAGAATGATGACAAGGAAGATAGCGATTTTTCCGAAAGGGAAGAAAAAACCGAAACGAAAAACGATGAAGAAAGTAATGTAGATGAAATAGCAGACGAGTCGGATTCAATTGATTCTGATGACACCGATTATTCTGAAGATGACGAGGGCCAAGATAAAAAAGAAGATAGCCGTTCTGATGCAGTCGAGGCGGATGATGATACGGACACAGAATCTGATTCCGATAATAACAATGAAAATGAAATAGAGAACGATAACGATGAAATTGAAACTGACATCGAGCAAGGTGATATAGTCGAGGCTGATGATATATCTGCATATGAAGATACCGATACATTTGCCGAGGATATAATTGATACTGATGCAGATACCGAACAGGTTATTGATGACATTACAGCTGTAAATGAGGCAAACGAAGACCACGATTTTAGGGATGACGGTCAAGAGGATACGGATTTTAATAGAGATATGTTGGAAGACGGTTCTGATGAACTTGATAATACGGAAAGTGAGTTTATACAGGAAGAAAACACAGATGTTATGCCTGAAGAGGATTTTGAACTGCCGGATGCACAGGAATTTGAAAATATGCTTGATGAGGCGGCAGAGGGCTTCGCTGACGGTGATATCGGACTTGATAAGGAAGACCTTGGAGATTATGAAGATATGGGCGATTTTGATTATCTTAACGAAGCAGATATTGATGCAGAAGAAATGGAGGATATGGCGGATTCAGAGGTGTCTCCAGATAGTGTAGGTGAAAACATTGGTGAGGTAGCAGAAGAAATAGGCGAGATTGCAGAAGAAGGGGAAGCTATTATTGCAGCACTGTTGTAATTTTCTTTAAAATTATATTTGTTTATACATTTTAATACCGTGATTTTGTAAATTTAATGGAGGTATTAAAATGATTTTAAAAGGAAGAGTGACAAAGATTTTCTCCGAAAAGGAAAGTGGGTTTAAAATCCTTGTTATTGCATTAGAAAACAAAAATATGCTTGATAAGGAAAAAATGAATCCTGATTTTCCGGGAAGTGTAACGGTAATTGGAATGCTAAAAGTTGCTCGAATTGGATATGTAATTGAAGTGGACGGGGAATGGAAATATACTGCTAACGGTGAATATTGGCCATGGCAATTCAAAGTAAACAGTTACAGTGTATGTGAATTTGAAACACCTGTATTGCTTGAAAGATTTTTAAGTGAAATTGATGGTATAGATATTACCTTAGCCAGACAGATGACAAGGCATTTTCAAAATCTGAATCATATTATCGAAAAACAACCGGAAAGGCTTTGTGAAATTAACGGTATTTCAGATTCAAAAGCAAGGAATATACAAAGAGCCTATTTTTGTGCCAAAGAGGAAAGAAGTCTTAAGTCTTTTTTGAAAAGGTATAAAATTTCGGATGATGTCATTAGCGAAATAGCTGCATTTTACGGTACAAATGTAATAAGTAAAATAAAAGAGAATCCGTATATTCTTTTTGACGATGATAAGGTTAGTTTTAATCAGTGTGATAAAATTGCAAAGGATATAAATTTTCCTTATGATGATATCAGAAGAATAAAAAGCGCTATGAACTATGTTCTTTTAAAAAGGGCAGGGCTTAAGGGGCACACTTATTTGAATGAGCCGCTTTTAATAGAAGAAACCAATGCTTTTTTAAATGAAAATGCTGTTATGAAAGGTTCTTTTAATAAGTCTGAATTAGAGGAAAAATTAAGACTTTTATCTAAAGAAAAAAGAATTGTAGTTGACAGCGGCAAATACTATCATCCTAACAGATTTATTAACGAAACAAATGTTGCAGAGGAAATTTTAAAGCGAAGCAATAAGAAATCTAAGTATTATAGTATAAATATTAATACTATGAATGAATGTTTGTCAAAGGCACAAGCGGAAATTGGAATAATCCTTGATGAAGTGCAGTCTGATGCAGTTAAAACATCGCTTTTAAATCAAATATCGGTAATTACTGGCGGTCCTGGGTGTGGCAAAACTTCTTTATTAAAAGTTTTGTTAAGGACTATGGAACTGATTGCTGAAAAGGAAGGAACTGAAAAGCCGATAATTTCTTTAGCAGCGCCTACTGGAATGGCTGCTAAAAGAATAACCGAATCTACAGGTAGAGAAGCCAAAACTATTCACAAGTTATTTGATATTAAATATGATATATTTAATTCTGGAAATGATAATGTAAATATTAATAGCGATATAGTTGTATTAGATGAGGTTTCTATGCTTGATATAGACATTATGGCTTGTATAATGCGGTCTATTGATTTAAAAACAATGCTTGTACTAGTTGGAGACCGAGATCAAATTCCTTCAATCGGACCAGGCAATGTTTTAGCAGATATAATTGCGTCTGGTGTTGTTGCAACTACAAGGCTTACCCGTTCATATCGTCACGGTTCAAGAAAAACAATACTCACTAACGCTGGGAAAATAAACAACGGTGAAGAAGATTTGGTTACCAATCGTTCGGATTTCGTTTTGTATCCGGTAATTGATAAGGCAAGTGACGGTGATTGCAGAAGACTCAGCAAAGCAGTTGAACGAGTCTTTTGCGAGGAGTTTATTGCAAACGGAAAAGATCCGTTTAAGGTTCAGGTAATATCGCCTTTAAGAGCAAAGACCTTAGCTTCTGCTAATGAATTAAATGTTGTTTTGCAGAGAATTGCTAATCCCGGAATATCTGTTAATGATGAAATAAATATAGGCAATACAATCTTTCGAAAAGGCGATAAGGTTATGCAGGTTTCAAATAATTACGACAAAGGTGTTTACAATGGTGATGAGGGTATTATAAAGCTAGTGTCAAAAGAACAGAAAAAACTGCTCGTAGATTATCAGGGACACGAGGTTGAATACAGTAAAATTGAGTTTGACCAGTTGAAACATTCATATTGTATAACGGTTCATAAGGCGCAAGGGCGGGAATGCCCTATAGTTATTATGGTCGTCACGAATTTTCACTCCACAATGCTTATACGTAATCTCTTTTATACCGGTGTAACAAGAGCAAAGCAAAGAATGATTATAATTGGTGACGAAGAAGCAGTAAAATATGCTATTAGGAATACAAAAGGAACAGAGCGTTTTTCGGCTTTGTGTGAAAGATTAAAGGAAGGTATGGAAAAATTATGAGTAAAACGGTTTGTGTCAATGGAATTTTGAAAGAAGGAGATAAGGTGTTATCGGCACCGTCAAGTGACTATCCTTGCCTTATTGGAAAGGTTGTAGTAATAGAACCTATAAGTAAGAACAGTTCTGATGAAATAACTACAGATACAGTAATAGTTGATTTTATGAACATTTATGGCGACGAACGAAAAAATGAAATAGTTGAATGTTTTCAAAATTTGACTGAAAATTTAGAACTTTCTTATGATGAAATAGAGTGGTGTCAACGGCTGCGACCAAGTGAGTTAATCAGGTTAGATGATTCGGTAATCAATAACAGACATTTCTATAATTGTATATTAAATTCTGAAGCATCGGCGGCTTTGTGTGCATATATAGAACTTAAAAAAATGTATGCAAAACCGAGCGATAAAGTTTATGCCGTATCACATATTCAAAAAAATGACGGCAAGATTAGTAAGTGGAGTAGAAAGTTTGTTTCAATTCATACTGCTTGGGAGGTGGCTTGCGAATTGTTTGGAAATATGCGAAATAAGTATAATAGCAAAGATATCGGTTGGCTAGATAAATCTAATCGAGAAGCAGGATGTTTTGAAGGAACGTTGGCAAATGGCGATTATTTCAAAATTCAAATTAAACAGGCATAATTAACATTCAATTAAGAGGCTTGATGCAGAAATTATTGCATCAAGTCTTTTTTTCTTTAAAAATAAAATCTCTTCTGTATTTTTAAATCGGACTTTAAATAAATGCAGAAGGAGTTTTTAAAATGACAATAAAAGAAAAGTGGAAAATGAGATTGCTTGAAATTTTAATGACAAAGGACATCAGCAAAATAATAGAACCATATATAAGTTATTTGCGATTTGTCTTATCGTCAGTAAAGAAAGACGGTACTGTACAGGAAGAGTTTATTTGTTCTGAATGCTATGAAAAAAGTAAAGTGACTTATGTTAAGGATTATCGTAATGACGATGAATTTGTTTTTTGTGAACATTGTGGCAAGAAGTATGAGGCAAATAGATATGCTTCAAAAAATGAGAGTAATGAGGTGTACTGGAACGATAAATACCGTTATCAGGGTAAAATAATAATGTTTACAGAAGAAATTGATGGTGTTGAGGGAATTGTTTTTATTGAAATAAGGAGTTTGAAAATAGAATATGATATTTCAAATAAAAGAAAGATTATGTGTCCCGAAATAATAGGATATGGTTTTATATCAAAAAACGGAAAATACAGATATTCCTTTGGTAGTTATACAGATTCAAAGATAGCATCATATCGTGGATATAAATATCCGGCTATTTACATTGATGATTCTGTCAGAGAGTATGTCAAGAAAAATGAATTATGTGAAGAACGAATTTTTGATAAATATGATAGCGCTTCAATTATAATGCAAGTTGAAGAGAATGTTAAAAAAGTTTCGAAGTCGGGAGTTTCTATTTCTTTAAGAACGGCAAATAGGATTATAGAAAAGTGGACACCTGGAGAACTTCCCTTAAAAATGATGAGTATGGATAAATGGCTTCATATTAAACATTACAAATCGGATGAATTAACACAGACAAATTATTTTCAAGGACATTGTTCTGAGTGCGGCTCAAGGTTTTCTTATTCAACAGGAAAATATGGATATGAGAAAGAAGTTATATGTCCGAAATGCGGAAGTTCAGGAAATGTATTTTGGAATGCTTCGGGCATATCTAAATTGTTCACTGTTGTTGAGAAAATAGATTACTCAAATGTAATATGTGTTAGAACGATGACAGTAGACTATGAATTGCTAAAAAATAAAAAGGTGATTATGGACTACAAAGAAAAAATGAGAGTGTATATTGATTTTTCAGAAGAAGGTAAAGGCAAAAGAACGGTTTTAATATCTGAAGATGGTACAGAATGGCGATTTAGAAGGAATTCAGTTTTAGAAGATTATGATATAGAGAGAAATAATGTAATCTTCACACCTGAAGCGGATGAAAATCTTAAATATACAGGTTTAAAGGAATTTATTTCTATTGTTCCTACAAGTAACATATACCATAGAGAAAGGTTTTATTTATATAGGCTAATACATTTTCTTCAGGTTTGTACTTTGACTTCCTGCATGGAAAAATTCGCTAAACTTGGTTGGGGATTGTTATGTGTTGATATTCTTGACGATGTTATATATGATCACGAAAATAAGGTTAATATAAAAGCAAACAATATTAATGAGGCTTTGAAATTGCCAAAACGGTTGGTTAAATATTTAATCGAAAAATCAAATAATAATCCAAGACCTGCTGAGGTTTTGCGTGTTCAAAAATTCTATAACTTAGATAACGATGTTATGACAGAAGATATAGATTGGTGTATGGTTAATAGTGTCGATGTTTCAGATATAGAAAAAATTTGTAGGCTATTGAATATTAATGTCCATAAAGCTTGCGAATATTTGGAACGGGTACGCATAAGCCAATGCTTTTCACCTAAAAGTGCTGTTGTAGAATGGTTTGATTATCTCATTGCTGCACAGAATATAAAAGCGGATTTGAGTGATAAAACGGTAAGATATCCAACAAGTCTGAGGCGAGAACACGATAGGGCTACTTTTAAGTATCGAATAATCAAGGATAAGCAAAAAGAGGAAAAATTTCAAAATATCTGTATTGAATATGGTAAAAAGTATTCTTATGAAAATGAAGAATATTTGATTGTGCCGCCTAAGGATATGCAGGATTTATTTGAAGAAGGCAGGAAACTTAATCACTGTGTTGGAAGCTATGCAGATAGAATTATTGATAGCACCACCTGTATATGTTTTGTACGAAAGGCAAATGAACCTGACGAACCGTATTTTACAGTCGAGGTATCACCGTATGAAGCACGTGTGAGACAAATACATGGATTATCAAATAGACTTGTGGACCATAAAAATGAAAAGTCTTTAGCCTCATTTTTAAAAGAGTGGGCTAAAAAGAAGAAATTAGACATATCGGTGCTTTAAAAGGAAAGGGAATATTATGGAATGGAAAGAAAGAGAAAAATCGGACAGCTATAATTTGTTTATAGAAAACGGATATAATCCGTTAACGGCAATAACCCTAAGTAATGCGGGAATTAAAGGATTAGATGATGCATGGGATTTTCTGTACGGTGATGAGCTTATAAGTCCCAGTAAAATTAAAAACATTGATGATGCTGCACAGATAATATGGAAACATATTTTTCAAAAAAACCGTATATGTGTCTTTGGCGACTATGATACGGACGGGGTCACTTCATCAGCAATAATGTTTTTAACACTTAAAAGGCTTGGGGCTGATGTGGCGGTAAGATTGCCTGATAGAATAGGCGAAGGTTACGGGATAAATTCAAAGGCCGTTGAGGAGCAGATTGAATTAGGTGCGAAGCTATTTATAACCGTAGATAATGGTGTCAGGGCAAATGCTGAGGTAGACCTTATAAAAAGGCAAGACTGTGATGTAGTAGTAATAGATCATCACGAGCCGGGAGAAATTCTTCCGAATGCGGATGTAATAATTGATTTACATATCGCAGGCGAAACATATCCTTTTAAAGAACTTACCGGTTCAGGAGTTTCGTGGAAAGTGGCTCACTATATGCTTGAGCAGGTACACGAACATGACTTTGCAATGTCGCTTATTGACCTTGCTGCTATTGGAACTATCGGTGATGTAGCACCACTTATAGGTGAGAATAGAGTGATTGTAAAAAGAGCAATTAAGATGATGCGTTCCTGTCGATATGAACGATATGGCGTGGCTGCACTTATGGGTGATTTATCGACAGTTACAGCAGAGAATATTGCATATAAGTTGTCACCATGTCTTAATGCTTCAGGAAGACTCAATTCTCATGGTGCTGAACTGCCGTTGATCCTTTTGCTTGAAAACAACTCGCAAATTGCTTTAGAACTTGCTAATAAGCTTGTAAGTGAAAACGAGCGAAGAAAAACTCTACAGGCGGATTGTTATAAATCAATTAAAGCACTTGCTGAAGAACAAATTGATAAGGGTAATAGAATTCTTGTTATTTGTCACCCAGATGCACAAAGCGGAATAGCTGGTCTTTTAGCAGGTAATTTAAAAGAAGAATATAACAGACCTGCAATTGTGTTCTGTCCAAAGGAAGATATAAGCGGTAATACGGTATGGACAGGTAGTGCTCGTTCAACCGAAGATTTTCATATTCTTAATGCAATAATTGTGTGTGGAGATTATCTTATAAGATATGGCGGTCATGCAATGGCTGCAGGATTGACAATAGAAGCAGAAAGTTTAAAGTTGTTGCAATTTGAGGACGCAATAAATTGTTATGCCGAAAGTATAGGCTTTGAGGTTTCAGAACCTATAGGAAAGTGGGATATTGAAATTGATTCGGATAAAATTTCTAACAATATTTATGAAGAAATTGAAGCACTTGAACCTTTTGGCGCTGCAGTTCCAAAGCCTATTATTAAAACTAAGGTTAAACTTTGTGATGATGTCAGCCATAAAATTATAGGAAATAATAAAGAGCATATTAAATTGTTTTCTGATAGTTTTTCTATGATTGGATTTAATCTTGCAGACAAATATATTTCTGCTCAATTGCCGCAGAAATTAACGGTGTATGGTAATCTTTCAAGCAATTATTTTAAAGGTGAGCGTTATAATGAAATTATGATTACAGATTTTGAAACTGAAAACTGAATATGGGGAGTGAGGCTAAATGGCCGGAAAGACCAATACTAAGCAGATATGCGTCTTTAAAACTCAAAAGGTGTTAATTGAGTTTATGGATGACACACGGTATGAATCGACGGCTATGGCGTGGCCTCATTCTACGATGTCAAGAATAAGAATAAATGTAAAGGATTATAGTAAAGGCACCGGTGATTTAGCGGTTGATGCTTTTTACAATCTTTCACCTGAAGAGTTTCATAGGCTTCATAATGCAGTATTGAAGGCGAAATTGTATACTACAAATGATTTTAATCGTTGTCAAAAGCATTTGGAAAGGCTACAAAAGATTAAAAAAGGGTATTCAAATAATGTTTGTGATACTTCATCTTTTAAGGATATTAAAGACTTGGCATTGCAATTTAAGACAAGTGAGAACGAGTTGTTTAGCGAAGCGGGTGAACAAATAGAGACCGCTTTAGAAAAAATATCTGTTAATAGATCGGATGATAATATTATTGATTCAATGATATCTGAATGTGAAGCTGAACTTGATGAAATAAAAAAATCTCGGGAATTATTTTCAGATATAAAGATGCTGAATTACGATAAATATGCAAATCCCGAAAATCCTGAGGAAAGACGTATAACGTCCTTTAAGGTGGTCTTTAATCCTAAAATGAATTATCCTTATTCCTTTACTGTATCAAATGGTTGGGGAGTACCTTATGTACTCAAACAAAAGGGTGTTTTGATTAAAGAAGGCAGCGCAAGATTTGTGAGTACGGTAAATATTTGTATTGATGAAAAAAATCTTTTGCCAATGCTAAAAAGAGTCGAGGTGTTTCTACAGGCGATGACAACACACGGACTCAATAAATATTTTGAGACCGTTACAAATCCAATTCTTTACAATGAGGTAGAGTAGTTTATATAGAAAATGAGTCGTACTAAAATACGGCTCATTTTCTTTTTTTCTTGAAAATGTTTTTTTGTTTTGTAAATTATGAAAAACATTTTTAAGGAGAGTGCTTGATGGGTAATAATGCAAGTATAAAAAGAATGGAAATATATATGGCAAAATTATTTTCGCAAGGGGGGTCTGTTCAGTGTGGAGAACGTCCGGTACTTATTGTACAGAATAATATTGGCAACGCAAATTCTCCAACAGTTATTGTTGTACCACTTACAAGCAAAGCAAAAAAGGATATGCCGACTCATGTTGAGATTCCGATTAAAAACGGCTTAACGGTTGAATCTGTTGCATTATGTGAGCAGATAATAACATTGCCTACAAATAAATTAGAAAGAAAAATGGGAATGATTAGGGATAAAGGATTAACGAAAAAAATTAATGAAGCATTGAAAGTATCGTTGGGATTGATTTAGTTATTACATAAACGCAGTTTTCTTTAAATTTAATATCTTTTTTATAAATTACTATTGCATCTTAAAAATTTATATGGAGGTATTAAAATGATTGGAACGAAAAAACTGGTAAATGAATATTTTCCAAAGCTTGGAGAATTACCGCAGAAAGCAATTGATGCGTTGCTTGAGGTGGCTAACGATGGCAAACTTTTGTATAGTCCGCATTTGAAAAGCGGGAGCAATAACGGAGGAACTTATTATTGCTTAAAATGTAAATCAACGGGTGAACTGCCCAAAGGAGTTTTTGCTTGCCCAAATTGCGGGAATAACGATGTTAGAGCATATAGTTCCCGTAAATACGAAAGCAGAAAAAGAGGGGATATTCGTTTTGTACAGCAAATAGAAGATATGATTATTCTGAGAGATTTTAATTGGTGCGTTATAGAAAACGAAGTAGAAGGCCCCCATGCTGATATCAGCGAATATTCCAGATTCTTTATAAAAGATAACGAATATGTTGTATTTGAATCGAGTACTTCTTATCGTAATAGGAATTATGAAACTTTATGGCAACGAAAAAAGAAAAATTTTGGAATTCATAGAAGTTATGCTGTAATTTATGAAAATAGCAGTGTGAAAGAAAGTACGGCTGTAGTTGGAATTTCTGATGTTATTGAAAATTCTTCTTATTTAATTGCTCAAAAACTTAATTTAACAAATGCAATAGAAAGAGAAGATGTGATGGAATTTCCTGATGTCGAGTTCCCCGATTGTGATTATTCGATTATTGAATCTATGGGAATATGTAATGCTATTGTAAAACACACACCAATTGAAGAAGCAGAAGGCTTTAATAAGGTTCATTGTTGGTGTTCTATGTGCGGGAAGTTTTATGAATATGTAAAAGAGGGAGATTCATACAACTATTCGCAAAACCATTGTCCGCATTGCGGAAATTTAGATTATGTGTCGAAAAAGTATTTTAATATTATCATAGATGCGGTTGAAGCAGAGAATTATGTATTACTAAAGATATGCGGTGTTAGAAAATATAATCGTTTATGCGGTGAACTTCAAATAGGGATTGATCCTCAAACAGAAATTAGTTTCGAACCGCAATATACCGAATATGTTTTGCTTTCTCCTGATGGTAGTATAAAAATGTTTGATGAGCAAAAAAATGAAATCAAAAAAATGTATACACCTAAAGATGATAGTCGTTGGGAAAAATTATCGGTATATTATACCGATAAGGCAAACAGCATAATTAAAGATAATAAAATAATGAAGCGTACTGGATACGCAGAAATGCTTGATGTGTGGCATACTCCGAGATATTTTGAAATTTTAAAAGGTATGCCTGCACTGGAAATACTATCGAAAATGAAGGTTTTTACATTGGTACAGGATTTTCTTGGTATGGAATTAGAAGATATTCCTTTATATCTAAGAAAGGGCGGTAAAGAATGCAGACTTTCAACGCTTACAAGACCACAAATTAACTCTTTAAGGAAATCTCAGGTTAAATTCAAATCCTTAATAACATACTTGCGTATTTTAAATAAAGACCCGAATGTTTTATATGAGGATTTTCTTAATATCTCAAATCGTTCTCACGAACGTCATGTAGCAGATATTATGAATGTGGGTATTCCCGGAATGACAGTGGCTAAAATAACAGATTATATTACCCGTGTAGATGATGCGCAATGTTGTCCGCCGACTGAAAGTATGCAGTTATGGTCCGATTATTTACGGATGTTAAAGACGCTTGAGGCGGATTTAACTGATAATAAACTTGTTTTCCCAAATTCTCTTAAGAGGGAGCACGATAAAGCATCTCGTAAGGTAATGCAAATTAATAATGCTAAAACCGTAGAAAAATTTGCAGAAAAAGCCGCAGAAAATGAATGGCTTCAGTATAACGGTAAGAAATTAACTGCTATTATTCCAAAACAGGTGACAGAACTTTATGAAGAAGGAAGAAAACTTCATCACTGTGTTGGCTCGTATGTTAGTTATGTTGCTGATGGTACAATTATAATTGCTCTCGTAAGAAAAAATAATGCAATAAATGAACCGTATTGCACAGTGGAAATACGTGACAAGAAAATTGTACAGGTAAAAGGAATATCTAATGTTTCAGGTTTTAATTTATCTGGTGTTACAGGATTTATAAAAGAATGGTCTGCTGCTAAAGGCTTAAAAGTTGATGCAGCATAACATAAGGAGAAGAAAATGAAGATAAAAGTTGAACCTATTAAAGTTAATTATTATCCAGAGGTATGTGAGCTTTGTGGCGGTAAAGTTATTATCACTTCAAAAGAGGATATATCAGGTAAATGTTATTGTTGCGTTAATTGCGGAGCTTATGCAAAAACTTATATGGAAGAACCCGATAAAGCAATGACAATACTTTCGACAGAAGAAATGCACTCTTTAAGGAAAAAATGCTGTTCATTGTTCAGAAGTATATGGAAAAACGCAAAGGATTCCAAGAGAGTTCGCAAATGTCTTTACGGTTGGCTTGCAGATAAGCTAAAACTCGATTGTTCGGATTGCACTTTTAGTTTTTTGAATTTGGAACAATTAAAATCAGTAGAGAAAACGCTTTTAGAAGTAAGATGGAGAACGCCTGTTTTCGATAGAAATAGGCGCCTTTATTTTAGGTAAAGGAGGCTGAAAATATGCCGGGAGCTTTTACTGATTTGGAACAAATCAAGAATCGTGCAAGAACGCTGGTATATGCAGACTATAAGATCGAAGAAAAATACGGTTTGCTTGTGCAGCATCCGTATTTCAGCACTGTATTAGATGGCGTTCAGGAAAACGGTAAAGTTGAATTGGTAGACATTCGTGTTCCTGAACAACTTGAGAAACTTAGAAAACATATATTGAAATCTATAGACGCTGTTACATCATACAGTCAGTTTATTATGCTTGTCAGAACACCGTATTTACCGGTGTTTTTTAAATTGACAAACAGGTTCTTAAGTCTGTATGATTTTTCGGTTTCACTGGCAACCATTTGGACACTTGTAGAGTTTCCCAATTTAGATGTTAATGTTAGTAAAAATGAGTTTATTCGTTATTTTAAAATGTGCAGAAAAGACTATTTGATGGACAAAGAAGAATATAAAGCCTATAAGGAATTACCAGATGAAATTACAGTTTATCGCGGTGTGAATAGTGTTGGCAGAATATTATCTTTGTCATGGACTACTGATTTGGAAACGGCAAAATGGTTCGCCAAACGATGGACTAAAGATGGCAAGGTATGTAAAGGAAAAATTAAAAAAGAATATGTACTTGCATATTTTTTAGGACGCGGTGAATCTGAGGTTATTATTGAATTTAATAAATTGACCGATGTTGAAGAAGTGCCTTTTTAGGTGAGAAAGGAAAATAGAATTATGAACGATAATGTAAAAGCAATATTTAAAAAGTATGGTGAGAATGCTTTTCGATTAGGAGTCACGCATCTGTTTACAGTTGGTATTAGCAATCTTAAAGATATTGATGTTGAAACAGTATGTGAAAAAATGATTAAAACCACACCCGAAAACTCCATAATGACGGGAGAATTTCGTGCTGATGTTTTGAGGTGCTCTGTTGAATTGGCAAAGGAACCTTTATGGGAAGTGCTGAAGTATATTCAAACCAATATTGGAATAGATGGAGTAACGGTGCATCCCGGTATTGTTCTTAATTTCAGAAGAAACGCTTGTATGGAAGAAATTATGACTTGTGTTGTGCCTGCTGATACGAGCGAGGACACTTTAGATAATGTCATAGAAGCAATTGAAAACAGATTGGAAAAATATGAAGAAGAGCATGGGAATTGCTACGGTTTTTCCTATTCTGACGCAATTTATGATTCTTTTAAAGAATCGAACATTCGTCCTGAAAGAATACCAATAGATAAGACATATTATGTGTAAATCTATAGTATGCGATGGCGGAATAGGTAGACGTACGAAAAAGGGGCAACAGTAGGGATATAAATCACTGCCCCGTGAAACCGAATATTCGGGAGGAAGCGGACGTGTAAGGCGTGGATGCGGTGTCAGTTATATCATAAAAGGTGCAAATCCTTTTTCGCATACAGATGATTTTGAAAATTTGAAAATGGAAGGCGACATTTATGGAAAATCAGCAACAGGAAATATTTAATATTATTCTAAAGGATTATTGTCCCGATGAAATGGAAACTTGGGAGAGCCTTGTAAGTTTTGATGTTGATACGAATATTATTGATGCTAAAGAAGCTTTTAAGGAAGCGGTAAGCGAATATGTATCGGCACATAAGTCAGATATCCCTAATGATGAGGATGAAGAAACAGAAAGCCTAACATGGGGCAAAATCTTAAGTTCTATGACGGATGAAGATTTCGCAAAACACGGGTTACAACGCAGGAAAGGCATAGTAAATACTATTATGACTTTAGATTGTGATGAAGAACCTAACATAGAGGAATGGTGAGGTGACAACAATGGAAAAAGAACAAAATCCGATATATATCAATAAGAAACATAATGTTCGTTATTGGGAGGGTCTAGATAATTTAACTGAAGATTATGTTAGAGATCTTGCAGGTGCTAGCATTCCTGAAAAGAAATTTAAGGAAGAAACTATTATGACTCTTGCAAAAGATGTGCTTAGTTTTGCTGTAAAGCAACTTGAATCTAAAGGATGTAAATTTCCGTATGTTGATGAAAATTATTAATAAGAGGAGTAATTTAAATGAGAGCAACAGGAATCTTTAGAAGAGTAGATGATTTGGGTCGAATTGTAATCCCGAAGGAAATCAGACGTGTGCTAAAAATTAGTGAAGGATGCCCACTTGAATTCTTTACAGACAATAATGGGATATGCCTAAAGAAGTATCAGCCTTATGAAACGGAAACGTGGGAAAAAGCAAATAAGATATTGTCGCCAATAATTAAAAACTTCGCAATTCTTGATGGCTATGGAGAAGCAGTTAAATGTAACGGAATTAAAGTAAAAGATGTTGAGGAAGCACAAACTCGTGAAGATTTGATTGTCAAGGAATATTACCAGAACGGCGATAGACTTTCTTATCTTGTTTGCAGTAAAAGCAATGAGGAGACCAGAATTATTCTTGCTGGAGAAGTGCTTACAAAATTTCTTGAAGAAGATTAATAGGAGCGTAGAAATATGGTTGTAACTAATAAGGTTTATACACCTGAAATGTTTGTTGAAGCTTTAACAGGAAAGTGTGAGATTTTTGATGGAAAAGACCCGATTACGCAGATACACGCTTTTCTAAAAGCTGAAGGTATTGAGGCAGAAGGTCAGGAGTTCTGGGATTATCCTATTAACGAAATTGAACATATTCTAAGTGAAAAAATGAATGTTGTTCTTGTTGACGTTTCAGGATTTTATCTTGAAGATAAATGGGAAAAACTGTTCAGGTGGTTTGAAATTACCGGATACGAAGAGAAGTTTCAAGATGATGCTAAAATGCTTTGTACTGAATACAAGGAATACTTTAGTATCAGTTATAAAGAATTTGAAGCAGTCAATAAGCGTACAGAATCACATAAAGATTTGATAATGCAAAACGAGGAGTATATAATAAAGCCTTTTAAGGATTGGTATGATATACTAAAGGAAGGCAGGCTTATGAGGCATGATATTGTACGGATGGCAAGGGATATTTATGCAAAAGGGAAAGATTATCTGTTTGCAATGAGGAAAACCAGCAATCCGGATACTCCTTATATTTCTCTTGAGTTCAATAAAGAAGGTATGCTAAAGTGCATAAGAAAAAAGGATTGTGTCCCGGTGACCGATGAAAAAGAAAGAGAGTTTGCCAAACGATTTGGTGAAGAAATTCTCAAGCCTTATATTTTAAATAAAACTGTTAATTGATTTGACATATTGTTTAATTCAGTATATAATAAAAACACGGAACAATGAAAGTGAGGGGTTACGATGTGTACTAAATCTGAACTTCAGACAATTTTATCAACTACTCATAAGCGTTTACAGGAAATATTTGGAAGCAGATTAGACAATGTCTTGCTTTATGGTTCTTATGCTAGAGGTGACCACGATTCTGAATCGGATATTGATGTAATGGCTCTTGTTAATATGCCAAAAGAAGAATTAACTGCATATAGAAGATTAGTGTCTGATTTTTCAAGTGATATAGACTTGGAATATAATGTACTTCTATCTGTTACACTTCAGGATACTGAAACATTTAACCATTATCAAACCGTTTTGCCTTTTTATCAGAATGTTATAAGGGAGGGCATAAGTGTTGTACAATAAAGAACAAGTGGATTTATGCAGATATCGTCTTGAAAAAGCAAAGGAATTTTTGAAAGATTCTAAGGCTACTTTAGCAATGGATATGTTTGATAATGCAGCCAATCGTTCGTATTATGCTATTTTTCATACAGTTCGTGCTTTGTTAGCACTTGATGGTAAAGATTTCAAAAAGCATTCAGGTGTTATTGCATGCTTTCAAATGGACTATATAAAAACAGGGATTTTTGAAAAGAATATGTCCGATATAATTAAAAGTGCTTTTGCTTTGAGACAAGGAAGTGACTATGTTGACTTTTACGTAATATCACATGATGATGTTCGTAAACAGGTAGAAGAAGCTGAAATCTTTTATAATAATGTAAAAGCATATATCGATAAGAAACTCAACTGAGTATATAAAAAAGTCGTTTGGCTAAACCAAGCGACTTTTTTATATAAATAAACAAAAACAAAAGTTGAGGTTGACAAAATGGCGAAAATCATTATAATATAATTGTATTTAAAAAGGAGATGGCATTTTGGAAGAAAGCAATTTATTTGAGAAGATAGTTAATTCATATAAGAGTACAAGTTCTGTTAAAGATACTGCAGAAATTCTTGGAGTTTCAAAAAATACCGTTCAGAGAGTTTTAATAACCGAGGGGCTTTGGGAAAGTAAAAGAACTCGGGAGGTTGTTGAATTATTTAATAAAGGCTACTCTCCTCAAGAAATAGCTGATAGCTTGATGCTCTCGCTTAAATGCGTACAAAACTATTTACCGTATACAAAAGGAATGAATAACGGTAGTATTACTGATAATGCTAAAAACTCCAAAGAAAAGCGTATGCGTATGAAAAATGCCTTCGAAAAACAAAAGAATAAATATCCTGATCAAACGAATGAAGTAGGAGCTTTTATTGATAGAAATTTATTTATCCAGCAAGATGAGAGGAAGAAAATGGAATTTATGGAAATTGGAAAAAGAATAGAAAAGCAAGAACGTCCTTCAAAGGCTGCTAAAAAATACTTACCTGCAGTTTTTAAGTTACACTTTGAGCTTGTTGATTATAATGGAAGTAGTTTCAAATTCAAAACGGAAGAAGAGTTGATTTTAGCAAAATACGCTAAGGTTTCAGAGAGTATATCAAGAGATGTTTTAGTTCCTGCTTCTATGAGTCTTAATGCACTTAATTATATGATACAAAAATTATTTGGTTGGCAGAATAGCCATTTGCACGAGTTTGGATTGGATATCGACACTTTCCGTAGGGTTACAAATGGTGGTAATCTTAATCAGTGGAAGAAAATGTGCGGAGTTCTCTTTAGATTTCCTGATGAAGATTTTACAGACAAATACTGCGGTGATGATTACGACGGAACAAAGAGTTTTAAAAGCTGGCTTAAAAGCAAATATTGCGGTAGTGAATTACCGTTCAGCGTAGGGGATACATATATCGAAAATATAAGACTTGTTTCGGATTTTGAAAAAAGTGTTAAGGATATAAAGGTATTAAAGGATTTAGAGACAGTTGATGAAATTCAAAAAAAGTGTATTTTTAACGGGGATTGTAATTCATTATTAGAACGCCTATCGTTAGAAGATATTCTTTTCCCGGAAGGATTTGGTGTGGATTATAGTCAATGGTTAAAAATAACTGAATCTGAAATCCGTGAGAAAAAAGCAATTATTGACGAGATGCAGCAAGTTAAAGAAGAATACCTTGATTTGCTTGATAGTTTATCCGAACTGCGTCGTAGACGAATAACACAAGCAGAATTTGAACGAATAATAAATCATGGGGTTAGATTATCACATAAGCCAAAAACTACAACTGAAAGAGCTTATATTGAAAACAGTAAAGCAATAAATGTAATGGAAGAAAGATGCCACGAAATATTAACATCACTTGAACCGCAAATTACACCGTTTGCGAATAGCTTATTTTACAGGTATGATTTTGGTGATGGTTGGTGTGTTAAAATCACCTGCCAAAAAGCCTATTACATAAATGATAGTTGGGATTTTCCAAATGAACAAGGTTACATTTTCCCTGTCATTAATGATAAGGATATTGTTGAGGACTGGGATTTTTATGATTTTGCAACCGACAAAAAAATAGTTGGTAATAAAGCTGATGTGTTAAGAGAGATTGCTAGGAAAAAAACACCTATTTGTATTAGGGTAGATGGTTTATCTGTTCTTGATGATGTCGGCGGAATTTACGGTTTTATTGATATGCTTAAAACTATCCATGGTAATGATTTTGAAAAGGCCGATGAAATGCGTGAGTGGGCAAAAACACAAGGTTGGACAGGTAGAGCGACTAAACCAATTAATATGCTTTAATTTATTCTGTAATTTTAAAAGTGAGAACTATTCACAGGCTGAATAGCTCTCACTTTTTTATATCCCGTATAATTGCATTTATATGCTCTAACTGTTCTGAATTTAAGGTTTTTAGAAGTTCTATTGTTTCTTTAAGATTATTTGGCGCTTCAATTGAGGTATCAAAGAACTCGGAAGGTGTAATACCAAAGTAATCACAGATATAAAAGAAAACAGTCATTGAGGGTAATGTATCTTTGGTTTCAATTTTATTAATGTAAGATTCAGATTGACCTAAACTTAGACTCATATCACGAGCTGATACATCTTTTTGCAATCTTAATTGCGTTAATCTTTCTTTAAACATTCCTTCAAACATAATCCACACTCCATTATATAATTGTACTCTATACTCATATAGAAAATGCAGAAACATAGTCTTTGTTTTGGTTGACATACAGAATATGAGTATATATAATATATATTGTTGAGGAATTGAATTATGTTTTGCGAATAAAGAAAAATGCACCGCCATTATCAAACGGTGCATCAAGTAAGTATAATTTATTTATGGTGTGAGTGTTTAATCTCCACATCTATAAGTTCGTGAATTCTTGAAACATCTTCTCTGCTAAGAGTTTTGAGCTTGTCGTTAATCAATGAGTTTTTAACCTCGTAACCGTTATTAAGGACATCACAAAGTACAATGTCTGCTGATACTCCAACAGCATTTAATAATGCAATAAATGTTTCGAGTGATGGAAGTCTCTCGCCTCGTTCTACTGCGCCTACATAATTTACACTTAATTCTGCTTTTTCTGCAACATCCTCTTGGCGCAATTTCTTTTGTATTCTGACCTTTCTTAAATTGGCACCTATTGAGTAAAAATCCATCAATACCACCTCCAACTGTGTATTACCCATACAAATAGTATAGGTTCTTTATTTGCAACTATAAACAATCTATTTGCAAGACACCAATTCAAATAGTGTAGATTTTTTAAAAATGGTGTATTATAATATATAACAATGAATTACTTTGGGGTTATAAATATGAAAAGGTTAATTACTATAATTTTTGTTGGTTTATTTCTCTTTACTTTAACAGGATGTGCTAATGAGCAAAAAGAAGCGCTACAAAGTGTAATTGATCAGAAGATTGAATCCGAGGATGCATACACACCGGAGTCGTATCAAAATTACTTATCTGCACTTGAAGTTGCAAAGATAACCAAAGATAAAACATACCCTTCGAAAAAGGATATCGCAGAAGCACAGAGTAATCTACAAAAAGCTATCGACGATTTGTACATAAAACCGGATAAAACTGATTTAATAGCAAAACTTGATGATGCACAAAAGATAGCACTTGATGGTTATCTTCCAAATTCAACAAGTCAATTAAAAAATGCAATGACGATAGCTAACAATGTAATCAGCGATGAAAACGCACTAAAAGAGAATATTGACAATGCTATCATAGAAATAGATTATGGAATAAAAGCACTAATATCCAAGCCGGATAAGAGTAACCTTTCTTTGCTTATAAAGAAAGCGGAGAGTATCAAAGAGAACAAATATACCACTGCCTCTTGTAACTCCCTAAAAAGTGTTACATCAAACTGTAAATTTGTACTTAGTAACGAAAATTCTACCGAGCAAGATGTAACTCAGGCGGAAGGTAAAATTAATGATTCACTTAAAGGTCTTGTTTTGGCAAAGAATGTCGTATATTGCATAAACTGTTCGCTTAATATGACGGCAAATTTAAGCGTAGGAAATGAATGGCTCAAATCAATTGAATATAACGGAAAAAATATACAAAGTGGTTCTACTATTACCGTACCAATAAATTCCGGAATTACAATAAAAGGAACTGTCATAGAAAGTGATAGTGTTCCGGACATTGGTAGCGGTAGTGTTTACCTCACTTCAAGCGACAATGAAAAAACTACTGAAATTTATGTTCGTGAGAACAGGGGAAGATATTCAGGCAATTTTGCAATATGGGAACTGACCTGCTCTGCAGAGATCGTTGAAAGAGTTTAGGAGGATGAGGAAATGGAAAAAGGAACGAAGTTTAAAAGGATAAGCATTAATGACGAGTTTCCTCTTAATTTCATTAAGTTCTTAAATGATGATAATACCGAAGATTTTAATATAGAAATAACAGATGATATGCGTTATGGTGTATTATATTTGATTTCAAAGTTAGATCCGAGAGAACAACAAATTGTAAAGCTGCGATTTATAGAACGAAAAACATTTGCTGAAATCGGAGAAATTGTATCTGTCACACAGGAGCGCGTCAGACAAATTCTTGCTCATGTTGGACGGGAAATAAAAACTCCGTTGAACTGGAGATTTATTCGCTATGGTATAGAAGGATATATTAACCACATATCTAAATCTCAATATGAGTTAGGATATAAAGAAGGCTACGATATGGCTATGTTAGAAATAGAAAAAGGGAAAAATGTCATTGAAAAAGAAGAGCTTCTAAGCAGATCTATTGACTCATTAAAACTTTCTGTTCGTTCCCACAACGGTATGATAAAGAAAGGTTGTACTCTTATTTCCGATGTAGTGAATATGACATCAGATGATATTGAGGGTATACGAAATTTCGGTTTCAAATCAGCAACAGAAATAGCAAATAAATTAGAAGCCTTCGGGATCACAGGAACTGCATGGGATAAATATTTATAACAAAGGATTGTTTGAATTGTTGAGTGAAAAAAGATATGAATCATTAAAAGAAATTTTAGGAGAAGTGAAAATTCAAATACCTGAAGAACAGATTAAGGAATATACAAAAATTATTGATTATATAGCTCATGTAACTGAAAACAAATTTACAGATATGGAAATGGTCGCTATTTATGCTGTGCTTGGAGATATTGTAGAAGGCAAAGAACCCCAAATGGCGTTAATAGCAAAAAGTGATGATATTATACCCACTCTTGTTCGGATAATGGAAGAATTACCTCTTACAAAAGGAAAACTCACGATGGAACAAAAGCTCCGCATTGCTTTCTGTGAAAGAGCAATAACAGGAGTACATGAACAACCGGAAGGTGTTGTGTTTGATTGGTTTGATACCGTTGAGGATGCGGAAAAACAGTTTAATTTTTTTAGAGAAACGATGCCGTCATGGTTTAAAGTTAGCGACGCACCTATAATAAACAAGGCAAAATATGGTTTCTCGGCTGATGAGCCTATCCTGACAACATCAGTCCGTGCATCCTCTATATACCTTAGTAGACTCGCATATAACGGTAAAGCAATTATTTATGAGCGTGTAGGTTCGTGTAGTGGTAAAAACGGAAATATCGTTGACAAATACAGAGTGTACCAAGAAAAAGGATTTCTCTTTAAAAAGAAAGCATTTATATGTGATTTATATATTGATGCCTATTCATCTAAACAACCTAATCTTACTCCAAAAGGTTTTACATTGGTTTAATAAGAATGTGCTGCAAATTATAATTTAGTAATTTCTCTTAATGAGGGCAAAAAAATACGGGTAGGTTTTGAAACCTATCCGTATTATATAAATTATCATTTTATTTTTTAATATCTTTAATAATGGCATTTATATGTGCCAGTTGGTCGCTGTTAAGCGTTTTTAAATTTTCAATTATTTCATTTAGTTCTTTCGGATTTTCAACCGAAACATCAAAGAACTCTTTTGGGGTAATTTTAAAATATTCACAGATATAAAAGAACACTGTCATAGAGGGAAGAGTGTCTTTGGTTTCGATTTTATTTATATAAGATTCTGATTGACCTAAACTTAAGCTCATATCTCTTGCCGATACATCTTTTTGCATTCTTAATTTAATTAATCTTTCTTTAAACATCTCTTCGTACATTCTATACTTCACCGCCTTATATATAATTGTATCCTATATGGGCGAAAATATATAGAAATATAATCTGCGTTTTCGTTGGTGTAGAGAATTGTATTCTATAAATATGTTTAAGTGAAGAAAATTAAGGATTACTTCTGTTTTTATATTTAGAAAGACCTGCTAATAAAAGTCAAGTCCTAAATTCTAAATAATTATAAGATTATAAATGGGCATGACAAAAAGACCACCGCATTGTGAAAAAACGCCGGTCTTGGAAATTAAGGCAAAGCACGGTTGTGCTTTACCATAGCAA
>JAFWAC010000016.1 GCA_017507805.1 Clostridia bacterium
CACACAAGCAAAGATTACTTGCGGTAAATCTATTATACCTCATTGTTAAGCTTTCTGCAAGTGTGTTTTTATTGGAGGTATAAAAAATGTATAAAGCAAACACAAAAATGATTGACCGAATATGGGAAATCACGGACAAGCTCAAAACGATAGTCTTTTTGCGCGGACTTGCGCTTGACTGTTTTCTGAGTGGGGTAATGCAGGACGAAAGGGTGTTGCTCCAAAGAGACAGTGCCGAAATGTTTTTGCATGACCTTGAAGCTTCCGTTTGCGCCGAGCTTGAGGAAATGCTTTCAGAGACAGAAACGGCAAAAGGCTTGATGTAGGTTGGATATAAACCGTTGTAATAAATAGTTGTAAAAAATCAAAAAGTGCGATAGGGTTGAGTTACAATAGGGGCAAGAACCTATAATTGACAAAATACGACCTATATTGTATAATATGTTACGGAGATTTTCTCCCAAAGGACTACCAAATAAGCGGAAAGCGGTTGTTCCCTCTTTTTATTAAGGGGGTATAAGCCCTCTAATAAAATTAGGGGGTGATGCAATGGAATATTTTACAGTAATTACCCTTGTAATTATTTTGTTACTTATTTTAAGCATAAAAAAATAACCGCCCAGCGTCCAAACTAGCGGTTATTCACAACAGTTAGGGGACAACCGCTGACTGCGGTAGCCCTTTGTCTATTTATATTATAACATATTAAATTTATTTGTCAACATTTTTTGGTTCTATAATAATTGTAGTTAGTCGAAACGCTCAAAAGTGTTTACATTTGCTTGTTCTTGGGAAGTAATGGCAGGTATTCTCCCCAGCGGTGCTGTCTTATGGGCATTACCGGATGCTTAATGTCGTCAAAAACCAAAACAAGGGCAGGACAAACGGAATTATGCTTTTCTGTAACATAATATCCGATAAGCTTTCCCTGAGAAATTAATTTTTTGGCTGTCGCGTGGTAGTTAAAAAAGGACATAAGCATTCTCCTTATCTTTAATTAATAGTATTGCGAAAAGAGGATATACTATTCTAAAAAGGAAAGGGGAAAGATTTATGGTTGAACAGGATACTATAAAATTACTCAGAGAATGTGATGCAGGTGTGAAAATGGGAGTGGCTTCTATTGATGAGGTTTTGGAATATGTCAAATCCGAGGAGCTAAAGGATTATTTAACTACCTGTATGGATGAGCATAATAAGCTTAATGAGGAATTACAGCAGCTACTTGATAAGTACAGTGATGAGGGCAAGGACCCAAATCCCATTGCCAAGGGTATGTCATGGATGAAAACAAATATGAAGCTGATTGTGAATGAATCAGACCACACCATTGCCGATCTTATTACTGACGGCTGTAATATGGGGGTTAAATCACTTAATCGCTATCTCAATCAGTACAAGGCGGCAGACGAGGTTTCAAAGGACATCTGCAAGCGGCTGATTAATCTTGAGGAAAAGCTTGCCATTGATATAAGAAAATTTCTGTAAAATTTTTTGTAAATCCGCAAAAAAACAGCGCCGGTTTTCGACCGGCGCTATTCCTTTACAAATTCGAGTATATCGGTAACATCGCAATCAAGGGCATAGCAAAGCGCATCAAGCGTTTTAGTATTTATCGCTTCGCCTTTTTTCATCCGATGCAGGGTGTTGGCTGAAAAGCCTTGCTTAAAAATCAGGTTATATTCGGTTATGCCCTTTTTAAACAATGTATCATAAAACGGCTTATAGCTGATCATTTTTATCACCAAATAAATATTATCATACTTAATCTCTTGACTATACTCAAAATATTGAGTATAATTACAAAAAAGGATTGTATGGGGTGTGAAAATGGCTTGCTGTCCTTATTTAGTATATGGGGAGGAGAACGGCATATACCGTTATGATTATTATTGTAGACTTTGCAAAAGGGCGGTGTGCTATCCCGAGGTTTATAACAAATGCAAAACCGATTATGATGATGATTATGAAAATTGTTTTATTTACAGGCTCAAATTAAAATAAACGGGTTATCTCAGACAAAGGAATGAGATAACCCGTTTATTATTTTAAAAACTTTTAGTTGTTATCGATATGAACATCCATCTGAGGATAAGGGATTTCAATGCCGTTTTGGTCGAATGCCTTTTTAACATTTTCAACAACATCGAAATTAACCGTCCAATAATCCTCGCTCTTGCACCAGATACGTACGGTGTATGTAAGTGAGCTGTCTGCATGAGCAGAAAGTCTTACAAAGGGTTCAGGATCCTTTAAGGCTAATGGGTGAGCTGCGATAACCTCACTGATTATGGTGCGAACCTTATCAATATCGGCACTGTAAGAGGTATTGAAGGTAAGGTCAACACGGCGAAGCTTCTCGGTAGAGTAGTTTTTTATTACCGAGTTGGTGAGAGTGCCGTTTGGAAGGGTGATACGCTTATTGTCACCTGTTAAGAGAACGGTGTAAACAACGGTTATTTCCTGAACAACACCGCATTCACCGGAGGCTTCAATAAAATCTCCAACCTTGAAAGGCTTAAAGAATAAAATCATAAGTCCGCCTGCAAAGTTGCCAAGTGCTCCTTGAAGTGCAAGACCCACAGCCACACCACAGGATGCAAGTATTGTAATAAATGATGTAACGGGAACACCTAAAACCATTGCAACGGTGATTAAAAGAAGAGCGTAAAGCACGATGCTTGCAAAGCTTATTAAAAACGAGCGAAGGCTACCGTCAAGCTTATTAAGCTTTGGGGTTTCTTTTATCCACTTTTTACACCATTTAATGAGCTTGAATCCCACAACGAGAATGATGATGGCTTCAAGCAGTTTGATGCCTAATGAGGTGCTAAGCTGTAATAAATAATTACCAAATTGCGCAAAATCCATTTAAAAAACTCCTTTTATAGAAAATATGAGTTGACCTGTAAGCCGAGTTCTGTCAAGGACGGTCATCTATCTGGGCGCAGGATTACTCCAAACGCTCAAGCCGCTTTTCGTGGCACACCGGGCAGGTGTATCGCCACAGTCAGCGTTGCACCGAATAGGGTTTACAGGGTCTTGACGTTCCCGTAAGACCGGTGAGCTCTTACCTCGCCTTTCCACCCTTACCGTACAGGCGGCGTAAAAAACGCGCTCAATGTTAAAACAAAGCCATACGGCGGTATATCTCTGTTGCACTTTCCCTAAGGTCACCCTCGGCGGCCGTTAGCCGTTATTCTGCCCTGCGGTGCTCGGACTTTCCTCAGATACAAGCAGTATCCGCAACCGTCCGGTCAACTCTAAGAAAAGTATATCACACATAGCTTTCAGTGTCAAAACAAAATTTAAAGAATAAAATATATTATCAGCAGGCTTTAGTGTAAAATTTAATTGTGTTTTGTGTAGGGTTAAGGTGATAATTGTGGAAAATTTTAATTTGAAATACTTTTTGGCTGCCAATTCCTGTGAGGGCTTTCTTTCCTGCTTCAGTGACAGCTATTCTAAAGAAAAAGGCTGGAAGGCATACATAATAAAGGGCGGGCCCGGAACGGGAAAATCCTCCTTTATGAAATATCTCGCAGCCGCGGCGGATAAAAGAGATATAAAATGTCTGCTTTGCCCCTGTAGCAGTGATCCGAATTCTCTTGATGCGGTGATTTTTCCCGAAAAGAAGGCGGTTATTCTTGACGGAACGGCACCCCACACGGTTGATCCGGTATATCCGGGAGTGTGTGAGCAAATTCTTAATTTCGGCACCTTTTGGCATGAGGAGGCTTTTTCTGCTTCGGGGGAGGAGATTATTTCCCTCACCGACCGCAACAAGGCATTGCACAAGGCGGCATCAAGGTATATGCAGGCGGCAGGACAGCTTATGACCGATAATCTGAAAAATGCCGCCGCCTGCACCGATAAAATAAAGGCTGAGCGCTTTGCTGTCGGTCTTTGCCGCAAAATGATACCCAAAACTGCCGCCAAGCCGAGTGAGCAGGTGCGTTTCCTTTGCGGAATTACTCCCAAAGGGGTTGTATCCTATGCCGAAACCGCGCTGAAAGAGACCGAAAAAACCGTTATTATTGAGGATGAGTACGGCGCTGCGGCAAATATAATAATGCGGAAAATCAGGGAGTGGGCTTTGGACGGAGGTTACAGCATAATAACCGTTAAAAATGCTTTTCTGCCATCTAAGCTTATAGACCATATCATAATACCTGAGCTGTCCTTAAGCTTTGTCAGGGAATATGATTACCAGCATTTTTCGAGTGACAGCCGCCGGATACACGCGCGCAGATTTATGTCGGCAAAGCAACTCTCAAGAAGCAGGGAAAGAATGAAATTCAACAAAAAGGCAATCCGTCAGCTTTTGCTTTCGGCGGTCACGGTGCTGTCACAGGCAAAAAAGGTTCACGATGAACTTGAAAAGCATTATATTTCTGCAATGGATTTTGAGGCTTTAACCGCCTTTGCAAAGGATTTTTCCGAGAGGCTTTTCGGATAACCGAAACCGCCCGCGGTGTTTTGATGTATCGGGGCGGTTTGTTCGTTTTGCAGAGAAAAGTCTATGTAAAATTGTAATATCAAGGATTAAATGGGGGTATAAAAAATGAACAGTCCGTATAACGGAAAATTCAGGGTGTCGCAAATCTTTATGGGTGCGGCACACGATGGGCTCGACCTTGTGGGTGAGGACAGCAAGGAAATATACAGCACCGTAAACGGTGTGGTGGAAAGGGCAGGCTGGGAAAATTCTGCCGATAAGGAGCAGGGCTTCGGGCTTTATGTAAGAATAAAGCAATCGGCATCTGCCGACCGCTACTATTTCGGGCATTTGTCAAAGGTAGTGGTTAAGGTAGGACAAAATGTATCGGCAGGCGATAAAATCGGAATTGAGGGCAGTACCGGAAAAACCACCGGCTCGCACTGTCATTACTGCGTGAGGGGTAATGGCTCCAAAGCGCAGATAAGGGATATAAACGCAATAAGCGGTATACCGAATAAGCTCGGCATATATAATGACGGCGCGGAAAAAGGCAGACCTGTTTATATAGTTAAAAAGTCTTGGAAAGCACCAGCAGTGAAAATTACACCGTATATCTCACAGGCAAGGCTTGTAGCTAAAAGATACGGTTATGTAATTTATGACCGAAACGGAAAAACAATCACCTCTTACAGATGAGGTAAGCCTGTGCTTTTTTTGCGTGTCGAGGCACGCTATACTTATTACATCTTACTTATTACTGCAAAAAAGACATTTTCACCATCTTTGTGTATGAATTCGAACTCTCACCTAAATCACGGCGAAGCCGTGTATATCATCATTGCGAAAGCTTTTATTTATACACGCAAATGCGTGATGATATACAGTCCTGACGGACTGATGAGATACAACGATAGCGTTGCTTCGTTGATGATATACCATTGCTTTCGCAATGGATAAAAAATCGACAGGCCGAAACCTGTCGATTTTTGGTGCCGCTGACCGGACTTGAACCGGTACGGTATTGCTACCGAGGGATTTTAAGTCCCTTGTGTCTGCCTATTCCACCACAGCGGCATATTTAAAATAATATACCAATAAGGCAGATTTGTCAAGAGTTTTAAGCGGTATTTTTTAAAACAGGGCGAAAATATTTATCGGGCGACCGCAAGGGTTGCCCCAACGGGTATACATTTTTATAATTTGAAAAAAGCTTGACTTTTGTTTGTGGGTCTGTCAATATTAGGATGTGCCCACAAAGTTGAGGTGAGGAAAATGGGTATTCAAAAAGGTACTAAGCTTACTGACAATCCAAAAGACCGCACACTGAAAATCAGATTTGATGCTGAAACAGAAAAAAAGCTTAATAAGATTTGTTCTTTAACAAATAAATCTAAAGCTCAGGTGATACGGGACGGAATAGATAAGCAATATACCGAAATAGAAAAATAAAAAGAGACTGCCGGATAAAAAAGGTTGACGCCCTTCCGACAGTCCACACAACACACACAAGCAAAGATTACTTGCGGTAAATCTATTATACCTCATTGTTAAGCTTTCTGCAAGTGTGTTTTTATTGGAGGTATAAAAAATGTATAAAGCAAACACAAAAATGATTGACCGAATATGGGAAATCACGGACAAG